>CBIHOQ010000017.1:0-92721 GCA_966212065.1 uncultured Burkholderiaceae bacterium
ACGTCGACGCGCGCTTGTCGCTAGCGCCGCCGACCGAGCCGACCGAGCCGACCGCAGCGGACGATCCGGCGGGCCCCCTCGAAGCCGGCATCGAAACGGAAGTACTCGAAGCGTTCATCGCTCAGCACTATCTCGGCAACCGGATTCCGCCCGTGCTCGTCGTCAGCCACGCACCCGCCACTCGCGAACTCGCGGATCTATTGACGGAGCAGGCCGGGCACAAAGTCACGTTCGTGCGCCAGCCGCAGGGACAACGGCGCGTCTGGCTTGCGATGGCCGAGCAAAACGCGCGGCTCGCACTCGCGCGGCTGCTGTCCGAACGCGGCTCTCAGCAAGGACGCACCCGCGCGCTAGCCGATGTCCTAGGCATGGAATGCGACGATCTCGCGCATTTGCGCATCGAGTGCTTCGATATCAGCCATACGATGGGCGAGGCGACCCAAGCGTCGTGCGTCGTCTATCGCGATCACAAGATGCAGTCGGGCGAGTATCGCCGCTACAACATCACAGGGATCACGCCGGGCGACGACTACGCGGCCATGCGGCAGGTGCTTACGCGCCGGTACGAGAAGCTCCTCGAACTCGCCGCGGGCAATGCGGAAGATCGCGCGGCGCAACTCGAGCCCGAGGCTGCGGCCGATCCCGAGCTGGCGGCCGATTCGGCTGAGCCGATCGCGGCCGGCGGCGTGTTGCCGAACATCGTGCTCATCGACGGCGGCAAGGGCCAGGTCGAAGTCGCGCGCCAAGTGTTCACCGAACTTGGGCTCGATCACTCGATGCTCGTCGGCGTTGCCAAGGGCGAGGGCCGCAAGGTCGGGCTCGAGACGCTCGTATTTGCGGATGGCCGGCCGTCGCTCGAGCTGGGTAAGGAAAGCGCGGCGCTGATGCTTGTCGCGCAGATCCGCGACGAAGCGCACCGCTTCGCGATTACGGGCATGCGAGCAAAACGGGCCAAGGCACGCCAGACGTCGCGGCTCGAAGAGCTCGAGGGCATCGGCTCCAAGCGGCGCCAGCGGCTCCTCGCGCGTTTCGGCGGGCTGCGCGGCGTCGTCGCGGCGAGCGTGGAGGATTTGGCGAGCGTCGAAGGTATTTCGCATTCCCTCGCCGAGCAGATCTACCGGCAACTGCACTGAGCGGCCGTCGCGCCGGTACCCCTGGGTCCGGCGCTCGGCTTGTAGCGGGTTCGGCGACGCGGCACAATGGCGTCTCCTTCGTCCGCCCCTCCACTTTCTACGTCCGCCATTCGCCATGCCGTTCAACTTTCCGATCTTTCTGACATGGCTGCGCATCGTGCTGATTCCGCTCGTCGTCGGCGTCTTTTACGTGCCCGATTCGATGATGAGCGCCGTCGATCGCAACATGGCGGCGGCGGCGATCTTCGTGCTGGCCGCGCTGACCGATTGGTTCGACGGTTTTCTCGCGCGCAAATGGAACCAGACATCGGCATTCGGCGCGTTCCTCGATCCCGTCGCCGACAAGCTGATGGTCACGGCCGCGCTGCTCGTGCTCGTGCAATTGGCGCGCATCGACTCGGCGATCGCGCTCGTGATCGTCGGCCGTGAAATCGCCATTTCGGCTTTGCGCGAGTGGATGGCACAGATCGGCGCTTCCAAGAGCGTTGCCGTCAATCGGCTCGGTAAATTCAAAACGGTTTGCCAGATGGTCGCCATCCCCATGTTGCTTTACTACGGCAGCGTGCCGCTGCCCGGCTCGCTCGCGATCGATACGCGGGTCTGGGGGCTTTGGCTCATCTATCTCGCAGCCGTACTGACGATCTGGTCGATGCTCTACTACATGAAGCTGGCGTGGCCGCAAATTCGCGAGCGCGGCGGCGCGCTCTGATATCGACGCGTTTGCTTTCAGCGGCCGAAAAACGCGTGCGAGAGGGCGCCCGCTACTTCCTCGACGACAGGCGTCCATTGCCCCGGCGATGGCTGCCTTACCAGATGCGCACTCGGGTACCAAGGGCTGTGCTTGGTGTTTGCGAACCAGCGCCAGTCGGCTGCGAACGGCAGCATGAGCCAAAGCGGCTTGCCCAGCGCGCCGGCTAAGTGAGCGATCGACGTATCGATCGAGACCACCGCATCGAGCCGCTCGACGATAGCGGCGGTATCGGCAAAATCGTCGATACGCGCGTCGAAGCGGTGAATGGACGCCGTGCGCGCATAGGCATCGAGGGCGCGCTTGTCGTCGTCGGTCAGATTCGGCTGCAGCACGAGCCAATCGACGCCTGGGACCGCGAACAGCGGCGCCAAGGCCGCCACCGGCATCGCACGGTTTTCCTGGGCTTGGATGCGGCCCGACCAAGCGAGGCCGATCTTTACTTTTGCATGCCCGCCGAGCGAGCCGCGCCAGCGGCGGCGGTAGACGGGGGGCACGTCGAGGTAGCGGCGTGCGCACGGCAGCGTGTCGAGCCGTGTCCCCAGCGCGAACGGCAAGCTCAGCAGCGAGCATTGCAGATCCGCTTGCGGCGGGGCTTCCCCTGCGATGGCCAGCGTGACGCGCCAAGCCTTCGCAAGCGGGGCGGCGAGCGCCGCTAGCTCGCGCTGCACGGTCAGCACGACGCGGCCGGCGCGCTCACGCGCGAGCGGGACGAAGCGCAGAAATTGCAGCGTATCGCCAAAACCTTGTTCCGCTTCTATGAGCAACGTGCGATCGGGGATCGGTTCGCCTTGCCAGCGCGGCAAGGCTGCGGGGGGCGCGCCGGCCGTTGCGGCGATCGCGAGCCGCGATTCGTAGGCGGGCAGTCCGCGGGCGAAATCGCCGAGCGTTAGCAGCGTGAGCGCGCGGTTCAACTGCGCCGAGGCGAGGTCGGGGCGAATGCGCAGCGCCTGGTCGAACGCACGCAACGCCGCTTCGTGCGCGCCAAGCGCATGGTGCGCGTTGCCGAGGCCGAGCCAGGCCAGCGCGAGTTGCGGATCGAAGCCGACGGCGCGCTCGAAGCGGGGGATCGCTTCACTATGGCGGCCCTGCGCCGCCAAGGCGTTGGCGAGCCCCAGCAGCGCAGGCGGGAACGCGGCTTGCAGCGCGAGCGTCGCCTCGAACGCGGCTGCGGATTGCTCGTGGCGACCGACTGCGTCCAGCGTGTTGCCAAGGTTGAAGTGGGCCGCGACAAAGCGCGGTTCGGCTGCTAGCGCCGCGCGGAACTGATCGATCGCATCGTCGCTGCGCCCGAGTGCGGCGAATGCCATGCCGAGATTGTTATGCGCGCCCGCGTGCCGCGGACGTAGCGCGAGCGCGCGAGAGAACGCGGCGATGGCTTCTTCGCTACGGCCAAGTGCGTGCAGGGCGTTGCCGAGATTGTTGAATGCCGAGGCGTCGTTCGGTTGCAGGCGCAGCGTTCTTTCGAATGCGTCGACTGCGTCTTCGTGACGGCCCGCCTGCGCGTACGCGTTACCGAGGTTGTAATGCGCGAGCGGAAATTCCGGCGCAAGCGAGAGTGCGTTCCGAAACCGCTCGATCGCTCCGTCAAGCCGCCCGAGCGCCTTGAGCGCGTTGCCGAGGTTCAGTTGCAGTGCAGCGTCGTTGGGCCGTAGCGCAACGGCCTGACCAACGAGTTCCGCGGCTTCTTCGTGATGTCCTTGCTGATGGCGAAGCACGCCCAGGAGATGGAGGGCGTCGGTATGGACGGGATCGGCGTCGATCGCTGCACGGTAGTCGCGCTCGGCGTCGGCGAGTCGTCCGTCACGATGCGCCGCATAGGCGCGGGCGAAAAAGGGATCCATGACGGCAGGCAATGGCGTAACGCGGCATTGTCCCATACTCGGGAACCCGGGCCTCTGCCGGCCTCACTTAGCCGGCCGCGCACACGCCCAAGCGGAGCGGGGGTAGGGCGGTGTCCCGTGGCGCCATACCTGCGATATTTGCGGGGGCGAGTGGGAGCCCGATTGCGTGCCGGCGGCGTACACTTGGCGAGAATCTCTTGGTCCGCCGGAGGACAAGCATGGCCGCCGCTCACGGCAACGCGTTGCCGGTGCTGATCGTCGGGGCAGGGCCGACCGGGCTCGCCGCGGCGATGAGCTTGGCGCGCGCGCATACGAACGTGCGTCTCATCGATCGTGCGCCGCAGCCGGCAGCGTACTCACGGGCGATCGGCATCCAAGCCCGCACATTGGAGCTTTTCGAGCAGCACCGCGTTGTCGAGCCGTTTCTCGCTCTGGGTCACCGCCTGCGCGCGGCAAACCTCTACTCGAACGGCCATCGGCTCGCCCGTCTCGATTTCGACCCGCTGCAAACGCGCTACCCCTATCTGCTCTGTCTCGACCAATCCGTCACGGAGCGGCTGCTGAAGGCGCACCTGGCGACCCTCGGCGTGCACATCGAGCGCGGCATCGAGCTCGTTGGCCTGAAGCAGGATGCCTCTCAGGTCGAAGTGCAACTGCTGCATGCCGATGGCCGGCAGGAGACATGCCGCGCCGCTTACTTGATCGGCGCGGACGGCGCGCACAGCACGGTCCGTCATCTGCTCGGTTTGAATTTTGCCGGCAAGACGCTCAAGCAGACATTCATGCTTGCCGATTTGCAGGTCGATTCGGACTTGTCGGACGATGAGTTCCATTTATTCGCGTCGCGCGACGGATTGGCTGCTGTCATTCCGATGGGGGGCGGCCGTCACCGCTTGATCGCCGATAACGCCGACGATGTATTGGCGCTGGCCGAATCGGCATCGAGCATGACAATGTCGTCGACCTCCGCGCCGGGTTTGCCGGAGGACCGAGACGATTGGGACGATCCGCCTGCCGATGCGGCCACGCGGCATCGCGAGCAACCGCATGCGCAAGGGTTGACGGCCGAGGACCTACCGCCGTCGCTCGAGCTATACCGCATGATCGTGGCGCGGCGGGTGGCCCATCCGCTGATGCTGTCGGGGCTTGCCTGGTCTTCGTATTTCCGTCTGAACAGCCGCATGGTCGAGAAGCTGCGTGTGCGTCGCGTCTTTCTGGCCGGCGACGCGGCGCACGTCCACAGTCCGGCCGGCGCGCAAGGGATGAACACGGGCATTCAGGAGGCGTTGAACTTGGGCTGGAAGCTCGCGCGCACGATAGCCGGCCGCGCGGGCGAGCCGTTGCTCGATACTTACGAGATGGAACGCCATCCGATCGAGCGCGACGTCTTGCGTCAAACGGCGTTCATCACGCAATTGGCCGAGGCCGAGCGCGGGCCGATGAAGCTCTTGCGCGAACGCGTGATGCCGGTGCTGGCCGCCTTCGGTCCGTTGCGCGATGCCGCGCGGCTGATGGTCAGCGAACTTGCGATTCAATACCGGCGCAGCCCGCTCACGCTCGAGCGCGTGCTCGACGGCGGCCCGCGGGCCGGGGAACGGGCGCCCGATGCGCTGGTGCATGTCGTTGACGGTCCGCTCGGCCGCGCGCCCGGCACCGCGCGTCTCTACGATCTGCACGATCCGGGCTTTTTCTCGCTGTTCCTGCTTGTTCAATTGCCGGGCGGGCCCGAAGCGGCGCTCGATGCGACCGGCAGGCTGGGGCCGACCGCTGCCGAGCCGGACCCGGAGCTGGACAGCCTGATATCGGCGATCGAAACCGCGCTGCCGGGCGCCGTCCGGATCTGGCGCGTCACCGACGCGCGTGAAAGCAATGCCCCGTCGCTAGTGCACGCTTATGGGCGGACGCGCCCGGCGTTCTACCTCGTGCGGCCGGATGGCTACATCGGCGCGCGCGGGCGGCCGGCTTCCGATGCGAGCGCGCTCGCACGGCATTGCGAGACGTGGTATTGCGCCATGGGCCCGGCGAACTGAACGCGCGCACTAGCGGCGCGCATTACCCGGCTTGAGGCGTCAGCGCTTCGCGCGTGCGCGTGAGCGCCTCGCGCACGATCGGCGACATGGTCTCGCTGGCCTCGGGATCGTCCAGCGACGCAAGGATCGCGCGCCGCATCCGCGGCTCCCAGTAACGCCGAATATGCTCGGCGATACTGGTCAGCGCTTCCTCGCGATCGGGCATCGACCCGAAGAACTCGCCGATCTGATTCGCCATTTCGATCAAATGCTCGACGTTCATTGCTGCCTGCCTTCGTTCAGTCGTTCTTTGCCGATCATCGTGCTTACCTATTTGCCGCTCGTCGCGCCCGACAGCGCCCGCTCGCGCTCGCGCAGCAACTCGAGCTGCGTTTCGTTGAAGCGTTCATAGTCCTGTTGCCATTCGGACGGCTGCTGTACCGGCTGCACCTGTACCGCCGTGACCTTGTACTCGGGGCAGTTCGTTGCCCAATCCGAGCTGTCCGTCGTGATGACGTTCGCGCCCGATTCGGGGAAGTGGAACGTCGTATAGACGACGCCGGGCTGCATCCGCTCGCTGATGAGCGCGCGAAGCACCGTCTGCCCCGCACGCGATTCGATGCCGACCCAATCTCCCGTCTTGATCCCGCGATCCTCGGCGTCATGCGGATGGATTTCCAAGCGATCCTCTTCGTGCCAGCGCGAGTTTTCCGTGCGGCGCGTCTGCGCGCCCACGTTGTATTGCGACAGGATGCGTCCCGTCGTCAGCAGAAGCGGGTAGCGCCGCGTGACTTTCTCGCGCGAGGCCACGAACTGCGTGATGACGAATTTGCCTTTGCCGCGGACGAATTCGTCGACGTGCATCGTCGGCGTGCCTTCGGGCGCTTGCTCGTTGCAAGGCCATTGGACGCTGCCGAGCCGATCGATCAGTGCGTACGACACGCCATGGAAGGTCGGCGTAAGTTGCGCGATCTCGTCCATGATTTCCGACGGATTCGCGTAGTCCATCTCGTAGCCGAGGGCGCGCGAGAGCATCAGCGTCGCTTCCCAGTCGGCATAACCCGCGAGCGGCGGCATGACGCGGCGCACGCGCGAAATACGGCGCTCCGCGTTCGTGAACGTCCCGTCTTTTTCGAGGAACGACGAGCCGGGTAGAAACACGTGCGCATACTTCGCCGTCTCGTTCAGGAAGATGTCGTGCACGACGATGCATTCCATCGACGTGAGGGCGGCGGCCACGTGCTGCGTGTCGGGATCGGATTGAACGATGTCCTCGCCTTGGCAGTAGAGGCCTTTGAAGCTGCCGTCGAGTGCCGCGTCGAACATGTTCGGGATGCGCAGGCCCGGCTCGGCTTGCAGTTGCACGCCCCAAGCCGCTTCGAATTGATGGCGTACTTCATCCCCGCCGATGTGCCGATAGCCGGGCAGCTCATGCGGGAACGAGCCCATATCGCACGAGCCCTGCACGTTGTTCTGGCCGCGCAGCGGATTGACGCCGACGCCTTCGCGCCCGATATTGCCGGTCGCCATCGCGAGATTCGCGATGCCCATGACGGTCGTCGAGCCTTGTGCGTGTTCCGTTACGCCAAGACCGTAGTAGATCGCCGCGTTACCGCCCGTCGCGTACAAGCGCGCCGCTTCACGCAAGAGCTCGGCCGGCACGCCCGTTACATCGGCCGTCGCTTCCGGCGAATTGTCGGGTTTTGCGACGAATGCGCGCCACTGTTCGAACGCGAGCGGCTCGCAGCGTTCGGCGATAAATCCTTCGGCCAACAGGCCTTCGGTCACGATCGTATGGGCGAGCGCATTGACGAGCGCGACATTCGTGCCGGGGCGCAACTGCAAATGATAGGCGGCCTTCACGTGCGGGCCGTCGACGAGATCGATGCGGCGCGGATCGGCGACGATGAGCTTGGCGCCCTCACGCAGGCGGCGCTTCAAGCGCGAGCCGAAGACAGGGTGACCGTCGGTCGGGTTCGCGCCGATGACCATGATGACGTCGGCCTTCTCGACGGACGCGAACGTCTGCGTGCCGGCCGATTCGCCGATCGTCGTCTTCAGGCCGTAGCCCGTCGGCGAATGGCAGACGCGTGCGCAAGTATCGACATTGTTGTTGCCGAAGGCGGCGCGCACGAGCTTCTGCACGAGATACGTTTCCTCGTTGGTGCAGCGCGAGGACGTAATGCCGCCGATCGAGTCGCGGCCGTGTTTGTCTTGGATGCGGCGCAATTCCGACGCGGCATAGGCGATCGCTTCTTCCCAGGAGACCTCGCGCCAAGGGTCCGTAATCTTCGCGCGGATCATCGGCTTCGTGATGCGATCCTTGTGCGTCGCATAGCCCCACGCGAAGCGTCCTTTCACGCAGGCGTGGCCTTCGTTCGCTTGACCGTTTTTGTGCGGCGTCATGCGCACGACTTCGCTGCCCTTCATCTCGGCCTTGAACGAACAGCCCACGCCGCAGTACGCGCACGTCGTGATGATCGAATGCTCGGGCTGGCCCACGAAGGAGACCGTCTTCTCGACGAGCGTGGCCGTCGGGCAGGCCGCGACGCAGGCGCCGCACGAGACGCACTCCGATTCCATGAAGGGCTGATTCTCGCTCGCTGCGACCCGCGATTCGAAACCGCGCCCGGCGATCGTCAGCGCGAACGTGCCTTGCGTCTCTTCGCATGCGCGCACGCAGCGGTTGCAGACGATGCACTTGGACGGATCGTAGGTGAAGTACGGATTCGATTCGTCCTTGACGTCCTGCAAATGGTTTGCGCCGTCGAAGCCGTAGCGTACTTCGCGCAGGCCTACGACACCGGCCATGTCCTGCAGCTCGCAGTCGCCGTTGGCAGGGCAAGTCAGGCAGTCGAGCGGGTGATCGGAGATGTAAAGCTCCATCACGTTGCGCCGCAATGCTTGCAGACGATCGCTTTGCGTGCGCACGCGCATGCCCGCTTCGACCGGCGTCGTGCACGAGGCCGGATAGCCGCGTTTGCCCTCGATTTCGACGAGGCAAAGGCGGCAGGAACCGAACGGTTCGAGCGAATCGGTCGCGCAGAGCTTGGGCACGTTGACACCGGCTTCGATCGCGGCACGCATGACGGATGTCCCCGCGGGCACCGTAATCGCACGACCGTCGATTTCAAGCGCGATCCCGGTGTCGGCGTGCCGTTGCGGCGTGCCGTAGTCGGTGTCGTCCAGCGGCGAAACCGTGCTGGATCGGCATGCGCAGTGTGCTGAGCCGCAACCGCCCGCGGTGGAGGGGGCGGAAGAGGTACGGGCGGGTGCGTCGGACATGTGAGGCTCCGTCTATCAAGCCGCAGCCGCTTTCGGCTGAACGGGGCGAAGACCGAAATCTTCAGGGAAGTGATCGAGGGCGGACAGCACCGGGAAAGGCGTCATGCCGCCCATCGCGCAGAGCGAGCCCGACACCATCGTGTCGCAAAGATCGCGCAACAATTCCACTTGTTTTGGTGACGTATCGCCGTTTCGGATGCGGGCGATAACTTCGACGCCGCGCGTCGAGCCGATGCGGCATGGCGTGCATTTGCCGCACGATTCGATCGCACAAAAGTGCATGGCATACTGCGCGAGTTCGGCCAGGTTCGAGGTGTCGTCGTGGACGACGAGACCGCCGTGTCCTACGACCGCGCCCACCGCCGCATACGCTTCGTAATCGAGCGGAATATCCCACTGACTTTCGGGCAGGTACGTGCCGAGCGGGCCGCCTACTTGTACGGCGCGCACGGGGCGCCCGCTCGCGGTGCCGCCGCCGAACGTCTCGACGAGCTCGCGCAGCGTGACGCCGAAGGCGAGTTCGACGAGCCCGCCTCGCTTGATGTTGCCCGCCAATTGGAATGGCAGCGTGCCGTACGAGCGGCCCATGCCGAAGTCGCGATAGAACGCGGCGCCGCGCGCGAAGATGATCGGCACCGTCGCGAGCGTGATGACGTTATTGACGACCGTGGGCTGCCCGAAGAGCCCTTCGAGAGCGGGGACGGGCGGCTTCGCACGGACGATGCCGCGCTTGCCCTCGAGCGATTCGAGCAGCGCCGTTTCTTCTCCGCAGACGTACGAGCCGGCACCCTTGGCGACCTCCAGTTCGAAGGCATGCTCCGTGCCGAGTACGCGCTCGCCTAGCCAGCCTGCGGCGCGAGCCTTGCCGATCGCCTCGTCGAGTGTGGCGATCGAATGCGGGTATTCGCTGCGCACATAGATGTAGCCGCGCGTGGCGCCCGTGGCGACGCCGGCGATGATCATCCCTTCGATCAGGCAAAACGGATCGCCTTCCATCGCGAGCCGATCGGAGAAGGTGCCGGAATCGCCTTCGTCTGCGTTACAAACAATGTACTTTTGCGCGGCTTGCGCTTCGCGGACGGTGCGCCACTTGATGCCCGCGGGAAACGCGGCGCCGCCGCGGCCGCGCAGGCCCGATTCGAGCACCGTCGCGCACGCCGCTTCGGCGCTCATGCCGAGGGCGGTCTTCAGCCCTTCCAGGCCCCCGTGTGCGAGGTAGTCGTCGATCGAGAGCGGATCGGTGATGCCCAATCGCGCGAATGTGAGGCGCTGTTGACGCTTGAGATACGGAATTTCTTCGACGAGGCCGACCGAGCGGGCGTGTGCGTGTGCATCGCCCGTCGGGAACCCGGCGTCGAACAAAGATGCGACGTCGGAAGGCTCGACGTTGCCGTAGCCGACGCGCCCTTGCGGCGAGTCGACTTCGACGAGCGGTTCGAGCCAGAGCAGGCCGCGCGAGCCGTTGCGGACCAGTTCAAGCGCGATGCCGCGCCGCGCGGCTTCCTGCACGATAGCGTCGGCGATGGCGTCGGCGCCCAGCGCGAGCGCCGAAGAATCGCGGGGAACGAATACACGCGTGGTCATGCGCTCTCCTTCGTGTTCGAGATGCGCGCGGCATCGGCATCGGCATCGGCGTGGGCTTGGTCGAGGAGCGCGTCGAACTTAACCGGCGTGACCTTGACGTGCAGCGTGCCGTTGATCGTCATCGAAGGCGACAACGCGCATTGACCGAGACAGTAGACCGATTCGAGTTCGACCTGCGCGTCAGGTGCTGCGCCGTCCCCGTGTGCGGCGTCGAAGCGGCACCCCGTGCGGCCTTCGATATGCTGCGCGAGCGCTTCCGTGCCCATACTGCGGCACGCTTCGGCCCGGCACAGTGCAATCGCCACGGGCGCCGGCGGATGCGTGCGGAAGTGATGGTAGTACGTGAGCACGCCGTGAACTTCGGCCCGCGAGAGATTGAAGGCGCGCGCGAGCGGCGCGACGACCTCGGGCGGGACGAAGCCGGCTTCGTCCTGAATGGCGTGCAGCACCGCGATCAGCGATGCAGCCGGCGAGAAGTGCCGGCGGACGAGTTCGTCCGGTGCCGGGACGCTGGCGTGTTCCAAGGTGGGGACTCCTCTTAGACTCTTCCTATATGCACTTGCTACTCATATAGGGTGCATATATGCTCGGCTCTAGCCGTTATTTCCGAACAATAGGCGCGGGTTGTGGGTTGTGCAATAGGAAGTGAGAGTACATAAATGATCGAGATAAAATGCGTCGCGGAGTTGATCATGCGTGACAGCGCGGGCCGCGAAGCGAGCCTAACGGACATTGTGCCGCTGCTTGCGCTGGTCGACGAGACAGGCAGCATCGCGCAGGCGGCGGGCGAACGGCGACTGTCGTATCGGCATGCATGGGGGCTCTTGCGCGCACTCGAGTCGCGGCTCGGGGGCGAGTTGATTACGAAGGAGCGCGGCAAGGGCTCCGCGCTGTCGGCGCTCGGACATGCCCTGGTGCAGGCGCAGCGCGACTGTGCCGAGCGGTTCGAGGGGCCCTTGAAGCAGTTGGCGAGCGAAGTGGCGGCGGAACTGAATCGCCAACTCGGCGCAAGCGGCACCTTGCGTATTCACGCCTCGCACGGATACGCGGTGGCGGGGCTCGTGACGCAAATGAATGAGCGCGACGCCGGCGCGGTGGACATCAAGTACCGCGAAAGTGCCGAAGCGGTGACGGCGCTCGCGCGCGGTGAATGCGACTTCGCCGGGTTCCACCTGCCGCGGGGCGCGTTTCGCGAGTTGTGCGCGGACATTTACCGGCGCTGGCTGGACCCGAAGCGGCACGTGCTTGTCTATCTGACGGCGCGCAAGCAGGGGCTCTTTCTGGCCAAGGGTAATCCTAAGGGGGTGCACGGGCTCGACGATCTCGCGCGCCCTGATGTGCGGTTCGTCAACCGGCAGCCAGGCTCAGGCACGCGGCTACTGCTCGATCTGGCGTTGAACAGCGTCGGCATCGATCCGGACCGCATCAACGGGTACGAGTCTACCGAGCTCACGCACACGGCCATTGCGGCGTTCGTCGCGAGCGGAATGGCCGATGCCGGTCTCGGCGTTGCGCCTGCCGCTCACCATTTCGGGCTCGATTTCCTGCCCATTGTCGACGAGGATTACTACTTCGCCTGCGATCGCGCGCGGCTATCGGCGCAGCCGCTCGCATCGGCGCTCGCCGTGTTGCGCAGCGACGATTTCCGGGCAAACGTGGCCGGGCTCGAAGGTTACGACCCCCGACACTGCGGCGAGATCGTCGACGTTGTCGCGGGCTTGCGCGGCGCGCCGATGTCGGGCACCGAGCGCGCCGCCCGATAGGCGCTGACGGAGTCTGCGAGTCTGCGAGTCTGTATGTCGCTGTCGCGCAATTACGGCTGTAATGTGTGTGACTGCAAGATGGGCTTGTTCTGCGTTACGCTTGCTACTTTCAAATTTCACGGATTCGGACCGCGCCGCTCGGCGTGGCAATCGCTATGAAATCGCTCGTCAATTTTTGCGCCGCCGTTGCAGCGGCGGCCTTGCTGTCCGCGGCGGCGTCGCTGGCCTTCGCTCAAAACTCGCCCGGTGTGCCGGGGGGCATTTTGCAAGAACAGTTCAGGCTCAAAGAACATCCGCAACTGGAATTCGCCGCGTCTGCGCCGTCACAAAAATATCAACGCGGCAGTTCGCAGATGCGCAGAAAGGGCGACCTCGGCGATCCGAACGGCTGCAATCTCCAATGCCCAGAAAACGCGCAATGATGTCCGCGGCGGCTGCGGGCAGCGCCCCCATAACGTAACAGGTTGCAGTTGCGGAGATTACCGGCAATAATCCCCGCATGAACTGCGGAGATTGCACGTACGTCTGGCAGACCGACCTGTGGCCGGCGTGGCGCTATGATTTGACCGCCCTAGCTGGGCCGCTGGCCGAGGTCAGCCGTAGGCAGGGGGTGCTGCTAGGCCGTCTTGCGGATGTCGGAATGACGTTGCGGGACCAGGCTAGTTTGGCCGCGCTGACCGCCGACGTTGTCAAAACGAGCGAAATCGAAGGCGAGCGACTCGACGTCGGATCCGTACGCTCGTCGATCGCGCGTCGGCTCGGTGTCGATATCGGTGCGTTGGCTCCGGTCGATCGTCATGTCGAAGGCGTGGTCGATATGGTGCTGGATGCGACATTAAACAGCAACGCGCCGGTCACCCGGGAGCGGCTGTGCGCCTGGCATGCCGCATTGTTTCCAACCGGGTATTCGGGCCTCACCAAAATTGGCATTGGACGTTGGCGTGATGATGCGCTTGGCCCCATGCAAGTCGTGTCCGGTCCGCTCGGCCGGCAGCAGGTGCACTTCGAGGCGCCGCCGGCCGCGCGGCTCGACAGCGAAATGGCGCGAATGTTGGCGTGGGTCGATGCTTCGACGCATGAGCCCGCGCTGCTCAAGGCCGGGATTGGCCATTTGTGGTTCGTCACTTTGCATCCGTTCGACGACGGCAATGGACGGATTGCCAGGGCGATAGGCGATCTATTGTTGGCCCGCGCCGACGGTAGCCCTCAGCGCTTTTACAGCTTGTCGGCGCAGATACAGCGTGAACGGGATGACTATTACCTCATCTTGGAGCGGACGCAGAAGCGTTCGGTCGACATCACCGAGTGGCTGGTCTGGTTTCTGGCCACGCTCCATCGTGCGATCGAGGAGGCTCATCTCACGCTTGATACGGTGCTTTTCAAAGCTCGCTTTTGGCAGCATTGGGGCAGCACGCCGCTCAACGTGCGCCAATCGAAGCTGCTCGATCGGCTGCTCGATGGCTTCGAGGGCAAACTGACGTCCAGCAAGTGGGCGGCGATCGCCAAGTGTTCCCCAGATACCGCGCTGCGCGACATCAACGACTTGCTTGCGCAAGGCCTATTGCGCAAGTCGGATGCGGGGGGGCGCAGCACCGGTTACGAGTTGACCGAGTTGACCGATCCGACCCGCCGCTAGGTCGTGCAGCGTGCGATGGCGAAGCGCAGTTCGGGCTCGGACACGGAATCGTCGTCGACCGCTTTTTCGACTTTCACGTTCGAGCCGGAGGCCGATGGCGTGAGCGTGACGAGCCACGCGTAGCCGTTGGAAGAGCGGCCGATCCCGAGTTCGGTATAGCCGGCGCCACGACGCTCATCGACGTGCGAAAGGCGGCTCGTCAGGCAACTCGCGATCGCGTGCGGCGAGCGTGCCGAGGAGAACAGCGTCGGTGCTCCGGCGCTGCGCGTGTTCGATGTGCCTAGCGGGGCGGACCCGCAGGCCGTCAGGGCGGCAGTGGCGAACACGGTGAAGGCGACTGCGGCGGTAAGGCGTTTCATCGATGGAAAGCCGGCTGGGCGAGGAAAGTGCGTGTCAGTTTAACCGCCCCGAGCGATGCGGCAAAGGCGGTTGGCGGGAGATAGCGATAACAAGTCCGTATCTGCCGCACTGATGGCGCGGATCGCGAGGCGTGTCTGGCGATAATTAGCCGGGAGTAACATGCGGGCGACGTACGGGGCTCGTCAATGGGTGGCGGCCCGATGCGCTCGTGCGCGTGCCAGCAGCGCGCCAGCGATCCATACCAGCACGGCCGCAACGATGAAGCTCACCGCGAGCAGCACACCGAGCAGCACGTTTTCTTCGCCCTCAGTGCCGACTGCGCCGAACAGGCGAAATAGCGGCGCGAGCGCGGACCAAGCCGCGTCGCTACCGACCCATCGTGCAATCGGATCGATTCGCGAAAGCCCGAAGAAAACCGGAACGGTCAGCACGAGAGCCAGCATGAATCGAAAGGTTTGTTTCATCGAACGTCCACCGTCCCATAGTAGGGCGCGCTCGTGCCCGGAATCATTTTCGTCGGTTGCGCCAGTAAATAGAAGGCCGCGACTGCGCCAAAACCGGCGCACATGAGCGTGGAAACCTCATGGCCGTTAAGGGCGAATGTACATTGGGCTGGCATTGCTGACCTTGGTGGTGGTGACGCCGATAATGTATGACGAAATCCCCGTCGGCGTGCAATCCTGCAAGCTAGTTCAAAGCCCAAGGCCGCGCCGCAGTCTGCGACAGGTGATAGGTTTGGCCTCACCCCGACGGAAGTGGCTTGACGCCGACGCGCTAGCCAACCGGCGTGCTGTCACGCGCCAGGTGCTCTCACGCGTGCTTAACGGCCGTATGCCGATTAAGGTCGAGTGTGCTCTGCGTATTGATCTTTGGCTCGGTGATGATCGCTGCGTGGGGCCATCGGCCAATGCGCAACGGGACGCGAGCACGCGCAGGCGCGAGGGGACTCGCGAAAAGATCTCGGCGGCGCTCGGGGATCGCGGCGTAATAACTGGACTTTTGAGAAATCACGGCTTTCGGCGGCGCAAGTCCTAGACGTATTCCCAAATACCCTTGGATTTCGCCGGGCGTCAGCGGGCGCTACACAACGCAACAAACCCCGAAAGACGTCAGTCTATCGGGGTTTGGAGGTCTTACCGAACAACTTGGGACAGCAAATTGGTGGAGCCGGCGGGAATCGAACCCGCGTCCGCAAATAGTCCACAGCCAGTTCTACATACTTAGTCCAGTCATTTGATTTAACCGCACCGACGCGGACGAACACGCTTCGTTACGGCGAGTCACTAAGTTTTCGGCCCCGGCGTCGTGACACCACCAAGGATTATCTGACGTAAATGACCTCGCCAGTCTTGCGACCCTAGCCCGTCAGCGAACTAGTGCGAGGCGAGCGGGGGTTAAGCCGCTACAGCGAACGAGTTATCGTTTGCGGTTACTTAAGTCCCATTGATTTACGAGGTGACGGGTCCTCGGTATGCCCTGCACTGCTTCGTTACCCACGTCGAAACCAGGTCGGCCCCGTACGGTGGAATTATCCCACAGAAAGCGAGATGGTGCGGCGCGCTTGGAATTCAAGAGGCCGCATTCACAAGATCGCACCGGCAACAAGCCGCTGCCGAGGCCACTGCGGTCATGCGCCCCTGGGCTGCTACCGCACATTCAGCCTACGTTCAGCCGAGCCCGCCGAGCAGATGCCGCAGCTGCTGCGGCGAGTCGACGATGTGCTGTGCGTGCCACATGGCCGGCGGCAGATCGGTGCCGCAATAGCCATACGCCGCGGCGATCGTGGCCATGCCGGCGGCAAAACCCGCTTGTACGTCGCGCAAGTCGTCGCCGATATAGACAATCTGTTCAGGCGGTAGCGCCAACGCCTGCGCGGCATGGAGCAGCGGCGCCGGGTGCGGTTTCGAATGCGGTGTCGTATCGCCGCTCACGATACAGCGGGCGCGCGTTGCCAGCCCGAGCTGCTCGACGAGCGGCATGGTGAGCCGGCCCATCTTGTTCGTGACGATGCCCCAGCGCACGCCGCGTGCATCCAGCCCATCCAGCAGGTCGACGATGCCGGGAAACAGCGTTGTCTCGATGCACAAATCGGCTTCGTAATTGGCGAGAAATTCTTCGCGCATCGGGGCGAATTCATGATGCTCCGGGCCAACGCCGAACGCGCCGCCGATCAGCCCGCGCGCGCCGGCCGATGCAAGCGGTCTCAGATTTTCCACCGCGACGAGCTCGAGCCCGCGATCGCGGCGCATCTTATTGACGGCGGCAACGAGGTCGGGGGCTGTATCGGCAAGCGTGCCGTCGAGGTCGAACAGCGCGGCGCGGCATTGCGCGAGCTGCGGCGCGTCATCGTGCCGCACGGGTTGCGAGATCGGTTGGCTCATGAAGGGGTCGAGTCGCGACGGCACGCGAACAGATAATTGACGCTGGTATCGTCCGACAAAGCGAAGTGCTTGCTGAGGGGACGGTACGTGATGCCTTTGACCTCGACTGCATGCAAGCCGGCTGCGCGTGCAAATGCCGCGAGTTCAGAAGGGCGGATGAAGCGCGCGTAATCGTGCGTCCCCTTGGGCAGCATTTGCGCGATGTACTCGGCGCCGATGACGGCGAGCAGGTACGACTTCACGTTGCGGTTGAGCGTCGAAAAGAACACCCAGCCGCCCGGCTTGACGAGCGCGGCGCAAGCCCCGACGATCGCTTGCGGGTCGGGCACGTGCTCGAGCATTTCCATACAGGTGACGACGTCGTACTGGCCGGGCTCGCGTGCGGCGAGCGCCTCGGCCGGGATTTCCTCGTACTCGACAGTGATGCCGCTTTCGAGGCTGTGCAGATCGGCTACCCCTAGCGCCTGGTTGGACAGATCGATGCCCTTGACCTGCGCGCCGAGGCCGGCCATCGACTCGGACAAGATGCCGCCGCCGCAGCCGACGTCGAGCACTCGTTTGCCCGGCAAATGCGCATGGGCGTCGATCCAGCCGAGTCTGACGGGATTGAGTTCATGCAGCGGTTTGAATTCGGCGTTCGGATCCCACCAGCGATGCGCGAGATCGCTGAATTTTCGTAGCTCGTGAGGATCGGCGTTCGTCATAAGATCGAAAAAATTGAGGAGCCCAAGGAATTAGGCCGAGTATATCGAGGGTTGCGCGCTGCGGCAAAACCGTGCGGCGGTGAGGGCTCCACGCGTCGTCATGGGATGCGTGGCTCGGCATTGTGCGAACGCGTTGCGCGAACGCGATCGGCTGTGCGGGTGCGCCCGGGCAGAAAAAAAACCCCGCCGAGGCGGGGTTTTCGTGAAGCGGAAGCGACGGCTTACTGCTGCTTTTGCGTGCCGACGATTTCAACTTCCACGCGACGGTTCGGAGCCAGGCAAGCGATGAGCGCCTTGCGGTTCTTCTGGTTGCAATCGGTCTTGACCGGGTTGCGCTTGCCCTTGCCTTCCGTGTAGATCTTGTTGGCAGGCACGCCCTTGCTGACCAGGTACGCCTTGACGGCTTGCGCACGGCGCAGCGACAGACGATCGTTGTACTTGTCCGAACCGATGCGGTCCGTGTAGCCCGTCGCGACGGCGACTTCGAGGTCCAGGCCTTGAATCTTCGTGGCCAGATCGTCGATGGCTTGCTTGCCGGCCGGCTTCAGGACAGCCTTGTCGAAGTCGAACAGCGTGTCGGCTTGGTACGTGACCTTCTGGCTCGAAATAGCCGGAGCTGCCGGAGCGGCGGGGGCGGGCGGCGTCGGCGCTTGTGCGACGAGCGCACCGTCGCACTTCGCGTTGGCCGTAGCGGGCGTCCAGAACGCATCGCGCCAGCAAAGCTCGTTCGTGCCGTTCATCCACACGTATTCGCCGGTACCATTCACCCAGTTGTCATTCGTAGCTTGTCGCGATGCCGGCACCGACTGCGCCGATGCGGATGCAGCCACAACTGCGGTAGCTGCAATGAACGCGAGCTTTGAAAATTTATTCATATTTCTCCTCTCGAATTTGAGATTACCGCAGGTTTACTGCGAGCCTGGATGACGAAGACAAGTCATACATTGCGCGAAGTATAACATTGGTGCGGCACAAAAAACCGCAGCCCTGTGGTCACTTCGAGCAGCGTCTAACCAAGTGCGTTGGCATTTTGCCATATCGTTCCCTTCTTACGAAAAAAAAATCCAGCCGTCTCGACCTGTCCGTTTCGAATGTGGTGCCACCGCAACAGGGAAGCCGGGCGGGCGTTTCCGGGCGGTCGCAGGTTGCATGGCGCGTGCCTGGGCTGCTGAAACAAGTGATTGGGGAAGGGATTGCGCAAACGATGCGAATCGGCGGCGCATAGGCCCTGCACGGGCTAAGTGCATAGGGGAGTACGTACCTAGCGGTCGGGCGGGAATGGCGGGCGTGATAGAATCGCGTGATGCCCGGCGCCTCCTGCCGGGTCGGCGGGAGTGGGCGGGCCGTTTCGTTTCCGCCGCTCGCGCCCGAAAACGATACGGATAATGGATCAATTCGCCAAAGAGACTCTGCCGATCTCCCTCGAGGAGGAAATGCGCCGTTCGTATCTCGATTACGCGATGAGCGTGATCGTTGGGCGGGCGTTGCCCGATGTCCGGGACGGCCTCAAGCCGGTGCACCGCCGCGTTCTCTACGCGATGCACGAGCTCAACAACGACTGGAATCGCGCCTACAAGAAATCGGCGCGTATCGTCGGCGATGTCATCGGTAAATACCATCCCCACGGCGATACGGCGGTTTATGACACGATCGTGCGCATGGCGCAGAACTTTTCCCTGCGTTATATGCTCGTCGACGGTCAGGGCAATTTCGGCTCGATCGACGGCGACAATGCGGCCGCGATGCGTTACACCGAAATCCGCATGGCCAAGATCGGCCATGAGTTGCTCGCCGATATCGACAAGGAAACCGTCGATTTCGGGCCGAACTACGACGGCAGCGAGAGCGAGCCCCTGATCCTGCCGGCGCGCATCCCGAACCTGCTGATCAACGGGTCGTCCGGCATCGCGGTCGGCATGGCGACGAATATTCCGCCGCACAACCTGAACGAAGTCGTCGACGCCTGCCATCATCTGCTGAATAACCCGCAGGCGAGCATCGACGAACTGATCGAAATCATTCCCGCACCGGATTTCCCGACAGCCGGCATCATCTACGGCGTGGCGGGCGTGCGCGACGGCTATCGCACGGGGCGCGGGCGCCTCGTCATGCGCGCGGCCACGCACTTCGAGGAAATCGACCGCGGCCAGCGCATGGCGATCATCGTCGACGAGCTGCCTTATCAGGTGAACAAGCGCACGCTGCTCGAGCGCATCGCCGAACTCGTCAACGAGAAAAAGCTCGAGGGCATCTCCGATATCCGCGACGAATCGGATAAGAGCGGGATGCGCGTCGTCATCGAGCTCAAGCGCGGCGAAGTGCCCGAGGTCGTACTCAACAACCTCTACAAAGCGACGCAGCTGCAGGACACGTTCGGCATGAACATGGTCGCGCTCGTCGACGGCCAGCCCAAGCTCCTGAATCTAAAGGAGATGCTCGACGCGTTCCTGTCGCACCGGCGCGAGGTGCTGACACGGCGCACGGTGTACGAACTGCGCAAAGCGCGCGAACGCGGCCATGTGCTGGAAGGCCTGGCCGTTGCGCTCGCGAACATCGACGATTTCATCGCCATCATCAAGGCTGCGCCTACGCCGCCCATCGCCAAGCAAGAATTGATGGCGCGCGCGTGGGATTCGTCGCTCGTTCGCGATATGCTGGCCCGCGCCGAAACCGACAATGCGGCGGCCGGCGGGCGCGAGGCCTATCGTCCCGACGGGCTGAACCCGGCCTTCGGCATGCAGTCGGATGGGCTATACAAGTTGTCCGATACGCAGGCGCAGGAAATCCTGCAAATGCGTCTGCAGCGCCTCACGGGCCTCGAGCAAGACAAGATCATCGGCGAGTATCGCGAAGTCATGGCTCAAATTGCCGATTTGCTCGACATTCTCGCGCGGCCCGAGCGCATCACGGCGATCATCGTGGACGAGCTGACGGCCGTGAAGGCCGAGTTCGGCGACGCGCGCCGTTCGAAGATCGAGCTCAACGCGACCGAACTGAACACCGAAGATCTGATCACGCCGCAGGACATGGTCGTGACGATGTCCCACACCGGCTACGTGAAGTCGCAGCCGCTTTCCGAATACCGCGCGCAAAAGCGTGGCGGGCGCGGCAAGCAGGCCACGCAGATGAAGGAAGACGACTGGATCGACACGCTGTTCATTGCGAACACGCATGATCACATCCTGTGCTTCTCGAACCGCGGCCGCGTCTATTGGGTCAAGGTCTACGAAGTGCCGCAGGGCTCGCGCAACTCGCGCGGCCGCCCCATCGTCAATATGTTCCCGCTGCAGGATGGCGAGAAGATCAATGTCGTGCTGCCGGTCAAGGAATTCTCGGCCGATAAGTTCGTCTTCATGGCCACGTCGCTCGGCACCGTCAAAAAGACGCCGCTCGAGGCTTTCAGCAGACCATTGCGTAAAGGTATCATTGCGGTCGGTCTCGATGACGGCGATTTCCTGATTGGCGCTGCCATCACCGATGGTCAGCACGACGTCATGCTGTTCTCGGACGCAGGCAAGGCCGTGCGCTTCGATGAGAACGACGTGCGTCCGATGGGCCGCGAGGCGCGCGGCGTGCGCGGCATGCAGCTCGACGAAGGTCAGCAGGTCATCGCCATGCTCGTGGCCGGCAGCGAGATGCAATCGGTGCTGACGGCGACGGAGAACGGCTACGGCAAGCGCACACCGATCACCGAGTACACGCGCCACGGCCGCGGAACGAAGGGCATGATCGCTATCCAGACGTCCGAGCGTAACGGCAGGGTGGTGGCCGCGACGCTCGTCGACCCGGAAGACCAAATCATGCTGATCACGACCACAGGTGTGTTAATTCGCACACGTGTATCGGAGATTCGCGAGATGGGTCGGGCCACGCAGGGTGTTACACTCATCAGCCTTGACGAGGGTACGAAGCTCTCCGGTCTGCAGCAGATCGCGGAAGCCGAGGTCGATATCGATGTCGATGTCGATGTCGATGTCGATGTCGACGGCGCAGTTGCCGACGACGAAGCGGGCGAGGACGGCGCGCAGCAGTGAGCATGAACGCATGAGGCCGGCTAAGTCCGAGGGTCGCGCAGGTGCGGCCGGCTCGGGCGAGCCGGATGCGATCCGCGCCGGCCAGCGTACGGCGTATTCCTTGAGTTTTTGACGACAGACAACGAAGTGCGCGAGCGATCGTGTGAGAGGTGAGTGTGCTCGTCGCGGCTGATCGCGGCGAGTGCAACCAACCGGGCCGATCGGCTTCGCGCGCTAACGATTCATTTTTTTAGGGAGTAATGATGCAACGACGATTCAAGCAATGGATGCTGCTGGCTGCTTTCGTGCCGACCTTCGCGATGGCGCAGGCGCTCCAGAGTCAAGCGCCGGCCGCTCCGGCTGCTGCTGCCGCTGCGCCGGTCGATCCGGCCAAGCAGGCTGCGATCAAGGAGCTGCTCGATGCAATCGACGCGCAAAAGCTCGTAGGTGCGATCGGCAACAGCGCCCAGATGCAAGCGAAGCAGTACGTGCCGGAAATCCTGTCGGAAGCACTGTCGGAGAACAAGACCCTTTCCGACAAGCAAAAACAAGCGGCCGTGCCCGCGCTCCAGAAGAACTCGGTGCAAAAGCTCGTCGATTCGGCAGGCCAAGTGTTTGCAACGGACGCGTTCCGCCAAGACGCGATGCAAGCGCAGTATGACGCTTACGCGAAGTACTATTCGACAGATGAAATCAAGGATCTGACGAAGTTCTACAAGAGCCCGACGGGTCGTAAGTTCATCCAGGTGCAAGACCAGGTGGGCCGCGACGTGGTGGGCGGCCTGATGCAGAAGTACATGCCCCAATCGATCAGCGCCACGCGCGCCCAAGCCGACAAGGAAGTCGCGTCGGTCAAGCCCGGCAAGTAAACCGCACGAGCCCACCCGGGCTTCACGCGTTAGCCTGTAGGCTGGACTATCGCGAGCGGTTTTCGATCGGCGGTGCGATAATGGCCGTTTGCGTAAAGCGCGCGAACGGCCATTATCTATTTCCGGCCTAAGCCCGGCGCGCTTCGTCGACGGCAAGCGCCGCCGCCCGCGCCCTTCCATCCTTTCTCGGGGGTCCTAACGATGCGCGTCTTCAATTTCTCGGCCGGGCCAGCGGCGTTGCCCGAAGAGGTGTTGCGTCAGGCGGCCGACGAAATGCTCGATTGGCATGGGAGCGGCATGAGCGTGATGGAAATGAGCCATCGCGGCCGCGAGTTCATGTCGATTCACGAAGAGGCGCTCACCGACCTGCGCGAGCTTCTCCAGGTGCCGGCAAGCCACCGGATTCTGTTTCTGCAGGGGGGCGGGCTGGGCGAGAACGCAATCGTGCCCATGAACATGCTCGGCAAGCGAGCGGTTGCCGACTTCGTCGTGACCGGCTCGTGGTCGCAAAAGTCGTTCAAGGAGGCCGGCAAGTACTGCAAGCCGCATTTGGCCGCAAGCGGCCAGACAGCGGACGGTTTCACGCGCGCGCCCAAGCGCGGCGAATGGCAGTTGTCCGACGATCCGGCCTACGTCCATCTCTGCACGAACGAGACGATTGACGGCGTCGAGACGTTCGACATCCCCGATCTCGGCGACATTCCGCTCGTGGCCGACGTCTCGTCGCACGTGCTATCGCGTCCGCTCGACGTCGCCAAGTACGGCGTGCTCTTCGGCGGCGCGCAAAAGAACATCGGCATGGCCGGCTTGACGATCGTCGTTGTGCGCGAGGATTTGCTCGACCGCGCGCTTGCGATTTGCCCGTCGGCATTCGAATGGCGCATCGTCGCCGAGAATAACTCGATGTACAACACGCCGCCTACGTATGCCATCTACGTCGCGGGCCTCGTATTCAAGTGGCTGAAGCGGCAGGGCGGGTTGAAGGAAATCGAGGCGCGCAACCTCGAAAAATCGAAGCTGCTATACGACACGATCGATGCGAGCAGCTTCTATGTCAATCAGGTAGAGCGCGATTCGCGTTCGCGAATGAACGTACCGTTCTTCCTCGTGGACGAATCGCGCAACGAAGATTTCCTTGCCGGCGCGAAAGCGCGCGGGCTGATGCAGCTCAAGGGCCACAAGTCCGTCGGCGGCATGCGGGCGTCGATTTACAACGCGGTGCCGCTCGAAGGCGTGAAAGCGCTTGTCGAATACATGAAGGACTTCGAACAGGCTCGCGCCTAAGTTGCGCGGGACCGGGCGGCCCAGGCGCCGCCTTTTTTCGATACGGCCGTTTTACGCATGGACGACGAACTCAATTCAAAGCTCAAACCGCTGCGCGATCGAATCGATGCGATCGACGAGCAGCTCATCGCGCTGCTGAACCAGCGCGCTGCTGTCGCGCTCGAAGTGGGCGAAGTGAAGAAACACTACAACGCGCCCGTGTTCCGTCCGGAGCGCGAGCAGCAGGTCATCTCGCGTTTGCAGAGCATGAGCGGGGGCCCTCTCGACGGCGATCACATCAGCGCGATTTGGCGCGAGATCATGGCGGCTAGCCGGTCGCTCGAGCGCACGGTCACGGCGGCCTATCTCGGCCCGGCGGGTACCTATACCGAAGAGGCGATGTACGAGTACTTCGGTCATTCGATCGAAGGGGTGCCGTGCTTGTCGATCGACGAGGTGTTTCGCGCGGTCGAGGCAGGCAGCGCGGAATTCGGTGTGGTCCCGGTCGAGAATTCGAGTGAGGGCGCCGTCTCGCGCACGCTCGATTTGCTGCTGCAATCGCAGATCTTGATCGGCGGCGAACTCGCGTTGCCGATTCGGCACAACCTGCTCACGCAAAGCGGTGCGCTCGCGGGCGTTACTCGCGTATGCGCCCATGCGCAGGCGCTTGCGCAATGCCAGCTCTGGCTTGCGACGCACGCGCCGCACATCGCGCGGCAGGCCGTATCGAGCAACGCCGAGGCTGCACGCATGGCATCACTTGATCCGACCGTCGCGGCGATCGCGGGCGATCGCGCGGCGTCGTTCTACGGCCTGCAGATCGCGTCTGCGCTGATCCAGGACGATCCGCACAACCGGACTCGGTTCGTGATGATCGGCCACGCGCCGGCCGGGCGCAGCGGGCATGACCAGACCTCGCTGATCGTTTCGGTCAAGAACCAGCCGGGCGCCGTGTTCAAGCTGCTCGAGCCGCTTGCGCGCCATGGCGTGTCGATGACGCGTTTCGAATCGCGTCCCGCGCGCGTCGGCACCTGGGAGTACTACTTCTATATCGACGTCGAAGGTCATCGCGAGGATGCGCCCGTGGCTGCGGCGCTCGCCGAGCTCGAGAAGAAGGCCGCGTTCCTCAAGATTCTGGGCTCCTACCCACGCTCGCGTTAAGGCCGGACGTCAAAGCCGCCATGCTGACACCCGCTTCATCCAACCGATTTTCGACGACCGCTGCACCGCTCGCAGCGCACCGATTCACGCTATTGAGTCCGCACTGCCCGCTTCGGAGAGACACATGACAATGCAATACGGCCCTTCCTACGTGCGCCAAATCGCCCCTTATGTCGCCGGCAAGCCGATCTCGGAGGTGGCGCGCGAATTCGGGCTCGAGGAGGCGCATATCGTCAAGCTGGCGTCGAACGAAAATCCGCTCGGGATGCCCGAGTCGGCAAAGGCCGCGATGGTGCGGGCCGCCGCCGAACTCGGCCGGTATCCCGACGCGAATGCGTTCGAGCTGAAGGCCGCGCTGGCGGCGCGCTATGGCGTGCCGGCCGAGTGGATCACGCTCGGCAACGGCAGCAACGACATCCTCGAAATTGCCGCGCATGCCTTCGTCGAAAAGGGGCAGTCGGTCGTCTACGCCCAATACTCGTTCGCGGTGTACGCGCTCGCCACCCAAGGGCTCGGGGCGCGCGCGATCGTCGTGCCTGCGGTGAAGTACGGACACGATCTCGACGCGATGCTGGCGGCGATCGAAGAGGACACGCACCTCGTTTTCATCGCGAATCCGAACAACCCAACGGGCACGTTCATCGAAGGCCCGGCGCTCGAGGCATTTCTCGAGAAGGTACCGAGGCGCGTCGTGGTCGTGCTCGACGAGGCTTACACGGAGTACCTAAGCGCCGAGCACCGCTACGATTCGATCGCCTGGGTGCGGCGCTATCCGAATCTCGTCGTCTCGCGTACGTTCTCGAAGGCGTTCGGTCTTGCGGGGCTGCGCGTCGGCTTTGCGATCGCACAGCCCGATCTGACCGATCTGCTCAATCGCCTGCGCCAGCCGTTCAACGTCAACACGATCGCGCAAGCGGCCGCCATCGCCGCGCTCGGCGATACGGCGTTTCTCGAAAAGACGGCCGCGCTCAATACGGCAGGCTATCGCCGTTTGACCCAGGCGTTCGACGCGCTCGGCCTCGAGTATGTGCCCTCGTTCGGCAACTTCGTACTCGTGCGTGTGGGCCAGGACGACGGCGCGGGCGCGCGCGTCAATCTCTCGCTGCTCAAGCAGGGCGTGATCGTGCGGCCGGTCGGCAGTTATGGACTACCGCAGTGGCTGCGCGTGACCGTCGGGCTGCCCGAGGAGAACGAGGCGTTCATCGCCGCGCTCGAAAAGACGCTCGCGCAGGCGTAAGCCGCGTGATTGCGAACGATTGGTTTTATCCGTTCGCGCGCCCGGTGCGCGCGACTTCCTAGGCTAGCGAGCAACGCGTGACCACGTTTACTTTCGACAAACTCGTGATTTTTGGCGTGGGGCTCATCGGCGGCTCGCTGGCGCGCGGCCTGCGCGAGCGGGCCGGTGTCGCCCGCGGCGGGCGCATCGTCGGCGTGGGCCGCTCGCGCGCGTCGGCCGAGCGGGCTCGCGAGTTGGGCGTCATAGACGATGTAGCGGCACTCGGCGACGACGCGCAGTTATCCGCCGCGCTGGCCGGCGCGGATCTCGTGCTGCTGGCCGCGCCCGTTGCGCAGACCCAGCCGCTGCTCGAGCGCATCGCTCCGTTCCTCGAGGAAAAGACGATCGTCACCGATGCCGGCAGTACCAAGTCGGACGTCGTTGCCGCCGCGCGTGCGGCGCTTGGCCCGCGTGTCGCCCAATTCGTTCCGGGTCACCCGATCGCAGGGCGCGAGTCAAGCGGCGTCGAAGCGGCGCTGCCCGATCTCTACGTCGGCCGCAACGTCGTGCTGTGCCCGTTGCCCGAGAACCGGCCCGAAGACGTCGCGCGCATCGAGGCGCTCTGGCGTGCGACGGGGGCGGTCGTGAGCACGATGAGCGACGTGCAGCACGATAGCGTGCTGGCATCCGTCAGTCATTTGCCGCATTTGCTGTCGTTCGCGCTCGTCGAGCGCATCCTGAGTGCGCCCGACGCGGCGCTCAAGTTCTCTTTCGCCGCTGGCGGGTTTCGCGATTTCACGCGAATCGCGGCATCGAGTCCGGAAATGTGGCGGGATATTTGTTTGGCGAACCGCAATGCGCTCATCGACGAGCTCGACGGTTATACCGCGGTGCTTGCCCAGTTGCGCGCGGCGATCGTCGCCGGCGACGGCGCCGCGCTCGAGGCCGGATTCGCGCGGTCGCGCGAAGCGCGCACGCAATGGCAAGAGAGCGGTGCCCGCGCCAGTGCGCCGGGAGCGCAGGGCGATCTCGCCCCGAAATAAAAGGACTTCTTTCATGGATTACGTCGATCTCGGACCCTACTCAGGCGCGCAAGGTACGGTGCGCCTGCCCGGCTCGAAGAGCATTTCCAATCGCGTGCTGTTGCTCGCGGCGCTCGCCGAAGGCGAAACCACGATCTCCAATCTGCTCGATTCCGACGACACGCGGGTCATGCTCGACGCGCTCGAGAAGCTTGGCGTCAAGCTCACCCGCGGCGACGATGTGTGCATCGTGCAGGGCACGCGAGGCGCGTTCACCGCGAAGACGGCCGATCTCTTTCTCGGCAACGCCGGCACGGCCATCCGTCCGCTGACGGCCGCGCTCGCGGTCAACGGCGGAGACTATCGCGTGCACGGGGTACCGCGCATGCACGAGCGGCCTATCGGCGATCTCGTCGACGGGCTGCGCCAAATCGGTGCGCGCATCGACTACGAGGCGAACGAGGGGTACCCGCCTCTGCGCATCCGCGCGGGCGCCCTTTCGGTCGACGAGCCGATCCGCGTGCGAGGTGACGTGTCGAGCCAATTCCTGACGGCGCTGCTCATGACCTTACCGCTCGTGCGCACGGCAAGCGGCGAGACTGTCGTCGAAGTCGAAGGCGAGCTGATCTCGAAGCCCTACATCGAGATTACGATGAAGCTGATGGAGCGCTTTGGCGTGGGGGTCGAGCGCGAAGGATGGCAGCGTTTCACGGTGCCGGCCGGCGTGCGTTACCAGTCGCCCGGCGCGATCATGGTCGAGGGCGACGCGTCGTCGGCGTCGTACTTCCTCGCGGCGGGGGCGATCGCGGGCGGGCCGGTGCGCGTCGTCGGCGTAGGCCGCGAGAGCATCCAAGGCGATGTCGCGTTCGCCGACGCGCTAACCGCCATGGGCGCCAATGTCACGATGGCGGCGGACTGGATGGAAGTACGCGGTGTGGGCCACGATCACGGCCGGCTCGAAGCGGTCGACATGGACTTCAATTTGATCCCCGATGCGGCGATGACAATCGCCATTTGCGCGCTGTTCGCGCGCGGTACGACGACGCTTCGCAACATCGGCAGCTGGCGCGTGAAGGAGACGGATCGCATCGCGGCGATGGCGAAGGAACTGCGCAAGCTGGGCGCCAAGGTGGACGAGGGCGAGGACTTTCTGGTCGTGACGCCGCCGGCCCGGCTCACGCCGAACGCGGCGATCGACACCTACGACGATCATCGAATGGCGATGTGCTTCTCGCTGGTGTCGCTGGGCGGCGTACCCGTGCGAATCAACGACCCAAAGTGCGTCGCCAAGACGTTTCCCGATTATTTCGACCGCTTCGACACGCTCGTTCGCGCCTAAGCGCATGGCATGACCGACTAGATGAAACCGACCCGTCCCTTTCACCAGACCCCCGTCATCGCAATCGACGGCCCGACCGCTTCGGGCAAGGGCACCGTCGCGGCGCTCGTCGCCGCTCGGCTCGGCTTTCACCTACTCGACAGCGGCGCGCTGTACCGGCTCGCCGCGCTGGCCAGCGCGCGCTACGGCGTCGCGCCCACCGACGAGGAAGCGCTCGCCGCGCTGGTGAACGATCTGCATATCACTTTTCGGGAAGGCTGCGCACAACTCGACGGGGTCGACGTCTCCAGCGACATTCGCGCCGAGGAGATCGGCAACCGGGCCTCCGCGATCGCGGTCCACCCAAGCGTCCGGGCGGCGCTGGTGGCGCGCCAGCGCGCGTTCCGCAAGGAACCCGGGCTGGTCGCCGACGGCCGCGACATGGGCACGGTCATCTTTCCCGACGCGGTTCTGAAGGTGTTTCTGACCGCCAGCGTGGAAGCCCGTGCGGCCAGACGGTATAAGCAATTGATCCAAAAAGGCTTTTCTGCTAATATAGAGGACTTGCTCCGGGATTTGCGCGAGCGCGACGAACGCGATAGTCATCGCGCTGCCGCACCGCTTAAGCCCGCGGCAGACGCGAAGCTGCTCGATACGTCTTCTCTATCGATCGACCAGGCGGTCGATCAAGTAGTGAATTGGTATCAGGAGCGGTAGGTGCTGGGGCACCGGTGGTGACCCGAGCGTGTATCAACCCTTAACCCCGTATGGCGTCGCATCGATCTCGCAGCATGCCCGGTGGCTCGATTGTCTCTGATTGATTGCCTCGATCGCCGGCCTTGACAGCGCGAAGCCATGCAATTACGCATTTTTATGTCCGACCTGCAAACTTCCAACCCGAATACCGAATCTTTTGCGGCCCTCTTCGAAGAGTCGCTGACCAAGCAAGACATGCGCGCCGGCGAGGTAATCTCCGCCGAAGTCGTGCGTGTCGACCACAACTTCGTGGTCGTCAATGCGGGTCTCAAGTCCGAAGCCTACATCCCCCTCGAAGAATTCTTAAACGACGCGGGCGAAGTGGAAGTGCAGGCGGGCGACTTCGTTTCCGTCGCGATCGATGCGCTCGAAAACGGCTACGGCGACACGATCTTGTCGCGCGACAAGGCCAAGCGTCTCGCTTCGTGGCTGTCGCTGGAAAAGGCGCTCGACAACAACGAACTCGTGACGGGCACGATCACGGGCAAGGTCAAGGGCGGCATGACCGTCATGGTCAACGGCATCCGTGCGTTCCTGCCGGGCTCGCTCGTCGATACGCGTCCCGTCAAGGACACGACGCCGTACGAAGGCAAGACGCTCGAATTTCGCGTCATCAAGCTCGACCGCAAGCGTAACAACGTTGTGCTTTCGCGCCGCGCCGTCATCGAGGCGACGCAAGGCGAAGAGCGCGCGAAGCTGCTCGAGACGCTGAAGGAAGGCGCGATCGTCAACGGCGTGGTCAAGAACATCACCGATTACGGTGCGTTCGTCGACCTCGGCGGTATCGACGGCCTGCTGCACATCACGGACATCGCATGGCGCCGCGTGCGTCACCCGAGCGAAGTCCTGTCGGTCGGCCAGGAAGTCACGGCCAAGATTCTCAAGTTCGATCAAGAGAAAAACCGCGTGTCGCTTGGCATCAAGCAACTGGGCGACGATCCGTGGGAAGGCATCTCGCGCCGCTACCCGTCGGGCACGCGCCTGTTCGGCAAGGTCACGAACATCACCGATTACGGCGCATTCGTCGAAGTCGAATCGGGCATCGAAGGTTTGGTGCACGTTTCGGAAATGGACTGGACGAACAAGAACGTTGCTCCGTCGAAGGTGGTTCAGCTCGGCGACGAAGTCGAAGTCATGGTGCTCGAGATCGACGAAGACCGTCGCCGTATCAGCCTCGGCATGAAGCAGTGCAAGCCGAATCCGTGGGATGACTTCAGCCGCAACTTCAAGAAGGGCGACAAGATCACGGGCGCCATCAAGTCGATCACCGATTTCGGTGTGTTCATCGGCCTGCCCGGTGGCATCGACGGTCTCGTCCATCTGTCCGACCTCTCGTGGAGCGAAACGGGCGAGGAAGCCGTTCGCAAGTACAAGAAGGGCGACGAAGTGGAAGCGATCGTGCTCGGCATCGACGTCGAGAAGGAACGCATCTCGCTCGGCATCAAGCAGCTCGAAGGCGATCCGTTCAGCAATTTCGTTGCGATGAACGACAAGGGTTCGATCGTCGACGGCACGGTGAAGGCGGTGGATGCCAAGGGCGCGGTCGTTACGCTCACGGCGGACGTCGAGGGCTACCTGCGTGCATCGGAAATCGCGCAAGACCGCGTGGAAGATGCCCGCAACGTGCTGAAGGAAGGCGACAAGGTCAACGCGATGATCATCAACATCGATCGCAAATCGCGCGGTATCAATCTGTCGATCAAGGCGAAGGATTCGGCCGAGCAGCAAGAAGCGATTCGCGGCATGGCGTCCGACACGAACTCGGCGGCGTCCGGCACGACGAACCTTGGCGCACTGCTCAAGGCCAAGCTCGACGGCCAGAATCAGTAAGCCTTTGAGAGGTCTGCCGCAGTATGACCAAATCGGAATTGGTCGCCCAGTTGGCAGCGCGATTTCCGCAACTTGTTCTCAAGGATGCGGATTTCGCGGTCAAGACGATGCTCGATGCAATGTCCGAGGCGTTGGCCAAAGGGCATCGCATTGAAATTCGCGGCTTCGGCAGCTTCGGTCTGAACCGTCGCCCATCCCGCGTCGGGCGTAATCCGAAATCGGGGGAGAAGGTGCTCGTGCCTGAAAAGCACGTGCCGCATTTCAAGCCCGGCAAGGAGTTGCGCGAGCGGGTGGACGGCCGGGCCGACGAGCCGTCGGCGCTCGATCAGACGGACGACGATCTTTAAGCGCAGCCCGGCACCCGGTTCAGGGTGTCGTGGCGGGTGTCGTGGCTTTACGCAGCAGGATGGCCGTCGGTTGCACCGTAGAGCCAACGCCGACAGTGAAAACCGGCAAATGATTTGAAAAAGCGCCTTCGGGCGCTTTTTTTGTATCTGCACACCTATGCCGTGGCCCCGTGCGCGTGGCGCCGCGCAGCCGCGGCCGGCTCGTCATCCTTTCCATTACAATACGGGCACTTTGCCCGGGCGGCGCAGCGTCGACAGGCGCCGTGGCGCCTGCACGATAAACACCCACCGCCGCCGAGAGAGCGTTATGAAATTTATCGTCTGGTTGATCCGTGTGCTCGTGTTCGTGGTGCTGCTCGTCCTCGCGCTTGCCAACACGGATAGCGTGGCGTTGACCTTCGCCGGGTATGTCTGGCGGGCGCCGCTCATTTTGATCGGCTTGGCGTTCTTTGCGGTGGGCCTGCTTGCAGGGCTCGTTTCCGCGTTGCCGGCGGTCGTACGGCTCAAGCTCGAAACTGCTCGCTTGAGGCGCGATCTGCGTGCTGCGCGCGAGGAGACGCCTGCCGCTGTCGTCCAACCGCCGATGCCGCCCATCATTTGAGCGTAGCGCGGCGGCTACTTTTATCCTCGCTTTTCCGACCTTCGCATGGATCTCGATTTTTGGTGGTTGCTTGTCGTCCCGGTCGCTTTCGCGCTCGGATGGATGGCGTCGCGCTACGATTTGAAGACGCTGCTCTCCGAAAGCGCCAACCTGCCGCGGTCGTACTTTCGCGGCCTGAACTTCTTGTTGAACGAGCAGCCCGATCAGGCGATCGATGCGTTCATCGAAGTCGTAAAACTTGATCCGGAGACGGTCGAGTTGCATTTCGCGCTCGGCAATCTCTTTCGCCGGCGCGGCGAGACGGACCGTGCGATCCGCATTCATCAGAATCTGCTTAGCCGCGCCGATTTGCCGGCCGGCGAGCGCGATCACGCGCTGTTCGAGCTCGGGCAGGACTTCCTCAAGGCAGGGTTGCTCGATCGCGCGGAAGATGCGCTGAGCCGCCTCGACGTCGGCGAGTATGCGCGCGACGCGCAGCGTGCCTTGCTGACGATATACGAGATCGAAAAGGAATGGGTCAAGGCGATCGATGCCGCACGCCGGCTCGAGACGATGGGAGCCGATCCACTCGTCAAGGAGATCGCACAGTTCCATTGCGAACTCGCGCAAGAGGCGCTGCAGCACAAAGATGCGGTGGAGGCGGCCGCGCAACTCGAGCATGCGCTGGAAGCGAATCCCGGCAATGTGCGTGCGACGATCCTAGCCGGCGACGTGGCGCAAACGCGCGGCGATCAAGCCGCTGCGATCGAGGCATGGCGGCGCGTCGAGTCGCAAAACCCGTCGTATCTGCCGCTCGTCGCCGAGAAGTTGATGAAAGCCTACTCGGCGCTGTCGCGCACGCAGGAAGGGGCGGCGCTGCTCACGAGCTATGTCGAGCACTACGGGTCGAGCGATCTGCTCGATGTCGCCTATCCGCATGTCGCGCAGTTATGCGGCGCGCAGGCCGCGCACGCGCTGGCCCGCGCGCAGATGCGGACGTCGCCGAATCTGGCCGGCATGACGCGCCTGCTCGATGCGCAAATCGAAGCCGCCGAGGAGCCTCGCCGCGGCGAATTGGAACTGATGCGCACCCTGATCAAGCAGCGCACCAAAAATTTGCCTCGTTATACCTGCCAAAGTTGCGGTTTCCGGGCGCGCCTGTTCTATTGGCAGTGTCCGGGCTGCAGCGGCTGGGAAACGTATGCGCCGCGCCGCATAGAGCCCATTGCGATGCAGGCTTGATGCACCCACTTCTCAGACTAAAGTCCGAGGTTTTTCGGAGCAAAATCGGATGAAAATCACCATCATCGGCACGGGCTACGTCGGTCTCGTCACGGGTGCCTGCCTGGCTGAAATCGGCAACGACGTTTTCTGTCTCGACGTCGATCCGCACAAGATCGACATCCTCAATAACGGCGGCGTGCCGATCCACGAGCCCGGCTTGCAGGAGATCATCGCGCGCACGCGTGGGCACGGGCGCATCACGTTCTCCACGGACGTCAAGGCGAGCGTCGAACACGGCGATGTGCAGTTCATCGCCGTCGGCACGCCGCCCGACGAAGACGGCTCGGCCGATTTGCAATACGTGCTGGAAGCGGCGCGCAACATCGGCCGCTATTCGAACGGCTTCAAGGTCATCGTCGACAAATCGACCGTGCCCGTGGGCACGGCCGAGCGCGTGCACGCCGTCGTTGCGGCCGAGCTCGAAGCCCGGGGGCTGGGCGGCAGCGCGGCACATCGGTTCTCCGTCGTCTCGAATCCCGAGTTCCTCAAGGAAGGTGCCGCGGTGGACGATTTCATGCGGCCGGACCGCATCGTCATCGGCATCGACGACGATGTAGCCGGACTGGTCGCGCGCGAGAAGATGAAGCGCCTTTACGCGCCGTTCAACCGCAATCACGATCGCACGCTCTACATGGACGTGCGTTCGGCCGAATTCACCAAGTACGCGGCCAATGCGATGCTGGCCACGCGCATCTCGTTCATGAACGAGATGTCGAATCTGGCCGATCGCGTCGGCGCCGACATCGAGGCGGTGCGGCGCGGCATCGGCTCCGATCCGCGCATTGGCTATCACTTCTTGTACGCAGGTGTCGGTTACGGTGGGTCGTGCTTTCCGAAGGACGTGCAAGCGCTCGTGCGCGCCGCCAGCGAGAACGGGCAGCGCCTGCGCATCCTCGAGGCCGTCGAGGCGGTCAATCACGATCAAAAGGCGGTGCTCGTCGATAAGATCGTCGAGCGGCTCGGCGAGGACCTGACGGACCGTACGTTTGCCGTCTGGGGGCTCGCGTTCAAGCCGAACACCGACGACATGCGAGAAGCGCCGAGCCGCCGCCTGATCGCGGCACTGCTCGCGCGCGGCGCACACGTGCGCGCGTACGATCCCGTGGCACTTGACGAGGCGCGACGCGTCTTCCCGCTCGACTTGGCCGACGCGCCCGATTTGCTCGCGCGTCTGACATTTGCCGCATCGCAAGACGAGACGCTTGCGGGTGCCGATGCACTCGTGATCGTGACCGAATGGAAGGAGTTCAAAAGCCCCGATTTCATGCATTTGAAGTCGGTGCTCAAGGCGCCGGTAATCTTCGACGGCCGCAATCTCTATGAACCGTTGGCGATGGCCGAACTCGGCATCGACTACTACGCAATCGGGCGCCCCTATGTCCAACTCGATACCGCAACCGATGCGCACGTCTGATGGTTTGAAGGTGACGGGTTCGCGCACCGCGGAAGGCCTGCAGGCGAGCCCTGGCGCCGCGACGCGCCCCGCCGAGGTGCCGGTCGTGCCAGTCGTGCCGGTCGTCGCGCGCGAACGGCTCGGCCAAGCGCGCGTGCTGATCGTCGGCGACGTCATGCTCGATCGCTACTGGTTCGGCGACGTCAACCGCATTTCGCCCGAGGCACCTGTGCCCGTCGTGCACGTTCGGCGTCAGGAAGACCGGCTTGGCGGGGCCGCGAACGTTGCGCGCAATGCAGCGGCGCTGGGTGCGCAGGCGGGGCTGCTATGTGTCGTCGGGCGCGACGAGCCGGGCGAGCGCATCGTCGAATTGCTCAAGGACAGCGGAGTGGCGACGCATCTCGAGCGCGATCCCGAATTGCCGACTACGATCAAGCTGCGCGTGCTTTCGCGCCAACAGCAGCTACTGCGCGTCGATTTCGAAAACATGCCGGCGCATGAGGCGCTGCTCGCGGGGCTGGCGCGTTTCGATGCGCAGCTGGGCGCGCACGACGTGATCCTGTTGTCCGACTACGCGAAAGGCGGGCTCACGCACGTCACCCAAATGATCGCCAAGGCTCGCGCCGCCGGCAAACCCGTACTCGTCGATCCGAAGGGCGACGATTGGGAGCGCTATCGGGGCGCGACGCTCATTACGCCGAACCGCGCGGAGTTGCGCGAGGTGGTGGGGCAGTGGAAATCGGAGACGGACTTGCGTGCGCGCGTCGATGCGCTACGTGCGTCGCTCGACATCGAATCGCTGCTGCTCACGCGCTCCGAGGAGGGCATGACGCTGTTCACGGCCGATGGCGGGTCGCAGACGGCGCCGGCTGTTGCGCGTGAAGTCTACGACGTCTCCGGGGCGGGCGACACCGTGATCGCCACGTTGGCCGTCATGCTCGCCGCGAAGGTGCCGCTCGTGGACGCCGTCGCACTGGCCAATCGCGCGGCGGGGATCGTCGTCGGCAAGCTGGGCACGGCCACCGTCGACTACGACGAGCTATTCGGGCTCGAGGCCCACTAGCCCGACGGCCGCGAGGCGCGACGAGTCCGATAAGCCGCAAGCGCCGCCCTCGAACGCTAATCACTGTTATCGAACAACTGCTATCACGACCATGACCCTCATCGTCACCGGAGCCGCCGGCTTCATCGGCGCCAACCTCGTTAGCGCGCTAAACCGGCGCGGCGAGACGCGCATCATCGCCGTCGACAACCTCGCGCGCGCCGACAAGTTCAAGAATCTCATCGATTGCGAGATCGACGACTATCTGGATAAGACCGAATTCGTCGAGCGTTTCGCGCGTGGCGATTTCGGCAAAGTACGGGCCGTCTTTCACGAAGGCGCCTGCTCGGACACGATGGAGACCGACGGCCGCTACATGATGGAGAACAACTTCCGCTACAGCCGCGCCGTGCTAGATGCGTGCTTGGCGCAAGGCGCACAGTTTCTCTATGCGTCGTCGGCCGCCATTTACGGCGGCTCGACGCGTTTCGTCGAAGAGCGCGAGGTCGAGGCTCCGCTGAATGTCTACGGTTACTCGAAATTCTTGTTCGACCAAGTCGTTCGCCGCGTCATGCCGAGTGCGAAGAGCCAGATCGCCGGCTTCCGCTATTTCAATGTCTACGGCCCGCGCGAAGCGCACAAGGGGCGTATGGCCTCGGTTGCGTTCCACAACTTCAATCAGTTCCGTGCCGAAGGTAAGGTCAAGCTGTTCGGCGAATACAACGGCTATGCGGCCGGCGAGCAGACGCGCGATTTCGTGTCGGTGGAAGACGTCGCGAACGTCAATTTGTTCTTCTTCGATCATCCGGAGAAGTCGGGCATCTTTAACCTCGGGACCGGTCGCGCTCAACCGTTCAACGATATCGCAAGCTCTGTCGTCAATACGCTGCGCGCGCTCGAGAATCAGCCGGCGCTGTCGCTTGCCGAGATGGTTCAGCGCGGGCTCATCGAGTACGTTCCGTTCCCCGATGCGCTGCGCGGTAAATATCAGTGCTTCACGCAGGCGGACCTCGGACGGTTGCGCGCGGCCGGCTACGATGCGCCGTTTCTGACAGTGCAAGAAGGGGTCGATCGATACGTTCGTTGGCTGTCCGGCCAACTGTAACGCGCGCTGCCCGCTGCTTAGACTGGCGCCTCGCGGTCGACACCTGTCGGCCGATTCTTTGCCCGGGGGCCCCATGCTCAAGCGGTTTGTCTTTTTTGCGGCGGCGCTCGTTGCCGCGCTTCCTTCTTTCTTTGCTCACGCCGTCGACGTCAATACCGCCGATGAAACGGCGTTGCGCGTCGTCAAGGGCATCGGCCCGGCCAAGGCCAAGGCGATCGTCGAAGAACGCGCCGCGGGCGGCCCGTTCAGAGATCGCGGCGATCTTGGCCAGCGCGTGAAAGGTCTGGGCGGCCAGGCGGTGGACCGTCTTCTGGCCGAAGGGCTCACGATCGGCGCCGCCGCTGGAATCCCATGCCGGCATCGCCCGTGTCCGATCGGCACCGTTGCGTTCGCCAAAAAACCCTACCGCGCGACAGAGGGCTCGGTGCTTTACAATCGAACGCATCCCCATTGCTAGAGACGAGCGCGCAGGGCGCGTACATGCATATGCCTTACAAAACTATCGAAGATACGATCGGCAATACGCCGCTGGTCCAGCTCATCCGCTTGCCCGATGACGAAATCCGCAGCCGAAACAACGTCGTGCTGGCCAAGCTGGAAGGTAACAATCCTGCAGGCTCGGTGAAAGATCGACCGGCGCTGTCAATGATCAAGAAAGCCGAGGAGCGCGGACGCATCAAGCCCGGCGACACATTGATCGAGGCCACGAGCGGCAATACCGGCATTGCGCTCGCCATGGCCGCCGCGATTCGCGGCTACAAGATGGTGCTGTTGCTGCCCGAGGACCTATCGGTCGAGCGGCGCCAAAGCATGGCCGCTTACGGCGCTGAAATCGTGGTCACGCCCGTGAAGGGCGGCATGGAGTACGCGCGGGACCTGGCCGAGCAAATGCAGCGCGACGGCCGCGGCATCATCCTCGACCAATTCGCGAACCCCGATAATCCCGCCTCGCATTACGAGGGGACGGGGCCGGAGATCTGGCGCGACACCGAAGGGCGCATTACGCACTTCGTCTCGTCGATGGGCACCACGGGCACGATCATGGGCGTCTCGCGCTACTTGAAGGAACAGAACGCGGCAATCGAGATCGTGGGTGCGCAGCCCGAGGAAGGCTCGCGCATTCCCGGCATCCGCAAGTGGCCGGAAGCGTATATGCCTAAGATTTTCGATCGCACCAGGGTCGATCGAACGGAGAACGTGTCCCAGGGAGCGGCCGAGGCAATGGCTCGGCGCCTAGCCGCCGTCGAGGGCATCTTCTGCGGCATCTCGTCCGGCGGTGCCTGCGAAGTCGCATTGCGCGTCGCGCGGCAAGTCGAAAACGCGACGATCGTCTTCATCGTCTGCGACCGCGGCGATCGATATTTGTCGACGGGTGTGTTTCCCGCTTGAGGTGAGGGCTGAGGGCCGCGCAACCCTAATTATCTGAATACCTGAATGGCCACGCCGCGCGAGCGGCGCTGCCTATATTGACGAGCGGCATCTCGGCGCGACTTAACGCGCCGTTGCTGCGGCTGTTGTTACTGCGGTAGTTGCGGTTGCTGCTGCGGTACTTGCTGTTCCGGCAGTGGTTGCTGTTGCTGTTGCGGCGGCTGTGGTTGCTGCGGTAGCTGTCCAGCGGAAGATGCCGCCGGTGTCGCCGGTGGCTCACTGGGTTGAAAAGCGGGTGCGGGTGCGCTCGCTTGCGCCGGTGCTTGAACGCCCGTCGGCGTACCGACCGTTTTCGCATCGACGCGCGCCTTGATGCGCTGCCCAAGCTCGTACACCGCTAGCGCGTAGAAGAAGCTGCGGTTGTAGCGTGTGAGCACGTAGAAATTCTGGAGGCCCAGCATGTACTCGGTGGGCTGAGCAGGCGTCGGCAAATCGATGAGGGTGACGGGCGTGCTCGCCTCGGACGTCATGTCGAGCCCCGGTTCATCGAGCAGCATGCCTGCGCGCAGCAACTGTGCGAGCGGCCAGTGCGGCTCGGGCTGCCCGTCGGCGGCAGCCTGTGCAATGCCGATGCTGCCGGCGTCTCGCGCGATGTGCCAGACGACAGGCCGTCCGTTCTCCCAGCCGTTTTCCTTGAGGTAGTTCGCTACGCTCCCGATCGCGTCGGCCGTGCTCGCGCGCAGATCGATGTGCTTGTTGCCTTCATAGTCGACGGCGTACTTGACGATGCTGCTCGGCAGGAATTGCGGAATGCCGATCGCGCCCGTGTACGAGCCGAGCACCGTCGTGGGATCGATCTGGGCGTCTCGCGTCCAAACGAGGTAATCCTCGAGGTTCTTGCGGAACGTCATCTCCCGGTCGGCGCGATTGGGCGTGTTCGGATAGTCGAAGGCCAATGTCGTGAGCGCATCGAGTACGCGGAAGTTGCCCATGTAGCGGCCGTATATCGTCTCGACACCGATGATGCCGACGACCATCTCGGGCGGCACGCCGAATTGCTCGTAGGCACGTTGCAGCGTTGCGCGGTTCTCGCGCCAGAACTTGACGCCCGCGTTGATGCGCACGGGGTCCAGAAAGCGCGCCTGATAGACATGCCAGTTTTTGACGAACGGCTTAGGCGCGGGCATGACGAGCTTGACGGCGGTGGCCGAATAGCTGACTCGAGCGAACAGCGCGTGCAGCGCCGCGGGATCGAAGTCGTAGCGAGCCACCATATCGTCGATGAACGCGTTGACATCGGCGTTATCGGCGTAGCGTTGCGGAACGATCTCTTCCTCGAACGTGGCGCCTGACTGGGCAGATTGGGGCGATTGAGCTTGTGCCATATGGATCGCATGCCCATGCTTGGCGGGCGTCGCGTTCTGGGCATCTGCGCCTTGCGAGGACATGGCTGCGCCGAACGTCACGGCGGCGAGCACGGCAAGGCGCCGGCGCGTTATTGCGGGTGATGCGTATTGACCGGTCATAAGAAAAGCGAAAGAGGGCGACGGACTGCTACGGGTGCGTTCTCGTGCTGCATCGATACAGAGCGCTGGTGCGAACGTACTTAAGGTTCGGCGCAGTATAACGAACGGCCGTCCAAGGCGGAACCGCTGCAAGCGCAACTGCCGCGCGATTGTGGGAATGGCGCTACCGGTAGCGCATCCGCGTGGCCCGCTGGATCTGGAGCGGCGCTCCCGAACGGGAACGGCCGCCTGTGGTAACGTAGTTCGACTCAGGGCTCGACTCGTAGCCTACGAAGCAATCAAGGAGACACGCCGCGCCCGCGGCCAACGAACCACCATGGCGACCGCTTTCTACTCACACCCCGATTGCCTGCTGCACGAGATGGGGCGGGGGCACCCGGAATGTCCGGAGCGTCTCGTCGCGATCGAGGATCAATTGATCGCGAGCCGCATCGTCGAGCTCATCGAACGCGAGCGCGCGCCGCTCGTCGATCTTGCCGACCTCGCACGCGTGCATACGCGCGCACACATCGACTTCGTCAAGGACAGTGCGCCGCTCGAGGGGCATGCTTTCATCGATCCCGACACGGCGATGAATCCGCATACGTGGCAGGCGGCGCTGCGCGCGGCCGGCGCTGCAGTCGCCGCGACAGATGCCGTCATCGACGGACGTTACGACAACGCGTTTTGCAGCATCCGTCCGCCGGGCCATCACGCGGAGCCTGCGCGTGCGATGGGCTTTTGCTTCTTCAACAATGTGGCGGTCGCCGCGCGCCATGCGCTCGATGTGCGTGGGCTCGCGCGCGTGGCCATCGTCGATTTCGACGTGCACCACGGCAACGGCACGGAGGCCGCATTCGCCGGGGACCCGAGCGTGCTGATGTGCAGTTTCTTTCAGCACCCGTTCTATCCGTTCAGCGGTGCGGACAATCAAGCGTCGAACATGGTCAACTTGCCGATGCCGGCCCGCACGCCGGGCCCCGCCGTGCGCGAGGCTATCGATCTCGTCTGGCTGCCTCGGCTCGAGGCGTTCAAGCCCGAGATGATTTTCATATCGGCTGGGTTCGACGCGCATCGCGAGGACGATCTCGGCAATATGGGGCTCGTCGAAAACGACTACGCGTGGATCACGGAACAGATCCGCGGCATCGCTGAGCGCCACGCAAGCGGCCGCATCGTCAGTTGCCTCGAGGGCGGCTATAACTTGTCGGCGCTCGGACGCAGCGTCGTCGCGCACGTGCGTGCGCTCGCTGGAATCTGACGTCCGACCCCGACGTTCCAGGTTCCACCGATCGCCTTCCGCCAGGAGTCAGTCATCATGGTTCATGCTCCCTCGTCCTCCTCGCCTTCCTCGTCTTCCGCTTCGCCCGCTGCCGACGCGCTGCTCGTAGAGCAGGATGCATACGGGCTTGCCGGCGTCGTCCGCGTGACGCTCAATCGGCCCGATGCCTTCAACGCACTCTCGGAAGCGTTGATGGCGCAACTGCAGGCGACGCTGTCGACCATTGCGCAATCGGACACGCGCGTCGTCGTGCTCGCCGCCGAAGGCCGTGCCTACTGCGCGGGGCACGACTTGAAGGAACTGCGTGCGACACCGTCGCTCGAGTTCTATCAGCGGCTGTTCGGGCGCTGCTCCGCGTTGATGATGACGATACAGCGGATGCCGCAGCCCGTCATCGCGCGCGTGCAGGGTATCGCCACGGCGGCGGGTTGCCAGCTTGTCGCAATGTGCGATCTCGCCGTGGCGGCCGATACGGCGCGCTTTGCCACGTCGGGCATCCATTACGGCTTGTTCTGCTCGACCCCTGCCGTCCCACTCTCGCGGAACATCCCGCGCAAGGCGGCGTTCGAGATGCTGATGACGGGCGATTTCATCGATGCGGCCAAAGCGCGCGAGCTTGGCCTCATCAACCATATGACGCCGCTCGATGCGCTCGACGCCGACATCGCCGCGCTTGCCAAGCGCATCTGCGACAAACCGGCCGCCGCAGTGAGCATGGGCAAGTCGCTGTTTTACCGCCAGCTCGAGGCCGGAATCGAAGCGGCCTATCAGATGGCGGCGCAGACGATCGCCTGCAACGCATTCGACCCGGTCGCCCAGGAAGGCATGCAGGCGTTCATCGACAAACGCACGCCGAACTGGCACGCGTGAGCCCAAGCGCCTGCACGGTCCCGGTCAGGCGCCGACGCGCGAGCATCGCGGAACGGCCAGGCGTTAGAGGCCTCGATCGAACCCCGGGCTTGGCGTCCCGGCTGCTTCCACATAGAATCGAACGATCGTTCATTATTCTGCTTCGTGCGGCTGTGAATCGTGGCCTGTCGCTATAATGGCCGCTGCGTTGACGTATTCGTAACTTTGGAGTCGTGCATGAAAATTTTGGTGCCAGTCAAACGCGTAGTCGACTACAACGTCAAGGTCCGAGTGAAGTCGGACGGCACGGGCGTCGACATCGCAAACGTGAAGATGTCGATGAACCCGTTCGACGAGATTGCCGTGGAAGAGGCGGTGCGTTTGAGGGAAGCGGGCGTGGCCACCGAGGTCGTGGCCGTGTCGGCGGGCGTGGCGCAATGCCAGGAGACGCTGCGTACCGCGCTGGCGATCGGCGCCGATCGCGCGATCCTGATCGAATCGAACGAAGATCTGCAACCGCTCGCGGTGGCCAAGCTTTTGAAGGCGCTCGTCGATAAAGAACAGCCGCAGCTCGTGATCCTCGGTAAGCAGGCGATCGACGACGACTCGAACCAAACGGGCCAGATGCTGGCCGCGCTCGCGAATCTGCCGCAAGCGACGTTCGCTTCGAAGGTGACGATCGCCGAAGGCCGCGCAACGGTGGCTCGCGAAGTCGATGGCGGGGCCGAGACGCTCACGCTGACGTTGCCGGCGGTAGTTACGACGGACCTGCGCTTAAACGAGCCGCGCTACGTGACGCTGCCCAACATCATGAAAGCGAAGAAGAAGCCGTTGGAGACGATCAAGCCCGAGGAACTCGGCGTCGATGTCACCCCGCGTCTGAAGACGCTCAAGGTGGCCGAGCCGCCCAAGCGCAGCGCCGGCGTGATGGTGCCGGACGTGAAGACGCTGGTCGAGAAGCTGAAGACCGAAGCCAAGGTGCTGTGAGGGAGCGAGAGAGATGACGATTCTGGTAATTGCCGAACACGACAACGCGTCGATCAAGGGCGCGACGCTCAATACCATTGCTGCAGCGCAGAAGATCGGCGGCGACATTCATGTGCTGATTGCGGGGCATAACGCGCAAGGCGCGGCCGATGCCGCCGCGAAGATCGCCGGCGTGGCGAAGGTGCTGCTGGCCGATGCGCCGCAACTGGCCGAGGGCCTAGCCGAAAACGTCGAAGCGACGGTGCTCAATGTGGCGAAGGACTACTCGCACATCGTCGCGCCGGCTACGGCCTACGGGAAGAACATTGCGCCGCGGGTGGCGGCCAAGCTCGACGTGGCGCAGATCAGCGAAATCACGGCGGTAGTGTCGCCCGACACGTTCGAGCGTCCGATCTACGCCGGCAACGCGATCGCGACGGTGCAATCGAACGATGCGATCAAGGTCATCACGGTGCGCGCGACCGGCTTCGATGCGGTTGCAGCCGAGGGCGGCAATGCATCTATCGAGAAAATCGAAGCAGCGCCCGATCGCGGTGTTTCGCAGTTCGTGAACCGGGAAGTGACGAAGCTCGATCGTCCTGAGTTGACGAGTGCGAACGTCATTGTGTCCGGTGGCCGCGGTCTGGGCAGCGGCGAGAACTTCGCGTTGGTGCTCGAGCCGCTGGCGGACAAGCTCGGCGCGGCGCTGGGCGCGTCGCGTGCAGCAGTGGACGCGGGGTATGTGCCGAATGACTACCAAGTGGGGCAGACGGGCAAGATCGTCGCGCCGCAGCTCTATGTTGCGGTCGGTATTTCGGGCGCGATCCAGCACTTGGCGGGCATGAAGGATTCGAAGGTGATCGTGGCGATCAACAAGGATCCCGAAGCGCCGATCTTCAGCGTGGCCGATTACGGCCTCGTCGGCGACCTCTTTACGCTCGTGCCGGAGTTCGTGAACGCGTTGGGCTAGGCGAGCCGCGCCGCGAAGTGGCGTGCGCAAGAACAAAAAGGGGCGCGTTTCACTGCGCCCTTTTTTGTGCTTCGGAGAGAAAAACGAGCTATGGCATCGTCGCTAGGACAAGCTCAAGCGGCGCGCAATGCCGCCTGTGCTAAGCGGATTCCGACCGGACGCGCGAGCCGTTACGCGTAAGCGGGGCGGTGGGCTGTGCCGTGCTCGCCGAGATAGCGATGAACGGATAGGTCGTCCGCCTGGATGGCCGGGCGGCGGCCCGAGATCAATTCGGCCAGCAATTGCCCCGAGCCGCACGACATGGTCCAGCCGAGCGTGCCGTGCCCCGTGTTCAAGAATAGATTCGATACGGGCGTGCGGCCGACGATCGGCGTGCCGTCCGGCGTCATAGGGCGCAGCCCCGTCCAGAACGAGGCTTGCGACGTATCGCCACCGCCCGGGAATAGATCGTTGACGCACATCTCGAGCGTCTCGCGGCGGGCCTGACGCAGATGCTTGTCGTAGCCGACGATTTCCGCCATGCCGCCCACGCGAATGCGATCGTCGAAACGCGTGATCGCGATCTTGTAGGTTTCGTCGAGCACGGTTGAAACCGGCGCCTTGGCTGCATCGACGACCGGTGCCGTGATCGAGTAGCCCTTGAGCGGGTAGACGGGGATTTTCACGAGGCTCGACAGCAGTGTGGTCGAGTAAGCGCCGAGTGCGACGACGTAGGCATCCGCGCGCAGCGATTGCGCGCCACAGCGCACGCCCGCGATGCGACCACCCGCGGTTTCCAGCGCGTCGATCGACGTATTGAAGCGGAACTTCACGCCGAGCGATTCGGCGAGCGCGGCCAGCCGCGTCGTAAAAAGCTGGCAGTCGCCGGTTTCGTCGCCCGGCAGGCGCAGGCCGCCCGTCAGCTTGTGCGAGACGGCGGCGAGCGCCGGCTCGGCGCGTGCAAGCTCCGAGGGGCTCAAGAGCTCGTACGGCACGTTGGCATCCTTCAGCACGGCAATATCTTTTTGTGCGCCGTCGAGCTGTTGCTGCGTGCGGAACAACTGCAGCGTACCGCCCGTGCGCCCTTCGTATTGGATGGCGGTGTCGGCGCGTAACGCCTGAAGACAGTCGCGACTGTATTCGGCGAGGCGCACCATTCGGCCTTTATTGACGGCATAGCGCTCGGCGGTGCAGTTTTGCAGCATCTGCCACATCCAGCGCAATTGGAACTGCGTACCGTCCAGACGGATAGCGAGAGGCGCGTGCTTTTGGAACATCCACTTCACTGCTTTTACTGGAACACCGGGAGCGGCCCATGGCGCTGCGTAGCCGGGCGAGATTTGGCCGGCATTGGCAAAGCTCGTTTCGAGGGCCGGGCCGGCTTCGCGGTCGACCACCGTGACTTCGTGACCGGCACGCGCCAGGTAATACGCGGTCGTCACGCCGACGACGCCACTGCCTAAAACGACGACTCGCATAGCTGCTCCAAATCCCGGTATATCCAGTTTATAGCGCTATACTATTGCGACAAAAGCAGTTTTTGTTACTGTACTTTTACGTTTTTTGGCTGAATCACCATGAGAACGCAGCGCCATCCTGTCCGCAAACTCGACAAGCTCGATCACAAGATCCTGAAGGCGCTGCAGCAGGACGGGCGCATCGCCATGAAGGAGCTGGCCGAGCAGGTCGGGCTGACCGTGACGCCGTGCATCGAGCGCGTCAAACGTATGGAGCGCGACGGGGTGATCATGGGCTACTACGCGCGCGTGGATCCGGCGCAACTCGGGGCGGCGCTGCTCGTGTTCGTCGAGATCACGCTTGGCAACAAGGGCGGCAACATGTTCGACCAATTTCGGCGCGAGGTGCAGAAGATTCCCGAGGTACTCGAATGTCATCTCGTCTCGGGCGATTTCGACTATCTCATCAAGGCGCGTATCGGCGAGATGGCCGATTATCGGAAGCTGCTCGGCGACATCTTGCTGCAGTTGCCGGGCGCCGCGCAGTCAAAGAGCTACGTCGTCATGGAAGAGATCAAGGAGACGCTGACGATCGCCGTGGGCGATTGAGCGTATTGGGGTGTCGATGTTGGGCGTGTGCTCAACGCCCCAATGCAATGTAGCGCGCCAGATGATGGTCTTCGTCGCCGAGTTGATGATCGATCATGACTAACCGCTTCGCGTAATGCGCGAGCGGCAGCTCCCACGTCATGCCGATCCCGCCGTGAAGCTGCACGGCTTCGCGCGAGAGCCGCGTGCCGACTTGCCCGACCGTATATTTGGCCGCCGACAGCGCACGCTCGCGGGATCCGCCGAAGATGGAAAGCTTGTAGTTGTTGAAGTCGCTCTTCGCTGCATCCGGCGCGTCGAACGGGCCGAGCGGTTCGCCTTCATAGCCGTCGTCGAGCGCTTCATCGACGAACGGCTGGGCGTAAGGGCCCAGCGCACCAGTGCCGTTGCTGCGCTTCGCTCCCATACTTGATCAACACAGGGCCCAGCATGTTTACGCCGAACGGCACGATGCGCGGTGCGCCCGCCAGCGCGCATTCGTTGTCGAAGATGAAACGCTCGACGGCGCTCCAGCCGGTACCGCCGTACTCACGCGGCCAGTGGCTCGCCAGCCATCCGCGCCGATTCAGAATCGCGTGCCATTCGGCCATGTCCTCGCGCGCGAGCCGCAGTCCATTCTTGACTTTACGTGCGGTGCGCGCCGGCAACCGCTCGTCGAGAAAGCGCCGGACTTCGGTGCGGAACGCCTCTTCTTGCTCGGTGTAGTTCAAATCCATCGCTTCGTCCTCGGGAACGATCGACTGATGGGCGTGCGCATCGGGCATCGAGATACCCGACGCGCTATGCAAAGCCCGCACGCGCTATTTGGCTTGCCCGCGTTTTAGCTGTCCGGAAGGGCTTTCGTTCGTCACGGCCCCGTGCCGTTCAAGCTCGAGAAATCCGTGCCGCGCTCGACGAGCTCGACGATGAGCGGGGACGGCTGCCAAAAGAACGCATCTTCCTGCGACAAGCGCTCGAGCTCCGCGAGCACCGTCGGCAACCCGAGCATATCGGCGTACTTCATCGGGCCGCCGCGGTAGCGCGGAAAGCCATAGCCGTAGATCAGGGCGATGTCGACGTCGAGCGGGCGTAGGGCGATGCCCTCGCGCACGACGTTGGCCGCTTCGTTGATGACGGCGCACATGAGGCGGCGCACGATTTCGTCGTCGGCGAAACTACGCGGTGTAACGCCCGCGCGCAGGCGCTCCGCCTCGGCGATGGCCTCCACTTCGGGATCGGGCACGCCGTTGCGCGAGCCCGGCTCGTACCGGTAGAAGCCGCGGCCCGTCTTCTGGCCGAACCAGCCCCGTTCGCAAAGGCGGTCGGCGATTTCAACATAGCGCATACGGGGATCGCGCGTGGCGGCGCGACGCTTACGCGTGGCCCAGCCGATGTCGCCGCCTGCAAGATCGACCACTTGATACGGTCCCATCGGATAGCCGAACTCGCGCATGGCTCGATCGATCTGATACGGCGACGCGCCGTCTTCCATCAAGTAGTCCGCCGCGGTGCGATAGACGGCGAGCAACCGATTGCCGATGAAGCCGTCGCAGACGCCGGCGCGCACCGGTACTTTGCGCAATTGCTTGGCAAGCGCGAACGACGTGGCAACGACGTCCGCGTCCACGCGTGCCGGTACCACGATCTCAAGCAGCTTCATGACGTTGGCCGGCGAGAAGAAGTGCAGGCCGATGACGTCGCCGGGACGCGAGACGGCGCCGGCGATTTCGTCGATGTCGAGATAGGACGTGTTTGTCGCGAGAATGGCGCCGGGCTTACAGACGCGATCGAGTTCGGCGAAGACGGCTTTTTTGACGGCCGTGTCTTCGAACACCGCTTCGATGACGAGGTCGACGTCCGCGAGCGCGCCGTACGACGTGCTGCCGGTGAAGCGGGCGAGGGCGGCGTCCTTGGCATCGGTCTTGATTCGGCCCTTGGCGATGAGGCCGTCGTACACGCGTTCGATATGCGCACGGCCGCGTGCGAGCGCTGCGTCGTCGCGCTCGATCATCGTGACGGGCAGCCCCGCGTCGAGCACGGCGACGGCGATGCCGGCCCCCATCGTCCCGCCGCCGACGATGCCGACCGCAGCTACCGGCCGCGGCGTCGCGGCTTTGGTCTCGGGCGCTTTGATGACTTCCCGCTCGGCGAAGAAGGCGTGGATGAGTCCGGCGCGCTGCGGGCTTTCGAGGCATTCGACGAACAGCTTGCGTTCGAAGGCGAGACCTTCGTCGAACGCAAGCGTGAGAGCGGCTTCGACCGCATCGACGATCTTCATCGGCGAAAACAGTCCGCGCGCACGCGTGGCCGTCTCTTTCCGGGCGGCCTCGACGGCCGTGCGGCTCGTCTCGGCGTTCGAGCCGGCGAGCGCAGTCGCGGCGCGCGTCGGGCGCACGCCGGCCCTCGATGCGAGGAGTTCCTGCACATAGGCGAGGCCTTCGCCCGCCACATCGTCCGTTGCCCCGAGGCGATCGATGAGCCCGAGCGTGAGCGCCTCTTCAGCCGGTACATGGCGGCCCGAGAGCATCAAATCGAGCGCCGGCGCGGCGCCGATCAGCCGCGGTGCGCGTTGCGTGCCGCCGGCACCGGGCAGTAAGCCTAACTGCACTTCGGGCAGGCCGAGCTTGGCGCCGCGCACGGCGAGCCGATAGTGCGCGGCGAGCGCGATTTCGAGTCCGCCGCCCAGCGCCGCGCCGTGAATCGCAGCCACAACGGGCTTCTTGCATGCCTCGATGCGGTTGCAGACCGCGGGCAGAAGCGGGGACAGGGGCGGCTTGCCGAACTCGCGAATGTCGGCCCCGGCGATGAAGTTGCGTCCCGCACCGACGATGAGCACCGCGGTGACGGCCGAATCGGTCTGCGCGGCGTCGATCGCTTGGGCGAGTCCTTGCCGCACCTCGACGCTCAACGCATTGACGGGCGGGTGGTCGATTGTGACGACGAGCACGTTCCCGCGCAGAGTCCGGGAGACGACGGGGGAATGGGGGGAGGCGTTCATGGGCGGGCGGCGAGCGGGGGTGGCGGACGCTGCCATTGTCGAGGGGCGAGCCGCAATTGACAATCCGGTCGCTGATTGACACACTGTCAAGTGTCATTTGACAGTACGTACGCGCTTCAGCATAACCTCCATGGATCTGAATTCCCTGTCTCTGCTCGTCGAAATCTTGGACGCGGGAAACCTGAGCGAGGCCGCTCGCCGGCTCAAGATGACGCGCGCGAACGTCAGCTACCATCTGAATCAATTCGAGCGCGCGCTTGGGTTGCAGCTCGTGCGGCGCACGACGCGGCGGGTGGAGGCCACGGAGGCGGGGCTGCGCTTGCTCGAGCATGGCCGCGCGATACGGCGCTCGCTGGAGGCGGCGCAGGAAACGGTCGAGACGCTCGGCCGCACGCTGCAGGGGCGCGTTCGGCTGTCCGTGCCGAGCGGCTACGGGCAACTCGTGATGGCCGAGTGGCTGCTCGAGTTCAAGCGCCAGCATCCGGGCATCGTGCTCGACGTCATGTTTGAAAATCGCGTTGAAGATTTGCTGCGCGATGAAGTCGACATCGCCGTGCGCGTCATGTCCGAACCGCCGCAGAACGTGGTCGCGCGCGATATGGGCCCCGTGCGTTACGTGGCGTGCGCGTCGAAGGCTTATGCGAGCGAGCAAGCGCTCCCGACCCAATTGGAGGCGCTTCGCACGACGCCGCTCATTACGGCGACGGTCGTCGGGCGTCAGTTGCGCGTGGCGGCCTATCTACGGGAGGAGCGGCATGATGTGCTGCTCGAGCCTACATTGATTTCGGAAAATTTTCTGTTTCTGCGTCAGGCAGTGTGTGCGGGACTCGGCGTCGGTATTCTTCCCGACTACGTAGTGCACGACGATATCCGCCGCGGCGACGTCGTGACGACGCTCGACGAATGGCGTCTGAGCATTTTCGGCACCCGTATGTATTTGCTCTACATGCCCGATCGCCATCAGACGCGCGCCGCGGCAACGTTCATCGACTTTGTCCTGGAGCAGGCAAGAAAAGCGGGGCGTGCGCGCTAACCGCCGCGGCGCCGCCCCGCGATGCCTAGTCGACGAGGCTTCGGTTCAAGCCTTAAGCCAGCCATCACGCACTAGCGGTCAGTGACGCTTGTTTGCATCGCGCTCGCGAGCGAGCTCATCCTTCAAGTCTTCCTTGGCGTCGCCGTAGCCCTTGCGGACGTTTCCCGCGGCTTCCTGGATGTCTCCCTTGGCTTGGCGGGCCGGGTCGTTCGTGACGTTGCCGACTGCTTGGTTGACCTTCCCCTTCGCCTTTTCCGTTGCACCCTTCACTTGATCTTTATTCATCGAGCTCTCCTTTTTGCGGTTTGCCGCAACTGCGACGTAAGCGTATCCGCAACGCGCGTGCCCGTTTTGCCCCGCGCGCGGGCGCGGAGCAAAAAGCAGCAGGCGGGTCTTTCGCAAGCGGGCTCGAACTCAGAAAGAAGGCGTGGATTGGGCTGAAGCCGTCGGCGTAGCGTCGGCCTTTGCGGCCGCGGTTTTCGTCTGTGCCTCGTCGACTTCGACCAGCGGCGCGAGCGACGGGCCAAGCGATTTGAGCAGCTGCACGGCCATCGCGCTCGTATAGTCGTAGCGCGCGGCGTACGGCTCGTGCGCGTATGCCGTCAGCGTGCCGTAAAACCGGTCGCCGAGGACGAACACGAACACGGCCGTGCGATTGACCTTGCGCGATTCGATCAATCGCGCGCCGGGGGCATAGACTTCGAAGCGCTGGTCTCCGGTCCCGGTCTTGCCGTAGACGTCGAGCGTGCGTCCGTCGCCGAGCGGCAGCCCCGTCGCCAGGCGGGCACCGGTGCCGCCGAGGACGACGTCGCGCAGCAACCCGCGCGTGACCGCGACGATTTCCGGCGATATGGCGTCGGTGCCGGCGCTTGGCGCACGCGCGAAATGCGTTTCGTACGGCGTACCTGTTGCGAATGCCAGCGTATCGACGCTTCGCGCCCGGCGCATCTTGCCGTCGTCGGCGACGGTGCCGATCAATTGCGCAAGCGCGTCGGGGCGATCGCCCGATGCGCCGATAGCGGCCGCATACGACGGCGTGACCGTCTCGAACGGATAGCCGAGTGCACGCCACGCTTTGCCGATGGCGTCGTAGGCCTGCAGTTCGACCATATGGCGGATGCGTCGATCCTGAGCCGCAGGATGATGTGTCTTGAAGAGCCACACGTAGGAGGTGAGGCGCGCATCGCGACTCGCCTGACGCAGCTCGTTCTCGGTCGCATTCGGATGCTTGCGCATATACGCGAGCATCCACAACTCGATGGGGTGCACGCGCGCGATGTAGCCGCGATCGTTCAAGTTGAATTTGTCGATGGCGTACTTCGCATAGAGCTTGGCGAGGTCGTCGTCGGTGAGCGACGCGCCAGGCGTGTTCTTGAGCGCGGCCCGCATGCGCTGCGCGAACCACGGAAACGGTTCGTCGGGTGCAATGCTGCGCAGCGCCGTTGCAAGCTTGGGCGGGCTCTTGCGCATGTCGGCGATCAGCGTATCGAGCGCATCGTCGGGCGTCTTGCCGCCGTATCTCACATAGAACCGATGCAAGTAGACGAGGCTCTCCTGATCGGCGAATTGCACGAGGTAGCGTTGGCGCAGCGCGGGGTCGTCGAGCCAGTGCGCCGAAGGTCCCGCGCTCTGGATCATCTCGTAGTGGACGATGTCGCGCATGAGCCGCACGAAGACGAGGTTGACCGAGTGCTGGAACGCTTCGCGCACCGTGAGGATGCTTCCGTTCTCGGACTTCTCGAAATTCGTGAAGGTTTGGGCACCGCCGCCGGTGTAAAACGTTTCGCCCGGGCTAGCCGAATACTTGCGCTCGACAGCCGCGTCGAGCATGGCGGGCAGCGAGCGATCGTTCGTATGCGCGAGATAGTCGACGGCCCAATGCGAAAGCGCGTCCAGCGGATCGAGGTTGACGCGCTTGAGTTCGGCGTTGCTAAGCGATGCATACCGATCGTGCAGCGTGGAGACGATCTGCAGATAGGTGATGACCGTACGCAGCTTCGCGGTCGAGCCGAGATTGAGCCGCGACCCGCCGTTGATGTCGAACGGTTGGTTGACGCTGTCCGTTTGCACGCGTACGACATCGCCGCTGCTTTTGCGTTCGAACAGCGCGAAGCTGAACGAAATCTTCGACGGATCGTCGCCGGGGCGCAGCATGTTGAAGCCATAGAGGCCCGCTGCCTTCGCGCCCTCGACGGTGTTCGCCTGCGCGAGCCGTTCGCTGACGGCGCGCTGCACGGCGTCGTTCAACGTCGAATGCACCGTGAGATCGAGCCGGTCCAGATCGTAGAAGTTGCCGACGCCGAGCGCTTGTTGCAGTTGCGAACGCACGAGCGTCACGGCTTTGCGCGCGACGAAAGAGGAGGCCGATGTGGGCGGTATTGCCTTATGCGACTCGAGCGGTGCGGCGAGCGCGGCGTCGCGCAGCGGCGCGGAAATCACGCCGTTTGCCGCGAGCACGCGGATGTAGCTGTCGGTCAGCCGTTCGAGCGCGGCACGGTTGCGTAGGAGATAGTAGGACGGCGCACGCTGTGCGATGAGCAGCGAGAGAACCTGCTTGAATGCGAGCGCTTGATCGGCCAGTACGCCGGGGGCGATCGGACCGTTGCCCCGCTCGGTGCTCGCCTGCGACAGCAGGCGGTTGACTTCGGCGAAGTCGCGACCGTACCAAGCCGTCAGCCCGTCGCCGAGCCCCTCGACTTCGCCGATGCCCGGCTGCGCCGCGAGCGGCACCGTGTTCAAGTAATGAACGACGATCTTCTTGCGCACGGCCATCGTGTTTTCGCCGCCGAGATACGCGCGCAGCGATGCGGACACGATTTGTCGCAGTTTCTCTGGTGGCGTAGCGGTACGACCACCCGGGGAGTGTCGAAACTTCTCGGTTTGCGTCGCGAGGGTGCTACCGCCCGGCGTGGCCTGATGGCGATTGACGAACCGCAGCGCCTGATCCGAAAGTGCGCGTCCGAAACGGCCCCAATCGATGGCCGGATTGCGGTCGGGCTCGGACGAGTCCAGCAAGTAGCGATCTTCGATGAACGTCAGCGCGTCGACGACGAGCGGAGGGATCGAATCGTAACCGTCGTAGGCGAGGGCGGGATAGCGCGCGCTGAAGAGCGGCACGCCCTGCTCGTCGAACAAGCGCAGCCCGGCTTGATCCTTTTCCGCATAGGGGATGAACCAGCCGCGATCGGAGATCGACGTCATCATCGACGAATCGCGTGCCTGGCTCGTCACGATATAGCCGCGTGCGCGCAGACGCGCCGTGAAATCGGGAAGCCGCGCATAGCCCAGACGGAGGTCATACGGGCCGCCCGGCGATGGGAAGCGGATGCTATCGCTCGGGCCTTGCGCGACTGAAAACGATACCTGCCGCCCCATATTGGCGAAGTAGCGCGCTTGCAGCCTGGAAGTCTGCATTTCGAGCGAGGCCAGATAGCCCAGCACGCCGACGAGTGCGGCGAGGCCGGCGAGCGTGAGCCATTTCCATCGCGCGCCTAGCGGCATCGTAGCGATGTGGCGCAACGGCAGACGGGCGAGCGGGCGATTCATAGTGGGCTCCCTGAGCCGCGTCGCACCAGCCGCGTTTTCGCGCGGTGACGACGCTGGTACTAGTGTAATCGTGCGCCGAACGCCTGTGCAGGGCGCTGCTTGTGCTCTGGCGCACGCACCGGCTGCATCGTTGCCGCCGCCGGACCGCGCTTGGCGACGCTCCTGCGGTTTGCGTCAGCAACGCGCACGCCTACCTCGTTATCGGCATGGCTTCGAATAAGCATAGGGGCGGCAGACAAAAAATGTCGAGCGCGCAAACGGCTGGTCGAAGCGACGTCCATGCGTAAATTTGACGTTCACCGTAACAGCCTCGTCCATACGTAAATATGACGTTCACTGTGACAGCCTCGATTCTTTTTCCGGTATTAATGCTCGGCTTGGCTTCAGTGATGGCGAGCGTCGTAGACGCCGGCTGGGTTCGCTGGCGACGCCGCCGCCAACTCCAGTCAAGCGGCGGAGTAGGAGGAAGGATTTGCGCGATGGCCCCATCGTGCTCAGCGCGATTTCTGGGCGTCATCGTCCGATTCGCTACGGACCGCATCCGCAAAGCGCTCGAGCGCGGCGAGCGATCCGCTCACGCTGACGTACTGCTCACGGCCGATCTTCGCATCGAGCAAGATCGCCATGCCCGATTCGCGGGCGAGTTCGATGAGGTCCATCGGCTGTCGTTGTCCTTGCGTCTTGTTCATAGTCGTCGAAAGAGTCGCTCGGTATGGCGGGACCGGCGATGCGCGCCGCACGCACTGCTGCGGTTCGCTCGCCAAGCGCATCACGACTGCGCCCGTCTCATCCCAGGAGAAGCACGACCTGTACCCGCGGTTGCCCGCGATGGCGTCGCGCTGTGCATGGCGCATTCGCTCGCCGATTCCGCGGCGGGCTGGGCGCTGGTGGTGCGCCGGCACGCTGCGTCTTGGTGCAATCGCTAATCGAATGACTGCGGAACGACCCAAGCCAGCGTCGTTCAGACCGATATGTATAGACAAGAGCGCCGATGCTCGGTAACGGGTAAAGCCGCCCTAGCATTCGACCGGACTCACAGCGTTCCGACACTGCAGCCCGGCCGGTAGGCGGCCAGCGCATGCCCTCTCCGCACGGCCACGCCTGTCGAGCGTCTAGTGGAAATCCCTAGTTCGAAGTTTGTAAAAACGAGTTGTCTATACAACATCGACGCACTAGACTCGCTTTCAAATCGGAGTCGATCGATGCGACTTCTGCCTAACTCAGCGACATAGACTACAAACGTAGACACAGGACGCTTTCCATGATGATGCTTACCCCGGGCCATTTGACGCTTCCCCAACTGCGTCGCATCGCGCGCGAGCGCGTGACGCTGGCCCTCGATCCCGCCAGCCGCGCCGTCATCGACGCCGGCGCGAAGGCCGTCGCGGATATCGCCGCGAAAGGCGAGCCCGCCTACGGCATCAACACGGGCTTCGGCCGGCTTGCCAGTACGCACATTCCGCACGATCAGCTCGAACTGCTGCAACGCAACCTCGTGCTCTCGCATGCCGTGGGGGTTGGGGAGCCGATGGCCGCGCCCGTCGTGCGGCTCTTGATCGCGCTCAAGCTGTCGAGCCTAGGCCGCGGCCACTCGGGCATTCGCGGCGAGGTCATGGACGCGCTCGTCACGCTGCTGAACGCGGACGTGCTGCCGATTATTCCTGTCAAAGGCTCGGTCGGCGCATCCGGCGATTTGGCGCCGCTCGCGCATATGTCGACCGTACTGCTCGGTATCGGCGAAGTGAGCGCTCGCGGCGAGCGTATGAGCGCGGCCGAGGGACTGAAGCTCGCGGGCCTTGCGCCGCTCGCGCTGCAGGCGAAAGAGGGTCTTGCGCTGCTCAACGGCACGCAGGCGTCCACGGCGCTCGCGCTGTACAACCTCTTTGCAATCGAGGATCTCTTTCGCACGGCACTCGTCGCCGGCGCGCTGTCGGTCGATGCAGCCGCGGGATCGATCAAGCCGTTCGACGCTCGCATCCATGCATTGCGCGGCCACCGCGGCCAGATCGATGCGGCGGCGGCTTACCGCGCGCTACTGGACGGCTCGGGGATCAACCTTTCGCACCGCGATTGCGGCAAGGTACAAGACCCGTATAGCTTGCGCTGCCAGCCCCAGGTGATGGGCGCCTGTCTCGACCAAATGCGTCACGCGGCCGGCATCCTGCTGATCGAAGCGAACGCTGTCTCCGATAATCCGCTCGTCTTCCCCGATACCGGCGAAGTGCTTTCCGGCGGCAACTTCCACGCCGAGCCCGTGGCGTTCGCCGCCGATAATCTTGCGCTGGCCGCGGCCGAGATCGGCGCGCTCGCCGAACGCCGCATCGCGCTCTTGATCGACGCGACGCTGTCGGGCCTGCCCCCGTTCCTCGTGAGGGACGGCGGAGTGAATTCCGGATTCATGATCGCGCACGTCACGGCTGCCGCGTTGGCTTCGGAGAACAAGGCGCTCGCGCACCCTGCGTCGGTCGATTCGCTGCCAACCTCCGCGAATCAAGAGGACCATGTTTCGATGGCGACGTTCGCTGCCCGCAAGCTGGGCGACATCGCCGAAAACACGGCAAACATTCTGGCCATCGAACTGCTCGCCGCCGCACAAGGGGTCGATCTGCGTGCGCCGTATCCCACTAGCGCTGCGCTGCAGCGTGTGATGCAGACGCTGCGCGCTCACGTGCCGCACTACGATCTCGATCGCTACTTCGCACCCGATATCGCGTCTGTCGCGCGGCTCGTGCAGGACGGTGCGATCGCGCAGGCGAGTCCATTGTCGTTCGCGTCGGAAGCGAGCGTTGCGGCTTGATCGACGGAAAATCGATGGAAAACGCCAAGCCGATGAACGCGCCCGCGTACCAGGGCATCAAGGACTTCATTCTCGCGCGCATCCACTCGGGCGAGTGGGCCGAGGGCGATCTCGTTCCATCGGAGAACGAGCTCGCGCGCGAGTTCAAGGTGGCCCGCATGACGGTCAACCGCGCGCTACGCGATCTGACCGCCGAGCACGTGCTCACGCGGGTGCAAGGCGCCGGCACCTTCGTCGCCCGTCCCAAGTACGAATCGACGCTCGTCGCGATCCGCAGCATTTCGGATGAGATCGCCGCGCGCGGGCATCGACATCGTGCGGACGTGCTCGAGCTTGGCGCTACGGTGGCGAGCGAGGCGCTTGCCGATGAGATGCAGATCAAGCCCGGTAGCCCCGTGTTTCATTCGCGTGTGCTGCACTTCGAGAACGACGAGCCGGTGCAACTCGAGGCGCGCTGGGTCAATCCGGCTGTCGTGCCGGAGTACGCGCTGCAGGATTTCTCGCGCACCACGCCGAACCAGTACCTGATGCGCGTCGCGCCGCTGCAGCGCGTCGAGTACCGGATCGAAGCGGCGCAGCCCGAAGCCGACGCGATCGACCGATTGAAGATGGGCGAGCGCGAGCCGTGCCTGGTCCTGCATCGGCGTACGTGGTCGCGCGAGCAGATCGCCTCCGTTGTCGATCTTTGGCATCCGGGCAGCCGCTATCGCTTCACGGGACATTTCTGAGAGCCGGGCGGAACGAGCCGCGGCACCGCCGCGCTAATACAACGCAACGTAATGCAACGCAACGCAACGCAACGCAGGCATAAAGAGAGGCCTTTCGTGAACGATCCGAAAACATTCGACCCGCGCCTCGATCCGACGCGCACGGTCCGTGCGCCGCGCGGCGCCGAGAAGACGTGCAAGAGTTGGCTCACCGAAGCCGCTTACCGGATGATTCAGAACAACCTCGATCCTGACGTGGCCGAGCATCCGCATGCGCTCGTCGTCTACGGCGGGATCGGGCGGGCCGCGCGCAATTGGGATTGTTTCGACCAGATCCTCGCATCGCTCGAGAATCTCGAAGACGACGAGACGCTGTTGATTCAGTCGGGCAAGCCGGTGGGCGTATTTCGCACGCATGCCGATGCCCCGCGAGTCCTGCTTGCGAACTCGAATCTCGTGCCGCATTGGGCGACGTGGGAGCACTTTCACGAGCTCGATCGCAAGGGGCTCATGATGTATGGCCAGATGACGGCCGGCAGTTGGATCTACATCGGCAGCCAGGGAATCGTGCAAGGGACCTACGAGACGTTCTATGCAGTGGCCAATCAGCATTTCAACGGCGATGCGAGGGGCCGTTGGGTGCTGACGGGCGGCCTTGGGGGCATGGGCGGCGCCCAGCCGCTCGCGGCGACGATGGCGGGCTTCTCGATGATCGCCGTCGAGTGCGACGAGACGCGCATCGACCTTCGGCTGAAGACGCGCTACGTCGACAAAAAGGCAACGACGCTCGATGAAGCGCTCGCCATGATCGAGGCGGCGAAGGCGAGCGGCAAGCCCGTGTCCGTGGGCCTTGTCGGTAATGCGGTCGACGTGTTCGAAGCCTGTGTCGCGCGCGGCATCACGCCCGATTGCGTGACCGATCAGACGAGTGCGCACGATCCCATTCACGGCTATTTGCCGCAAGGATGGAACGTCGAGCAATGGCGCGAGCGTCAGAAAACCGATCCCGAAAGCATCGTCATGCCAGCGAAGCAATCGATGGCCAAGCAAGTACAGGCGATGTTGGCCTTGCAGGCGCGCGGCGCGGCGACGCTCGACTACGGCAACAACATTCGGCAGATGGCGCAAGACATGGGCGTCGTCAACGCATTCGATTTCCCCGGCTTCGTGCCCGCTTATATCCGGCCGCTCTTTTGCGAAGGCAAGGGGCCGTTCCGCTGGGTGGCGCTGTCGGGCGACCCCGAGGACATCTACAAAACCGATGCGAAGGTCAAGGAATTGATCCCGGACGACGCGCATCTGCACAACTGGCTCGACATGGCGCGCGAGCGTATTGCATTCCAGGGATTGCCCGCGCGTATCTGCTGGGCCGGCGTGAAGGATCGGTACCGCTTGGGCCTCGCATTCAACGAAATGGTGAGGCGCGGCGAGCTGAAGGCGCCGATCGTCATTGGGCGCGATCACCTCGATACCGGCTCGGTGGCGAGCCCCAATCGCGAGACCGAATCGATGATGGACGGCTCCGATGCCGTGTCCGATTGGCCGCTGCTCAATGCGCTGCTGAACACGGCGGGCGGCGCAACGTGGGTGTCGATTCACCACGGTGGCGGCGTCGGCATGGGCTTTAGCCAGCATGCGGGCGTCGTGATCGTCTGCGACGGCACCGATGAGGCCGCGCGCCGCATCGAGCGCGTGCTCTTTAACGACCCGGCCACGGGCGTCATGCGGCACGCCGACGCCGGCTACGATTTAGCGCGACACACCGCGCGCGAGGTCGGTCTCAAGCTGCCGATGCTCGGGCGTTGACGCGCATGGGCAAGCAACCTCGAGCGGCGGTGCGTGCCGCCGCAGCCGCGAGGCCGCGCTTTTGCCAACGTTTTCGAGGCCATCATTGATGAGCGATCTGATTTGGCAGCATTTGAATCTGTGTCCGGCCGGCAATCCCGACGACACAATCGCCGATGCCGCGCTGGCTGTGCGCGACGGCAAGATCGCATGGCTCGGCGCCGCGCGCGATCTGCCGCGCGAGTTCGGCGCGTGGCCGCGCGCGGATCTCTGCGGCGCATGGGTTACGCCGAGTCTTGTCGATTGCCATACGCACCTAGTATTCGGCGGCAACCGTGCCGATGAATTCGCGCTGCGCTTGGCCGGTGCGAGCTACGAGGACATTGCGCGCCGCGGCGGCGGCATCGTGTCGACGGTGCGGGCGACGCGCGAAGCCGATGAAGCGGCGTTGTTCGCCTGCGCGGCGGCGCGCTTGGAGCCGCTACTCGCCGAAGGCGTCGGCGCGATCGAAATCAAGTCGGGCTACGGGCTCGATCTTGCAAGCGAGCGCAAGATGCTGCGCGTGGCCCGCGCGCTTGCACGTCGCTATCCCGTATCCGTCTATACGACGTTCCTCGGCGCCCACGCGTTGCCGCCCGAATACGCTGGGCGCGCCGATGCGTATATCGACGAAGTATGCGAGCGGATGCTGCCGGCGTTGGCAGACGAAGGGCTCGTCGATGCCGTCGACGTTTTCTGCGAGCGCATCGGCTTCACCCTTGCGCAAAGCGAGCGCGTGATGGAGGCTGCCATCCGCCGTGGCTTGCCGGTGAAGATGCATGCCGAGCAACTGAGCTTGAGCGGCGGTGCGGCGCTGTCCGCCCGCTACCGTGCGTTGTCGGCCGATCATCTGGAGTTTCTCGACGAAGCCGGCGTTCGCGCGATGAAAGAGGCGGGGACCGTGGCCGTGCTGCTGCCGGGCGCCTACTACTTCGTCCGCGAGACACAGCTGCCGCCGATCGATTTACTGCGCAGCTATGGCGTGTCGATCGCACTTGCGACCGACTGCAATCCCGGCACGTCGCCGGCCACGTCGCTGCTTGCGATGCTCAATCTCGGCTGCACGCTGTTTCGCCTGACTGTGCCCGAGGTGCTGCAGGGCGTCACGCGCCACGCAGCGCGTGCGCTGGGCCGTAGCGACTGCCACGGCGAGCTTGCGCCAGGACGGCGGGCCGACTTTGTGGCCTGGTCCGTCGCCACGCTGGCCGAACTCGCCTATTGGATCGGACGCCCGCTGGCGGCGCGCGTGGTTCGCGCGGGTTCGACGGTCTATCGGGCGCCTGCTTCGCAATGGGCCGGCGGTGCGATGGGCCGGGCAGATTTGCAGCAAGGAGCTTGACGTGACCACCGACGGCCGTGCGCTGTTCGCGGCGCATGCTTATCTGCCGCAAGGCTGGCAGCGCGACGTGCTGCTTGAATGGAACGACGACGGTGTGCTCACCGCGGTGTCTGCCGGCACGCCTGCGCCGGCGGGCGTCGCATGTGCGCGCGGCCCGATTGTGCCGGGCATGCCTAACCTGCATTCGCATGCATTTCAGCGTGCGATGGCCGGCCTCGTCGAATACCGCGCGCAAGCGAGCGACACCTTTTGGAGTTGGCGCGATCTGATGTATCGGTTCGCCGCGCGCCTGACACCCGAGCGGATCGAAGCGATTGCGCGCTGGCTCTATGTGGAGATGTTGAAGGCCGGCTATACGTCGGTCTGCGAGTTTCATTACGTGCATCACCAGGACGATGGCAGCCGTTATGCCAATGTGGCCGAGCTTGCCGAGCGCGTCGTTGATGCCGCATCGCAAGCGGGCCTCGGTATGACGATGCTGCCCGTGCTTTACGAATACAGCGGCTTCGGCATGCGCGAGCCGCGGGCCGATCAGCGGCGCTTCCTCAATACGCCCGACACGTTGCTCGATTTACTGACGATGCTGCGCCGCGCTCGGCCCGAGTGTGGCGCGCTGACGTACGGCGTCGCACCGCACTCGCTGCGCGCGGTATCGGAAGCCTCGCTCAAGACGTTGCTAGCGGGACTCGATGCCGATTTTCCCGGGGCGCCCGTTCACATCCACATCGCCGAACAGACGGGCGAAGTCGACGAGTGTCTTGCAGCAACGGGCGCGCGTCCCGTGGCCTGGCTGCTCGATCGAGTAGGCGTCGATGCGCGCTGGTGTCTCGTGCATGCGACGCATGTCGATGCCGCCGAGACGGCCGCGCTCGCGGCGCGCGGCGCCGTAGCTGGCCTATGCCCCACGACAGAGGCGAATCTCGGCGATGGCCTGTTTCCCGCGCAGGCGTATCTCGAAGCAGGCGGACGCATCGGCGTCGGCTCGGACAGTCACATCGCTGTCGATTGGCGCTCGGAGCTGCGTTTGCTCGAATATGGGCAGCGCCTTGTGCAGCGGCAACGCAATGTGCTTGCTTCCGAGACCCGGCCGCAGGTGGCCGAGCGGCTGTTCGCGGCGGCGTTGTCGGGCGGCGCGCAGGCGAGCGGCCGTGCCATTGGCGCGCTTGCGCCAGAATGCCGCGCCGATTGGCTCGTGCTCGACCCTGAGCATCCGAGCCTTGACGGACGCAAGCCGGATAGTTGGCTTGCGGGCATCGTATTCTGCGAACACGGCAGTTCGCCGATCGTCGACGTGTACACGGGAGGGCGCTGCGTCGTCCAGAGCGGCCGGCACGAGGGCGAAGCGGCTGCCTATACGGCCTATCGCCGGGCTGCCGCCGAGTTGCACGCATGAACCGAGCGTGCGCGGCGCAATCGCATGACGCTCTAGCTCGCGCGCGCTAAGCTGAACGGTATTTTGATTCGATCCATCGACGAACCCATGAATGCTTCTACCGATCCCGCCGTTTTTTCTCTTCGGTCCGGCACGCTGCCGCTGCTGATTTCGATGCCTCACGTTGGCACGCACATCCCGGCGAACATCTTGGCGACGATGACCGAGGTCGCACGCCACGTCGACGATTGCGACTGGCATCTCGAACGCCTATATGCCTTCGCAGCTCGTCGCGGGGCCTGGATGCTCGCGCCGTCGCATGCTCGGTACGTCGTCGACCTCAACCGTCCGCCCGACAACGCGAATCTTTATCCGGGGCAAGACACGACAGGCCTGCTGCCCATCGACACGTTCGAGAAAGCGCCGTTGTACCATCCGGGCGGCGAGCCAACCGCAGCGGAGGCGGCGCGTCGCGTTGTGCGCTACTGGCAGCCGTATCACGACGCACTTGCCCGTACGCTCGCCGAACTCAAGGCGCGTCATGGGGCGGTGCTGCTCTGGGAGGCGCATTCGATCCGTTCCCACGTGCCGCGGTTCTTCGAAGGCCGGTTGCCCGATTTCAATTTCGGCACGGCGAGCGGTGCGAGCGCGGCGCCGGGGATGGCCGAGGCCTTGGCAGATCGCATGACGCGCCATGGCGGTTATACCGCCGTAGCGAACGGGCGGTTCAAAGGCGGTTACATCACGCGGCATTACGGCCGGCCGGAGCAGGGCATTCACGCCGTGCAACTCGAGTTGTCGCAGATCACTTACATGCAGGAAGCGCGGCCTTACGTGTACGACGAGGCGCTGGCCTCCGGCGTCGAGTCGTTGCTCGAGACGCTGCTGGACGAGGCGCTTGCCCGCATTTGACGTTCCGTTCCGGGCGAACTAGCGCTCCGAGGCTCACCCATCGTTGTGTCAACACGCATGAACGGGTACTGCGGGGCGGCGCATGTGATGCATCTTAACGACAACCGGCACTTGTCTATTGACGAATCGACGCTGCGCCGATAGGGTGTGGCCCCATGGCCGATATCGACAACATTCATCCCGGCGCAATCGTGCGCCAGCTTTGCCTTGATCGCTTCAACTTGAGCGTGACCGAAGGCGCCACGGTGCTCGGCGTAAGTCGCCAGGCGCTGACGAACCTGCTCAGCGGCAAGGCCGGCATCTCGCCCGAGATGGCGTTGCGCCTCGATAAGGCGTTCGGCGGCGGTGCCGAAACATGGCTGCAGCGGCAGCTCGTGCATGACCTCGCCAAAGCACGCAAGCGTTTGGACGAACTCGACGTCGTTTCGATGGCGCAGCAGCGTCAGCGCGCGCTGTTCTGAAAACACGCGTGCGAAGGCGCGGGCTGCGGTGAGCCACGTGCGCCCATGCGTTCTTCAAGCATCATTGCGAAGCCATTCAATCGCCATTCAAACGCGCAGCTCCCCTAGCAACTGCTCGGCAAGGAAGTCGCATTCAGGCCGGTTGGACCGGGCACTGCGCGCCAGCACGACCTCGAGGGGCGGCAGCGGAGGCAACCCGTGCGACCGGCCAAGCTCGATGAAGCGCTCAGGCAGGGCGCAGCGGGCGACCGGCGCCACGGCGAGGCCGGCTTCCACCATGCTGAAAAGCCCGAGCAAGCTTGGACTTTCATAAGACGTCCGGTAGGCAATCCTTGCGCGCTTGAGCGCGCGAATTGCATTTTCCCTTGCCACGCTGCCCGCCCCGAACACGGCAATGGGCAATGGACGCTCACGCCATACAGCCGGCCCGCGCGGCGCACCCGCCCACACTGTTGGCTCGAGCCGCACACGTTCGCCGCGCATGCCTTTGACGCGCGTCATGCAGGCCAGATCCACTTGGTTTTCGTTCACGAGCGGCGCAAGCGCGTGGCTTGGTAGCCCGATCACTTGCATCTCGACTTTTGGGTAGGTTGCCGAGAACTTGCGCAGCACGGGGGGCAGCAGCGAGGAGGCATAGTCGTCGGGCACGCCGATAACGACGCGCCCCTTGACCTCGGGATGCACGAGCGAAGCCCAAGCCTCGTCGCGCAGCGCCAGCATGCGACGAGCGTAATCGGCGAGTACCAACCCTTCCTGCGTCGGCACGACGCTGCGTGCGCGCCGCTCGAAAATAGGCTTGCCGAGCGCCTGTTCGAGCGCCTTGATCTGCATGCTCACGGCCGATTGAGAGCGATGCACGAGCGTGGCGCCGCGCACGAAGCTGCCTGCGTCGGTGACCGCCACGACCATCGACAGTACATCCAAATCGAGTGTTTTCATCGCTTGAATCGCCTGTTGGTCCCATCAGAAAAATTGACGCGAAACATCAATATAACGCGTTTGTCTGATAGCACACTGGCCGGCATACTCGTTCACAACCCGCTTATCCCTAACTTGGAAAAAAAGACGAACGATGACTTACGACGAACTGAAAGCGCTGAGCCTGTCGATTGATATGACGCGCGGCAAGCCGGCAACGGAGCAACTCGACCTGTCTCACGCCTTGATCGACGAGGCGCCGAAAGCCGGCTACCGGTCGCGTGACGGTATCGATTGCCGCAATTACGGTCATGTGCTCGGCTTGCCCGAAGCGCGCGAACTCGGTGCGCAATTGCTCGAATTGCCCGCCGAGCAGGTCGTAGCAGCCGGGAATTCGAGCCTCGAACTCATGCACGACGCGCTTGCTTTTGCGACGCTGCACGGCTTGCCCGGCGGTGAAGCGTGGCGGCGCGAGGGGGACGTTGCATTTTTGTGTCCGGCACCCGGATACGACCGGCACTTTGCGATTTGCGAAGCGTTTGGTATTCGGATGATCGCGGTGCCGATAAACGAGGACGGCCCGGATATGGACCGAGTCGAAGCGCTCGTTGCGAGCGATCCTGCAATCAAGGGCATCTGGTGCACACCGGTGTATGGCAATCCAACGGGGACGATCTACTCGCTCGAAACCGTGCGACGTCTGGCGCGGATGCCGGCGGCCGCGTCGGATTTTCGCTTGTTTTGGGACGATGCCTATCGTTTCCATCATTTGACGGACGAGCGGTACGCGAGTCCAGACATCCTCGCCGCCTGCGCGAGCGCCGACTATCCCGATCGCGCGTTGGTGTTTGCGTCGACGTCGAAGGTCACGTTTGGGGGCGGCGGGCTGGCGTTTTTGGCGTCGTCGCCGCGCAATATCGACTGGTGGCAGCTCCACGTGTCGGTCCGCACGATCGGGCCCGACAAGCTGAATCAATTGCGACACGTGCGCTATCTGCGCGACCGGGCAACGCTCGAGCGGCTGATGGACCGCCATCGCGCCATTTTGCAGCCGAAGTTCGAAACGCTCGATGCGACGCTGCATGCATTGCTCGGCGACGTGCCCGATGTCTCGTGGACGAAGCCGCGCGGCGGCTATTTCGTGAGCGTGTTCACGCCCGACGGATACGCGAAGCGAACCGTCGAGTTCGCGGCGCAAGCCGGCGTGGTCCTGACGCCGGCCGGCGCTGCGTTTCCATACCGCGTCGATCCGCGCGACCGGCACTTACGCGTTGCGCCGAGTTGCCCGAGTCTCGCCGAGATCGAGCGGGCCGCGCAGGCGATCGCGCTGTCGCTGCGCTGGGCGTTGGAAGAAAGGGCTTCTGCGGCTGTAAGTCTATAAATCGCGCCGATAGCCCATGAACGCACAGCGTAACCCCGAGAAATGTCAAGCCCTCGGGGCTTAGTTCACGGTGTCGAACGGAGACAATCGCCGCGGGGCGACCTCGTCGGAGCAGGATGTTTTATGAGATGGCTTACCATCCGGTCACATTTGTCTCGCTGGGAACCGTGATGAGCCGGAATGGAAGAGCGCGTTCATTGCCATCGAACGTTACAACTGCAGCGATGAATGGGCGACGGCTGAGTCCGGGATTGCTTATTTTCGTCGGCCTCGTGACCGCGCTCGGGCGTTCCTGCCTACGCGCCCTACTTGCACGCGTCCGATCAAGCCGTGGCCATGGCGAGGAAGGACATCAGCGGCACGATCAAGACGGAGCTCCCGGGCGACTACCTGGCGGACATGCCTAAAGAGCTTGCCAACATGCACGAGATCAAAGGAGTCTGTGACCAATAACGATGTTGGGCAAATCCGTTGCGCGTTTTAGAGACCGGATAGGAAAACGCCGGCGAGAATGGCGCAGAGTGAAAGCATCACAAATCGACTAAAAGGCTAGCGGTGAGGGGACAACATGAAAAAACTGATTGCCGCCGTTTGCTGTGTTGTAGCGGCCGCTAGTACTCGCGGTGCCAGTCCCGACGGGCCCATCGCCATTTACCCTGGCTTTTACACGGGCAACGGTTATCGTGAGCTTGCAGAGCTGTCACGACAGCATTACGTCGCAGGCGTCGTTGCGTCTGACGCAGGGAGCGCCCGCGACGGCCGACAGTCGATTCGTGCGGAGCAAATGAGGAAAAGAGGGTGGCAACGCGTCGGCCGCGCGGCGCACTTTCGCTGTGCGCCTGCATCGGGACGATTGCTCACTGAAGCTCATTCTGGGACTGCTTGGAGTTTCGAGCCTATCTGCCGTGAAGAACCTTATCCCAAGGCGATCCGGTTCGTCTGTCATCCATAGTAAGCGGAGTTATCTGACTGACCCGCGAACCGCAAAACGGTGCTGGTCTGATGGCTGTTTGTGTAATAACATTGTGTTGACGCACTCAGCGCAGAGGTATAACATTGTTATTACGGTGCAGCGATGAAAACCACGATTCGCAGGATGGGTAATTCCCAGGGCGTGCTGATACCAAAGCCCGTCCTCGCACAGTTGGGATTGGAGAACGAAGTGGAAATGGAAGTTGAAAACGACGCGATTGTGCTGCGTCGCCCCCGCCATAAGGCTCGCGAAGGTTGGGCTGAGGCGAGCAAGGCGCTTGCTGAGAGCGGTGACGACGGGCTGGTAATGGGTGAGTTTGGCAACGCCGACGATGCGGAGCTTGCATGGTAGTGCGCGGCGAAGTCTGGCTGGTTGCGCTCGATCCGACGCTAGGTAGCGAGATTCAAAAGACGCGGCCCTGTGTAGTGGTTTCGCCGCCTGAAATGCACGACCATCTGCGGACGGTCATCGTCGCGCCGATGACTTCCAAGGGTCGCCCTGCGCCGTTTCGCATACCGGTGACGTTCAAGCGGAAACAGGGGTTGATCCTGCTGGATCAGATTCGCGCGGTAGACAAGGTGCGACTGGTAAAGAAAGAAGGCGCGATTGCCGATAAAACGACGTTGGACACCCTGCGTACCCTGCAGGAAGTGTTCGCGGAATAGGAGAAGCGCTCGCACCCATTGCGCGGGCCACACAGAAAAACAGCAAGGCACTTCTATAAAAAGAGGATGGGAATAGCGATGCCAAAATACACCCTTCCCGTGTGGGATGAATGGAAGAAGCTCACGGAATTCTTCGCGCTGTCGGATCATGTCTTCGAAGCACAGGCCAGCGCCTAGAGCGCCCTTCCTCTCGCAAATCCGGCTGCGGCCGAGCTGCGTATTGGTAACGACGATTTCAAGTTTGAATCGAAAGGCAATCGGTACGCGGCGATACTCGTGGACAGGCACATGCTTTCAACCGTGGTTCTGCTGCATTCGCATGGCCTGATGCAGACAGCGATGTCCGAGGCCTATGATGAACTGGCAAGGATCTCGCACGCGAACACCGCTTTGCGTACGCAGTACATCGCCAACGGGGAACACATCACGAACCTGATGCGAAATGGGGGCATCGAGTCATGGGGACACTGATCCTGCAGGATCTTGGCCGCTCATGGGCGCAGGTAGAAGGAGGCAAGGCGGGTATGGTCGAAGCTGCCGCGATACGCAATGCGCTCGCACATGGCCAGCAGCACGTATCGCAGGCCATGGTGAATCGGGTCACTCAGTCCAGCGGCACGCTGCCATGGGGCGCGGGCAGCCCGATCGTGCTCGACGTTGCACTGACGAAAGAGTATCGACACCGGTTTCGCTCACTGATGCGCGTCGTAGACCATGGCGTTTTCGAACTCGACTAGCGACATCGCCGCTGATCCGTCTAGGAAAACGAGTCATGCCAAAAAAGAAGAGAAAAGACTTGCGGGTCCCATTTTCGGATGGGTTTCCCGTCAATACGCCCCGAGGGGCGTTGAATGTGGAGACCTTTCGCTGGATGCCTACCGGGCTATGGATTGTCATCGGACCTACGCGCGCTTAGATTCATTACTCTGGCGACCAAGCGGATGAGTCCGGGCTCTTCTTTGAAATTCCCGCCGACCCCGATTTTTTCCGCACGTTTGGTCAAATGCTCATCGACAAAGCGGACGAACTGGACAGCTAGGAAAAGCGGTGACAAGCCGCATAGCGAGGAAGGGAATATGCCGGGTGTTGCAGTTTCTGTCCCGGTCGTCGTTCATGAAGAGACGGTCGACGTGTGGGTGATGCAGGTAGCTAAATCGTGGCGGGCGCATGCAATGTTCCGTGGCCGCGAAATCAAAGGAACTGGCTCGTCACAATCTGCGGCTGTGAACGAGTGGCGTGACCGCGCGAACTACGCGGCAAACGAGTCGGAAAAGGCACTCATGGCAACCGACACACTCATGCGCCGCTGCGACACCTGCGGCGGACTGCCGAATCGCTTTATAGTCAGCCAAAGAAGGAGCGAACGTGACCGAACTCGAAGCCTTCCTACGACAACGTAAAACCGTCGATTTGCAGCGCGCCATTTCGCGCCGCGAACTCACTGAAGAAGCGGCGGCTATTGCGGGCGTCGTCCTCCGTGAACGCAACGCGGTGGTCCCCGACTTGATCCCTGAAGTTGGAGCTTGAGGCTGAACATCGCTGCGCACATAGATTGTCTAACATTCGACTTGTTGTGTTCATCGTGTGTGGTGTAACTGCTATTGCGACTGGTGCGCTAACCAGTGGTCACGCTTCGTGGGCCTACGCTTGCTTTCTTCCGTGGATCGGAGTAATGGGATGGAACGGGCGAACTCGCTGACGAACGCGGGCATCTCGGTCGCTAATCAAGGAAGCACGTTTACGGCGGGAGCAATGATGAGAAAAATGCCCTTACTGGTCGCGACCATCCTTCTCTCTGCATGCGCGACGGCAACACAAACGTACGGTCCTGACGGACGACCGGCGTACACCTTGAATTGCTCCGGCGCGGCATTGTCGTGGGGGGAATGTGAATCGAAAGCGGGCAATATCTGCGGGGCGCATGGCTACACGGTAGTCACCCGAAGCAGCGACCAAAATTCGACTTTTGGCGCTGGCGCCGGTGGCCCTTTCGGGTCATCGGGCAATAGCCGTTCGATGACAATTCAGTGCAAGAGCTAACCCAACACGGAAAACATGCGTAAATCAATCTGCTCCCTTGCGATTCTGTTGTTCGTCGCGACTAAAAGCGTGGCGTTCGAAGCGTGGAGCTTCACGAGTGGGATGAGCAAGCAGGAAAGTGTAAGCCAGGCTCAGTCTCGTGGCGACCTTGTGGATCAGAACGGGGACGTGACCGTCATCCATCGTCGCGATGCCGCGACCGGAGCGATGGACACGTATCTACTGTCGTTCTGTGATACCGGTCTTTCTTCCGTCTCGAAGTCCGTGCCCTTCACTCCCTCGAACTATGCCGACCTGCAGTACCCCTTGGTGAAGCAATTTGGGAGTCCGTCGGTGTCCGTGGAAGCGCAATCTTTGAAAAACCCGGCGGGAACGTGGGAATGGAAGGCGATTAAGCACGTGTGGTCGACTCCGAGCGACGAAATTCAGTTAGTAATGTCCGTGCCAACGGGCTCTTCTGCACAGTTGGTCCCGGGCATCACCATCGTGCACAGTGACAAATCGAAGTGTGGGGGAACCTAGTTGCGTTCGTATGCGGTGCCCGCAGGAACTGACAAATAGGAAAACGGGGAAAGCACGATGTCTGAGTTGACCCTTGCCGATGCGCTGCGTCTCGCGATCAACGTGCGGTGTGACTCGCCGGAATCGCACGAAATTTCGTTCCCGCCCCCGCATCTTTGACTAGGAAGAATCGGGAATGGCGATACTGACCTGGGGCAATCGTTTGGACCGATGCATGATGGCCCGTCTTCGTGTGCTGGCGTGTCTCGGCCTCGCTGTCTGTGTGAGTCTTGGCGCAAGCCCGCCTTCTTGGTGCGCGCCTTTGACGGAAGGCGTATCGACACAGATACCCACACAGGCCTCGACGCCGATCACCGTTGACCCCGCTCCCGCCACGATCGAATCGGACGTTCACTATTTCATCGTTGAGCGTGACGGCTCGATCGTCGAGGACGACGACTCAACGGTACGCATCGACACCGCAGCCGGTGTGGACGCCGTCGCACAGCGTTACGTCTGGTTCAACAAGGACATCGAGCGGATCGTCGCGTTATCGGCCGAATCCATCGACCCCGACGGCGGCATCCACCGCGTGGGACCCGAGGCGATCAGGGACGTGGAAGAGCCGCGTGCGGCCGGCGCGCCGACGTTCGAGGACGGCGTATTGCGATCGGTCATCTTCCCTGGCATCGAGCCGGGATGGCGCGAGCATTTGAAGTTTCGCAAGTCGCGCAAGGCGACCCAGCCGGGTGTATTCGGATACTTCGCGACGCCCGCGCGCGAGCCCGTGCTCGATCAGCGGCTCGTCTTCGATTTGCCTGCCGATATGCCGCTCTATGCCGACGCTCGCGGTTATGTTGCGCGCGAGCCCGTGACAGAAAACGGGCGCACGCGCTACGAGTTCGATTATCGGCACGGGCCGTTCGCGCCGATCGAGCACGGCGCCGTGGGTTATGCGAACGACGGCGATCGGCTCATGGTGACGACGGTGCCGAGCTTCCAGGCGTTCGCGAAACGTTATCGCGACGATGCCGTCGATCCCACAGCGAGCAATCCCCAAATCATTGCGCTCGCGCGTGCGCTAACCCGCGATGCGCCCGACGACTGGACGAAGGCTGCGCGCCTCTACGATTGGACGCGCACGAACATCCGCTACGTCGCGCTTTTCCTCGGGGAAACGGCGGCGAAGCCCCATCGCGTCATCGACATTCTTCGCAACCGCTACGGCGACTGCAAAGATCACGTCGCGCTGTACATTGCGCTGCTTGCGGCTGTCGGCATCCAGAGCGAGCCCGCTTTGATCAGTCTCGGCTCGGTCTATACGCTGCCGTCCGTGCCGGGTTACGGCGCAGGTGCAATCAATCACGTGATCGTTTGGATTCCGAAGCTTGAACGCTTCGCCGATACGACGGCCGGCGGCGGCATTGCGTTCGGCTTTTTGCCGCCGAGCGTCATGGACCGGCCGGCGTTGCTCGTCGATGACGGCACGCTTACACGTACCCCAGCGACGCAGCCGCGCGCACGCGAAGCGCGGCTCGATATGGAAATCGACGAAAGCGGCAATGCACGCTACGGCTATCGCGTCGAGGACGACGGGTTCACGGCCGAACTCGAGCGCAATGTATTTCGGCGAGCGACTCGCTCGCGCATCGTCCAGATAGGCGAGGAACGGTTAAGAAAGACGGGCCTGCGCGGCACGGCCTCGATTCAAACCGACGACGTGAGGGCGACGAGCGGCCCGTTCGCCGTCTCGATGACGGGAACGCTCGAGCACTTCGTCTGGCCCGACGGCATGACGGCAGCGCCCGCGCTATCGAGCTTCGCAGGCGGGATCGCCTCACAGGTGCAAGACTGGCTTGCCAACCCGCAGCGAGCGCAATCGTACGTCTGCATCGGCGGGACGTTCGTCGAACGAGGAACGATGGCGTTGCCGCGCGACGTGAAGCTTGTCTACGTGCCGGCGGATATGACCATCGATGAGCGCCCGATTCGTTACGATGCGCATTACGTGTTCGATCCCGTTACGCGCATCGTTCAGATATCGCGCCGGCTGCAAGCCGACTTTGGAAAGCAAGTCTGCACGCCCGAAGCGTTCACCGCCATGCGGGAGACACTAGTGCGAATCGACCGCGACGCCTCGGCGCAAATCGTCGTTCGAGCCGCCGATGGCCCGCGCGAAGGGCGGGCCAGTCTAGCGATTAGAGACCGCTGACCGTCTTAACGGTCACCCACTGACCGCCTTTCACCTGATAGACGGTGGACGAGCCGTTCTTCAGCGAGCCGTTCGGATTGAACGCGATGTGGCCGGTGATGCCGTCGAAGCCGATGCTTTGCAGTTTCGGCCGATAATCGTCGGGCTTGGTCGAGTTCGCCGCCTGCATCGCTTTGATGGCGGCCCACGCCGCGTCATAGCCGAACGGCGCATACGAGAGCACGTCCGCGCCGAACTTTTGCTTAAAGCGTTCGGCGAACTTCGCGCCGACCGGCGTACTGTCGAGGGGACGACCATATTCCCACGCCATCGCGCCTTCGGATACGTCGCCGGCAAGCTTGATGAAGTCGATGTCCTTCACGCCGCCGCCGCCGACGAATTGCGCTTTGATGCCGAGCTGATTCATCTGCTTCATGATGCCGGCCGCCTGCGGATTGAGCGCGCCCACGAAGATGAGGTCGGGGTTCTTGGCCTTCATGTTCGTGAGCTGCGTCTTGAAGTCCGTCGCTTGGTTCGTCGTGTACTCGCGATCGATGATGTCGCCGCCGGCCGCCTTCACCGCCTTCACGAATTCATCGGCTTCGCCCTGGCCGAAGGCGGTGCGGTCGTCGATAACGGCGATGCGCTTAGCCTTCGTGGTCTTAACCGCATAGGTGCCCGCCGTGCCGGCGTTTTGTGCGTCGCTCGATATCACCATGAAGATGTTCTTAAAGCCGCGCCCGCTGATGGTCGGATTCGTGGCGGCCGGATCGATGTCGGGGATGCCGGCTTTTTCGTAGAGCTCGGAAGCGGGGATCGTCGTGCCGGAATTGAAGTGGCCGACAACGACCGACACACCTTCGTCCACGAGCTTTTGCGCCACTTGCACGCCGACGCGCGGGTCGGCTTGATCGTCTTCGGTGACGAGCTCGAACGAAACGGGCTGGCCGTTGATCTTGACGCCTTGCGCCTTGGCGTCGTTCAGCGCCATTTTGACGCCGTCTTCCAAATCTTTGCCGTAACTGGCATTAGGGCCGGTGAGCGGAGCGGCAAAGCCGATCTTAACCACGGTGTCCGCGTGAGAGGCGAGCGGGGCGAGCCCGAGAAGTGCGCCAACGGCAACTGCGATAGGGGTGAAGTTCTTCGCAAAACGCATGTTGTTTCCTTTGTCGGCAAGCATGAATTCACTGCAATGGCGGGCATGCGGGCTCGCGCGCTGCTCGGTTGCCCTTGGGGCGTTCGAGGCGGCGGCCGGTGCACGACTCTTGTTCGTATTGACTGCGTGTGGCGGGCTCCTCCTCAATGGGCTTGATATCGATCGGTCCGAGACGAACGTGAAATGCCGCGGTGATCGGTGCAAGCGACTATAGAAAGCCAATATCGCTGAGTCTTGACCTTTCGCGACGATTCCTATGCGCATTTCGGCACAGCCAGGCAGCGCCCATCAATCGGGACAAACACGCCCGCGCGTACGCTTCATAACCATCACACTAATAGTATTTTTGCGGCACAACGCCAGACGCGAGCCGAACGACCGCCGGCGGGCGTTATCTTGCGGTGTCGATCGACCAGGCACCGAGCCATTCCCGGGGCTGGGCGATATCATTTTGCGCGGCGACGAGTTCAAGCTCGTAGCGGCCGGCGCCGTGCGTCGCTTTCAGCACGGCATGCACGGCCGAGACCGCGTGCTCGAATGCCGTGCGCAATGAATCCCCGCTCAAACGCCGGGCAACGAACGTCGCGCTCGTGAGTTCGCCGACCCCGACGGGCTGGCGCGCGAACGGATAGCGCGGATGCTGCGTCATCCATGCCTCGCGCTCGGTCACGAGCAGCAAGTTGACGCGATCGGCCGGGCTATTGCGGTCGAGCAGTTGCTTGACGAGCACGACTTGAGGGCCGCGGCGAATGATCTCGCGGCAGGCGGACACGGCCTCGTCGGGATCCTGGATCGTTCGGCCGGCGAGCTTTTGCAATGCATCGTGGGTGACGGATAACCCGTCGGCAATGGCGGGCATCGTTTCCAGCAGATACGTGTCGACGTTCGCGCCGGCGCCCGCGCCGATGACGGGTGTGCAAAAGTGCCAGGCTTCGGGATTCGTCGCTTTCACCGTACGGACGATGTCGATGATGGCCTGTGCATGCGCGTGCGAACCCAGATAGCCCGAGACGATCGCGTCGCACCGCCTGAGCATGCCGATGGCGCCAATGCCTTCGACGAGCTCGATCATCTGCGGCGCGTCGATCGCGCTGCCCGCCCAATGCCCGTACTGCATGTGATTGGAGAACTGCACGGTGTCGAGCGCCCAGACGTTCACACCGAGCCGCTGCATCGGAAAGACGGCGGCACTGTTGCCCGCATGGCCGAATACGACGTGCGGTTGAATGCTCAAGACGTTTTTCATGATGACTTCGCTCGCATGGAAGCGCGCGCCTGCTCGAATCGGCGGGGGCGACCGGTTTCGGAGGATTCGGCGGTCTCGCCGCGCGCCGCCCTGCGGGCGGCTCGATGCATAGCAAGATACATGACTTGTTGCGTCGCGTCATCGGCGTGGCGACTGTGCCACGCGACCCGCGTGGTTTGCCGGGTGGCGGCCCGCCCCCGAATATGCAACTAAATGGCGCCCGTATGCTCACCGGGTGGCCTGCCGTTGCTTTAGGCCGACGAATGGGCAGGGGAGCGGCGCGCCGCTAAGCGTTTTCCCCCACGCGCTGCTACAATTGCCCGTTTCGAGATAGTGAGACCCAGGCGGGCGGCGCGCGAGCCGCGGCCGGGCTCGGCGCTGCGCGCCACGACCAACGAAGGAGTGCGAACGTGCCAGTGTGGGATTGGCTGCTCGTGGCGCTGTGCTGCGTGGCGACAGTCTATGTCGTCGCGGCGGCGCTCGCGCTGCCGTCGGCGCGAGCGCTCGGTCGCCGGGCGCGCGGCCCTGGTTCGGGCCTTCCCGTCCAGAGCGTCAGCGTGCTCAAGCCGCTGTGCGGCGACGAACCTAGACTTTACGAAAACCTTTCGACGTTCTGCGAGCAAACTCACGCTTGCTATCAACTGCTGTTCGGCGTGTCGTCGTCGGCCGATCCGGCGATTGCCGTCGTGCGGCGGCTGCAGGCGGCCTACCCGGAGCGCGATATCGGGCTCGTGGTCGATTCGCGCGTGCATGGCCACAACCTCAAGGTCAGCAATCTTATCAATCTGGCCGCGCGGGCGAAGCACCCGGTCATCGTGCTGGCCGACAGCGATATCGCCGTTGCGCCCGACTACCTTCAGGCCGTGACGGCGCCGCTCGCCGATCCGCGGGTGGGCATCGTGACTTGCCTCTATCACGCGCAAAGCGTGGGTGGGTTCTGGACGCGTGTGGGTGCGCAGTTCATCAACGAATGGTTTGCGCCTTCCGTGCGCATCGCGCATGCGGGCGGGTCGCGCAGCTTCGGCTTCGGTGCGACGCTCGCATTGCGCGCCTCGGTGCTGGCAGACGTTGGCGGCTTCGACGCGCTCAAGGACTGCCTGGCCGACGACTATTGGCTGGCTGAGCACACGCGGCAGCTCGGCATGACGACGGTGCTCTCGGAGATCGTCGTCGACACCGATGTCATCGAGCCCGATTTCGCGACGTTATGGCTGCGCGAGACGCGCTGGCTGCGCACGATCCGCTCGATCAATCCGCTCGGCTTCGCGTTCCTGTTCATCACGTTCACGTCGCCGTGGCTGCTCGCGGGCGCGCTACTCGCCGCGCACGGCGGGGCGTATGGCCGCGAGGCTGTGCTGGCCGCGTCCACGGTGCTCGGCATTGCGGCTCGCGTGCTCTTGCATGCGCGCGCTTCGCGCGAGGGCGGGGAGTTTTGGCGCGATCTGCCGCTCGTGCCGCTGCGCGATACGCTGCTGGCCGTGCAATGGTTCATCGCGGCGTTCGGCTCGCACGTTGTCTGGCGCGGCGCGCGGATGCCGGTCGTCGCGCAAATCGCCGAAGGATCGGACGGATCTTGAGCGACACGCATTTGTTTTTCATGTCTTTCGTCGGCGGCCGCGTTCGGTCGTCGTCTTAACCACCATTGCATCATCCGATAGGTTGCCGGAGCATCATCCATGAAAACGCTGTTCTTGCAGGCCCCGTCCTATGACGGCTTCGATGGCGGAGCGGGCTCCCGCTACCAGGCCAAGCGCGAAATCCGCTCGTTCTGGTATCCGACCTGGCTCGCGCAGCCCGCGGCCCTCGTGCCCGGCAGCCGAGTGCTCGATGCACCGGCCGACGGCTTGTCGGTGCCGGCGTCGCTCGACATTGCGGCCGAGTACGACCTGGTCATCATCCATACGAGCACGCCGTCGTTCCCCACCGACGCCTTGTTCGCGCAAGACCTGAAAAAGCGCAAGCCGTCGGTGCTCATCGGCTTGGTCGGCGCCAAGGTGGCCGTCGATCCGCATAACTCGCTCACTGCAACGGAAGCCGTCGATTTCGTCTGCCGGGAAGAGTTCGACTTCACTTGCCAGGAAATCGCCGAAGGCAAGCCGTTCCCGGAAATCAAGGGCTTGAGCTGGCGCGCGAAGGATGGCTCGATCGAGCACAACGAAGCGCGTCCGATCCTTGAGAACATGGATGAGCTGCCGTTCGTCGCGCCCATCTACAAGCGCGATCTGAAGATCGAGAACTACTTCATCGGCTATCTGAATTACCCCTACGTCTCGATCTACACGGGCCGCGGCTGCAAGTCGCGCTGTACGTTCTGCCTGTGGCCGCAGACGGTCAGCGGCCACCGCTACCGCACGCGCTCGGTGCAGAACGTCATCGAGGAAGTGAAGTGGATTCGCGACAACATGCCCGAAGTGAAAGAGATCATGTTCGACGACGACACGTTCACCGACGACACCCCGCGTGCCGAGGCGATCGCTATCGGCATGGGCAAGCTCGGCGTGACGTGGTCGTGCAATGCGAAGGCGAATGTGCCCTACAAGACGCTCAAGGTCATGAAGGAAAACGGCCTGCGTCTGTTGCTCGTGGGGTTCGAATCGGGCGACGACCAGATCCTCGTGAACATCAAGAAAGGCGTGCGCACCGATTTTGCGCGCCGCTTCAGCGCCGACTGCAAGAAGCTCGGCATCAAGGTACACGGCACGTTCATCCTCGGGCTGCCGGGTGAGACGCAAGAGACCATCAAAAAGACGATCGAGTACGCGAAGGAAATCAATCCGCACACGATCCAGGTCTCGCTCGCTGCGCCGTATCCGGGCACGGCGCTCTATAAGCAGGCTGTCGAAAACGGTTGGATGGAAGAGAACAAGACCATCAACCTCGTCAGCAAGGAAGGCGTGCAGCTCGCGGCGATCGGCTATCCGCATCTGTCGCGCGATGAAATCTATCACCACCTCGAGCAGTTCTACAAATCGTTCTACTTCCGCCCCTCGAAGATCTGGGAGATCGTGCGCGAGATGCTCACGAGCTGGGACATGATGAAGCGGCGTCTGCGCGAAGGCGTCGAGTTCTTCCGCTTCCTGCGCGCGCACGAGGCGTAACGGCGTGACGCGCTCGGGCCGCCGCGCCTTGATCGTCACTGCGGACGATTTCGGCCTGCATCCGCGCGTGAACGCTGCCGTCGAGCGTGCGCACCGGGACGGTGTGCTCAAAGCGGCGAGCCTCATGGTGGGCGCGCCGGCGGCGCGAGATGCCGTCGAGCGCGCGCGACGCCTACCCACCCTACGCGTGGGCCTGCATCTCGTGCTCGCCGATGGGCCGGCGCTGCTGCCGGCTGCGCAGATTTCGGCGTTGGTCGGGCCTGACGGCCGGTTCGGCGATGCCATGGTGCGCGACGGCTTTCGCTTCTTCTTTCTGCCGGCCGTGCGCGGGGCGCTCGCGCGCGAGATCCGCGCGCAGTTCGAGGCGTTCGCGGCAACGGGTCTGCCGCTCGATCACGTCAACGCGCACAAACATTTTCATCTTCACCCCACCGTGCTTTCGCTCGTGCTGTCGATCGGCCGCGAGTTCGGCCTGCGCGCCGTGCGGTTGCCGTTCGAGGCCAATGCGCCGTGGTGGCTCAAGCCGTGGATCGGGCTCATGCGCCGACGGCTTACGCGCGCGGGTATCGCCTACAACGACTATGTCGTCGGTATCGAGCACACGGGCGGGATGGACGAAGCCGCGCTGCTCGATGCGCTGGCACGGATGCCGGCCGATGGGGTCGGCGAAATTTATTGCCATCCGGCCGAAGGGGGCGAGGGGCCGATTGCGGCGTCGATGCGCGGGTACCGCCATGTCGATGAACTGAATGCGCTGCTCTCGCCACGGGTGGCCGCAGCCATCGCTTGCGCGACGCTCCCTTGCGGCGGGTTTGCCGATGTGTTCGGCGGTGGCGCCCCCGGGCGCGGCATGGCCGATGCGCACCGTCACGGTGACGCTGCTCAAGGAGGCTCGCCGTGATGACCAAGTGGCTCAAATGGGCGGGTTGGCCCGTCGGCATCGGGATTTTCATCGCGCTTGTCGTGCGTGAAGGGGCCGCGGACGTCGCCCATGTCATCGGCCAGGCCGGCTTCATGCTGCTATGGCTCGTGCCGTTCCATGCATTGCCGCTGCTGCTGGACGCTTACGGCTGGCGCGTGCTATTGCGCGGCCGGGCGCCGCTCGCGTTCCTCTGGTGGGTGGCGACCGTGCGCGAGGCCGTGAGCCGGCTGCTGCCGGTGTTTGCGGTGGGCGGCGAGATCGTCGGGATTCGGCTCGCGCGTTGGCGTGTAGCCGATGCGAGCCGGGTCAGCGCGTCGGTTATCGTGGAAGTGCTCGTTACGATTGCCGTGCAGTATGCGTTCTCCGCGCTCGGCGTCATCTTGATTCTCGCAGCGACAGGCGGCGACCACGCGAAGACGATCGGGCTTGCGCTCGTGCTGTCGTTGCCGCTGCCCGTGATCACTGCGCTGCTGCTGCGTCGTGGCGGTGTATTTCGTGCGATCGAGCGCTTCGCGGCGCGCGCCCTCGGCAGCGAGCATCGGCTCTTGCAGGGCATCGACGGCGCACGGCTCGACGCTGAAATCGACGGGCTGATGACGCGTACGGGCGTGCTCGTGCGCGCGTTCGTCTGGCAGTTTGCCGGCTACCTCATCGGTGCCTTTGAGACCTACTGGGCGTTGGCGCTGCTGGGCCATCCTGTCTCGGTGGGGGGCGCAATCGCAATCGAAGCGCTGACGCAGGCCGTGCGGCATGCAGCGTTCATGGTGCCGGCGGGGCTTGGCGTGCAGGAAGCCGCCGTCGTGTTGCTTGCCCAGATGTTCGGCGTCGATCGCGACGTGGCGTTCTCGCTCGCGCTGGTTAAGCGGATGCGTGAGGTGATCTTTGGGTGTGTCGCGCTCGCTTCGTGGCAGCTCGCCGAGATTGCGCGTGCGCGCCGGCTTGTGCCCCCCGTACGTTCCACTCGGCCCGCGGCCCACGCAACGGACGAAGCCGCGGTAACCCTGCGCTCGCGCGGCAAGGCGCGCGATCCCGATTTCGTCGATTGAGATCGGACGCCGTTGGCGGTTCGGTTGCGCACGCTCGCAGTACGTTTCTTCTCCTGACGTTCCCTATCCGAGTAAACACACTTTGTGTTCAGACCACGTCTCGTCCTACATTACACGCACCGGACACGTCATATCGAATTAGATTTCAAACCGATCGACGGCCAGACGACGCAGCGCAGCGCCGGCTACGGGGGGCGAACAACGGCCTAGTGCATCGCACTGGCCGGGGAACGCAAGCCAATGACGCAGCGCAAGGGACGACGTCGCTCGGCCGGTGCCCGAGCGTTTTGCCGACGTTTTTTGCGTCGCGCGCCACCACGATTGCCGGCCGTTCACTGCGTGTGACGGCCGGTTTTATTTTTTTGGGCGCCGCGCTTCCCAATATCGCAAAAGCGACGGGAAATTTGTCCAAACGCGCTGCGTGCCTGAGTCATGCATCCGTGCGCGATCTCCCATTGCAGCGCGTTTGGGCGTTCCATGCGTCGGTGCGCAAGATGCTGCGCCGCAACAATAGACGCGCTCGCGTTTGAAAGAAACAAATTCGCTTGCGACTATCCGCGGCAGCTGATCGCCACCACGGCAGGCAATCACATTCATAGAAGGAGACATCCCGTGTTCCTGTACGGTTTCGGCCCGATCCTTCTCGCCGGCACGATCAAGACGATCGAGCTATCGGTGCTCTCGCTCATGGTGTCGGTGCTGCTAGGGCTTACCGGCGCGGTCGCGAAGCTCTCGCGCAATCGCGTCGTCGCCGGCATTGCAACGGCGTACACCACGCTGATCCGCTCCGTGCCCGATCTCGTGCTGATGCTGTTGCTCTTCTACAGCATTCAGATTGCCGTCAATCAGTTGACCGACGCACTCGGCGCGGATCAGCTCGATATCGACCCGTTCGTCGCGGGCGTGCTGACGCTCGGGTTCATCTACGGAGCGTATTTCACCGAGACGTTTCGCGGCGCGTTTCTCTCGGTGCCGCGCGGTCAGCTCGAAGCGGCTAGCGCCTACGGCATGAACGGCCTGCGCGTGTTCGTGCGCATTCTATTTCCGCAGATGATGCGCTTTGCGCTGCCCGGCATCGGGAACAATTGGCAGGTGCTCGTGAAGGCGACCGCGCTCGTTTCGATCATCGGTCTGGCCGATGTCGTTAAAGCGGCGCAAGACGCCGGCAAGAGCACCTTCAACATGTTCTTTTTCATCCTCGTCGCGGCGCTGATCTATCTCGCGATCACGACAGTCTCCAACGTCGTGCTCCTGTGGCTCGACAAGCGCTATTCCATCGGCGTCAGGCACGCGGAACTTTGACGGAGCGACGCACGATGATCGAAATCCTTTCCCAGTACGGACGAGCGTTTCTCTACTACGACGGTCAAGGCCTATCGGGGCTTGCCGTCACGCTATGGCTACTCGCCGCATCGCTCGTTATCGGCTTTTGCATGGCCGTGCCGCTTGCGGTGGCGCGCGTGTCCAAGAAGCGTTGGCTCTGCGCGCCCGTGCGCTGCTACACGTACGTCTTTCGCGGCACGCCGCTTTATGTGCAGCTTCTGCTGATCTACAGCGGCGTCTACAGCCTCGAGTTCGTTCGCACGCATGCCCTGCTCAACGACTTTTTTCGAAGCGGCCTGCATTGCGCGATCCTCGCCTTCGGCCTCAACACCGCCGCCTATACCACCGAGATCTTCGCCGGCGCGATTCGCGCGATTTCGCACGGCGAAGTGGAGGCAGCGCGCGCCTACGGCATGAGCACCTGGACCCTATATTGCCGCATCGTCCTGCCATCGGCGCTGCGCCGGGCACTGCCGTTGTACAGTAACGAAGTCATTCTGATGCTGCATGCGACGACGATCGCCTTTACCGCAACGGTGCCCGACGTCCTGAAGGTCGCACGCGATGCGAATTCGGCCACCTATATGTCGTTCCAGGCGTTCGGCGTCGCCGCCCTGATTTATCTTGCGGTATCGTTCGCCCTTGTCGCGGCGTTCAGACGGGCCGAGCGGCACTGGCTCGCTTACCTCGCGCCGGCCCGCTAGCGTTCGGCCGACATCGACTAAAACGCCATCGATTCATTCGGGAGAGCATGGTGCACGAAGCGACTTCTCAATCCGCCGCCGTCAAACTCGCGGCGCTAGACATCCACAAGCGTTACGGCGACAACGAGGTGCTCAAGGGCGTCACGCTGACGGCCAAGGCCGGCGACGTCATCAGCATCATCGGTGCGAGCGGCTCCGGCAAGAGCACGTTCCTGCGCTGCATCAACTTCCTCGAGCGGCCGAACGCGGGCAGTATCGTTGTCGACGGCGAGACGGTCCGCACGAAAAGCGACCGCGCCGGCACCTTGGAAGTGGCCGATCACAAGCAGTTGCAACGCATTCGCACGAAGCTGTCGATGGTGTTCCAGCATTTCAATCTGTGGGCGCATATGAACGTGCTCGAGAACATCGTCGAGGCACCCGTGCATGTCCTCGGCCTGTCGAAGCGCGAGGCTGAGGAACGTGCCCGCATGTACTTGGAGAAGGTCGGCCTCGCGCCGCGGCTCGAGAAACAGTATCCGTCGCACCTGTCGGGCGGGCAGCAGCAGCGCGTCGCCATCGCACGCGCACTGGCGATGGACCCCGACGTGATGCTGTTCGACGAGCCCACATCGGCGCTCGATCCCGAACTCGTCGGCGAGGTGCTGAAGGTCATGCAGAAGCTGGCCGAAGAAGGGCGCACGATGATCGTCGTCACGCACGAGATGGGCTTCGCCCGCAACGTCTCGAACCACGTGATGTTTCTGCATCAAGGACGCACAGAAGAAGAGGGCGATCCGGCTGTCGTGCTCTCACAGCCGAACAGCGAGCGCTTGAAGCAATTCCTGTCGGGCAGCTTGAAGTAACGGCATGCAAGGAACGCGGAACGAACGAGCGAGCGGCGCATTGAGCGCGGGGGACGCACGCCGCGCCTTGCCGGACCGAGGCTGATCGATGCCGCGCGTGCAATTGGGCCCGACCAAGACCACGCAAGTGGCGATCGTCGCGCTGCCGCCTGTTTCGATGACGGGTATCGCGCCGATCGTCGATGCGTTGCGGCTCGCCAACGACATCGACGGGCGCGCGTTGTACGGCTGGCAAATGCTTTCGTGGGATGGCCGGGCCGTACCGCTCTCGGGCGGGGCATCGCTCGCGGCCGACGGCGCGTTCGGCGACGGCCTCTCCTGCGACTGGCTCATCGTCATCGCCGAGCGCTTTCAGCAGTTCGCCGATTACAAGCTGTTCCTCGCAAGTCTCGCGCGCGTAGGCCAACGAACGCCCCTCGTGTCAGGCATCCACCACGGCGTGTGGTGGCTCGCGATGGCAGGGCAGTTGTCGGGCTATCGCGTCAGCGTCAATTGGGAGACGTATCAGCAGTTCGCCGAGCAATTCGAGCGTTCGATCGTTACGCAGCAGATCTTCGAGATCGATCGCAATCGCGCCACGTGTGCGGGAGGTCTGGCCAGCGTGGACTTCATGCTCGCGATGATCGCGCGCGAGCAGGGACCCGAGCTGGCCGAGCGCATTGCGGACGCGCTCGGCGTGGGCGTGCGGCGCTCCGGGGAGGAGCGCCAGCGGATCCCCTACGTGACTGCGCCCGGCGAGCGGCATCCGCGCTTGAACGACGCGCTGCTCTTGATGGAAGCGAACATCGAAGACCCGTTAACGACGGACGACATCGCGAATCTCGTCGGTGTCTCGCGACGTCAGCTCGAGCGGCTCTTTCGGCAATACCTCGGCTCGATGCCGTCGAAGTATTACCTGGGCCTGCGGCTTGCCAAGGCGCGCATGCAATTGCAGCGTACGAGCAAGTCGATCGTGCAGGTGAGCCTCGCCTGCGGATTTTCGTCGGCGGCGCACTTTTCGAATGCGTACCGGGAGCGCTTTGGCGTGACGCCGCGCGAAGAGCGTCGTAATTGGATCGCCAAGCAGCACGGGGCTGGCGTGCCTTATGCAGGAGAGCCGCGTGCGGGTGCCCTCATCGAGCCGCCCGATGAAACGTGACGTGTGCCAAAGCAAACGCCGGCGATACGAGACACCGCAACGTACGCAAGAAACTCAAGATACGCGACAGATCGCGTCGCCTTCAAGCAAGACGCCGTCGCGATCCTTTTCTACACTAACGCTAACGCTTGATTACCTCATTCCTTCTACGAGGACCGCCATGAACGATTTCGCTGTGAACCGCCAGACTTTCGACGAAGTCATGGTGCCGGTATTTTCGCCCGCCTCCTTCGTTCCGGTCCGCGGCGCGGGCTCGCGCGTCTGGGATACCGAAGGCCGCGACTATGTCGATTTCACGGGCGGCATCGCCGTGACGGCCTTGGGACACGCTCACCCCGAACTCGTGCGCGTGCTGCGCGAGCAGGGCGAAACACTGTGGCACGTCAGCAATGCGTATACCAACGAGCCCGTGCTGCGTCTCGCGAAGCGGCTGGAATCGCTGACGTTCGCCGATCGCGCGTTCTTCGCCAACTCGGGCGCGGAGGCGAACGAAGCCGCGCTCAAGCTCGCCCGGCGCGCGGCCATCGAGCGCCACGGGCCTGAAAAAATCGAAATCGTCTCGTTTCAGCAATCGTTCCACGGCCGGACGTTGTTCACGGTCAGCGTGGGCGGCCAGCCCAAGTATGCGGAAGGTTTCGGCCCTGTGCCGGCCGGCATCGTCCATCTGCCGTATAACGACATCGAGGCCGCGCGCGCCGCAATCGGCTCGAAAACATGCGCTGTGATCGTCGAGCCGATACAGGGTGAGGGAGGAATCATCCCAGCCGAACCGGCATTCCTGCGCGCGCTGCGCGAGTCGTGCGACGCACACGGCGCACTGCTCATTTTCGACGAGGTGCAGACGGGCGTCGGCCGCACGGGCTCCTTCTACGCCTATATGGACACGGGCGTGACGCCCGACATCTTGACGACGGCCAAGGCGCTCGGCAACGGTTTTCCGATCGGCGCGATGCTGACCACCAACGAAGTGGCCGCGCATTTCAAGGTTGGCGTGCACGGCACCACCTACGGCGGCAATCCGCTGGGCGCGGCCGTGGCCGATAAAGTGGTCGAGCTCGTGAGCGAGCCGGCGCTCCTCGAGGGCGTCAAGCAGCGCGGCGCGCTGATCAGAGCGAAACTCGACGAACTGAACCAACGCTTGAACTTGTTCAGGGCAGTGCGCGGTAAAGGCCTCTTGATCGGTGCCGAGTTGACGGCAGCTTACGAAGGCCGCGCGAAGGATTTCGTGAACGCCGCTGCCGCACATGGCGTCATGCTTCTCATTGCCGGGCCGAACGTGCTGCGCTTTGCGCCGTCACTCGTGATTCCGGAGGCCGATCTGAACGAGGGATTCGCGCGCCTGACGAAGGCGATCGAAGCAGTCGTCGGTGCCACGGCCACCACGGCCGCCGCGGTAGCTCGGTAAAGAGTCGCAACCCAGAGAACGATGATGCTCTTCGTCCGCCCCGCAAGGCTTTCCGACCTCGATGCGCTCGCCCAAATGGCGCTCGCGGCGCGGCCCGTGCTTCACTCCTTGCCGCACGACAGGGGGGAGCTCGAAGCGCGTGTCGCGCTGTCGGAGGATTCGTTTCGTGCCGACGTGGATTTCCCCGGCGAAGAGTTTTATCTGTTCGTGCTCGAGGACGGCGCCACCGGCAAGCTGCTCGGCACGGCGAGCATCGTCGCCGCGGCCGGCTATAGCGAGCCGTTCTACGTATTTCGCAACGACGCTTTGATCCACGCGTCGCGCCAGCTGCACGTTAATCGCAAGATCCATGCGCTGACGATGTCGCACGAGCTGACGGGCAAGAGCCGGCTCGCAGGGTTTTACATCGATCCATCGCTGCCGGCCGATGCGGCGGCGCATCTGCTCTCCCGCGCACGGATGATGTATATCGCGGCGAACCGGCGACGCTTCATGCCGGAGGTGTTTTCGCTGCTGCTCGGCGTGACGGACGAAGCGGACGAAGCGGGCACGTCGCCGTTCTGGGAGGCCGTGGGCCGCAAGTTCTTCGGCCGCGACTTCGCGCAGATCGAAATCGCCTCGGGCGGCCGCAGCCGTACGTTCATCGCCGAAGTCATGCCGAGCTATCCGCTCTACGTGCCGCTGCTGCCCGAAGCGGCGCAGCGCGTGATCGGCGAGCCGAACGCGAAGGCGCTGCTCTCGTACGACATCCATCTCGAAGAAGGCTTCGAGCCCGATCGTTTCGTGGACATCTTCGACGCCGGCCCCGTGCTGGCGGCACAAGTCGATCGCACCGCCAGCGTGATCTTCAACGAAACACGGACGGTGCGCGAGGCGAGCGAGGACGAGGCGGCGCTCGCGGCAGGGTCGCGCGCCTACCTCGTGGCGAGCAACCGCGACGGCGATTTTCGCTGCGTCCTGGCGGATCTGCCGAGCGAGCGCGAGAATGATGCGCCGCTCGCGGCGCCCGTGCGCGCCGCGCTCGAACTCGTGCACGGCGACACCGTGCACTGCGTGCCGCTTCATCGCAGTGCGGGACAAGCGGAAGAGGGGGACGCCGGCGACGCCCACCCCGCCTCCTTCTCGGATCGACAATCGGGAGATCGGCGATGATCGTCGTTCGCGCCGTCAATAAAAACGACCTCGACGCGCTCCTCTCGCTCGCCGGGGAAACGGGCCCGGGCCTGACAACATTCAAGCCCGATCGCGACGCGCTCGCGGCCCGGATCGAGCGGTCGAACAAGACGATCGAGGGGCGCGCAGGCGCGCACGAGGCCGGCTACCTCTTCGTCATGGAGGACACCGCCACGCGCGACGTCGCGGGCGTGTGCGGCATCGAGGCCCAGGTCGGCCTCGAGCAGCCGTTCTACAACTATCGCGTGAGTACGGTCGTTCATGCGAGCCAGGAACTCGGCGTCTGGACCAAGATGTCGCTGCTCAACATCTCGCACGATCTCACCGGCTATGCCGAAGTGTGCTCGCTGTTCCTGTCGCCGCGCTATCGAGCGCACGGTGTCGGCGGCTTGCTCTCGCGCTCGCGCTTTATGTTCATGGCGCAGTTTCGCGAGTGCTTTCCCGAGCGGTTGTGCGCCGAGTTGCGCGGGCATTTCGACGCCGATGGCACGTCGCCGTTCTGGCGCGCGGTGGGCTCGCATTTTTATCAGATCGATTTCAACGCGGCTGATTACCTTAGTGCGCACGGACGCAAATCGTTTCTCGCCGAACTGATGCCGCGCTATCCCGTCTATGCCGATCTGTTGCCGGGCGAGGCGCAGGCGGTCATCGGCGTGACGCATCGCGACACGGCGCCGGCGCGCAAGATGTTAGAGGCCGAAGGTCTTCGTTATCAAAACCACGTCGATATTTTCGACGCGGGCCCGGTGCTCGAATGTCATATCAACGACTTGCGTACCGTGCGTGAAAGCGTCGTGGCGCCCGTCGCGATCGGCAGCGTTGGCCGTGGCGGCAGCGGCGACGGTTTGCGTTCGCTCGTGTCGAATACGTCGATGGCGGGTTTTCGCGTGGGCGTCGCGCCGGGCTTCGTCGAAGGCGGAGCGATGGCGCTGACGGCCGACGATGCAGCCGCGCTCGATGTGCGCGAGGGCGACCCCGTGCGCGTGCTCGCGCTCGGCAAGAAACCGAATTGAGGATAGAACAGAGATGAGCATGAGCGAGCTTTTCATCGACGGACAATGGTGTGCGGCCGGCGGGCCGGCCTTCGTTTCGCGCAACCCAGGTACCGGTGCGGTGGTCTGGGAAGGCAAGAGCGCGTCGGCGCTCGATGTCGACCGCGCCGTAGCCAGTGCGCGCCGAGCCTTCGCCGAGTGGTCGGTGTTGCCATTCGAAGCACGTGTCGAAATCGTGCGTCGCTTTGCTGCTCTGTTGGCCGAGCGCAAGGAGTCGTTGGCGCACGCGATAGGGCGCGAAACGGGCAAGCCCCTCTGGGAAGCTCGTACCGAAGTCGCCGCGATGGCGGCGAAAGTCGAGATTTCGGTCACGTCCTATCACGAGCGCACGGGCGAGAAGCGCATACCAATGGCAGACGGCACGGCGGTGCTGCGCCATCGTCCCCACGGCGTCGTGGCCGTATTCGGCCCGTACAACTTTCCGGGCCACCTGCCGAATGGCCATATCGTGCCGGCCCTGATCGCGGGCAACGCCGTGGTGTTCAAGCCCTCGGAACTCGCGCCCGACGTGGCTCGTGCTACGGTCCAGGCATGGCACGATGCCGGCCTGCCTGCCGGCGTTCTCAACCTCGTCCAAGGCGAAAAAGAGACGGGCGTCGCACTCGCGAATCATCGGCAGATCGACGGGCTGTTTTTTACCGGAAGCTCCGATACGGGCACGCTGCTGCATAAGCAGTTCGGCGGCCGACCCGAGATCGTCCTCGCGCTTGAAATGGGCGGCAACAATCCGCTCGTCGTGGCGGAAGTCGAGGATATCGATGCCGCCGTTCATCACACGATTCAATCGGCGTATCTATCGGCAGGGCAGCGCTGCACCTGCGCGCGGCGCATCTTCGTGCCGCGCAATGCGTTCGGCGATCGCTTCCTCGCGCGCCTAGCCGACGTGACTTCGCGCATCGCCTACGGCCTTTACGATGCCGATCCGCAACCGTTCATGGGCGCCGTCGTCTCGGCGCGCGCAGCCTCGCGGCTCGTCACGGCACAAGCGCGCCTCGTCGCGGCTGGCGCACGCCCGATCTTGGCGATGGAGCAGCGCGACGAGCAATTGGGCTTCGTGAGCCCCGCAATTCTCGATGTGACGGACGTGGCGCAATTACCCGATGAAGAGCACTTCGGCCCTCTCGCGCAGATCGTGCGCTACGGACACTTCGACGAAGCGATCGCAAGGGCCAACGATACGGTCTACGGGTTGTCGGCGGGCTTGCTCGCAGACGATGAGGCGCGCTGGGCGCAATTTCATCGCACGATTCGCGCAGGGATCGTCAACTGGAACCGTCCGACGAACGGTGCTTCGTCGGCAGCGCCGTTCGGCGGCACGGGCCGTTCGGGCAATCATCGCCCTAGCGCCTATTACGCAGCCGATTACTGCGCGTATCCCATGGCCTCGGTCGAAAGCGCACAACTCACGATGCCCGCGAGCGTATCGCCGGGTCTTCAATTCTAAGGACAAGCCAAGGATCGACGATGCAAGCACGGGAAGCCAATTTCGACGGACTCGTGGGTCCGACGCACAACTACGCGGGGCTGTCGTTCGGCAACGTGGCGTCGCAGACGAACGAGAAATCGGTCGCCAATCCGCTCGCCGCCGCCAAGCAAGGCCTGCGCAAGATGAAGCAGCTTGCCGATCTGGGCTTCTTGCAGGGCGTGCTGCCGCCGCAAGAGCGGCCGTCGCTGCGGCTCTTGCGCGAGCTCGGTTTCTCCGGCTCCGAGGCGTACGTGATCGAGCGTGCAGCGAAGGAAGCGCCTGAGCTGCTCGCGGCAGCCAGTTCCGCTTCGGCCATGTGGACGGCCAATGCGGCGACGGTCAGCCCCTCTGCCGATACACAGGACGGACGCGTGCATTTCACGCCGGCCAACTTGACGAGCAAGCTGCACCGCGCGATCGAGCACGAGGCGACACGCCGCACGCTGCAGGCGATCTTCGTCGATCCCGCGCGTTTCGTCGTGCACGAGGCGCTGCCCGGCACGCCGGCGCTCGGTGACGAAGGCGCGGCCAACCACACGCGGTTTTGCTCGCAGTATGGCGAGCGCGGCGTCGAATTCTTCGTCTACGGGCGTAGCGAATACCGGCGTGGCCCCGAGCCTGTGCGCTATCCGGCGCGGCAGACGTTCGAGGCGAGCCGCGCTGTCGCGCAGCGGCACGGCTTGAGCGAGGACGTCACTGTGTATGCCCAGCAGAGCCCGGACGTGGTCGACGCGGGGGTGTTTCATAACGACGTTATCGCGGTCGGCAACCGGCAGACGCTGTTTTGTCACGAGCGCGCCTTCGTCGAACAGAGCGCTGTCTACGATCAGTTGCGTACGCAACTCACCGCGATGGGGGTGGACTTCAACGTCATCGAAGTGCCCGAGGCCCGTGTGACTGTCTCAGACGCCGTCACGTCCTATCTGTTCAATAGTCAGCTTTTGACGCGCCCCGATGGCCGCAACGTGCTCGTCGTGCCGCAAGAGTGCCGCGAGAACCCGCGCGTGGCGGCATATCTCGACGATCTCGTGAGCCGCTCGGGGCCGATCGACGAAGTGCTCGTATTCGACTTGCGCGAAAGCATGAAGAACGGCGGCGGGCCTGCCTGCCTGCGTCTGCGTGTCGTGTTGAGCGAGGCTGAACGATCGGCCGTGAATCCGGGCGTCTGGATCGACGATAGCCTGTTTGCGCGGCTCGATGCGTGGATCGGCAAACACTATCGCGACCGGCTCGCGCCGGCTGATCTCGCCGACCCGCGTTTGCTCGTCGAATCGCGCACGGCGCTCGACGAACTCACGCAAATCCTCAGGCTCGGTTCGCTCTATGACTTTCAGCGCTAAAACCGGAACGCCGGTCCCGGCCATGCTCGCCGATTTCTTGGCGTTCACGCTGAACGGTGCGAGTCCCGGCCCGGGGGAGGCGCAAGGCGAGTGCGCGGGTGGTGTCCGCTACGCGTGGCGCGAGCCAGGTTTGCTCGAATTCGCGCCGGGTGCAGCAGAGTCCGATGCGGGATCGGCCTGCAGTGTCTTGATCTCGGCCGGTATTCATGGCGATGAGACGGCGCCGATCGAGCTGCTCTCGCCGATGATTGCCGACATCGCATATGGCCGCCTGCCGCTCGCTTGCCGGCTCGCCGTTGTGTTCGGCAACGTGGCCGCGATGCAGGCCGGGCAGCGCTATGTCGACGACGACCTCAACCGGCTCTTCTGCGGCAGGCACACGCAATTGCCGGAAAGCCGCGAGGCGCCGCGGGCCCGAGCGCTGGAAACGGCCGCGGCGCGGTTCTTCGCCGATGCGCCCGAAGGCACGACGGCGTGTTGGCACATCGACATGCACACGGCGATCCGCACGTCGGTGTTCGAGCGTTTCGCGCTATTGCCGCATACGGGCGCCGCACCGTCGCGCGCGATGTTCGAATGGCTTGCCGCTGCGGGCATCGAGGCCGTCCTGCTCCACACGACCAAGGGCAATACGTACACGCATTTCACAGCCGAGTCATTTGGGGTGAATGCGTGCACGCTGGAACTCGGCAAGGTGCGGCCGTTCGGTGAAAACGATCTGACGCGCTTCGCGAGTGCCGACGAGGCCGTGCGTGCGCTTGTCTCGGGTGGCGAGCACGGCGCTGCGCCGATGCCGCGGGTGTTCACCGTGATTGATCAGATCACGAAGCGCAGCGATGCGTTCGAGCTTTGCATGGCCGATGAGGTGGCCAACTTCACGCCCTTCACCAAAGGCGCCGTGCTTGCGCGCGACGGTGACTATCGCTATGTCGTCACGCACGACGAAGAACGGATCGTGTTTCCGAATCGCGCCGTGAAGCCTGGCTTGCGCGCGGGTTTGACGGTCGTGGAGACGACCCCCGAAACGCTCGCGCGCTTAGCGCCCTAACTCACTGCTCGTCCGGTACGACCGGCACCCATCCCTCGGGGCAGTCCGTCACGTACGGATAGTACTGACCGGCCGATCTGCAGTAGTACCAGTACCCGCTCGCGGCACCCGGTCCGTAATCGACATCGCCGGGCGAGAACGGATCGGGGTAGGGGTAGACGGGCTGCGGATAGAAGTACCAGAGACCGCCAACGACCCACCACCAGCCGAAGCGCCCGCGATGGCGGTCATGTTGCCAGCGGCCGCCGCGCCAGACGCGCGCGTCCATATCGACGAAGCGATGGATGTCGCCGCGATAAGGGGCGGGTACGGCGCCGTTCGCGCGCGGAGCGTTGACGATGGGCGCGCGCTGCGCGAGCCCTGGTCGGTGCGCTTGATTGACATCCGGCGTGTGCGGAGCCACCTCAGGCCCAGGTCGTCGCGTTTCATCGAAGCCCGGTGCGCGCGGAGCCGCCCCGGGTGGGTGTGCTTGGTCGAAACCCGGGGCGTGTGGCGCAGGACCAGGCCGGTGCGCCTGGTCGAAGTTCGGCCCGTGGGCGGGGCCGTTCGGTTGGCGCACGGCAGGGGCGGGCGAAGGGACGGGCGCGGGCGGCTGGCCCATGGGCCGCTGCCCGAACGCTTGGCCTTGCGGCCCGTGTTGCGGAGCGCCAATTGCGGGGCCGGGGCCCCTAGGCCCGGGCGCCTCGCCGACGCGTCCTCCCTCTGCACGCCCGGGTGCGCCGCCGGGTACCGCTCCGGGACCGGGGCCGCCGGGCCGGGGGCCGGGAGCACCTTCGCCCGGTCCGCGCATCGGCGCGGCGGCCGGCCCATGTGCCGATTCGTGTCCCGGCTCGTGCCGTTCCTGCGCCTGCGCCGCGACGGCAGATAGGCCGGCGAAGCCGGCGACGGCAAGCGCGACGACGGTTCTCGCGATCATGACGATCCTCCAGGATGCTTGGCTCTTACTTTCAGCATAGGCGTTTGCGGGCGATGGCGATGGCGCACCCTCATTCGAGAAGGGACTGACGCGAGCCGAGCGGATGCCGGCTAACCGCGATCGCGCCGAGTCGCCTCGCACGTTGGCCGACGTGCGGGCCCCGTGCACGATTCCGTCCGGACGCGATTCAGCTTACGTTTGCCGGGTCCGCGAGAAGCACGTGAGTGCGATGGCCGATGCGGCGATCGTTGCCGACAGCAGGTGATAGAGCGCGGGAGTGGCCAGGCTTTGCCAGAGCGTTGGGGTCATAAAAACGGCGGCGCTGACGAGGCTCGTTAGACACAAGCTGTTGGCTCTGAAGCGACCCAGCAAGTGCGTCGGACAGGCCGTCAGAAACCGTGCTTCAGCGCGAACCCGTACGACCGCAAACCCGACTCCCAGGCATAGATGCACGGCAATCAACATCGTCAAATTAGACAAGCGCGGGACGACCGACAAAAGCACTGCAATGACGAGAACAATGAGAAAGTCGTGCCCAAGCGGGCCGAAACGTTCTTTCGCAAATCGAGCCAATCCCACACTGGCAGCGAGGGCGCCGATGGACCAGGCGGCTTCCACCAGCGAATAGCTATTGGCCGAAAACCTAAGGTCCAGGTTCATAAACGCAGGCAGCAGGGTGTTCGTTGCTTGGCCGACCGCAAATGCCAGCGCGGAACAAAACGCGATCGACAACAGCTGGGGGTGCTTCAGGTAGAGCGACGGTCCAGCGCGATGTCTGTCGCGCCGCGCACTCGATGAATGGCTCAGCGAAGGAAGGACATACGCGGCGAGCGCCGTAAGCGTTGCACCGCAGCCTCCAACCAACAGAAAGGCGTCACGCCAGGCCGCAACGGAAACGAGATAGCCACCGAAGGCCGTCCCGGCGATCAATGTGCATTGCGAGACCGAGTTCATCAGGGCGAGCTTTCTCGTCCGGTTGCTCGCTGCGACGGCCAGTTTCACGTAGTAGTCCATCGTGCAACCGATCGCGATGCCCGCCACGCTGGAAAGCAGTGTGGCGACAACCAAGGCCAAGAACGGTGCCGATTGCGGAAAGGCAATTGCGAGGACATACGGTGACGCTCCGCAGATGGCGATGCCGAACTGGCCTGCCACGACGAAGGCCTTTTTGCACCGACTACGGTCGACGAGTGAGCCGATAAAAGGCGATAGGACGAGCGTGACAGCGCTTGAGATTAATAAGATATGGCCGACCGATTGCGGACGCCCGGTGATCTCGACCGCCGACCAAGCTGTTGCGACGAGCTGACATCCGATTCTAAAAAAATGCGCAGCCACGAGACAAAGCAGGAGCGAGAAGCTCAATGACGACATGCGCGCGCTTGTCGACGGCGGTAAATCGTTCGGAATAGACGCTGTTGCTGGCAGCACGGGTTCGGCTTCGGCGCTGCCGGACATCGGATCCTCAAGCGGGGCACATCGGTTTGCCCGCATTTCAGTTGAGTTCGATGCAGTTTGTATGGCTCTATGCCGTTTTCCGTGGAAATTGACGGCTCAACAAACATGACGGTAGCGG
>CBIHOQ010000018.1:0-92465 GCA_966212065.1 uncultured Burkholderiaceae bacterium
TAACCGTGGAATGTTGAACTAAAGGTGCACTACGTTCCAGTCCTTTTACGCGACCGAGACTTCAACGCTGACGATTGTGCGGGCATGCCCGGAAGAGGCGCGAATAGCGCCTCGAAGTCATCGGCCGAGAACTTGCCGGCAGTTGCTGTCTCTTCGGAGAGAATCGAGTCGGCCAGCGCGGCCTTCTGCTGCTGCATGGCGACGATTTTCTCCTCTACGCTGCCTGCCGCGATCAGTTTGTAGACGAACACCGGTTTGTCCTGCCCGAGCCGGTGCGCGCGATCGGTAGCCTGATTCTCGACGGCCGGATTCCACCACGGATCGTAGTGGATGACGGTGTCGGCCGCGGTCAGGTTCAGACCCACGCCCCCGGCCTTCAGGCTGATGAGGAATAGTGGCACTTCGCCTTGCTGAAAAGATCGGATTGGGGCCGCCCGATCGGTCGTCTCACCGGTCAGGACAACGTACGGAATTCGAACATTGTCGAGCGCGGTCGCGATGAGATCGAGCATGCTGGTGAACTGCGAAAAGAGCAGGACGCGGCGGCCTTCCTCGATAAGCTCTGGCAGCATCTCGAGCAGCAGCGAAAGTTTGGCCGAGTCCTTCACTCGCGTGGCCTGCGCAGTCTTGAGCAGCCTCGGATCACAGCAGACTTGCCGCAGCTTGAGCAGCGCATCGAGCACGATCAGATGGCTGCGCGCCAGTCCATTGACGGCTATCGCATCGCGCACCTTCTTCTGCATCGTGGCCCGTACGGTCTCGTACAGGTCGCGCTGTGCGCCTTCGAGCTCGACCGTGCACACGATCGTCGTCTTCGGCGGCAGTTCGGTCGCCACTTCGTCCTTGCGCCGACGCAGCATGAAGGGGCGAATGCGACGCGCGAGCAGTTCACGCCGCACAGTATCGCCACCCTTTTCGATCGGGGTGCGCCAGCGCCGCGCGAAATCGTCGCGCGAGCCCAGAAACCCGGGAAGCAGGAAGTCGAACTGCGCCCACAGTTCACCCAGGTGATTCTCGAGCGGCGTGCCGGTCAGGGATAGGCGGTGTGTCGCCCGCAGAGCGCGGATGGTGGCGGCCGCCTTGGTGGCTGCGTTCTTGACGTACTGGGCCTCGTCGAGAATCAGCAGGTGATACGCGTGCTGCGCCAGCATTTCCTCGTCGCGCCACGCGAGCGCATAGGTCGTGATAACGAGATCATGCTCTGCGATCTCATCGAAGCGCGCGTGGCGTTGCGCACCATGCAGATTAAGGACGCGCAACGCTGGGGCGAAGCGCTGCGCCTCGTCGCACCAGTTATGTACGAGCGTAGTCGGCACGACAATGAGCGCGGGCTGTCCGAGGCGACCTGCCTCCTTTTCGGCAAGAATGTGCGCGAGGGTTTGCACCGTCTTGCCGAGGCCCATGTCGTCGGCCAGAACGCCCGAAAGGTTATGTTCGCGCAGGAACTGCATCCAGGCGAGCCCCTGACGCTGATAGCCGCGCAGTTCAGCCTGCAGCCCCTGCGGCACGAGCACTTCGGTAACGCCAGGCCCGGCCATCAGGCGCTGTGCGAGCTGGCGGACTGATGCGTCGCCATGAAACTGCCAGCGGCCCGTATCGTCGAGCGCCACCAGGCGCGCGGCATCCCACTCGGCAATCCGCATGCCACTACCAACCTGCTCGAGCAGATCGACCAGCACGCGCACGACCGGTTTCAGACGCGCGGCCGGCAGACGTAGCCGTTCGTTGCTCTGCGTCTTCAGGTCAATGGCTTCATCGTCGGAGATGCTGCCCAACTGCCCTGTGAGCCAGCGCGCATCGCGCGCAAAGAGATCGGCCAGCAGCGGCTCGAGGCGTACCTGCTGGCCGTTGACCGTAATGCCCATTGCGACGTCGAACCAGCCTTCGTCGGTCTGCCGCAGGTTGCCCTCGATTGCATCGATCTCGATCACGTTGTGACGGAACGCGGCCGCCATCTCGACCTGCCACCCTTTTTCACGCAGGGCCGGCAATGTGTGTTTTATGAAGCTCGGCCAATCGTTGGCATCTGAAGGTTCGAGCATCCCTGCCGGGAAAACCTGCGGACCCCGCGCCCATTCGAATGGGAGTACACGCAGCCCGGCGCGCCGCAACTCCATCAAACGGCGCTTCTCGCTAGCGGCATCGCGTTGGATATGTATGAGTTCGCCATGCTCGCCAAAACGGATGAGTGTCGTGTTTCCCTGCGCGGGGACGCGTTCACCCTCGTAGTCGAAGCTGACGGTGGCGAAATCGAGCGCATTCTGTACGCGCGCCGGCGCCCAACCTGGGTTCAAGGCCGGCAACGTATCGAGCGAGAGCACCGGCACCGGCGCGGCGCTGATCACGCGCACGCTCGATTGGTCGTACGCGGGCGGCAGCGGCACGCCCGGCGTCACTTCACGCAGCACGTTGCCCACGAGCGAAGCCTCGTCAAGGGTGATGGCGGGCATCGAGAGTACGTCCGCGATATGGGGGGCGGGCCAAGCCAACTCGATGGGTCCCGCTTCGCCCGTCTGGGCATCCAGATACCAGCAGGGCTCCGTCGCCGTAATCAGCATGGTGGCCGCAGGTTCGGTCTGCAGGGCTGGCCGCATCCGCGTGTCGGGCAGTGTCTGCCAGGTAAACTGTCCGAGACGCTCTGGTGCACCACGCAGTAAGCACAATTGCCCAGCATGCAGGGCGCTGCCCGCAGATGAAGCAAAAGCGCGGCCGGTGGAAATCAGCTTTTCGAGAAGCGCAGCGCCCGCGGCGCCCTGCAGTCCGAACTGGCCGCCATATGAGCTGCGCGAGCGCCCAAACCACAGTCCGCGCAGGATCGGTAGATCTTCTTCGCTCACGAACTTCGGCGGCTTGACGAGCGCATTTTCGACGTTGTACCACGCGTCCTCGAGCGATCGGATCGAGCCGTCGGAGGCCACCCGCGCCTTGTACAGCACAATCTGCGCGGAACCCTGATACCCGTCGGTGACCACGTAGGCCAGCGCATGCGACGCCCGGGCGATCGCTCTTTTCCCGCCCGCGGGCGCGGCGAGATGCCTCGCACGAAAAGCATCGAGCCAGCCCACCAGCTCGGGACGCACGCCGTTGATGGTCTGTTGGGATAGGTGGGCAAGACCCGCAATCAACAATGCGGCCACGTGCTTGCACTCGAAGCCGACCGGACACGTGCATTCGTTTTCGATCCACATATCGTCGCCGACGTCGTTGAACATGATCCAGACGTCATAGGGGCGCGACCGCGTACCTTGTACTTTTGCCGTGAGCGTATTGCCGTCTTTCCAGTGCAGATCCGAGACGGCGTGAACATAATCGCGCGCCTTGCTGACCGTGAAGGAGCCCAACCATTCAGTAATTTGTTTCCGGTCGTAGTGGATGGCCATCTGCAGATGTATCTCGATCAGGGGTACTTTGACAGGCTTGAATGTATTGGAGCCAAGCTGAAGCGCCCGTATTTTACGTGCGTGCCGCAGCGGATTGCCCGGTCGGAGGTGCCTGGCGTAGGCTTTCTCGTAACAAAAAAAACTTCGCTAGCGATGCCGGTGCAGATATGGGGATGAGAGGAGATCGGTCAGAGAGCGTTCGGGATCGATCGAGAAACTTCAACCGGAATGCCGCTATCCAACCGGCGACTGCCAGTCGCAATACCTAAATTACTCGTTCTCTTCGAAGTAATGCCCGAACTTAAGCTGCTTAGTCCGGATATACCGCTCATTCTCGTCGCGAACCGGAATGGCGAGCGCAACCCGCTCGCAAACGGGGATACCGTGCTTCGCTAGCGTATCGAACTTCTCCGGATTGTTGCTCATGAGCCGCACCGAAGCGACGTTGAGCTCGCGCAGAATGGCCGCAGCCGAATCGTATTCCCGCGCGTCGTCGGGCAGCCCGAGCTCGAGGTTTGCCTCCACCGTGTCGAGCCCTTGTTCCTGCAGCGCGTACGCGCGAATCTTATTCGATAGCCCGATCCCTCGGCCCTCGTGCCCGCGCAAGTACAGCAGCACGCCGCGCCCTTCGGCGGCGATGTAGCGCAGCGCCAGATCGAGCTGCTCGCCGCAATCGCAACGATACGAGCCAAGGACGTCACCCGTCAGACACTCCGAATGCAAGCGCGTCAGCACCGACGCCTGCCCGCTCACATCGCCCATCACCAATGCCAGATGCTCCGCGCCCCCGCCCGCGACACGAAACGCGTATGACATAAACGTCCCGTACCGGGTGGGCAAAGTGGCCTTGGCGGCGAGCGTGACGCACTGCGTGGCGCTTTCGCCGTCTACACGCGGCGGCTGGGAGGGCGTGAACATGACTTCTCGAGAAAAAGCGTTGTAACGGTTTGTAGGCGCACCGACAGCCGGCGCGCGCACCGCGAGTTTAACCTCAATTGCCACTTGCGACCCGCCAGGCGAGCCACGGCGCCGGCCGCCACCGCCTATACTGGGAAACAGCCCCGCACGCGCTTTGGCGAATGTAGGAGCCGATCCCCGCCCCCGAACGAGAAGACGGAGACTCACATGCCCAACGTAGCGCAGATCCTCAAGTCGAAGCTGGATGACCCGCTGGCCGCCAGACGAATCGCCGAGCAGCCGGTCATCACGATCGACGCCGACGCATCGGTCTTCGAGGCCGTGAAAATGATGTCGCAGCACCAGATCGGTGCGCTGATCGTGACGCAGGGAAGCGAGAACAGGGTCGTGGGGATCATCACCGAGCGCGACTATGCTCGCAAGATCGTATTAATGGACCGCTCGTCGAAGTCCACGCGCGTCGGCGAAATCATGACCAAGCAAGTGCTGCACGTGCGGATGACGGATACGGCCGAAGCATGCATGGCCTTGATGACTCAGCATCGGATGCGGCACCTACCCGTGATCGACGAGGGTAAACTCGTCGGCATGATCTCGATCGGCGATCTCGTCAAGACGATCATTTCGGAGCAGCAGTTCACCATCCAGCAACTCGAGCACTACATATCAGGCGTTCGCACGTAACATCGGGCGCTGGCGCACGCGCCCACGCGGCACGCCCCGCCCGGGCATCATGACCCGAAGTAAAGCGGAGCAGGCCCCGTCGGTTGGTGGGACCCGGACTCGCTCGTCGTGCACGGCTGCTCGCCGTAGCCATCCGCGTCGGTGGGTGCCTGCGGCTCGTCCGCTCGCCGACCGGAGCCGGCGCCGGGAGAATCCCGATTTCGGTTAATCACTGTTGCGGCGTTCGTAAATATCGGAAGCTGAATCAGCGCATTTTGACTGATTATCGCAACATGCACGGTGGTGGAATCGATTTATATCGTCGCCCATCAAGAAAATGGAATCGATAGATTAAAATAGCGCAGCCGAAGCGAGGCTGAAATCGATCTCGCCCGCCCATCCGCCGAACCCGCATTCTAAAATAGACGATTCTCACAAAAACGGTGCAACACTCCAAAAATCAAACCGATACCGCTTCACGCCTCTGATATGATTCAGCAAAAAACCAGTTGCTCGATATTACACAGAAAAAACAGCCGATTTATCTGTTTCGGGCAAGTAATATTTTCGATATGCGAGGATATATGGCCCGTCAATTCGTCGAATCGATGTCATCGCTATGGCGCGCTACCGACGAGAAATCGTGGTTCGACGCGCTCGTCTTGCTCGGGAAAAAATATGGATTCGATCACACGCTTTTTGCGGTCGTGCCGCGGCCAGGCATGAGATTCAGCGATGCGTTTGTCCGCAGCACATACGCCAATGCTTGGCGCCAAACCTACGACGAGCGCGCGCTGTTCCGTATCGATCCGACCGTCGAGCATTGCCTGACGCAGACGTCGCCGCTTATTTGGTCGTCATCTCACTTTGCCGAGCCCAATCAGCAAGAGATGTACGAGCAAGCTTGCCAGCACGGGCTCTGCACGGGTATCTCCTTGCCGATCCACGGCCCCAAGCAGGAAGTGGGCATGCTTTGCTTCGTGCGCAGCGATCGCACCCAACAAGCGCTTGACGCGCACGTGCAGCGCAACCTCCCCATGCTGACCTTGCTGCGGGATGTGGCCTTCGATACGAGCCGGCGGTTTCTGGACGGGTACACCGAGCGGCTGATACCGAAGCTGACCCCGCGCGAATGCGAGTGCTTAAAATGGACCGCGCAAGGAAAATCGACCTGGGAAATTGCCAAAATCTTCGGCTGCTCCGAGGCGACCGTGAACTTCCACATGACGAACATCCGCGGTAAATTTGGGGTCAGCTCAAGGAGCGCCGCCGCCGTCAAGGCGACCCGAATGGGGCTGATAAATCCTGATTGAGGTTGGCCGGCCACAGCGCCGCCGCTCGTTTTTGCGAAACACTACGAATATCGTCGTCCGAAATCCGCGCCTCGAAATACAGCCGCAACAGGAGCATGACAGGCTTAGGAATATTTGCACCGAGTTCAAACCGGCTGCCGCGTGATTGCGTCACGCCAAAGCGAGCCCAGAAAGTCTTTTGACTTTCCTTCACCCGCCTCCGATAAGCTTGAATAAACGCGCTGTCTATTTCCGTCCGAACCGGCCGGACGGCACCTTCCGTTTGCGGTTGACCAATATCGCCTATGGACATAACTCTCACCTGTTTGGGGGCGTACTCGATATCGAATCATCCCAACTGTCGCCAACGATTGGTACCTATCTTGATTGACAGTTACGGATAGCACGCAAAGTGCATAGGGTCCATGCCCGTTACGTGAGCGAACCACCCGGGAGAGCGGAGATGAACACGAATATCACGATCGCCAACCAACATAGCTTCGATCTCGGCGCACTGGCGCAGATGTACCGGCTGCGCGCGAAAGTCTTCGGCGAGCGCATGGGATGGAAAGTCGCGGTGTCGGCAGGCATGGAGATCGACGATTACGACGCGCAGTCGCCCTTCTACCTGCTCGTGCGCGACGGTTCCGGCATGGTGTGCGGCTGTTGGCGCCTACTGCCGACTCAAGGCGCCTACATGTTGCGCGATACGTTCTCCGAACTGCTCCACGGTCACGATGCGCCGGCGTCGCCTCGCGTCTGGGAGTTGAGCCGATTCGCGATCGTCTCTGCCGAGCGCACGGGCTACGGCTTCGGGGAGCTAGCGCTCGATGCGATGCGCTCGGTCGTCGCCTTCGCGGATCGCCTCGGCATTACGCGCTATGTCACCGTCACCACGACTGCGGTCGAGCGGCTGCTCGCGCGCTCCCGAATCGAAATACGCCGCTTCGGCCCGCCGATCCGGATCGGCAGCGTCAACGCCGTTGCGTTGGCGATCGAACTCGGCGAACAAACGCACGAGGCACTGTTCGGCCAAACCCAGTTGTCACAGTCGACTACTCAGTGTGCGAAATCGGCACACTCAGCTCACCCAGCACACTCAACGCAGCGATTCGAGCAATCGCTTAGGACCGCTGACGAATGCGCCGCCCGGCTCGTAAAAACGCAGGGGTTCGTGCATTTCGCGCGAAAGGCCGATCCGCTTGGTCGCTGCGAACGTGGCATTTGCCGGTGATTAACCGGCGCACGCCGACGCCTCGTCATAGGGTTTCCCTCCATTTTTCGGTCGTTGAGCGCCCCCCCCGTTGACTACCGGTAACGAACGTAACCTGTCGATACATATTTGACGCGGGTAGGCGATGCGTTGCCCGTTAAAATACGCCGCGCCCACCCAGTTTTGAAGACCTCGGCGCGCGATAGGCACGGGCTTAAGCCGCGCGTGCGATCGCCGCCGTAGAAGCCCACGCCGAAGCACCAAGAGCAGCATGACCACCGAAGCCACCTTAGCGGACTCTCTCACCGTTGCCGATCGCGTGCGCGCACTGATGGTTCGCCACGGCATAGGCAAGCGGCAGCAGACCACCGAGCTTTGCCGGATTCTCGATCTGAGCTTTTCGCAAGGTCACCGCAAGCTGCGCGGCAGTAGCCCCTGGACCCTTGCGCAAATCCGCAAAGTGGCCGAAGCGTTCGGCGAGCCGCCCACGCAGTTGTTCGGCGCGCAGGAAAGCGGGCCCGGCTGTAAGAGCGTGCAGCCGCGAGAAGCCATGCTCAACATGGATGCGTTCGAGGGACCGTGCATTGCCTGGATCGGCGAGCCGCTGCGCCCACACGAGCGCGCGGAGTTCGTCGCCTATGGCGAAGGCGAGCGCTGGCGGATCGTGCGATGCGATGGCGCGCCCGGCGAGCACGCGCACGAAGTGCTGAAGATCGAGATTCATCCGCGGCGCGGGGAAGCGCAACGGGCGGCGATCGCCGTCGTCGACGGCGATCAGGTCGCCGCCGAGGCGCTGTGCGACTACCTTGCACAAAACGGATTTGCGCCTACCGCCTTCGGCCAGCTCCCCGCGTTCATCGATGCGCTTCGGACGCAAACGTTTGACGCCGTCGTCACCGATTGGCGCTTCGGCGAGTACACGGCGGCGCGGGCCATCGAAGCGGTCCGCCGTTCGCCGCGGCCGGACGCCGCTGTGTTCCTGTTGACGGGCGACCTGCTGACCGGCAAGGCGAGCGAGATGGAAATCACCGAAGTCATCCGCCGGTTCGACGTAGCCTGCTACGAGAAGCCCGCGCGCCTGGCAATACTCGTCGCCGACCTCTCGAAGCGTCTCGGCCGCGCTTGAGCGGAGGCCCCGATGCCACCCGGTTGCCACTCGGGGCCCCGCGTCGCCCGCACCGGCAGGCACCGTCACACCTCGTCAAACGTCGAATTTCACGCCCTGAGCAAGCGGCAGTTCGCGGCTGTAGTTGATGGTGTTCGTCGCGCGACGCATATAGCTCTTCCATGCGTCTGAGCCCGATTCGCGGCCGCCGCCTGTTTCCTTCTCCCCGCCGAACGCACCGCCGATCTCGGCGCCACTCGTGCCGATGTTCACGTTGACGATGCCGCAATCGCTGCCGGCTGCCGACATGAATTGCTCGGCCTCCCGCATGTCGTTCGTGAAGATAGCCGACGACAGGCCTTGCGGCACTGCGTTATGCACCGAGAGCGCTTGCTCGAAATCGTCATAAACGAGCACGTAGAGAATCGGCGCGAAAGTTTCGCGCTCTACAACGGCCGTTTGCGCCGGCATGCGCACGATCGCGGGACGCACATAGTAGGCGCCGTCGTGACCTGCGTCGACGCGCTCGCCGCCCGTCACCTGTCCGCCGTCCTTGCGCGCTTCGGCCAATGCCGCTTGCATTGCCTCAAACGAGCCGCGATCGACGAGCGGGCCCACGAGCGTATCGTCGTCGAGCGGATCGCCGACCTTCACCGACGAGAACGCTTTTTCGAGGCGCGGCAGCAGCGTCTCCACGATGCTGCGATGCACAATCAGCCGGCGCAGCGTGGTGCAGCGCTGCCCCGCCGTACCGACGGCCGCGAACGTGACAGCGCGCACGACGAGATCGAGATCGGCGCTTGGCGCGACGATCATGCCGTTATTGCCGCCGAGCTCGAGGATGCTGCGGCCGAGTCGCTTGCTGAGCGTCTGCGCCACATCCATGCCCATCCGCACGCTGCCCGTCGCGCTGACGAGCGGCACTTTGTGCGAACGCGTCAACACTTCGCCTACGTCGCGGCCGCCGATCAGCAATTGCGACAGCCCCTGCGGTGCAACGCCCGGGTGCGCCGCATTGAACTGGCGGACGGCTTGTTCGAACAGCGCGTGGCATGCGATCGCTGTCAGCGGCGTCTTCTCCGAGGGCTTCCAGACGATCGGATCGCCGCAGACGAACGCGAGCGCGGCATTCCACGCCCACACCGCTACCGGGAAATTGAACGCGGAAATGACCCCGCACACGCCCAGCGGATGCCACGTTTCCATCATGCGATGCCCCGGACGCTCGGAGGCGATCGTCAGGCCGTACAGTTGGCGCGACAGCCCGACCGCGAAGTCGCAGATGTCGATCATCTCCTGCACTTCGCCGAGCCCTTCGGAGCGGATCTTGCCCGCTTCGAGGGTCACAAGCCGGCCCAGCGTGTCCTTGTGCTCGCGCAGCACGTTGCCGAATACGCGCACGAGCTCGCCACGCTGCGGCGCCGGCACCGTACGCCACTTCAAGAATGCAGCGTGGGCCGCGTCGATCTTGCGCTCCGCATCGAGCGCGGAGTCGACCGCTAGCGTCGCGAGCGTGGCACCATCGCGCGGCGAGCGGGCCGTTAGGGCATCACCCTTCCAAGCGGAAAGGTCGACGTTGAGCGCTGCGAGCATGTCGTTGACTACCATCATGTCCTCTCCATAAGGAATCTGAAATCGGTGTATTTGTGTCTCGGGTTTTCCGTCCGCGCGCACGCGGCAGGAAGCGGCCCCGTCCAGGGATTGAAACGCGTTCGCGCTGCGTGCGCAAGCACGCGAAGCAGCGCCTGGCAGCGCGAGCGATAGGCGCGAAGCTCGCTCGCTGATGACTGCGCACCGACCGCATGCGGAACGCGCGCAATGCATTGAGCGGCAGATGTCTGGCCATACGGAAAAATCCATAAGAAATAGTTTTGCGTCCGAAAAAGCTATTATCGATTGTCGACGACCGGCAAAAACGCGATATTCATTGCTCTTTCAACGGAGCAAAGAAGATGCAAAGAAGAAAATTCCTAGGAACGGCGCTGGGCGGGATGATAGCTGGCCTATCGAGTCAGGGTTGGGCCGACTCAGCGACGAGCGTGCGCGACCGGAATGCAACGGCGCGCGCGATCGGATCGGCGTTCGCCTCGATCGAAAAGAACATCGACGGGCGCCTTGGCGTGGCCGTCCTCGATCTCGAATCAGGCAAAGAAGCCGGTCATCGCATGACCGAGCGTTTTCCGATGTGCAGCACGTTCAAGCTGATGCTGGCGGCCGCCGTTCTCGCGCACGTCGATCGCCGCGACGAGGACCTCGAGCGCCGCATCGTCTTCGGCGCGGACCGTCTCGAGCAGTACGCACCGGTTACGCGCCAGCGCGTCGGCGGGCAAGGGATGACAGTGGCCGAGCTCTGCGATGCAGCGGTGACGATGAGCGACAACGCGGCGGCAAATCTGCTTCTCGATCAGATCGGCGGGCCGCCCGGCTTCACGGCATTCATGAGGCGCTTGGGCGATACTGTGACGCGCCTCGATCGGAACGAGCCGTCGCTCAACGAGGCGATTCCGGGCGACCCGCGCGACACGACAACGCCCTGGTCCATGCTCGGCAACTTGCGCGAGGTGCTGTTAGGCGACGCTTTGTCGTCCGCGTCGCGCGCGCGACTGCTCGCATGGGGCGTAGGCAACCGCACCGGTGACGCGCGCCTGCGCGCAGGCGTTCCGCCCGATTGGCGCGTCGCCGACAAAACCGGTACGGGCGAGCGCGGGTCGACGAACGACATCGGCGTTCTGTGGCCGCTAGAGCGTGCGCCGATTTTAGTGACGGTCTATTTAACGCAGACGAGTGCGCCGGCGCGTGCGCGCGATGCGGCCGTGGCGGACGTCGCCCGCGCGATCGTGCGGAACATGGCGTGATGTGCGACCGCATAAGAAAAGCGTGGAGAAACACGATGCAAATGGAAGCACGGGCTAGCCGCGCGGCAACGAATGGCGTACGAGCGGCTGCAAAAGATGGACCGCCGAGCGTCGATACACTCGCCGCCGCCCCGATCGGCGCGGCGCGCTTTTACGAAGCCACCGTAGAACGTCCGCACCGGCCATCGCTTGCCGCCGCGCACGAAGAGGCCGCCGTCTGTATCGTCGGCGGCGGTTTCGCGGGGCTCGCCACTGCGCTGGGACTCGTCGAGCGTGGCATGCGCGACATCGTCATACTCGAGGCCGAACGCGTGGGCTTCGGCGCATCGGGCCGCAACGGCGGGTTCGTCTTCGGCGGCTACAGCCTCGAGTGTGCTGACCTTCTACGCATACTGGGCCCCGAGGACGCGCGCTCGCTCTATCGGCTCACGCTCGATGCCGTCGATCTCATCGCCAAGCGCATCGCACGCTACGAGATGGACTGCGATGTCGTGAATGGCGGCGTGATCCTTGCCGATTGGTTCGGACGTCCCGATACGCTCGCCGCACAGCGTGAACTGATGCGCAGATCGTTCGACGTCCAATGGGAGCCCATTGAGAAGCACGCGCTGCGCGAGCGCCTAAAGACCGACCGGTATCACGGCGGCTTGTTCGAGCGTCACGGATTTCATTTTCATCCGCTCAAATACGCACTTGGTATCGCGCAGGCACTCGCAAATGCCGGCGTACGCATCTATGAGCACAGTGCTGCCCTTCGCATCGAGCGGCAGAACGATCGCCATTTGGTTCGTACTGCTAACGGATCGATCGTCGCGGGTCACGTCGTCATGGCCGTCGGAGGCTATGCGCGCGGCGTCTATCGTCCTGTGGAACGCGCGGTGCTGCCGATCGCCACCTATGTGGTGGCCACCGAGCCGCTCGGCGCGCGCTTGAAGGATGTCATCGACGACACGGCAGCCGTCTACGATACGCGCTTCTCCTTCGACTATTACCGCCCATTGCCCGACACGCGCATCCTTTGGGGCGGACGCATTTCCATTTTCGAACGCGATCCGCGCGCCATTGCGAAACTGCTGATGCGCGACTTGCTGCGCGTTTATCCTCAGTTAGAAGGCGTGCGGCTCGATTATGCGTGGGGTGGCCTGATGAGCTATGGGCGCCACAAGATGCCACAGATCGGCCGATGCCGCGATGGTGTATGGCATGCGGTGGGATTCGGCGGACACGGCGTCGCGCCCACGACCGCCGCAGGCGAAATCCTGGCGGCCGCGATCGCCGACGAGCGGCCGATTCCCGCGCCGTTCGCCCGCTTCGGCCTTGAGCCGATGCACGGCCCGCTAGGGCTCGCCGCCGCGGAGCTAACCTACCTCACGAGGATCGCCGCCGATGCAATCGCGGAGCGCATGCGCCGATAGTCGATAGTCACTGCGCCATCGGCACCTGAACGTTATCGGGACCGGGGCCCGCCGGCGCGGCGGCCGCTCCGGATTCGATGATCGCTCGGTCCACGAGCGCCTTCGCCTCGGTACTGCTCGCATCGATCGACAGCGCGGTGCCTGCGTTGTGCCAAACACAGTGCCAGCGCGACTGCACGACGCAAGCGCGAGCCGCATTCAGCGATGCATCGCGCGCTTGTTCTCGCGATACAAGTTGATCGAGCAACGACCGCGCATAGCCGTTGCCCGGTTCCCCGGCCAACACCCCTCGAAGCGAAGCGCGCGCGCCCTTCAAGTCGTTCTTTGCGAGCCGTGCCTGAACACCGTCCAACGTCCGCGCGATGACGGCGGCACGCGTCGCGCGCGCCTGCTCCTCTCGCTGCTGAGGGGGCAACTGTCCGTTAGCCATCGTCGTATCGGTCAACGCAGCACGCGTATCCGCCCCCGCCGCCTGCTTGCCGTAGGCACGCTCTGCTCTGCCGCTCCGCTGCACTTGCTGCGTTCGGTCGCTGCCGTTCGATCCCGTCGGGTTCGGCGGTGTGCGCTGCGATTGCATCGGTGCAGGCGCCTGTGACTGTGGCTGCATCGATGCAAGCGCCTGCGACTGCGACTGCACCGACGCGACGGGCGGAGCCGTCGAGGTGACGGGCGGCGGCAAGTTGGCGATCGACATATCGGGCGGAATCGAATCGTCTGCCTTCGGGGCAGGCGGCGCGCCGCTCGATTGCGCCCCGTCGCTGCCCGAACGCGGCGCGGGTGTCGCATTATTCGCAACCGGAGCCGGCGCCTGCAGCCCGCTCCGATTATTGGCATTGGCCGAAGGCATCGACGGCGGAGCAGACGACGGCGATGTCGACGTCGAAGGCGCCGCGACGCCCGAGCCGCCGGGGCCCGCAGCCCCACTCGGTGCAATCGCGCCTTCCACGGATCTCGACGCGCTATCCTGCGATACCGGAGACGGGGGAGGCGACGCTTGATCGTACCGATGCAGCAGTACGGCACCGCCATAAAGCACGACGAAGGCGGCCAGAATCAACCCCGTTCCGCCCTTCAGGCTCCATTGACGCGTGCCCCGGAACGCGGGCGCACGCATCTCGCCGTAAGGATCGCCTTCGGGCGATGCGAACAGCGGTGTCGGGGGCCCAGGCCACGGCCCGTCCAGATCGCCCTCGAAATCGGCGGAATCGAACGAGCGCGTCGAAGGCTCGCCGCGTGCCGCGGCAGCGGGGCCGCGCGGCTCACGCGGCGCAGCCCCCGCCAACGCGAAACGCGCATGCGCGCCGCAGTGAGGACAGAAGGCAACGGGCTCCGAAATTCGTCCGCCGCAACGGGCGCACGCAGTCGGAAACCTCGTTTCGCGAGCGGTTTGATCACGCATGCCCGTGCTCCTAACGCACGGACGAAGCAGACTTGGCGCCTCGCTTCGAATGAGCGCTCGTGGGCGCGAGCGCGACTAACCGCTCGATTCGATGAGAAAGCTTGAGCATGATGTCAGATGATCGAATCGAACTAAGAACCCACTATGGTTGACGTACCGAAACGCGTCAAGGCAGCGTGGCGGATTCGCGTCGGGCAAATCCGCCAGAAGTTCGTCGATCGATGCCAATCGGTTTCGACGCCAATTTAATTTACCGCATCGCACGCGCCATGTTTTTTGCACCCGATGATCGGTTCAGCGCGCCGTGTGTCCGTGCAGCAGCGCCCTGTATTCGCTCGGTGTCACACCCACGGTAGCCTTGAATTGACGCGTAAACGCACTGTGATCGGTGTAACCGCACAGCGCGGCCACATCGGTCACCTTGTCACTTGATGCAAGCAAAGCCGTCGCTGCATCAAGGCGCGTCTTCAACAGTACCTGGCGCGGCGTCAAATGAAATACTTTATGGAAATATCTTTCCAGTTGCGCAACCGACATGCCTGCCATTTGCGCGAGGTGCGTCAAATTCAGTGGCTGCACGTAGTTTTCTTGGATGTATTGCACGACCTCGGCGAGCTTCGTATACGCGGGGTGCGTGCGTTCGTTGGCCTTCAAATCGCGCGAGGCGCCTGCGATACCGACGATCTGTCCAGCACCGTTGCGAAGCGGCACCTTTGTGGTCAAGCACCATCCCGGTTGGCGGCCCGGATAAAGATGCAGCTCGAGCTGGTCGATGATGTGCGCGCCGCCATCGATGATCGATCGATCCTGTTCCATATAGGCCGCGCCGAAACGCGCAGGAAACACTTCTTCCGTCGTCTTCCCAACGATGGCGCTCTTGTCCTTGCACCCGCAACGCGAGGCTAACGTACGATTGACGAGCGCATAGCGCGCATCGTGGTCCTTCACGAAGAAGACCAAGTCCGGCAACGCATCGAGTACCGGCTCGATTTGCGCGTAGTACGGCAGCATGTCTGCCAGCGTTTCGGCTTGGGGCGTTTGCGGCAGAAGAATCGTCGGGGGCATCGTCACGGAGCACGGAAAAACGGCGCGGCATGCATGCGCCGCGGAAAGCGCCTCGATTATAGGCGAGCGTCGCGCTCCAGCTGCGCGTCCGACTGCGCTTCGATGAGCGCACCGATACGCGCGGGCACGAGCGGCGGACGCGGCATCGCGTTATCCCAGCCGAAGTAGGTCTGCGCGGCTACCCCGCAAATGCGCCCCTGGCACGATCCCATGCCGCAGCGAGTGTGTAGTTTCGCGTCGCGCCAGGTCTCGTAGGCTGCCACGTCGCCGAACCGAACATCCTCGCAGCGGCAAAGAATCGTTTCGGTGCCGGGCCATGCACGCACGCGCTCGCGCAGCTCAAAGGAGCACGCAACGCGTTGCGCGAAACGCCGCCAACGATCGCGGGTTCGAAAAAGGTCTGTCGGCACCCGTTGGCCACTAGCGGAAAGGCCCGCGATCTCGCCTTCTGTTCGAGCAAGCTCCATGCCGCCGATGCCCGTGCATTCGCCGGCCGCCCATACACCGGATACCGATGTGCGCTGCATAGCGTCGATAGCGATTGCGCCTTCTGCGAGGACGCATCCGAGCGCCTGTGCCGGCGAAACGTTCGGCACGAGTCCATAGCCGCATGCGATGCGATCGCATGCGAGCGTTACGTCGCGCTCGCCACGGCGAATGACGACGGCCTCGACGCGCCCGTCGCCCAGCGCGTTGCGCACGACACTGCCCGGCCAATAGCGCGTCCCCGTGAAACCGCGCGTCAATCGAATCGCCTGCCAAGCCTTCGACGGTGTAGCGCCGAGCGAGAGCCCGAATTGCAACAGCGCGGTCCACGGCGCTTGCTCGACAACAGCGGCGATATGCGCCCCCGCCGCTCGCGCAGTCGCCAGCGCAGCGATAAGTAAAGGCCCGCTGCCAGCCAGCACGATGCGCTCGCCGCGCACGGGCATACCGCTCTTGATCAGCGCTTGCAAGCCGCCGGCGCCTGTCACCCCGGGCAACGTCCATCCTGCGAAAGGCAGCAATCGTTCGCGAGCGCCCGAGGCAATAATGAGTTGCGCAAAAGAAATAGACACGCCGCCGTTCGCCGCGGCATCGACAATCATCTCGCGCTGGCTCGCAAACGCCGATACCCGGGCACCGGCGTAGTGCGTAACGTTAGGATAACTAATCAAATCAGAGAGCATACCGCGCAACGCACTCGCCGCGGCCACACCGGGCCCTTGACGCCATACTTGCCCGCCCGCTTGCGGATTGTCGTCGATGAGGGCGAGGCGTAGGCCGCTCCGGGCAGCTGCATGCGCGGCGGCGAGGCCCGCCGGCCCTGCGCCGATAATGACGAGATCGAAGTTCGCTTTCACGACAACCCGCCTTCGGTGCGAATGTCCATGCCGTCACGGCAAATCGTTTGGCAAGCGAGAACATGCATGCGAGCATCGATTGTCATTCGGCACTCCTGACAGACCCCCATCCCGCAAAACGCGGCACGGGGCTGCCCGCTCACTGATGTCCGCGTGCCGCGAATGCCGTAGCGGCGAAACACCGCGGCCGCAACCGTTGTCTGCGCGGCTACCTCGATCGGCACGCCGTCGATCGTCACTTCGATACGCTCTTGCTCTTGCTCTTCCTTGTGGTCAAGCGTCATGGGGCGCCTCTACGGGAAAGCGCTCTACTCGATAAGGCGCCGCGTCGATGGCCGCCTGTTGGCCGGCGAGCTGCGCGACCAACAGCTTGGCCGTTGCAAGCGAAGTCGTGACGCCGAGCCCTTCGTGCCCTGCCGCAATCCAAACGCCGGGCAGCGCATCGCCTGCCGGGCCGATGATCGGCAAGCCGTCAGGCGTAGCCGCCCGAAATCCCGTCCACGCGCGCATAGCGTTCAGCGAGGGCAGCGAAGGCAAATAACGCGCGGCGCGTTCGATCATCCGCGCGAGCACCGACCATTCGGCGCAGGGATCGAGCGTATCGAACTGACGCGACGAGCCGAGCAGCACCTGTCCCGTCGGCCTCGGCTGCGCGTTGAATGCGACCGATGCGCCCTGCGTTTGGTGTGCGCTCTTGATATAGCCGAGTTCGAGAATTTGATGATGGATGTAGCCCGGATAGCGGTCCGTGATCAGCAGGTGCCCCTTTTTCGGCACAATCGGCAGCGACGGCACGAGCCGCCGAGCCGCAAGGCCGTTTGCGACCACGACGAGACCCGCCCGGATTCGCTCGCCGCTTGCGAGCCGAACCTCGTTGTGTGCCAATCCCGTCGCTTCGCAGGCTACGCGTACGCGAATATTTCGGTGTCCTGAAGAATGTTCTAGCAGCCATTGCGCGGCGCGCGGCGCATAGACGATGGCATCGTCGGGCACGAGCAAGCCACCGGCCATCGGCATAGCCAACGCCGGCTCGCACGCGTGCAGCGCCGCTGCATCGAGTAGCTCCGTTTCGACTCGGCCGTCGGCGAACGCGCGCTGCAGGGAGCGCGCCGCATCCCATTCTTCGTCGTCGGCAGCCACCCAGAGCGTGCCGCATCGTGCGAACGCATCGGCGGCGCGCAGCGACGGGGCGAGCGCTAACCACAACTCGCGCGAATAGCGCGACAGCGCGAATTCGGCGGGCGAATCGTTCATCACGACGATATGGCCCATGCCAGCCGCCGTTGCTCCACCGCCGATACCCGAGGCAGCCTCAAGCACCTCGACCGTCATACCCTGCGCGGCCAACTCGGCGGCGCAAGCCGCACCGATAATGCCCGCGCCGATCACGACGGCGTCGGCCGTCATGCCGCGCGCGTACCCGGAATACCGGCGGCGAACGGATCGTCCGCCTCGAACAGCAGCTTGCCGTCGGCCATGATGTGAGCGCGGCCCGTGATCGTCGGCTCGATGGCATGCGTTCCGGGCGGCACCCCCTCGACCGAATCGAGCGGCACGTACCGCCCTTCGAAGACGCTGCCGATGATGCTTTGCTGATGCCATGCCACGCCCGGCGCAAGCTTGCCGTCGGCCGCGAGGCACGCGAGCTTCGCACTCGTGCCCGTGCCGCACGGCGAGCGGTCGTACGCATCGCCCGGACACAGCACGAAATTGCGGCTATCGATCCCCGGCTCATCGCTTTCGGCGAACAGTTCGATATGGTCGATAAGCGCACCGTCCGACCCCGTCACTCCCTGCGCGATCAACGCTTCGCGGATCTCATGCGTCAATGCGGTCAGTTCGCCGATGCGCGAGGGCTCGAGCGTGCGACCCTGTTCGGCGACCAGAAAGAACCAATTGCCGCCCCACGCTACGTCCCCGACGAGCGTCCCCACACCCGGCACGTCGACCGAGACACTGTGCCGATAGCGATAGGCCGGTACGTTGCGCACGGACACGCTGCCGTCTTCGTTGAGCGTCGCTTCGACGATCCCCACCGGCGTCTCGATACGATGCCGTCCGGGCGAAAGGCGCCCCATATAGGCCAGCGACGCGACGAGCCCGATCGTGCCGTGGCCGCACATGCCCAAGTAGCCGACGTTGTTGAAGAAAATGACGCCGGCGGCACAACGCGTATCGAACGGTTCGCATAGCAATGCACCTACCACGACGTCCGAACCGCGCGGCTCCGTCACGACGCTCGCACGCCAATCGTCGTGACGCGCACGCAAGATTTCGAGCCGCTCGGCGAGCGGGCCGGAGCCCAGATCGGGACCGCCCGCGATCACGAGACGCGTGGGTTCGCCGCCCGTATGGGAATCGATGATGTGAAGGGTTTTCATGGGGCTAATAGTAGGAATGCCGAGCCGCCGCGTCTTGGCGTCGGTACGCGCCCGGCATGCCGATTTCGGCACACTTGCTTAGGTCGGCCATACTGTGCCGAAATCGTCACCGCGAATGCGCGAAGCGCGCAAGACGCTACACATACCGCGACCTACACTGCCTCTCGCATTCTGCTCATCTACCGCATCCGGAGAAACGAAATGGCACTAGTCTGGCAAGGCGTCATGCCCGCCGTCACGACCAAGTTTCACGAAGATTTCAGCATAGACCGTGCTTGGACGAAGAAGAACATCGAAGCGCAAATCGACGCAGGCGTGGACGGCATCATTGTCTGCGGCTCGCTCGGCGAAGCATCCACCCTATCGCTCGACGAAAAACTGGACGTGCTCGACGTAGCCGTCGATGCGGCACGCGGCCGCGTGCCGGTGCTCCTCACGATTGCGGAGGACAGCACGCTCGAAGGGTGCCGCCAAGCTGAGCGCGCTGCGAAGCATGGCGCCGCAGGCTACATGGTACTGCCGGGCCTGCGCTACCTGTCCGATCGCCGCGAAACCATTAATCACTTCCGCATGATCGCAAAAGCAAGCCCCCTGCCGATCATGGTCTACAACAACCCCTTGGCGTATGGCGTCGACATGACGCCCGAGATGTTCAAGGAAGTCGCCGACGAATCCAAGCTCGTGGCGATTAAAGAGTCTAGCGGCGACGTACGCCGCGTCACCGATTTATTCAACGCTGTGGGCGAACGCTATGCGATCTTCTGCGGCGTCGACAACCTCGCGATGGAAGCGATGCTAATGGGTGCGCATGGCTGGGTTGCGGGGCTCGTCTGTGCGTTTCCGCACGAAACGGTTGCGATTTATCGACTACTGCAAGCCGGGCGTATCGAAGAAGCGCGAACGATCTATCGCTGGTTTGCGCCGCTGCTCGCGCTCGACGTCTCGTCCAAGCTCGTTCAAAACATCAAGCTGGCCGAAGCGATCGTCGGCCTCGGCACCGAGCCCGTACGTCCACCCCGGTTGCCGCTCGTCGGCGACGAACGAAATGCCGTCGAAAAACTGATTAGGAATACTATTGAATCTCGGCCGGCATTGCCGACTGTGTGACCCCCTCCCGGAAGCGGCTTTCAACGCCGCTTCTTTACGCCAAACGGCGTCTTCCAACGACAAATCTCCGCGGTCATCCCCTAACGCAACGGTCGTTTCAAGCGGCCGTTCGTTGCGCATACAACCGTTTAAAATCGTAGTTCTTCACACAAATATCGCCGTTTTCGTCGGAAAAATGTCTTTTTTTTCCCTGTAGCATCGCGCCTTCTTTCAACCCAATTATAGGAAGAGACGTGACGCTCAGACGATTCAAAACCTTCTCAAAGCTGGCCGCTTCTGCGTTGATGACATGCGCAATGTCGATGCCGTTCGCACAATCGGCGCATGCCCAGGTCGAGACCCCGAAGGCGCCGATCTACGGCGTGACGCTCGATGACCTGAGCAAGTTCAATGCGATCATTGCGTCGCTGCAAAATTTACCGTACCGGCCCACCGTTCGCGTGGTGTTCGATCCGGGTACGTCGGCAGCGGATTACTACCCCTACATCGTCAAGCTCCATCAATACGCCTACGTGATGGGCGAGATTTACGACTCGTATTACTTTCCGACTAACCTGTCGACGTACACCGCACGCACGAAGGAGCTTGTCTCGACCCTCGGCGCAAACGTTGACGTGTGGGAAATCGCGAACGAGATCAACGGCGAGTGGCTGCGTCCCGACTCGAACGGCCCGACTTCCGCGGCCACGACCGAAGAGCAGCAGATTGGTCAGATGATTCAATCGGCCTACAACGTGGTGAAGGGCGCGGGCGGAAAAGTAGCCGTGACGGTGTACTACAACCAAGATCCGTCCGGGAACAACTGCTGGGAGCTGCCGATGGACAACTGGCGCACGTGGCCGACGCAGTTCCTGTCGTCCACCGTGCGTAACGGCGCCGACTATGCGCTGTTCAGCTATTACCCGTATCAGGATTGCCCGGGGCTCGCGCCGTCATGGAAAAACGACTTCGCTAAGCTTGAAAGCCTGTTCCCGAACGCCAAGGTCGGCTTCGGCGAAATCGGGACCTCGGACACCGCGGCGCCGTGGTCAGTGCAGTCGAACATGATCAAAACGTACTACCCGATGGTGAATACGATGAACGACCCGAAGTTCATCGGCGGCTTCTTCTGGTGGAATTACGTGGAACAAATGCTCCCCTATTCCACGAGCCAGTACTTCCAACTGCTGCGCAACACCATCATCAGCCTGAAAGCACCCGCATAAGGTATCGGCGAGTTCAAGGCGCCCCGTACCTGCGCGCAGCACGGGGCGCCAGCGCTCTGGTGAGATCGTTCGAGATGTAATGCGGTCCGTCGAACAAATACGTCGAATATCCGCGATACGCCGTGAGTTGCGAGCGCAGCTCGTCGGCGGTAGCGGCGCGAAAACCGCCCCGCTCGCTCGGACGGAACGCTTCGGCGATCACTCGCACGCGATCGCTGCCAAGCTTGGCTGACAGCGCATCGAGATAGCCGCGCGCGACGGACGGCCCCCGTGCATAAACGCCGCAACCGTCTTGGAAGAACACCCCGATATCGGCCGGTAGCCATGACGCGAGCCAATCGGCGAGCGTCTTCCCCCCTACGTTCGACCGATCGTAGACAGAAATCCACAAAGGACGCGGAAGAGCGCTCAGCAACGACGCCAGCTTCGGCGCATCGCCCCATGTCGGATCCACTTCGACCGGGAAATAGTAGCCCGTGACGTGCAGCGGCAACGGCACGCGCGCGACCTGCGCCGATAGCCGAACCAGCTTGTCGACGTTCGCGCGAGCCCGCGTTTCATCGCTGTAGCCGGCAAGACCCAGCACGACATCCCGAGCCCACGGTTCGCGCCCGATGCGCGCCCAGTCGGGCAGGTCCGCCACAGTCGGCACGCCGGCATTCGGCACAAACGCCATATCGTCCACCACGAGCCATTGAATCAACAACTGATGCACGCGCAGCAGTTGCCAATCGCCGGCGGGATGCGCGGTGGCGTTATCGACTTGCCAGACAATCCCTTGAGCCTCGCTGTCGCCAGGCATATCGGCACACGCAGCGGTGAGCGCCGCAACGGTGCATCCGATTCCCAGGAGTCCCAACCGAAACGGGGGTCGAAACCGACCTCGCCCCCCAGAGCCCGCGCCGGGCCGACTCCGCACGAATCGCCACATGACCCCTCCGTACGCCGCGCCGGTCAATACCAGAGCGTCAATTGCACGGCAAGCCCGCGAGCGCGAGCGGCCGATGTCAGCGGGACATGGTACTGCACGGTCAGGTCTGCATAGCTTGCCGGCGCGCTATATCGGCTCTCGCGAAACCAGAAACGAAACTGCACGCCGGGACCGACGCTGATCGCAGTTTGATTGCGCTCCTTATTATCGTGATCGAGAATCAGCGCAATGTGCGGGTAAACCGTTAGGTGATCGCTGATGCCGGTGACCGCCCACGTGTGTCCATATCGTAACTGAGAATACAAAATGTAACGGCCCTGATGCAGAAAATAGTCGGCTTCCGCATAGACTTGCCACGCTCTCCAACTCGGTTCGGTCACGCGCAAATCGCTGCCCGCTTCCGACGAGTAACCCAAACGCGCGAGCCAATCGTTCTGCGAGAGGCTACCTAATCGCACGAGGCGCTCCGCGCTCAACACAAGGTTCTGATCGACGAGCGGCTTGTAGCGTGCGCCGATCGAACCTTGAAGCGTAGGCAGTCCCGTTACGTTGCCCGATCCATCGTATGCCGTGCCGTAGGCGCGCACGAATAACTGAAAAATGCGTCCGTTTCGATAGCCGATCTTCGGCGGCTGCCAGTAGGCTTCGATGCCGGGCTGCAGCACGCTGACCGTACCTTGATACGAGAACGCCGACACTTGATACGGCAAGCTGACGACGAAGCCCCAGTTGCGCTCCAACTGCTGCACTTCGCGGCGATATCCGAATCGGCGCTGGTCGTCGAACGCGTGCTCGTGATCGTCCGTGTCGAGACTCGTTTGGAAAAGCTTCACAGCCTCGTCGTTCTCGCTCGCCCGCTTCGCCGCATAACCGGCATCCGCAAAGTTGCCTGCATTGCCTGCCCCGAGCGCGAAGCCCTTCTGAAACTGCGCGAGCGCTGCCTCGTCCCGGTTTTCGCGCAGCAGATCGTAGGCTGCTTGCAGCGTCTTTTGCGCTTGCTCGTTACGCGGATCGGGCTCGGGCTGCTGCGCGAAATCGATCAGCGCAGCAGCGCTTTTCTTGTCGTCGTCAGTCACCGCGTTGGCTTGCGCGAGTTGTGCCGCGGCGAGCGCGCCGCTGTGGTCGCCATTGCGCAAGCGCAGTTGGGCAACGCGAAGCTGGATCGCCACGTCGGGATCGTCTTGGATCGGCTTTAATGCCTGCGCTGCTTGATCGGGGTCATGCGCCATCATTGCGCTATCCGCCCACGCAAGTCGCAGGTTGCGCTGCTGAGTCTCGTCCCAGCGGCCCTTCGCCAGCGCGGCCGAAAAATCGGTCACGGCCATCTCGTAGCGCTGCTGCTTCTGCTGCAGAAAACCGTGCTGCGCCAGTACGTTGCCGTCATCGGGATATTGCTTCAACATCGCGTCGGCCAGCGCGTCGGCCTCTTGGATCTTTCCTTCTCTCACATAAACGTCGAGCAACAGCAAGCTCAACTGCAAACTCGAGGGCTGCACACGCAGCGCACGCGATGCGTAATCCTCCGCCCGCGGCAAATCGCCCGACGCAATCGCTTTATAAGCCGCATCGGCTAGGCGATAAGCGCGCGGCGTTAACTTCTGCTGCGCCCAGGACATATTCGAGAGCAGTGCCAGCGCGGCAAAGGCCGCGATCCCTCCTTTGCGCACGATCGCACGTAGGCGCCTCGTGCGTTTCGATGTTGTGCGTTTCATCAACGTTCCCCGGGTTTTACCGACGGCATAAAGCGGCGCTTGGACAGCGCGGCGTCGGCGTCGCGATCGAGGTCCGAGAACCGGGCATGGCGCGCGAGCTCGGCTGCGATCTCGGCGTCGCTCGCCACGAAGTACGCCACGTTGCAGCCCGCGGCCCGTTTGACGGTCTCTCGCTCGTCTTCCGTAAGGGGCCTGCCGACTGCGACGTTCAATGTCCCGTCGTCCGCCGTCGAAAACGGCACGGCTCGATAGGTCTGCTGCAACTCGAGTGCAAGCGCGGCCTGGAAATGTCCCGCCACGACGTTGGCTAGACTCACGCGCGGCAGCCCGGCCTGCTCGGCGAGCGCATCGGCCAGCGACTCGGCGCTCAACGCATCGTTTTCGAGCAGCAGCTCTCCCAGCCGCTTCCCGCATCCCGCCTGCTGCGCGAGACATGCGTCGATTTGCGCGGCCGAGACGACACCCCACTCGACGAGTATTTCGCCAAGCTTGCGCCGCGTCTTGCCGAGTTGGTCGTTCGACAGATACGTGTGGCTCGTTTTGTCCCAGGCGATCGGCTTGCCCGTGGCGAGGTGATTCAGAAAGATTCGCCACGCGCGGCATACGGCCAGAAAATTGATGACGTTGTTCACGAAGAGCCGTGGCAGCGACAGCATTCCTTGCGTCACGCCGTTCAGTTTCGCGACGAAGTAAAAGCGCTCGCCGAGCCGTAACGCCAGCATCAAGCTGTTGATCGCCAGCAGCGGTGCGAGTGTGCCGGTCAGGAGCACGGCGCCTGCTTGTGTGGGCGGAGCGATCCCTGCCGCACGCAGTCCGGCCACCAATACGTAGTTGATCAGCACGGCATAGGCCAAAATCGAAACGAGCGAGGTGACCATTCCCTTGCGATCGCGAAAAAACATATAGCGGTCGCGCCAGTTGCCTTTCCAGCCGAGCTGCTGCCATCCTTGGAATGAGATCCCGAGAATCCAGCGCGCGCGTTGGCGATAGGCCGTGCGCAGCGTGCTCGGAAAATACTCGCGCGTCGCGAGCAGATTGCGCGCCGTCGCGACGCGCTGACGATGCTTGCGCACTGTCTCGCGCATGACTTCCGCGATCGGGAATCGCGCGAACGTTTCCGTCATGCCTAGCTCGCGCAGCCGGAAGCTGAAATCGTAGTCCTCAGTTAGCGTCGATGTATTGAACGGCTTGCCGCCGCGTTCCACCGATGCCGCTTCGATCGCACGACGGCTATAGCATGACGCCACGCCCGCGCCGGGCACGATACCGGTGAGCAATTGGCGAGATGGAATGTCTTTTTGATGGGTCTCGCTGAAATCGTCCATATACGTGCCGGCCACGAACTCATTCCATTTTCTCGGCAACGATAAAACGGGCAACTGGACTAGATCGTTGTCGGAAATTGCATAATTGAAATATTTGAGCTCGATCGGGTGAATGACATCCTCGCAGTCGTGCATGACCACGCCCGCGAATTCAATGTGGTGCGTCGTTTCGTAGCGGCGAATGGCTGCGATGATCCAGTTCAGGCAATCGGCTTTACAGGTGGGCCCGTCGTTGAGCACCGTCGCTCGCACGACGCGCCCCGGGTGCCGCCGCACCATCCGCTCGACTTCGGCCGTCGTCTCGACATCGTTTTGATAAGTGCCGGCAAAAATGATGTAGCGCTCGTACTCCATCGTGACGAGCGTGTTCTCAATCATCTTCGCGATGACGTCGTACTCCTTCCAGGCCGGCACCATGATCGCTAGGTAGCGCTCGTCGAGCGCACGCAGCGCCTGCGCATCGACCGTCTCTCCCGTCTCGCCGCGCACCAAGCGTTTTATCTGATATAGCCAATAATACCCATCGAGGAATAGATCGTCGATTGTGCTGACAAAAATGATGATTGCCGTCACCATCGCGACGACATTAAGTCCATACAAATACCAACCCCACATAGATATTTCATTCATTTTTAACCATCCGATTTTTCATGGCCCTGCTCTGATCGTATGGCGAATGGACTGTAAAGACTGTACGCGGTCACACGTTGCTAGCGACGTGCGATACGCCGCAACTCAATACCAGTCAAGTTCAATAAAAAGCAAATGAATTGGAGGCGGCAAAATTCCCTATGCGCCGCCTCGTGTCTTCCGACCTACCATCGCTTATGCCGAACGCAATGCTTGGAGCCCGGACGCGATCGCGTTGTGCATCAGCATCGGCTGCGGCACCGACTGCGCTATCGACGACATCTCCGCCGGGATCGTCGTCAATGCATCGACGATCCGTTCCGCTGCGTGGCCATCGCCATACGGATTGTTCGCGTGCGCCATCGCCACATACTCGGCGCGATCGTCCAGCAGGCCACGCACGGCCGACACGATCCGCTCGGTGTTCGTGCCGACGAGCCGCGCCGTTCCCGCTCGCACCGCCTCCGGGCGCTCCGTCGTCTCCCGTGTGACGAGTACCGGCTTGCCGAGCGCCGGCGCCTCTTCCTGGATCCCGCCCGAATCCGTGATGATGAGATAAGCCTTCGTCATCAGATAAACGAACGGTAAGTAATCCTGAGGGTCGATCAGGTGGACGTTCGGCAGGTCGCGCAGCACCGCATTCACGGGCGTTCGCACGTTAGGATTCAAGTGCACGGGATAGACTAGCTGCACGTCGTCGTACTTCAGTGCGATTTGCCGCAACGCTTGGCAAACATTCTGAAAGGGTTCGCCAAAGCTTTCGCGTCGATGCCCCGTGACGAGAATCAAGCGGCGCGAGGGATCGAGAAACGGATAACGCGCGCCGACCGAATCGCGCAGCGCCGTGTCATAACCGAGCTTGCGCGTGACTTGCAACAAGGCGTCGATCACCGTGTTGCCGGTCAAGACCACATGCGATGCGGGCGCGCCCTCGCTGAAAAGATTGTGTTTCGATTGCTCCGTGGGAGCGAATAGCCACGACGACACAGCGTCGGTGACGCGCCGATTCAGCTCCTCGGGCCAGGGCGACCACACATTGCCCGTGCGCAGCCCTGCCTCGACGTGCCCAACCGGGATATAGCGATAGAACGCGGCAAGGCTCGCGGCGAGCGTCGTCGTGGTATCGCCGTGCACGAGCACCGCGTCGGGACGCCAATCGTCGAACACCGTGCCGATCGACTGGAGGATCCCCGAGGTCAGATCGCCCAGGGTTTGTCCTTCGCGCATGAGATTGAGATCGTAGTCGGGCTTGATGTCGAACAAGTCCAACACTTGATCGAGCATCTGACGGTGCTGCGCCGTCACGCACACTTTCGCATCGATGCCTTCATCATCGGCAAGCGCCTTTACCACAGGCGCCATCTTGATCGCCTCCGGCCGCGTCCCGAATACCGTTAAGACCTTCTTCATTTTGTTCCCCGCTGATTGAGCCGATAGCCTTTCAGTTGACGAACGTAAAGACGGCTCGGCAGACGCTTTCACACTCGTCGCGAGTCGCCGATATCTTCCGTCTTGCAAGCAACATGTAAGGTATCGGTAATGGTGACGTCTGTGGGCGGCCCCTCACTGATGCGTCGTTGACCACCCCTGCCTCTAGCTCGTGCGACACGCGCCTGTGGCGCGAATCGCACGATGCTCAGTTGCGATACCTCCCGTACACGTTCATTTGGCCGTCGTTCCGTCGACCCACGTGTAACCGAGGTTCGCGACGCCCGAGACGAGACTCTTGAAATCGGACATGGCCGGCACGCCGAGGCCGGGCTCGAGCCAATACGGGTGGAAGAAGAACGAGGCGAATCCGTCCCGCACCACGAGCGCGTATTGCGCGTTCGTCACCATCTGCTGCCAGGTGTAGGCGACGCAAGAGAACGGATCGATGTTGCAGATGTTGTATTGGATGCTGCCGAGGTTCTCCGGAACGATGCGCTCTCCGTAATAGTCTTTGTTGATGATGTACGGGAAGAATTGACCGGCCGAGAAATCCTGATTGGCTGCACCCGTGCCGATCCGCGGATTCGTCGACGTGTAGTAGACGGCGCGCTGGAACGATGTCTTAAAGACAGCGGCCGCAGCTTGCGACGCGAGCGGCGACATCTGATACTGCGGCGCACCCCAGCCCGCCACCGTGTAGCCGTTGTTCGTGAACTCGGCAATGGCATCTGCCATCCTGCCCTGCGCCCATTGCTGGGAGTCCTCGTCGACGGGACGGTTCTGCACAGCGAACCAGAACTCGTAGTCGTTGCCCGACACGGCGTTCTGCACGTTAGGCGTCGAGTCGTACTGGTGCGTGTAGCCGTGTACGACGATCTTTCCGCCGCGCGCAATCGCATAATTGAGCGACGACTTCAAGCCCGTGGCTTGTGCGAGGTGGATCGTCTCGGGCACGCCGCCGTTGTAGTAGCCGTTCGGGTCGGTATACAGCGGGATCGTTGCCATCGTGAACGGGATCTTCAAGCTATATAGATAGTCCGACAGCTGCTTTATCGAACTAGTCGTGGTGAAAACATCGAGATCCTCGAGCCGTACGAGCGCGCGATGGTTGACGGGTGCACCGGTATTGAGGATGTCGTGCAGCATGTCGCAGATCACGAGATACCGGTCCGTCGGCCCGATATAGGTGAACGGCATATCGGCGAAGTACCACAGGTTGCCCGAACGCATCACGTACGGTGCCGTCGCTTTCGTTTGGCTGTTGGTGATCGTGACCAGCGATTGCGCTTTGGTCGCATCGGCTACCTGCGTGAGGCCGATGTCGGGGTCAGCGTTGACGGTACCCGTCGAGGCGTCATATGCGTAGTACTTCGGCATCGACATGCTTTTGTACGTCACCGTATCGTAGAAACCCGGATTCGGATTGCTTGAAGACGGTTGCGCGTTGAGCCCCGCCAACCCGAGGAAGTTGATGCCGTACTTCTGCGTGAATGTATAGGCCGTGTTCCATGCAATCTGCCACAGGTTGTACTTGAACCAGACGACCGTCTTCGTCGCTGTCATCACATCGCTCATGAACGCGGCCGGCAACGGATTGTTGTAGTAATCGCCGATATAGAACGTCGCCGTATTCGCGCCGATCTGCCCCGCCGTATAGCTCTGCACGGGCTCGATCGTGACCGTCGCATTAAAGTGCCCGATCAAGTTGCGCAGCATGATCGCGTAGATCAGCCCGAGCTTCGAGTATGGATCGTTCGCCGGATTGTCATAAAGGATGAGCGTGCTGGCCGTCGTAGCCTGCGCGCGCGCCGTAACCGGTACCATCCATTGCGCGAAGCCGGCCAACAACGCAAGGATAAGGATGAACTTTTTCATGTCGGATCTCCCTAGTTGCGTTCGACGGTGTCGCCTACGTGCTTGACGGTGTTCCGTGAGAACTTGGGCCGGCCCGTTTCCTTATAAGCGTCGTGCCACTCCTTCTCCGACATGCCGGGCTGGAGTTGAACGTGCGCGGAACCGACCGGTAACGGCGGCACCTTGAAACCCTGGGTTGGGTTCGGATTTTTTGCGCCATTATTCGTCGTCGGCTTCTCGGCGCGAGCATCCATTAATGCGAAGCTGCTCGAAAACACGATGATTACAAGCGCGGCCGTCACCAACGGGAGAAATCGGCGACGGGAGGACATGTTATGGACAGGCATAACCGGCTCCTTCGTGGGTACGCGCACGGTTACGGCAATGCGCGGTTTTTTGGGTGCAGTGAGCCATCGGGATGCTCCGGGGGAAGCATCTCGAGAGGCAGTCTCAGGTTTGAACGCACGGGGCGAATAGGGCGACGGGGGTCGCGCGATATTCATTACCCTGCGTAAACAGCATGCTCGTTTATGCGAGGCCGCGCGCTATCTATTCGAGCGATTATGTCGGGATGCGCACACTGAATTAGGCGGTCGGATGGTAGGTCATTTGATAATTTGATCATTTCTTATTGGGAATGGCGCACGCATACGACATTTCATCAGACAGCAAAACATCGACTCGGCGGCGCTGCTAGAATCGCTGCCATGAATGCCCGACACCCCTCCCCCGTCTTCACGCCCGCTGTCGCACGTGTGCTCGCCACAGTCAGCGTGGCATTCGTCGTCACGCAGCTCGACGTGACGATCGTCAACATCGCGCTGCCGAGTATCGGCTCGCAACTGCACGCACCCGTATCCATACTGCAGTGGATCGTCGATGCCTATACGCTGGCCTTTGCCGTGCTGATGCTGTCGGCCGGCGTGCTCGGCGATCGCTTCGGAGCGCGGCGCCTATTCGTCGTCGGCCTTGTATTGTTCGCGGCGGCTTCGCTCGCTTGCGGGCTCGCACCGAACGCCGCCTCGCTGGTCGCCGCACGCGCGGCTCAGGGCCTCAGCGCTGCAGCCATGCTGCCCAACTCACTTGCTTTGCTCAATCGCGCATGCAGTCACGACCCACAGCTGCGCGCGCGCGCGGTTGGCCTATGGACCGCCTCGGGAGCGATCTCGATCGCGGCCGGTCCCGTGCTCGGGGGCATCCTCATTGCCGCATGGGGCTGGCGCAGCATCTTCCTCGTCAATGTGCCACTCTGCATCGCAGGGGTTGCCGCCGCGTATGCGTGGGTCCCGTGCCGCCAGGACGGTGCCCCTCATGCAAATCGACCGATCGGCATCGATCTGCCCGGCCAGTGCATTGCGATCGTTGCGTTGACCGCGTTCACGGGGGCGGTCATCGAAGTGCGTCCGCTCGGTATCGCGCATCCGCTCATCGTCAGCGCACTCGCGGCCTCAGTGCTGGCGGCGATCGCGTTTGTCTACGTGGAAGCGAAAAGCAGTGCGCCGATGGTGCCGCTGACGCTGTTGCGCGATGCTACGTTCAGCGCGGCGGTGCTCTTCGGCATTTGCGTGAATATGGCTTATTACGGGATCGTGTTCGTCTTGAGCCTTTACCTGCAGCGTGTTCACGGCGATACGCCCCTACAGGCCGGCCTCGCGTTCTTGCCGCTCACCGGCGGGTTTCTCGTATCGAACGTCGCGAGCGGATGGGTCGTGGCGCGTTACGGCCCGCGCCGCCCGATGATGATCGGCGCCGTCATCGGCGCGGTTGGCTACGCGCTGCTGTCCGCGACCCAGGCCGATACGCCCATCGTCGCGCTACTCGCGCCGTTCCTACTGATTCCGGCCGGCATGGGGCTCGCGGTGCCGGCAATGACCACGGCGGTGCTCGCGTCGGTTGAGCACAAACGGGCCGGCACCGCGTCGGCGGTTCTCAACACGGCCCGGCAGGCCGGCGGTGCGGTTGGGGTGGCAGCATTCGGCGCGCTCGCGAACTCAGGCGTGGGATTGGCGGTCGTCTCGGGATTGCAAACATCAGCCGCGATCGCCACCGGCTTGCTGCTGGCCGGCAGCCTATTCGCCAGTCGCGTTCACCCGTCGTCTCATGCCCGCGAAAGCGCGGAGACGGAGACGGCCGCACGCTAGGCTGCGGTCATGTTCAAGACTGCCGGCTTGAACTTGCCTAGAGCGTCGCGTTCTGTATGGCGCCGGTATCGAGTGCGCGCTCGATCAAACCTTCGTCGCATGCTTTGCGGATTGCATCGGCGATGAGCCGATCCGGTGCCGCCATCTCCGCCTTTAACGTTCCGATCAGCCCCGACGTATCGAATACCACAAGCGTTTCGGCGGAATCGTCGCGGCTGATGATGACGCGATGCGTCAATTCCCCCTCGCCGAGGCTCGCACAAAAGTGCATGGTGCGCCCGTCGATTTGCTGCTCGAAGCTTTGAATCATTAGCAGGCCCTCCTTCCGGCTCAGGCAGATCGAACAAGATAGCTTGAGCAAGGATCGTGCGCGAGCCGCGTGTAATTATTTTCACACGCGGGCTCGGCGGCCATGCGGATGTCAGAGCGAAGGCCGTCTCGGCGCACGCGCGGCGTCGATGCTTGCTCCGCCGGCACCCGTGACCGATAGCAGCAAGAAGCCGCCTGCTATCGCGACGTTTTTCCAAAAGTGAATCACCATATCGTGCTGGAGCGCGGCATCGGCGACATTCCAAAAATCGTGGCCCACTATGGCGGTCGCGATCGTATAAACGGCCATGAGGAGCCCGAGCGGCCGAATCAAGAAGCCGACGATCAGCATGATCCCTCCTAGCACCTCGATCGCCGTGGCAATGGCCGCGACGATTGCGACGAACGGCACGCCCTTCGACTGCAAGTACGCAACGAACGCACTGTAGCCGAGCAGTTTCATCGCGCCCGACCAAAGGAAGAGCACCGAGAGCGCCAAACGTGCAATGAGAATGATTCCCGAATCGACGGCACGCGTCATGAACCTTGTCCTCCTAGTCCGCAAAAAGAATCGCGCGCCTCGCGGGCGCGCGGACGTCGAAGGTGAGGATATGCGCTGCAGGCGCGTTTTCCAAGCGCGCAGTGGATCCTACGCGCGGGGAGGCCCGTCAAGCGGTCAAAGGATCGGCCCCGTCAAGGCGCCATTTGTTCGATGCCACGTTGAGTCGCGCCCCCCGCGCAAGGGGGCGGGTCGGGCGGCACCCGCAGGTTGCGCTGCGTGGGCGATTCGTCGCGCAGGCCAATTGAGTTGAGCAGCCGATATAGCGTCGCCCGTGAGATGCCCAGTTCGATGGCGGCGCTCGACAAGCTGTAAGCGTGGCGGACGAGCGCCTCGCGGACGGCTGCACGCTCGGCATCGCAGCGAATCTCCGCGAGCGTTCGGCCGACTTTCGTTTCGACGCCCGGCAGCCCCAGATCCGCCGCCATGATGAACCGTCCTTCGGCCATCACGACCGCACGGCGTACGCAATTGATGAGTTCGCGCACGTTTCCGGGCCAGCTGTAGTTGAACATCGCGGCAATCGCGTCGCTGGAGAACCCACGAATTTTGCGCGCGCCGTCGCGCCGATAGAGTTCGAGCGCGTGCTGGGCTAGCAGCTTGATGTCGCCGCCGCGCTCGCGCAGCGGCGGCTCGTCCAGGCGCAGCACGCACAGCCGATGGTAGAGATCCATCCGGAAACGCCCCGCTTCGATCGCGCTGAGCAAATCGACGTGAGTCGCCGATACGATACGCGCGTCGACCTTTACCGGCCCAGTGCCGCCTAACCGCTCTATCGTGCCTTCTTGCAGGAAGCGCAGCAGGACAGCTTGGCATTCATGCGGCATGTCCCCGATCTCGTCCAGGAACAGCGTGCCGCTCGCCGCGGCTTCGATGCGGCCGATCTTCCGTTGCAACGCGCCGGTGAATGCGCCGCGTTCGTGGCCGAACAATTCCGATTGCAGCAATGTCGGAGGAATCGCCGCGCAATTGATCGCGACGAATGGCTGCTTTGCGCGCGCGGAACGGTCGTGAATGGCACGAGCCGTCAGCTCTTTGCCCGTGCCCGATTCGCCGGCGATGAACACGGGCGCTTCGTTGCGCGCACATTTATCGACGCCGCGATTGAGCTGCTGCATGAGTTCGCATTGGCCGATCATCGTGCTATTGACGGTTACCGGCTCTGCATGGTCTGCCGTATCGCGCAACGTCCATAAGCCGTCGGCGTGCCCCATGAGGATCGTCAGCCGCTCGTCGTAGCAAGGCAGCGTAACAAAATCGAAGCAGAAATCGAGGATGAACCGGCGAATCGACGGATCGTCGGCCTGACCCGGCTGCACCTCTGCAATCCATGCGAGCTGGCTATTGGAGATACAAGACTCGAGTTCGGCCAACTGCTGCGAGTTGCAATTGGGAGGCAATTGCACGAGCCCGACATGGATCGCGCCACGCTCCGAAGCCTTTTGCACTTGTTGAGGTGTCTTCGCGTGGACGACGTGCCACCCTGCAGCCACGAGATGGTCGACACTTTCCGTGTCGGGCTTGAGCGACAGGAAAAGGACGGTGCGCTCATGCAGCGAATGAAAGACGGTACTCATTTATTGCCCCCGTGCCGATAAGCGAGTGTTGCCCTGAGGGCAGATTAACTCGTCAGATCCAAGCCGTTTTTGATTTCGATCAGTATCCTGTGCGCCTGCGCGCATCGGCCCGGCTGATCGAAATCGCGCCGGCACGCCGTCCCCCGGAATCTCTACTCTACTAAGCGCAGCCGTCAATCCGGACCGCGCGCCCTATTTCCTCATGCAATGCAACATAGCGCCCCGCCTTACGAAATACTATAGGAAAAAACGCGATCGGGCTGAATACTGATTCGAAGTACTTTTTACCGTTTTTGGTAAGCCGGCGCTCATTTCCGCTCAAGGTCGGTCGCTGCGAGGCGAGCTGGCAGCGCGTTGCGGCAACCCCGTCTCCACGCCGCGAGAGGCGGGCTGAAAACATTTTTCGGCGGCATCGCCCGACCGCTTCCTTTCAATTCATTGACGTCGCATCGTAGCCTCGTCGCCCGTCATCGCCGTTGCTGCAACGCAGCGATCGACGGCAGCAAAGCGCCGAGGGATATCAAAAAAATGCCTAGGCAACGCGGGCCATAGGGCCTTGGGTTCGAGCGGACCGCCGAGCGTTTCCGCTGAGCAATGCCGGATGCGCGGGCGTATCGCTAGATGTGCGCGGCTCGATCATATCGATCGGATTTGCGGTGCTCCGCCTGTTGCACCGCTCGGCGCCTATGTCGACTGACAATCAGGCAAAGGAGCACCACCAGCACCCCTGGTGTCCAATGCCCCACCGGTTCGATCATCGTAGCGGCAACGGACTGCAAGGGCATCGCCCACGCAACGACGAGCACGAGCCATTCGAAAGTGCGCGCGGCGTGCCGATACAGATCCACTGCCAGGAACGCAATGGGGATCGCGAGCCAAGCGAGATCGTAATAAAGCAGGTACGGCTGAACGAGTAGCGTGCAGCAACCCAATGCCGCGGCCTTCAGTTCGTATCTCGCAGTGGCGCTCCATAGCCATGCCGTCACAGCGCAGGCGGGGACCGCTACCACGCCCTGTAGCAGATAAGCCAATTGAGCGGATGCACCCGCTCTTCGCGCCGTTGCATAGATCGTCGGCATGCCGCGCCATATCTCAGGGTTATGCTCGATCCAGGTATGTTTAAACCAGGAAACGGTATGGACCCAGGCCGGCAGCATCTCGCCGCCAAGCACAACTGCACTGGCACCCCATAGGAGGACGGAGCATAGCGCCGCTGCTGCGAAGCAGCGCCACTGCCGCGAGCAGATGAGTGCTAATGGGAAGACCAGTCCGAGTTGGGGCTTCACGCTGAGAAGCCCGACAAAGACGCCGGCCAAGATCGGTCGCGTAGGTATCGCCCCTAGCGCAGCCGCGGCCGCCGCCGCCGTGAGAAGGGAGTTCTGCCCGTAACACAGCGCAAGCCAAAACCCGGGAAATGCAGCCGCCGGAATGAGCGCCTGGCCTTCAGTACGGCGCACGATCGCCCACATCGAACGAAGATAGGCCGTTGCCCCAGCGAAGCTAAACACGGCCAGTGCGACGTTCAACGACACCATCCCCAACGGCAGGAGAAAAAGGAGAAACGTGGGTGGATATAGCCAGGGCCCACTGGTACCCGCGAAGAGTTTGCCCGATCGGACCGTTCGCTCGACGGTCATCATGAGATCTTGATTGAAGACTGCGGCCGGGCCATGCGTCAGCGCCACTTTTGCCGCACTCCAGTACACGGAAAAGTCGACCCCGAATCCAGCCTGCTGCGGCCCGGATCGGGTGAATGTGCCCCACGCTAGGCTCGAGGCGAAACTGAGCTCAATGGCGAAAAGAACACTCGAGCCTAATGCAACCCAAAGCAGCCACGGCCGATAGCGTTGTCTCATGTCGTTCCTTCACACGGCGCAGTCGATGTTTTCGCGAGCTTAAGCGCGAGTTTCAGCGCTTCGACTCTTTAGCCGCCGAGACGGCGCGCGGTGCCTCGGGAACACGAAATACCGCGCCCCAACATACGCCACCGCGGTATAGGTCAGCATGCCATCGACCTGCACGAATAAACTGCCTTGGCTCAGCCACCGCGCTACCAGTATCACCACGATCAGGTTCATCCCGTAGGCCACGAGCGTCGCCAGTAGGTAACGCACCAATGCGGGCCGCACAGCACCCTTGTGATAAAACGTCCACTTCCGATTTAGCGCAAAGCTCCATAGAAATCCAACCGAGTAGCCGGCGGCGTTCGCGATGACATTGCCGAGACCGAAGCAGCGCAGTGCAACCCAGATTACGGCGAAGCCGACAGCCGTGTTTGAAAACCCGACCAGCAAGTAACGCATCGACGAATGCGCGAACAGCCTCAATAGCGCGTTAGCCAGACGGATAAGTTCCGGACCTAACGCCCAGGCGCTGTTCGAAGACTGCTCCTGCGTGCATTTCGGGCCGCTCATCACGAGTCAGCCTTCAAAACGGCAAGCAGCGAAACGCCAAACGGGAGCCCATGACGGGCGACCCATGACGATTCGCATTTGAAAATGCGGTATAGCATGGCATTCAACGGCTCGGCCGGCACCGCATCCCCGCTCGATCTATCGCGCCGCAGCAGCCGATCGCACAATCGGACTGCCACCGCCAGCGGAAAGAGCAGCGTGTTGAAATAGGTGACGCGCTCGATGCGATAACCCGCCGCCTGCGCACACCTCGTCAGCGAGGCACGATCGTAGCGCCGGCGATGATGAAGAAACGCGTCGTGCCCGCTCCACAACCATTGATAAGCCGGTACCGTCAGTACGATCGATCCGCCCGGTGCGAGCAGCGCATGCATGCGCTCGAGCGTACCGACGTCGTCCGATATGTGTTCCAGGCAGTCCAAGAAGCAAATCAGATCGAACGCTCCGTCGTGAAACGGAATGTCGTCGGGACAGCGTCCGCGACGTAGGTCGAAGCGGCCGCCGGTGCGCTCAACGCTCATTGCAAGCGCATTCGCATCCATCTCCAATCCGCTCACAGGGCCGAATCGAGCCAGCATATCCAAATTTCCACCGGTGCCGGAGCCCACTTCGAGCACGCGCGTTCGAGGCGCCAATACGAGCTGGCGAAGGATGGAACACAGGACGTCTCGCCGGCCACGGAACCACCAGTGCTCCTGCTCGGTCTCCGCCATCTCCAAGTAGGCTTCGGGTGACATGACAATCTCCTCAACGTCCCATCCGCGCATCGGCCATCGCGCGCCTGCGCGCGACTTGCGGCGCCGCTACGCTGCGCACGCCGGCTTCCCTGCGCCGTAGGGGCAACACGCTCACGTTGTTGTTCACCTGATAGCGCCGCCTCACGAGGTAAATCGGGCGTTCCTTGCTTTCGTCGTAGATGCGTCCGACATATTCGCCCACGACGCCGATGCCGACCAGTTCGATGCCACCCAGGAACAGCATGATGGAAAGTAGCGAAGCGTACCCAGGCACGGGGTTCCCGAACAGGATCGTGCGCGCGACAATCGCAGCGCCATAGCAAAACGCGAGCGCCGCCATTGCAAGCCCGATATACGTCCAACTGCGCAGCGGCACCGTGCTGAAGCTGGTGATCCCTTCAAGGGCGAGATTCCAAAGCCGCCATCCCGAGAACTTCGACTTCCCCGCTGCGCGCGGTTCGCGCTGATATTCGACGATGACCGTCCGAAAGCCGACCCACGCGAAAAGCCCCTTCATAAAGCGGTGCCGTTCCGGCAGGCTTCGCAAAGCGTTGACGACCGACCTGTCCATCAGCCGAAAATCCCCGACGTTCTCGGGCAACTTGACTTCGGAAAGCGCGTTATGAACCCGGTAGTACAGCGCCGCCGTCGTGCGTTTCAGAAACGTATCGCAAGCCCGGTCACTTCGTTTCGCGGCGACGACTTCGGCTCCTTGCAGCCAATGTTCGATCATGACCGGAATCAAACTGGGCGGATCCTGCAGGTCGGCATCGATAGGAATCACGGCATCGCCCGCAGCTTCCTCGATGCCGGCTGTGAGCGCAGCTTCCTTGCCGAAATTGCGCGTGAAATCGAGCAGCCGCACGCGAGAGTCGCTCGTCGCAACCCGCACTAGTTTGTCGAGCGTGCCATCGGTGCTGCCGTCATTGATGCAGACAATCTCGAACGTGATCGAATCGATCGCCTCGAGAAACGGCATAAGGGTGGCAAAGAACCCGTCAACCGCTTCGACCTCGTTATAAAACGGCACCACGAGCGAGATCAGTGGTTTGCCGATAGGTGCGTCCATATTAGCCCCCGTTATTTCCAATCCGCGCGGTATCTAAATCACATGCGCATTCACTCGCCGCTCGGTTCGCGGCGATCACATTTTTGGCTCGTAAAAACGTGCTCCGAGCCGTTGCACGCATCCGCCGCGGGATGATCAACAACGCGGCCAGCAAGACGATCGGACCGATCTGGGGCAGATTCCAATACGGATTGAAGTACTCATAGAGCGGCAACACCCACGCCAACCCCAGTATCGCTTGCTCGCCCCACAGCCATCCCTCCTCGAACCCCAGCGATACGAGGCATGCCAGCGCAATGCCGACCCAGGTCAGTTCGTAGTGCCACACGTAGGGATTGGCGATCAACGTCGAAATCAGCAGAACCGAACAACGCAGCCTCGCATCTTTCGTTCGCCGCCAGACATGACACGCGGCCGCAATGGCGGCGATCGCCACCCACGCCTGCGCAAGCTGCGCGAGCGTGAGCCCGACACCGTTGATGCGCAACGCAGCGAAGGTTGTGGGTGAGCCAAGCCAGAAATGAAAAGCATGCTGGATGACTACGCTGCGCTGAATATCCGCGTTGAGAAGGAACAAGTGCACAGTCTGCACGCCGCCTGCAAGCACGCCGAGCGCAGTAATCGATAAAGCGCTGATCGCAGCAGCCGCAAACGCTCGCCAAGCCCCCGCAGCGATCAACACAAAAGGAAACACGATCCCCAGCTGCGGCTTGATCGCGAGCAAGCCTATGCAAAAACCGGCGAGCACGGGCCTGCGATCGACCCAGTGCACGGCGAGCGCGGCGAACGCCGCCGTCAGCAATGAGTTCTGTCCCGCGACCGCGGCCACGAACACACAGGGGGAACCGGCCACGAACAGTGCCGCTATGCGCGAGCTTCCGATCGCCCGGCCGAGCCCCGAAACACGCAACGTCGCACCGGTGAACAGCAGCGCGCTGACGCCGACAAACAAGAGGTATGAGACCGCGAATGGAAGCAACGCCAGCGGGGCGACGACGAAAAGGAACGACGGCGGATATAGCCAAGGCAGAAAATTGGCCGATTGGGCGCTGGGCATGAGCATTGCCTCGGCCTTAGCGAACGCGAGGTGGTTATACACTTGCCACGGCGAGCCGTGGAGCATCACGTGCGAAGCCACCCAGAAAACGCCGAAGTCGACGCCAGGGCGAGCCATATCCGATTTGCTGAAACCGTGCGTGATCCACGCCCACGCGCCCAGCACGATCGCGTAGACCACGATCATGGTGCAGCTATAGAGCAGCAACCGGCTCTGCGTCAACCAGCCTTGCACGCTGCGGTCAACGCCGCGCGCCCCCCGACTCAAACCGTACATATCCTTCGCCTGATGTGGCCATCACCCGAAATGCGATGAGCCGGTCCGTATTGATTTTCTTCTTTCTGTATAGCGTGATTTCGCCGGGGATACCCACGTACGAATCACGTAGCTCATTGTTGGCAGAATCCAATCGGGCTTTCAAGAGGTTTTCCCCTTGCAGAGACCACGCGTGCTTCAGCTACGTTCGGTAACGCACGCTCGCAGCCCGGCGCGGCAACTCGCCGCTCGCAGAGGCGCGTTTCAACATCGATACACTTCCGTCGACCTCGCCCTCGGGCGGATTGCAATATCGTCGAAGTATGGTGGGCGTTCCGATCCACACGTCTTGCCTCGAATAAATCGAGTCCGTGCGAGAACAATTGGGAATCCGCTCACCACACAGTTCAATGCGCCAAACCTTGAAATCACCTTGGGGTTGTCGCACGCCTGAGACAGTCAATCCAAAAATCGCCCCGGCCGAGGCGGCAGGCCCTGCATGAGTCCTTGCAAATCAAGGCTTTCGGGGGCGCTGGTCCGGACCTTGCCTTTGTAGCCGCGCAGTCGATGACGTGACGACCCAGTGATTCAGACCACTCGACAAAGATTGAGCCGAAGAACCACAAATGGGCGTTACCCACGGGGAGGGTCCTTCCCGTTCCCGCCACCCATCCGGATGGCGGGAACGAGGCAGGGGCCCCGATGAATCGTTGGCTGGCAAGTTGGCATCCTGGACCGGATGCCTGAGCAAATGCGCTGCACGCCCGGGGGGGATCAGCATGATTACCAAGAATCGACGCGGTGTATCGCCTGTCGCAACGGCGACAAGACTCGCACTCATCAGGCGCGTTGTCGGCAATTCGCTTGCCGCAGCCCGCCAATGCCCGTCGCGCCGGCGGGCTCAGCACTTCATGCCCAGCATTGCGCAACATGACTTCATGTTTGCGACGTCGAACCTTCCGCCTGTTCATGCACGTATTGCGATGCCGATAGGCGCATGCATCCATCAACAGGCAGATCGCCCAGGTTTTTTCCCGCAGCACCCTTAGCAGTACCTTCCCTACGCCAATCCCGGCAAGGGCCTTGACACTCTGCATCTCACGGAGACTCAGAAAATGCAAACCATCATCAACCAAGCCAAGCGTTTCCTTCGCGACGAAGACGGTGCCACGATGGTCGAGTACGCACTCATGCTCGCCCTCATTGCCGTCGTATGTATCGTGGCTGTTACCGCAATCGGCACGGGCGCGAACGGCATGTTCAACAAAATCGCGACCGATCTTTGACGAGCTTGGGCGGACGAAGCCGGTTCATGGGTTCGTCCGCTGTTTTTTCGAACGTAGCGGTCTTTCTTCAACTAACCGAGACCCTTCGGTCTCTTCGGAAGGAGAGTACGAATGCAACGCTTTCTAATCCGTGCAAAGCGCTTCGTGGGTGACGAGGACGGTGCCACCATGGTCGAGTACGCGCTCATGCTCGCCCTGATCGCCGTCGTATGTATCGTGGCTGTTACCTCGATCGGCACAGGCGCGAACGGCATGTTCAACTTCATAGCGAATGAGCTTTGAATCGAACTCGTACTAAAAACCTAGGTGGCTCTGAATGGACTTTAGCAAAACGAACGGACTCGCTTGCAAGCGTTCTTTCGTTTTGCTACCCAACAACCTTGAACTCGGCGGCAGCATGCTGAAGGAGTTGATCGTGAACGCAAATACCTTCTTTCGACGCGCCATCGTACGGCATCGCTTGAACGCTGTACGACGAACGCGCGTGGTTGACGAGGCAAGAGCCTTTCTCCGCGACGACGGCGGCGCAACGATGGTCGAGTACGCGTTCATGGTCATGCTTATCGCAATCGTATGCGTTGCGACCGTTTCAACGGTCGGCTCCAAGCTGAGCACCCTCTACGACACCGTCGCGAGTGACTTTTGACAGCGAGTTTGAGCGCAGTTGAAGCGCGCGATCGAAGCGCCCACTGCAAGCCAACCAACCGGACCGAGGCTCTTGATGTTGACCCTGCCGTTACCGCCGCAACCGATCCCGCCTCTCGTGGTCGGACTGATCATTCTGACCGCAAGCACGGATATCGTTTGCCGTCGCATCCCGAACCGCGTGATTGCCGTCGGTCTGCTTGCCGCGTTCGTGGTTCAGGCGCTTGTTCTCGGGCCTGTGACGGGCATGGGCGATGCGCTCGGGGGCGTGCTTACCGGCTTCGCTTTACTGATTCCTTTGTACTTGCTACGCGCGACCGGGGCCGGCGACGTCAAGCTGCTCGCCATGATCGGCGCATGGGTCGGCCCGACGATGATTCTCTACGTCGCACTCGCCTCGTTCGTCATCGGCGGAGTGTGGTCGATCGCCTGGACACTTATCCGCGGTCGCATGCAGCAGTTTGTCTTGAATCTTTGGTCGATCGCGCACGGCGGTTGGCGTTTGCAACAGGATGCACTTGGCGCTTCGTCCGGTATCAAATCAGTCGGGACATTGCCCTACGGTGTCTGCATCGCAGCCGGGACGTTAGTCGTGCTCTTTATGTCCGCGGTGTAAAGACGGGAAGCAAAGGAAGCGTCGGAAAGAGGATCGGGTGCTCGACGCTTCTCACGGTTGCATTCTAACCAATAGTTATCCGAGGGGTTTGGACATGGACGGACACAACATCGAACACGGGGGCTCGGCGCAGATCACGCGCCTGCCGGAGCCGCCGGTCTTGCGCGCGCGCAATACGGAGGCGGCGCCCATCGGGCTGCGCGCGCCCCGCACGTTGGCGGACACCGGCTTGCCGCCCACGTTCGTCGGCCGTCTCCTGCTGAAGTCGACATTGCTGAACGGCAAGTCCACGTTCTCCGATTTGTCCGAGCGCCATCGGCTGCCTATCGCCGTCCTTGAAGATGTCCTGTCGTTCCTCGTACGTGAGCGTCTAGCGGAGATCACTCACCGGGGCGCGACCGATATCGATGTCACGCTGCGCCTGACCGAAGCGGGCCGCACCCTTGCGGCCGACGAGTTGGCACGCTGCAGCTACTGCGGCCCCGCGCCCATCGCGTTCGAGCAATACGCGGAAGTGGTGCGCGAGCATTCGGTACGAAAGCAACGTATCACGCCAGCCGATGTGGATGCGGCATTCGGCGAAGTGCGTGTCAACCACGCTTTGCTCGATAGCGCCGCGGCGTCATTGAACGCCGGACGGCCGCTGTTGATGTACGGACCAGCCGGCAGCGGCAAGACCTTTATCGCCGAACGGCTAGGCAAACTCCTGCGCGGCGAGGTGCCAATCCCCTATGCGCTCTTTATCGGTGGCGAGATCGTGCAACTGTACGACCCGCTCGTCCATCAGGATGCGTCTGCGGCAGCCCAGGCCGCTCTCGGCGACAAGCGATGGCGGCTCTGCCGCCGGCCGGTGATCCTCTCCGGGGGCGAGCTGACGCTGGAGGGCCTCGATCTTCGCTACGACGTCAACGCAGGCTTCTATCAGGCGCCACCGCACCTGAAGGCGAATATGGGCCTGTATATCGTCGACGACCTCGGACGCCAGCGGGTAGCGGCTCACGAACTGCTCAATCGCTGGATCATGCCGCTCGATCGCGGCATCGATCTCTTCACGCTGCAATCCGGAACGCGCTTTACGGCTCCGTTCGACGTATGGCCAGTGTTCTCGAGCAACCTCGATCCGGCCCAGATCGGAGATGAGGCGTTCCTGCGTCGCCTCGGATCGAAACTGCAAATCGGCCCGCTTTCAATCGACGACTATCGTGCCGTTTTCAATGCATGTTGCGCATCCATCGGCTTCAACATGCAGCAGTCGGTATTCGAATACTTGTTGCACGATCTGCATATGGCGACCAACAAGCCATTTCTTGCCTGTTACCCACGCGATCTGCTCCACCTGCTCGCGGCTTCCGCGGAATATCGCGGGGCCTCGCGCGAAGTCACCGAGGACGGGCTCCTCGAAGCATGGCAGAGCTATTTCGGCGACATCGGAAGTCGCAACGGACCTCACCCGCCCGCCAGGAAACAGCCCGATAAACGATTGGCGACGCGTTGATCCGCGTTCGTCCCTTGATCCACGAGGAGTCTTGTCATGAAAAATAGTCGCGCTCTTACCATGCTGGCGATGGCCATGATCGCCGGCCTTGCGGCGGTCATTTTCGCGTCCCGATGGCTGATCCACACCTCGTCGAGTGCACTCACGTCCGTCGCCGTCGCGAGGGATGATCTCAATCTCGGCCAGCCGCTCAACGTCAACATGATCCGCATCGTCAACTGGCCGACGGGCAGCGTGCCGCCAGGTTCATTCACGGATGCCAAAGCGCTTGACGGACGCGTGCTGCGCACGAGTCTCGCTCGAGGCGAGCCGGTGAGCGAAACGAAGCTCGCGCCGATCGGCACGAAAGGCGGCCTGTCCGCTGTGATCGACAAAGGCGACCGAGCCATTACGGTTCGCGTGAACGACGTGGTCGGCGTGGCGGGCTTCGCGTTGCCGGGCAACTATGTCGACGTCATCGTGAACACGCAAGAGCCCGGAAAAGGCGACCAGCAGAGCATTTCGAAAATCGTGCTCGAAAAGATTCTGGTGTTGGCGGTGGCGCAGCAAGTGAGCCGTGACGATACCCAGCCGAAGGTCGTCAATGCGGTCACGCTCCAAGTCTCGCCCGATCAGGCCGAAAAGCTCGATCTCGCACGTAGCGTCGGCACGTTGTCGCTCGTGTTGCGTAACCAGATCGACAAAGATCAGCTCGCGACGAAGGGCGCAACCAAGGTCACGCTGCTCGGTCTTCCCGTTGCCGCGTCGGCACCGGCTGCCGCGCCCGTCAAGACGACACGCGTGCGCTATGTCGAAGGTCGCCCTGCCCCTCGTGCGAAGCGCGACTGCGTCGGGGTGCTTTCCGGCGTGACAGGCAGTGAAGAATGCTTTTAACAATGAACGTCATACACACGTGAGGACCGATACGTGTGTATGAAAAGCAAAGAACGCTAGAGCATCAATCGACGAAGCACAGGTAACACCGATATCAGTCACCGGGGGCATCAACAAATGGATAAGAGAACGGGGTTGAGTTTGGGCCAGGGCCCGCGGCGCTGCAAGACCAGCAGCATGGTATTCGCGGCGCTTGTCGCGGCGGGCGTGATAAGCGTGCAGCCCGTCATCGCCAAAGAGCCCACCAAGAACAGCGCGGATGCAAAGGCGGCCGCGCCGGCCGCCGCGCAGCCGCTGCGCGGTCCGAACTGTACAGGCGAAGTCCGCGAAGGATCGAACGTCGTCGTGCCGGTCGGCAAGTCGACACTCGTCTCGCTCGACGAACCGACACTCGCGCGGACGATCGGCAATCCGGTCGTGGCACAGGCGACGCTGGTATCGCCGCGCACGCTGTACATCGTCGGCATGTCCGTCGGTTCGACCAACATGATCATCCAGGGACGCAGCGGCGCCTGCCAGATGTTCAACGTCATGGTCGGCGCCGACGCCGAAGGGCTGCAACACACGTTGAGGCAACTGATGCCGGCCGAACGCGGCATTCGCGTCACGAGCGCGGCGGGCAACCTGGTGCTGTCCGGCGACGTATCGAGCGCACCGGCCGCTCAGCAGGCGATGCAAATCGCCAGTGCCTACGCAGCGTCGCAGCCTACCCAGCAATCGCAATCGAGCACGTCGAACGCCGGGGGTGCCAGCGCCACTCAGCAGTTTTCGAGTTCCGGCGGATCATCGGGCGTACTCAACATGATGACTGTCGATTCACCGCAGCAAGTTATGCTCGAGGTCAAGGTTGCGGAAGTGGCGAAGACGGTCGTCAATCAGATGGGATCGGCGCTCAATCTTCAAGGCGGCTTTGGAAGCTGGACCGGCGCCTTGGTCAGCAGCTTGCTGACCGGCGCGCAGACGGTTATCGCGGGCAGCAAGGCGAACAAGCTGCCGTTCGCGACAGCGATCGATGCGCAGAAAACCGACCAGCTCACCAAGATTCTCGCCGAGCCGAACCTCGTGACGGTCAGCGGGCAGGAAGCCTCATTCCTTGCCGGCGGCCGCGTGTTCATTCCCGTCCCTCAAAGCAGCACGACCGGCGGCACAACGATCACGCTGCAGGAGGAGGAGTTCGGTGTGGGCCTTAAGTTCACGCCCACGGTGCTGGCCAACGGCCGCATCAACCTCAAGGTGTCCCCGGAAGTATCGGAGCTGTCGCCGACCGGTGTGACGGTCAGCGCGCCGGGCACGACTGCGACGGCGATCCTCCCGCTCATCACCACGCGCCGAGCGGCGACGACGGTGCAAATGAACGACGGAGAGTCGTTCGCTATCGGCGGCCTCATCGGCAACAACATCACGGGTAGCTTAAAGGCGTTTCCGGGTTTGGGCGAGGTGCCTGTCATCGGTGCACTGCTGCGCAGCACGAACTTCCAACAGGACCGTACCGAGCTCGTGTTCATCATCACGCCGCATCTCGTGAAGCCGATAGCGAACCCGAACATTCCGTTGCCGACCGACTCCTTCACGCAACCGAAGGAGGCGGACATCTACGCGACCGGCGACATGGAGGGTCGAGGCGGGAACCGCCGCATGCTCCCCGCTGCCGCGCCGAACAGTTCGGCTGCACCGACGGGCCCATCGACACCACCGAGCACGCCGCCATCCAGTTCGACTAAGCAACCGCCCGCAGCCGTAGCGCCCGGTGAGACCGAGTCGACATCGGCCGCACCGCCTCCGCCACCGGCCGTGTCACAACCCGTACCGACGGCTAACGTCACTGTCGCGCCCCTACCGAGCTCGGAATCCGCACGACCCACTACGCCCGTAGCATCGGCATCGGCATCGGCGACACAGGCTCCGACCTTGGACGCGGCAGCAATCGACGACACCGCGGTGCGTATCGAGCGCATCGAAAAGACTGCGGCGCGCCTGGAGGCGGCTCGCGAGCGCACGGAGCTCGCGATGTCGAACGTATCAAACGATTCAACCGAGCAGTAACGCTTAGGCCAAAGGGAACCTCATGAAAGTCACTCATTATCTTTTCGCGCGCCGGGCTCTCGTCATCGTCGCGGCCCCGGCCTGCGCCGCGCTCGGCGGTTGCATATCGAGCTCGCCAATCTGGGACGCGCACTTCGGCGAAGCAGTCAGAACCGTCACGCAAGCGCAAATCATCGATCCGGGTGCGGGCGAGCATAACCCGTCGAAGCCTGGTATCGACGGCAAGGCCGCGAACTCGGCCATGGGCCAGTACCAGAAGTCGTTCGACTCGCCGCCGCCCACCTTCACCCCGCTCGTGATCGGCGTCGGCAACAGCGGTGGCGGTGGCAGCGGCGGCGGAGGTCAGTGAACCAACATATCGAGGGGGAAGTCATCATGCGTCGCCAATGGCAATCAGGCATATCAAGCGGGACTCGACGCACCCAGGGCGGCGCCGTGGCGGTCATCGTCGCGTTGTCCCTTGCGGTGCTGATCGGGGTCGTCGGGCTCGCACTCGATCTCGGCAAGCTCTACATCGTGAGAAGCGAGTTGCAGAACAGCGCTGACGCGTGTGCGCTGGCCGCGGTCCGCGACCTCACCGGCGCGACGATCAACCTCTCGGTATCGGAAGCGGCCGGCATCACGGCCGGCAACCTCAACCGCGTGTTCTTCCAGAGCACTCCGGTGCAGTTGTCGACGGACAGCAACGTAACGTTCAGCGATTCGCTGACCAATCCGTTTCTGCCCAAAGGCTCGGTGGCCCATTCCTCAACCATGAAGTACGTGAAATGCACGACGTCGCTGGCGAACGTTGCGAACTGGTTCGCGCAGGTACTCAATGTACTGCCGGGCAATTCGGTTGCCAATGCTTCCGTATCGACCATGGCCGTCGCCACGATCAGCCCTGCGCAAACCACGTGTGCGATTCCTGTATTCGTCTGCGCGGCCGGGACTCAGGTAAGTCCGCCGATAGCCGGCCAGAGCTATACACGGGGTCAGTGGATCGCGTCCAAAACCGGCTCACCGCCCAAATACGGCGCAGGCAATTTTGGCTGGTCCGCCCTAGACGGCAGTAACAGCGCGACTTCCATCAGGGATGAGCTGACCGGCAACTACTGCGCGCTGCCGGCCATCGGATCGAGCATCGGCTCGCCGGGAAACAAGATTACGGACACCGGTGCATGGAACTCGCGCTTCGGCATTTACGCGAACCCCTATTCACAATCCGCCGACACACCCGATTTCACCGGATTCGCCTATACGATCGCAAGTTGGCCGGCGCAAAGCAACGCTTATAGCGATTTCGTCAGCAAGCGCTCGACGTTCACAGGCTATCAGGGGGACGCTACTGCAAGCATCAGCACGAGCGGATCGTCGGCGGGGACGACCTATTCGGCTGGCGCCGATCGGCGGCTCGCGCTCGCCCCCGAAGTTGACTGTGCGCAGTTGCTGAACGGTCACAAGGCGAACATCGCTTGGTGGGATTGCGTACTGATGCTCGATCCGATGGACAAGGGAGGCGGAGCCGCGGCAGTCCATCTGGAATACGAAGGAAAATCGACTGACGCGAGCGTTCCGTGCGCCACGCAGGGTATTCCCGGCGATGGAAGCTCGGTCGGCCCACTCGTTCCCGTGTTGGTGCAATAAACGAGTCGATGATGAAAAATCACCGCCCCACTCTCAAACGCATGCGCGGCGCAGCGATGGTGGAGTTCGCCATCGTCGTGGTCCCGCTCCTCTTGCTCGCCATGGGTGTGGCCGAATTCGGCCGCGCGCTCTACCAATACGAAGCGCTCACCAAGTCGACGCGAGATGCGGCGCGCTTTCTGTCGTCGTACCTGTCAACCGATCCCGCGTACCCGATCGCTAGCGCTCAATGTCTCGCCGTCTATGGCACCCCCACCTGTCCAAGCGGATCGGCCACGCCGCTCGTCGACGGCTTGAGCACTGCCATGGTCGTCGTTTGCGACGCTTCGCACACGACCGGATGCCAGGATGCATCCGACCCGCCGCAATACGCCGGCGTCCCGACGTACGACACCAACAACGGCACGTCCAACGGCGCACCGACGGGCAGCGTCAATCTCGTCGAGGTCAAAATCACAGGCTACACGTACACACCGATCGAGACGTTCTTCAATCTGCAGGGACTCATCTTCGGCAACGTCTTCACCGTGATGAGGCAAGCATCATGAAGCCACAATCGCAGTCTTTCGCGTCTCGGCCGCATAAGCAGCGCGGCGCGGCGCTCGTCGAGTTTGCGATCGTTGCCGCACTGTTTTGCACGGTCTTGATCGGTATCCTCGAGTTCGGTCGCGTGCTGTTCTACTGGAACACGGCAAGCGAAGCCGTGCGACTCGGTGCACGCACCGCCGTTGTCTGCGACGCCGACGCAACGGTCATCAAGTCCAGGATCACCGGGTTGCTGCCCTTGCTCGCCTCGTCAAACGTGAATCTCAGCTACACCCCGTCGGGATGCGATTCCGATCCGACCACGGCGCGCAACACGTGTACGTTCGTCACGGTCAGCGTCACCAACGTGAGCGTGAAGACAATGATCCCGTTCGTTCCGATCACGCTCACCATGCCGCCGCTCACCACCACATTGCCGCGCGAAAGTCTCGCGTCGTCAACGGGCGGCACTGTATGCCAATAATCTTGATAGCTCGGGCAGAAAAATCATGATCGATATCCTCTGCATCTCAAGCGACGCCTCGCGCCTTGCGCAGATCGTGCGCCACATCGGCGAATGCGGCAGCTACAGGACGACGCGCATCGTCGGAACGCCGGCGCAACTAGCCGAACGCGGCGACAGCCTCGCGTCGTTCGATGTGCTGATCGTCGATGCGGCCACACTGCAAGACGCGCAGTTACCCGTCATTGCGACTCTATGCCAGCGCCTGACTCGGCTAACCTGCATCTTGCTGACGCCGGATACCTCGCAGCAGACGTTGATCGAAGCGATGCGCGCCGGTGTTCGCGATATCCTCGCGTGGCCGCTCGAAAAGCGTTCGCTCTGCGAAGCGTTGCACCGCGTCGAAGAAAACCGCGTGCTGCAGGGCGGCCATGTGACCCGGGTCTTGTCGTTCATGTCGTGCAAGGGCGGCGTGGGGACCACCTTCATTGCCTGCAACGTGGCCCATGCGCTGTCCACGTTCCAGAAGAAGCGCGTGCTTCTCGTCGATCTCAATCAACTTTACGGCGATGCGTCGTTTCTCCTTTCCAGCGAGAGCGCACCTTCAACGCTGCCCCAGGTGTGCGGAAACATCGAGCGCATGGATTCGGCGTTCCTTGATGCGAGTCTCATGCACGTGAGCGACACGTTTCATTTGCTCGCCGGCGCGGGCGATCCGGTCAAGGCGGCCGAGGTCCAAAGCGACCGGCTCGAATGGATGCTCGGCGTTGCCGCGCCTCGGTATGATTTCGTCATCTTCGATCTCGGACAAACCATCAATCAGCTTTCGATCGTCGCCCTCGATCGTAGCGACGAGATTCATATCGTATTGCAGCCAGGCATGCTGTATGCCCGCGCAGGGCGTCGTCTCCAGGAAATCCTGACGTCGCTCGGCTATCCACATCCACGCCTGAGATTGCTGATCAACCGATACACGCGCCACGCCGAGCGTGAGAAGGCCGCGCTCGAGGAAGTCCTCGACATGTCGCCTCACCTCGTGCTGCCCGAAGACAATGAAGTGGTCACGGAGGCGGTGAATCACGGCCTACCCGTCTTCGAGGTCAGCCGCAAGAGTGGCGTCTGCCGTGGCTTGCAGCAATTTGCTCAGGAGTTGGGCAATGGGGCGCAGGCGTCTTCGCAAGGGCACAAGGAAACCGGGGCACGGCGCTCGAGTTTATTCAGCCGCCTCGCGGCCCCCAAGCTCAAGACGTCCATGTAACGGACACCGATCGAGGAGAACACCATGTCGCTACGTGAGCAAATTTCCAGTCAACTGATGCAGCCGCTCAACGAACGCAACACAGTAGGAAGCTCGCACAATGGCATGGCCCGGGGCGCATACCAGAAGCTCAAGCGTGAGGTCCATCAGCTCGTGCTCGAGCGGGTCGAGCTGGAACGCATCTCGCGTCTATCGACCGATCTCGTTCGCCAGGAACTCACTACGCTCATCATGCGCATCCTCGACGACGAACGGGCACCCGCCAACGATCTCGAGCGCAAGCAACTCGTCGTCGACGTCTATGACGAAATGTTCGGCTTCGGTCCGCTGGAGGTGCTGTTGCGCGACCCAAGCGTATCCGACATTCTCGTCAATACTTATCAACAAACGTATGTAGAGCGCAAAGGGCGCCTTGAACTGACCGATGTGACGTTCTACGACGACGCGCACCTGATGAAAGTGATCGAGAAGATCGTGTCACGCGTCGGGCGTCGCATCGACGAATCCAGCCCGATGGTCGATGCGCGCCTGCCCGACGGATCGCGCGTCAACGCCATCATCCCGCCCTCCGCCGTGGACGGGCCGCTCATGTCGATCCGGCGCTTCGCCGTCAATCCGCTGCAGGTGCCCGACCTGATTCAGTTGCAAACCCTGACACCGCCCATGGCCGATCTGCTTGACGCTCTGGCGCACGCCAAGGTCAACATTCTCATATCGGGCGGCACGGGCAGCGGCAAGACGACGCTGCTGAATATCTTGTCGGGTTTCATTCCAGCCGACGAGCGCATCATTACGATCGAGGACGCGGCGGAACTTCAGCTTCGCCAGCCGCATGTGGCAAGACTCGAGACACGCCCCGCGAATATCGAGGGGCGTGGCGAGATCACGCAACGCACGCTCGTGCGCAACGCGTTGCGGATGCGTCCGGACCGGATCATTCTGGGCGAGGTGCGCGGCGCCGAAGCCCTCGATATGCTGGCCGCCATGAACACGGGCCATGAGGGATCGCTTGCGACGATCCACGCAAATACCCCACGCGATGCCCTCACCCGGCTCGAGAACATGATCAACATGGCGGGCATGTCGCTACCGCCGAAGACGATGCGCCAGCAGATCGCGTCGGCGATTCACGTTGTCATTCAGGCGACGCGGCTCAACGACGGCCGCCGCAAGATCGTCAGCATCCAAGAACTGACCGGGATGGAGGGCGAAGTCATCAACATGCAGGAGATTTTTTCATTCAAGCGCACCGGCGTCGATTCGAACGGCAACGTCCGCGGCTATTTCAGCGCGACCGGCGTGCGGCCGAAATTCGTCGAGCGATTGGAGGCGTTCGGGATCCATCTTCCCGATCAGCTCTACGATCCCGCGCGGCGATTCGAAACCACGTAGTGGGACGGCCAGGCACGCTGTCCAATCCACCGGAACCCAGGAGATTCGCATGGATTCGATCTTCTACGCATTTATCGTCTTGATGTTCGTAGCCGTCGTGCTAGCGTTCGAAGGCATCTACATTTGGTGGAACAGCCGTCACGGCGCCGCGGCACGGCGCATCGACTCTCGCATCCGTGCGTTGTCCGCAGGCGGACACGTGAATAAGGAGCGCTTGTCGATCCTGAAAGACAATTTGCTGAAGGAATCCACCTTCTTCGACAAGCTGATGATGCAGATGCCGCGAGCGAAGTCGCTCGACCTTCTGCTGCAGCAATCGGGGACGCAGACGACCGCCGCGCGGTTGTGCATCACGAGCCTACTCATGGGATTCGGTGCGTTTGCGCTCACCGCCTTCTTACCGGTGCCCGTTGCCATCGATCCAATCGTCGCCGTGGCCGCGGGCGCCCTACCGTACCTGCGCGTCCTGCGTCTACGCGGCAAGCGATTGCGCAAACTCGAAAAACAACTCCCCGACGTCGCGGATACGTTGGCCCGCGCCCTACGCGCCGGGCATTCGTTTCCCAGCGCCATCGGCATGGTAAGCACGGAATTCGCCGAGCCGATGGGCGGAGAATTTCGAATCACCTTCGATGAAATCAACTACGGTGTGCCACTCAACGAGGCGCTGCTGAATCTCGCCAATCGGGTGCCGATTCGCGATCTCCGGTATTTCGTCATCGCCGTGTTGATCCAGCGCGAAACGGGCGGCAACCTCGCAGAAGTACTCGACGGCATTGGATTTTTGATCCGAGAGCGGTTCAAGCTGTTCGATAAAGTACGCGTGCTGGCGGCAGAAGGAAAATTGTCTGCATGGGTGCTTTCTTTGCTTCCGTTCATAACCGGCGGAGCCGTCATGATTTTCAACCCGAAGTTCCTGCCGGTACTATGGGAGGATCCGCTCGGCCAGAAAATGCTCGCTGGCATGGCGATCATCATGGTGACGGGCGTGATGTGGATGCGCAACATTATCAAGATCCGCGTGTGAGTGCGTCAGCACTCACCGCGACGCTGCTATATACGGGGGTGTCATGGAATCGCCCAATACGGTAAACATCGTCTTGCTGGTCGGCTTGTTCGTCATCGTGTTCGCCGGAGCGTGGGGCGCGATGATCTTTTTCGCACCGCAAGACATGCGGCGGCGCATTCAGCAAGCCGGGGGGCCGCAAGTCACGGTGCCGTCCGATGCCGAATCGACAGGCTCGGCATGGCTCGAAAAGATTGCGAATATCTCGCAGCCCATTGCGAAACTGTCAATTCCAAAAGAGAACTGGGAGAAGTCGGCACTGCGGCTGCAACTCATGAATGCGGGCTGGCGATCGCCTCATGCCGCAGCGGTTTATTTCGCGGCCAAAACCGCGCTGGCTTTGGCGCTCCCGCTCATCGCGTTGCCGTGGCTTGCCACCAGCTCGGTCTCGGCTAATCCGACGGAACTGAGCGGAATCTTGCTTGTGCTCGGCGCATTCGGCTACTACCTGCCGAACGGCGTACTCAAGCGCCGCGTGGCCATGCGCAAGCGTGCGATTTTCGAGGACTTTCCGGACGCGATCGACCTGCTGACCGTTTGCGTGGAGGCCGGGCTGGGTCTGGACGCCGCCATGGTGAAGGTGGCCGACGAGATCGAGCTGCGCAGCCCCGTGGTGGCAAACGAGCTTCAATTGATGCTGCTCGAATTACGCTCCGGGTTCTCTAAGGAACAGGCGCTGCGCAATCTCTCGTTGCGCACCGGCGTCGATGATATCGAATCGTTCAGCACGATGCTCATTCAGGCTGAGCGATTCGGCACGAGTATCGGCGGCTCGTTGCGCGTGCTTTCGGACACGCTGCGCACGCGCCGTCGGATGCGCGCCGAGGAGCAGGCGGCGAAGATTGCGTTGAAACTGCTGCTTCCGCTTTGTTTCTGCATCTTTCCCGCGATGTTCATTGTGTTGTTGGGGCCTGCCGTCATCCAGGTCTACCGGGTTCTCTTACCGATCATGAATGGCGGGGGCGTTTAAGCTGTTCCCGATCAACGCGGCGCAGGAGCGCCGCGTCTGTCGTCCCGGAAATGGCCGCGTATCGTAAACTGTCGTGCAACCCTCAAGAGGAACTCGACATGATCCGAAAAACGCGCAACGCCTCACAGCTGCAAGATGAAGTGAGCCGCCGCCTCCATCGTGTTCATGAAATCGTCGAAGACGGCGTGAAAATCCGCGTACCGCGGCCGCAAAAACAAGAACCCGACAAGTCCGGTTGCAACTGGACCATGAAGCATTTCGGCAATGCGGTCGGATACGAGCGATTCGTGGAAGAAGTGCTGACGGCCGTCCAGGCCGAATACAATTTATCCGACGCCGACGACGCGAAGGATATCGGCAGCCTCTTCGGCGAGTAGTCTTCGACATTGATCGCTTCACTGGCCAACGTCGACAATGCGAACCCGTTCGTTCGAATCCGGTACGCTTTGGTCCGTTCTCGTCGCAAGAACGGCCCATGCGCTAGATTGCAGTGCATTGCGCCCGATCGAGACGACAGAAACAGTACTCGAGGATGCCGGGGTGCGCTTCGTCGTGCGACAGGTCTCGAGCTTGGTCCGTAAGCCCCCCGCCGAATCGGCAACGGCGCCGCAGCGTGCAGATCCGTTCCTTCCATACGACCCCGACCTATTCGTCGCGGACCTATCCCCCACGCACGTGGCGCTGCTGAACAAGTTCAACGTTCTTGCGCACCATCTGCTGATCGTCACGCGTGCGTTCGAGCCGCAAGATGCATTGATTAGCCTCAACGATTTCGAGGCATGGCTCGCCTGCCTTGCCGAATTCGACGGGCTCGGCTTTTATAACGGCGGACGCGAGGCCGGCGCGAGTCAACCGCACAAGCACATGCAAGTCGTGCCGATGCCGCTCGGCGACTCGGGGCAGTCCTTGCCGATTGCTGCGCTCATCGAGGCTGCTACGTTCGACGGCCCGGTCGGCACGTTGCCCGGACTGCCTTTCGAACATGCTTTCGCGCGCCTTGCGCCGGTCCCACCCGAACAAGCGGCGCCACAAGCACTCGATCGTTACCGCCTGCTGCTCGACGCAGTGGGTCTAAGAACCGTTCACGTCGATGGCCGCATGCATCATTGCTGTCCGTACAATCTGCTCGTCACACCGCGCTGGATGCTGCTCGTTCCGCGTTCGGTCGAACGCACCGATGGCATCTCGGTCAATTCGCTCGGCTTTGCGGGATCGCTATTCGTGAAAGATGCGGCGCAATTGGACGCGGTCCGCAGGATCGGCCCGATGGCCGTGCTGCGCCGCGTCGGCTTGCCTCGGCGTGACATCGCTTAGCGGGCTGTGGCATCGCAGGCCGTATCATGGCGACCTCACGTGCTTCTCGTCGAATGCCTGTTCTCATGTCCGTCAACACCGCATCGCAATCAGCCGCATGCATCGCGCGCGTCGCGCTCGCTTCGCTCATGCTCGCTCTCGCCGCATGCGCGGCGAATCCGCCCGCTTCACCCCGTGCTTATGTCGATCCGATCGGCCTGTTCCCCATGGCCGACTACGACCAAAACGTGGATCATTGGATCGATCCGGCGAGCCCGAGCTATGACACACCGTTCTTGAGCCCTGCGGAACAGCGCGCACATTGGACGGCCTATCTGGCGCGCTTCTTCGGCACCGGCGAGCACGACCCGTCGCCCTGGAATCCAGCCTTTGTCGCGAACCGCGTATACAGCGACGCGGGTGCCGACATCGTCGATTTGCAGTTGCGGCGCATCGGCAGCTACGACAATGCCGGTAAGCCGGACCGCGCGATCGGCTACGGCCAGAACTATCGTCCTCACACCGAGAAGTGGCTCGACGATATCGAACGCAATATGGACGTGCAGCAATTCGCGCGGTCGCCACGATATGTGCCGAACGCACGCGCAATCGCCACCGATGCGCTGCTCGTGCGCGAGCTACCGACGATGGATCCGTCGTTCTATTCGCACCGCCTGGCCGGAGAAGGCTACCCGTTCGACAATCTGCAAATCTCCTCGGTGCGGCCCGGCACCCCGCTTTACGTGCTCGGTCACAGCGTCGATCGAGCCTGGGACTACGTGCAAACGCCCGACGTTCAGGGATGGGTGCAATCAAGCGGCGTGGGCCTCGTAGACGACGCATTCGTTTCCGCTTGGACGCATCGCGGGAGCGATGGCTGGGGCGTTTTCATCGCGGCGACAACGCCCGTGCGCGACAAGAGCGACGCCTTTCGCTTCAATGCGACAGCCGGCACGCTGCTGCCGTTGGCGCAACATCAAGGTCAAGATCAAGGTCAAGGCCGAGCCCAACAAGCCCAACGTAAAGGCGAGGCGCCGCTTCCTCCCTACACGGTGCTCCTGCCTGCGCGCAACATCGACGGCCGAGCGGTCGTGCGTGAGGCACGGCTATCCGCTACCGAGCTAGCCCCTGCGCCTATTGCCGCCACACCGCGTCACTTAGCGATGCTGATGAAATCGCTGATCGGCCGCCCCTATGGTTGGGGCAACATGAATTTCTACAATGACTGCTCATCGGAGCTGCAGAGTATTTTTGCCACGTTCGGCGTCTGGCTGCCGCGTCATTCGTCGGCGCAGATGACGGCCAGCGACATGACCGATCTCTCGACGAATCCGCCGGAACAACGCCTCGATTATCTGATGCGAAACGGCAAACCGATGCGCACTTTGGTCTATATCGGCGGGCACGTCATGCTGTATTTGGGCAATACGACGCGCGACGGTCGAACGGTTCCGCTCGTCTATCAGGACATCTGGGGGATGCGTCCAGCCGATAACAGCCGGCGGGCCGTCATCGGTGGGTCGGTGATTTTTCCGCTATTGCTTCGCGTTCCCGAGGATCCGAGCCTCGAATCGCTCGCGGCAACGCGGATTTTCCAGATGAGTGTGCTCGGCATGCCGAGCGGAGCGGCGCCGCCGGCCACCGAGGAAAACCCGGCGGGTTGAGGGGCGCGTTCAAGCCGGGTCGCCAGTCTGTGCGTACCGAGGAAGCCTTTAGATTGCCACGGTAACCTCGTTATCGGGCCGCCCCCACCCATGCAAAAGGCGCGGGCGCGACGGCCCAAATACCTTCTATCCCCTACTGCGGCAACACCTCGCCCTTCGTCTCCGGCGCGAACGGAATGATCAAAAGCCCCACCACGAATGCGCCGGCAGTCACCGCAACAGGCAAGCCAAGCGTATGCGTATGAAGCACCGCCGCGCCTAAAAGAAAGTTCACCCCCGCACCGATAAACCGACCAAACGAAGTACAAAATGCAAACGCCGTGGCACGTACGCGTGTTTCGAACTGCTCCGGCAGCCACAAGCTAAACAGCGCAAAATTCCCGCCGAAAAACCCGAGCGCGAAAAGCCAAGCAATGAACGGCGCAAGACCATTCGGCAAGTAGTACGCCCACCCGAAGCTACCGATAATCGACACAGCCATGCCCGAGAAATACACGGCGAGCGTCTTCTTACGCCCAATCCACTCAGCAAGCGGCGGCAGCGCCAAGCACCCGAGAATCGTCCCGATCGAGAGCAGCCCCGTCGCGAGCGAAGCCGTCTTGATCGCCCCCGCCTTATCCATGCCCGATTTCATAGCGAGCTGAATGACGGCGGACGGCTCATAGACAGCGCCGGCCCACAACCCAACGATCGCAATCGTGAGCAGCGCACAAGCCACCCACGTACGACGTCGATAACCGGGGCCCAGAATTTCGGCGAGCGGCTTCGTGTGTACGACACGCGCTTCAGCCTGCTTCCACTTCTCCGGCTCCTTCACGCGCATCAACACGAAAATCGCGATGACGACAGGGACCGCCCCCGTCAGGAACATCGCGCGCCATCCGAAGTGGACGCCGACCGTGTAGTTCAACGCCGCAGCCAAAAAGAAGCCGGCGTAATAGCCCGTCTGCAAATAGCCGGCGCCCATCTTGCGGCGATCCTCGGGCCACGCCTCGGCCACGTAAGTCCCCGCCAGCGCCCACTCTCCGCCGATCCCGACTCCGGCCAAAAAGCGATAAAAGCCGAGTGCGTAGACGCTCTGCGCCGTGGCCGAAAGCCCCGTAAAAATCGCAAACATGAAGATCGTTCCGGCCAGCACCTTGGTGCGTCCGAAGCGGTCGGCAAGCGGCCCCCAAATAAACGAGAGCCCCCACCCCACAAGGAACAGCGCGAACAAGATCGAGCCGGCAAGACCGACGTTCGCGGCATTCGCCTGGATACCGGAATGCGGCAGCAATTCGGTCAGCGCGGGCGTGAGCACGAGCGCATAGATGAAGGAATCCATGCCGTCGAGCGTCCAGCCGGCCCATGCACCCCAAAATCCCGCTATTTGAGAACGATTCAGTGGCGTGCGCTTTCGCGCGGCACGCGCGCTGTCTGTGATTGAACTCATCGACTCCTCCGGAAAAACGGTTTGGACTACTGGCGTTTAATGACTGCACGAGCGGCTGCACCAACGCATCAGGCGCACTACGCCGGGCGCGGGGCCCCGATGTACCCCGGGTTTGTCCCATTTCCGATCGAATATTTTGTATATAATATCGAGCATCATGGATGATGCAACGAATCGTTTTCCCCTAGACGTCGAAACCGACGAAGGCCTGTCGCTTGCGACGGTGGCCGTCGCGCCGCGCACCAGTGCGTCGCGGATGGTGGCCGACGCGTTGCGCGCGGCGATCGTCGACGGCCGTCTGCCGCCCGGCGCACCGCTGCGGCAGGACGCGGTCGCGCGGCACTTCTCGGTCAGCGCGATTCCCGTGCGCGAAGCATTGCGCCAACTCGAAAGCGAAGGCTGGACCAAGGTCGAAATGAACAAAGGGGCAACCGTTGCCCCGCTATCGGCCGACGAGGCGCGCGAGATCTATGAAATCCGCGCGGCATTGGAGAGCCTCGCGCTCACGCTGGCCATTGCGCATCACACCGATAAAACGCTGCGTGAGGCCCAAGCGCTCTATGAAGCCGCGGAACTCGAACGCGATCCTGCGCTCTATGTCGCACGCAACGAAGCGTTTCACATGAGCTTGTACGCACCAGCGGCCCGGCCCCAACTGCTCGAAATGATCGCCACGCTGCATCGCCGCGGCGAACGCTATCTGCGCCTAAAGTTCGGCCTGCCCGAGCACAAGCACGTGTCCGATCAAGAGCACGGACAACTCATGAGAATCGTCCGGCGCAAAGACACCGCAGCCGCACAAAAACTGATCACCGAGCATTTGCTAGGCACGGGGGCGTTGCTTTATGGTCTGTTGAGCGAGCAAGCGCCGGCATCGAATGCATCGGCAAGCAAGCGCAAGCACTCAAGCGGCGCGACGCCGGCAGCCGAATCGATATTCGCGCCGAAAAAACGCTCCGGCACCCGGCGCACCAACGGATAAGCACTGTCCGCCACCGTTTCACGTATAGGAGCCGCTTCGCCCGATGATCTCCGCCGCCGAACAACCGGTCCCGCGCACGTGGACCACCCTGCGAGACGAAAAAGCACGGCGGCTCGCCGCCGTCGCGCCATGGCTCGAAGACGGCATCCTGCCGTCCGAACGCATCGTCGATGCATTGCAAGCGCTCATCCGTCCGGGGGACCGCGTCGCATTGGAAGGCGATAATCAAAAGCAAGCCGATTTCTTGTCGCGCTCGCTTGCCGGCGTCGACCCCGAGGTCGTCAACGGCATTCACCTGCTCATCTCGAGCATCAGTCGCCCCGAGCATCTAACGCTGTTCGAGCGCGGCATCGCACATAAAGTCGACTTCTCGTTCGCAGGCCCGCAGAGCCTACGCGTCGCTCAATTGCTCGAGGACGGGCTGCTCGAAATCGGTTCGATCTATACCTACGTCGAACTCTATGCGCGCATGTTCGTCGATTTGACGCCGCAAGTCGCACTGCTGTGCGCGGAGAAGGCCGACCGCCACGGCAATCTCTATACGGGCGCCAACACCGAAGACACGCCGACGATCGCAGAAGCCGCAGCGTTCCGCCACGGCATCGTCATCGTGCAAGTCAACGAAATCGTCGATACGCTGCCGCGCGTCGATATTCCCGGTTCATGGGTCGACATAGTGGTCCAAGCGGACCGCCCGTTCGCCGTCGAACCGCTGTTTACGCGCGATCCGCGTCATATCGGCGATCTGCAAGTGCTCACCGCGATGATGGTGATTCGCGGCATCTATGCCCCGTATGGCGTTACGTCGCTCAATCACGGCATCGGCTTCGATACCGCCGCGATTGAATTGCTCTTGCCGACGTATGGCGCCGAACTCGGCTTGAAGGGAAAGATCTGCCGCAATTGGACGCTCAATCCCCATCCCACGCTGATTCCCGCGATTGAATCGGGCTGGGTCGAAAGCGTCCATTGCTTCGGCAGCGAAGTGGGCATGGAAACTTACGTCGCCGCGCGGCCGGACGTGTTTTTTACCGGGCGCGACGGCAGCTTGCGCTCGAATCGCGTGCTGTGTCAGTTGGCCGGGCAATACGGCGTCGATCTATTCATCGGCTCGACGCTGCAGATCGATGCCGACGCGAATTCATCGACCGTGACACGCGGCCGCCTAGCGGGCTTCGGCGGCGCGCCGAACATGGGCCACGATCCGCATGGGCGTCGCCATGCAAGCGAAGCCTGGCTCAAGCTGCTCAAGGCAACCGACGGACCCGTCGCGCGCGGCCGCAAGCTCGTCGTGCAACTTGCGGAAACCTACAAGAAAGGGGGCGAACCCACGTTCGTCGACGAACTCGATGCGATTGCGGTCGGCAACAAGAATGGGATGCCCATCGCGCCTGTCATGATTTACGGCGATGACGTGAGCCACGTCGTGACCGAGGAAGGCATCGCTTACCTGCATAAGGCCGAAGGCATCGAAGAGCGGCGTGCGGCGCTCGCTGCCGTGGCCGGCGTCACGCCGATCGGGCTGCGCGCGAAGCCGGAACGCACCGCCGAACTTCGGCGGCGCGGTATCGTCGCCTACCCTGAAGACCTCGGTATTCGGCGTGCTCAAGCGAAGCGCGCATTGCTCGCCGCGCGCAGCATCGACGACCTCGTTGCTTGGTCGGGCGGCCTCTATGTGCCGCCGGCGCGCTTCCGGAGCTGGTAACCCATGCCCGCGCGCGCCGTTCGCCCAGCGCATCGGTCCTGCATCGAGCGCACTGTCGCGCCACCGCATAGCGGTGTCGACGTCGCCTTGCGTCTCGCGCGTCTCGCGACCGATGCGCTGATCGAGGAAGCGCATGCCACGCCGAAGCCCGCGCTCGTCGATCGGCGCGGCAGCGGCGCCCATCGCGATCTGAACCTAAGCTTGATGGAACGATCGGCGTATTCGCTCGAGCCCATGTTTGCCGCGCTCTCCCGTACGTCGCAAGGCAAGCGGCCCTCGGCCGCGTTGCGCACCGATTTGGCAGCGATCGGCCGCGCCGGGGAAGCCGTCATGATGCGTGCGACGCGAGGCAGCAACGCGCACCGCGGCGCTATTTGGATCGTCGGCCTATTGGTTGCGGCCACAACTATTTGCCGCGAATCGGAGATTGGCCGCGAATCGGAGCCGATGGCGCCGGGGCCCCAGCTTGCGCTCGCCACATCGATTTGCACCACTGCGGCGCAAATCGCTTGTTTTCCCGATCACGGCGCGCCTCGGATCGACAGCAACGGATCGCGCGTGCGGGCGCGCTACGGCGTCGGCGGTGCGCGACGCGAAGCGCAAGAAGGCTTCCCGCATGTGCTCCATGTCGGGCTGCCTGCGCTGCACGCTGCGCGGCGCCGCGGCATCGGCGAAGATGCCGCGCGAATCGACGCGCTGCTGGCCATCATGACGCGGCTCGACGACACCTGTCTTCTGCATCGAGCCGGCTGGCCGGCGCTCGCTGCGGCAAAGTCCGGCGCGCAGGCGGTGTTGGCGCTCGGCGGTAGTGCGACGCCGGCCGGACAAGCCGCCTTCGCCCGGCTCGAATCGCGCCTGCTCGCACTCAACGCTTCGCCGGGCGGCGCAGCCGATCTGCTCGCGGCGACGCTATTCATCGATAGTTTGGCGCTTCCGAGCGCCGATAGGAGAACACAAGCATGGAGCATCTGACGTTCGACTACCCCGCTCGCCGCGCCGTGCCCAAGCGCGCCCACGTGGGCGTCGTCGGCTCGGGCGATCTCGAAGTGCTGCTCGCACCCAGCGATGCGATGCAAGCGCACGTCGTCGTCAATACGAGCGTCGACGGCTACGGCCATATCTGGAAGAGCGTGCTCGATCGATTCTTCACGCGTTACGATGGGGCGGCGTCGATCGAAATCAACGATTTCGGTGCGACTCCCGGTGTCGTGGCGTTGCGGCTCGCCGAAGCCATCGAAGCCGCCGAGGGGGACCGCGCATGAGCCTCGCCCCTGCCATCGCGGCGTCGACCTTCGTCGCGCAAGAAAGCTTCATCGAACTCACCGCGCGCGAGCGAGCGCAGCGCTTGCTCGACGCCGGCACGTTCCGCGAGTTGCTCGGTCCGTTCGATCGGCTCACGTCCCCATGGCTTGCAATGCAAGGGATCGTCTGCCAGGCCGATGACGGCGTGGTGATCGCGCGTGGGTCGATCGACGGCGAACCCGCAGTGGTCGCGGCAATCGAATCGGCGTTTCAAGGCGGAAGCATCGGCGAAGTGTCAGGCAGCAAGATCGCGGCTGCGCTTGAACTCGCGCTGCGCGACTGCGAGCGCGGCAAGATCGTTCGCCCCGTCATCCTGTTTGAAACGGGCGGCGTGCGATTGCAGGAAGCCAATCTCGGTCTCGCCGTCATCGCCGAAATTCAAGCGGCGATCGTCGCGTTGCGCCGGCACGTGCCCGTCGTCGGCGTGATCGCGGGTATGGTCGGGTGTTTCGGCGGCATGTCGCTTGCAGCCGCTTTGTGTTCTCGCTTGATCATGACACGCCAGGGACGGCTCGGCATGAACGGGCCCGAAGTGATCGAGCAAGAGGCGGGGATCGACGAACTCGATGCGAGCGACCGGCGCCGCATTTGGCAATTGATCGGCGGCGAGCAGCGTACGGCGTGCGGCCTCGCCGATTGTCTCGTGGAAGACGATGCCGACGCGATCGTCGCCGCGGTGCGCCATGCCTTTGCCGGCGGCGTGCCGCGCGTACATCGTACCGAGGCCGTCGAGCATTACCTTTCTCTGCTCGCTCAAGTCGATCCGAACGCAATCACCCCCGAGTCGATGCGTGCCCTGTTCTCTGCAGAGCGGCACAGCACAACCGCCAGCGCAGTCACTACCAAGGAGTTCGAATGAACGACGCGACCTCCCTTTCTCGTGGTCGGCTGTGGCTGCATGCCCTTGCCGGCGAGCCGGCCGGCGCAGCGCCGATCTGGTACGCCGATGCACCGCTCGCCGGTGAATCGGCCCGCTTCATCGCCGTGGTGCCCGATGCCGACAACCGTTTTCCCCGCGCGCGCGAAAACGTTGTCGGCCTCGAGCAAGGGTGGCGTTTGGCGCACACCGTACGCGATGTTATCGATGCCGACGCACAGTCCGCAACGCGGCGGCCGATCGTCGCGATCGTCGACGTGAAGAGCCAGGCATACGGCTATCGCGAAGAGATGCTAGGCATTCACCTGGCCTGCGCGGCGGCCGTGGATGCCTATGCGTCGGCGCGGCTCGCCGGACATCCGATCGTCGCGTTGATCGTTGGGCCGGCCATGTCGGGCGCGTTTCTGGCGCACGGGTATCAGGCCAATCGCATTCTCGCGCTCGATGCGCCGGGCACGATGGTTCACGCAATGGGCAAGGAAGCCGCCGCACGGGTGACACGCCGCTGCGTCGAAGCGCTCGATGCGCTCGGGGAAACGATCACGCCCATGTCGTACTCGCTCACGGGTTTCGCCAAGCTGGGCTTGCTCGATTGCCTGATCGACGGCGTCGATGCCGATGCACCGACGAGCGAACACATCGCACTCGTGCAACGCAAGCTGTCGGACGCCGTGATTTCGGCACGCTCGGGCTCTAGCGATCTGTCGCATCGGCTCGATTCAGACGCGGCACGCACGACGCGCGCAGCATCGATCAAGGTTAGACACCATCTTGCAATGCAATGGGATGCCGATTGATATACCACGCACACGATCTGCTTCGCTTGCGTGCATTGCCCACTACGGCGGGGATGCCAGGATGGCTCCCGGCTGCATTCGCCGATGCCCCGTTCGCGGTCGTACGACGCGCCGAGGCACCGGCCGGCTTCGTGCCCATCGGCTTTCGCGGGGCCGTACGCGCGCAACGGCATGGGGCATTCGCAGCGCATGAGGCCATCGAACTCGCCTTGTCGCCCGAGCACCTAACCGACCGGGCCATTCCCGCCGAGCGCCGCACGATAAAAGCATTCCGCGCATTGCGCATCATCGTCGATGAGCGGTGGTTCGATCCGCTGGTTTGGGGGCCGACCGGCAGCGTCGGCTTCGAGCTCGCGACGGCGCGGCCGACCGCCACCGATACCAGCGATCTCGACTTGCTGATTCGCACGCCCTCGCCGTTGCTGCGCGAACAGGCGCGTGCGCTGCGCCAGCATATGCAGACCGTCGAAGCGGCCATCGGTTTGCGCATCGACGCGCAGCTCGAAACGCCGGCCGGCGGCGTCGCGCTTAGCGAATGGGCGCAAGAGAAGCCGCGCGTCATGGCGCGCTCGGCGCGCGCAGCGCGTCTCATCGCCGATCCGTGGGCAACGAACGACATCGTGTGCGAGGCGCAACGCTGATGCTCGCCCTCCTCTACCCCGGCCAAGGCGCCCAAACCCCCGGCTTTTTGCATCGACTGCCGCCGCATGCTGTCGTCGCCGCGACGATGGAAGAGGCATCGGATGCGCTATCGGTCGACGTCGCGAACCTCGATTCAAGCAACGCACTGAGATCGAGCGTCGCAGTGCAGATCGCACTCCTCGTGGCGGGCGTCGCGCTGCACCGGCGCCTTGCCGCTGCCGACATTGAAGCGCAACTGCATGCAGGCCTATCGGTAGGCGCCTACGCCGCCGCCGTCGGGTCTCGCGCCCTCTCGTTCGGCGATGCCTTACGTATGGTCAAGATGCGCGCCGAATTGATGGAGCAGGCGTATCCGAGCGGCTATGGACTGTCGGCGATAGAAGGTTTGACCGAAGCGCAAGTCGAAGCGCTGCTAGAGGTCACGGCGGAGCCTGAGCAGGCACGTGTCTATCTTGCCAACGTCAACGCGCCGCGCCAAATCGTCGTCGCGGGCTCGGATAGCGCCCTCGACGCGTTCAACGAGCGCGCGAGTATCGCCGGGGCCCACCGGGCGAAGCGGCTTGCCGTCAGTGTTCCTTCGCACTGCGAACTATTGCGGGAAGCGTCGGATACGCTCCTCGCTTATGCTGCCGACGTATCGTTTCGGATCCCTAAGCATCTCTACATCGGCAATCGGCGGGCGCGCGCGCTGCATAAGCCCGAGGACATCCGCAAGGACCTGGCCACCAATATGCGTTACACGGTGCGATGGTTCGACGCGCTGACGACGATTGTCGAGCGCGGCGCAACGCTGCTTGTCGAAGCGCCGCCCGGCCAAGTCTTGACCGACATCGCGCGTTTGGCTTATCCCGAGGTCACAGCGCTCGCGGCGTCTGCGTTCGCCGACGATCGATTCGTCGATGTCGTGAGCCGGCGGCTCATGGATTGAAGACAGACAGCGCTACTCGCCAGCGCTACTGGATCTCGAACTCGATGTTCCCGAACCCGTCGATGGTCCCGCGCACGAGACCGGGTGCCGATGCGATGTAAAGCGGCGTATAAGAGCCCGTCGTCAATACCGTCCTGGCCGGAATCGAGTGTCCCGTCTCCAGCGTGCGCGCAACGAGCCAGGCAATCAATCGCCGCGGGTCGCCGGCGGGATGGTGTGCCGTCCCTTGAAAAATCTTATGGCTGCCGCAGTAAAAACTGACATGCGGTGCACTGAAATCGAAGTGGCGATCGTACGGCCGAGTATCGCCGATCACGAGCGCGCCGTTGTTTTGCAGATCGGCCAGTTGAAGCAACGGATCGATATTCGGCCAGCCATCGTATCGACTGTCAACGACTTCGACCACCACCGACATGGCATCGATCGCATCGATCACTTCGTCCGCCTGTTCCGACAGCGAACGATCGACGTCCTCCGCAAAGCTGAATGCAATCTCGAGTTCCAGCCCAATGCGCGCATAGTCGCTCCGGCGTATGCCCGATGCCGCGCCGAACACTTTCGTTGCGGGCAACGGCGCGCACTGCGGCACGGCCGATGGTGAGCCTGCGCCGATCTTATAGCCTGCGCATCCCCCCAACTCGTCGAGCACAAGCTGTTGCACGACACAAGCTTCGTCGGCATTCTCGGGCTTGCACGCGGCAAGCGCGGCGGGATCGAGGAGCGTATGCGTACGACGGGCCTCCAACAGGCGCGCGGCAAGTTCTTGTGTCTTGGCCATACCCTTATTAGAACTTATGGCGAATGCCAACGCGCGCCACAGCCTGCTTCGGCGTGCTCGACAAGTCATCGGCGCCCGGAACGTAAGCATGATCGAGCGAAGAGCCGGTGCTGTCGCCCGCAACCTTTTGGAAGGCGCCCTGAATATAGACATCCGTGCGCTTGGACAGGTTGTAATCGACCATCAGCCCAAAGGTATGGACCTTCGGCTTCACACCGCCGAGTGTCGTATCGTAGTTTTCCATCGTGTAGACGTACTGAGCCCCGACATACAGCGCAGGCGTGAGCTGATATTTTCCGTTCACTTCGAAGTTCTGGAACTTCAGTCTCGTCAACCGCGACCCGGCGAGCGGCCCAGTGATGGGCACGAGCGAATCGGCTGCCGTCAGATAGACATCGCCCGTGGGGTTCTTGACGTTCGTATTCGTATAAACGAAGCCGGCCGTCGCGGGACCGAACGTGTAGTTGATGCCGCCGCCGAAGATACGCAGACGCGACGAGACGAAGTTCGCGTCGTTCGTCGCAATGGCGCCGCCCGTCGTCCCGCCCGGATTGTTCGCCTGCAAGTAAGCCGCGGCAACGAGCAAGCCGCCGTTCTGATATTGACCGCCGATGCTGTATTGGCGGTTGTTCGAGAACCCGGGATCGTTGCTGAAACTATAGGTGCCGCCGAATTGGAACCCCGCGAAGTCGGGGCTCGCATACTTAACCGTGTTATTGACGCGGAAGGTGTTGTCCGTATTGTCGTTATCGAACGGGTGCGAGAGCAAATAGCCGCCCCAACTCCCGTTCGCCGTCGTCTGCGCTAGGTAGTCGACGAGCGAATCGTATTGACGGCCCAGCGTGACCGTACCGTACTGGCTAGACAAACCCACGAACGCTTGGCGGCCGAATATGCGGCCGCCTTGGTTCAAGCGGCCCGAATTGACGTCGAAGCCATTTTCCAACTGAAAGACCGCCTTCAGTCCATTGCCCAAGTCTTCCGCGCCCTTCAGGCCCCACCGGCTGCCCTGTGCGAAACCGCTCGCGAGTTCGTAGTTGTGCTTACCGAGCACGTTGTTCGTATAGTTGAAACCTTCATCGATCACGCCATACAGCGTCACGCTGCTTTGCGCAAACACCGGCACGGCGAACGCCATCGACGCGGCGAGAGAAAAAATATGCTTTTTCATCGAATGCTCCAAACCGGCCAATTTTGTTAGACACCCCGTCACCGGGCCGTGCCCGTTTGCGCGTCATCGGCAAATGATCGGCGAATGATCGGCGAATGGATCGCTCCCAATCTCTGCAGACTCTGGGATTCATCGTCGCCATGGAATAGACATGATGTTTACACGAGCGTATCGGCAAGTCCATCTCAGTGAGCACGGGTCGCCAGCCCCGTTGCTTATTGCCAACTAATGCGCGGCATAGAGTTTGCTTGCGCTCATCGCACCCGGAAAAAAGTACTTTGGATCAGGCGTAACCCCGAGAATCAAATGCCGATTTGTGCGTTGGCGCACATCGCGACAAGCCGTAGAAAGCTAGGGCCGGTCTGCCGGCGCACCCTTATCGATCTGGCAAAAAATAGCCGTCACGAACGGCGCGACGTGGTGGACGATCGCCATGCTGCCGCCGGACCTGACGGCGGACTCCACGCTGTCCGTCGACCCGAGCACGACGGCGCCGTAAGCGGAATCGGCTAGCGGCGTTCCGTCGCCCTTGCGAAACATCGAGTCGTCTTTTTGAAACCCGACGATCGCGAACACGCGGTAGCCGAACGCCGTCAACTCGACACCGTGAGCCGGGTCGAACGCATTGATCGAGTTTGCCTCCACCCGTGAAGGACGCCGGTCGATCAGCCCTTTCTTTTCCAATGCACCGATAAAGTCGTGCGCAGGACGGTCGCAATGCAGCGGGTCGTCGAGCGGGACGGCAAAGGCCGGGCCGGACAGTGCGGCACCGACAAAGATCAGGACTGCGATAGCGAGGCTCTTCATAGCGGCAAGGTTACGTACCGTTACAGCGGGACAATTAGCGATTCGGGATTGGCGCGGCGCACACGGCATGCCGGATCGGCTGCGGGCGACAGGCTGGCACTTTACCTCGTTCGACCAAACCATGTCCGCGCCCGCACAGTGCTCGGATGCCGCGCAGGCGAATGCAGGGCGAGAAGACAACACCGGGTAAAAACGTATATATTGCGGTGGATGGACAACCGCGTTGAATCTACCGCTAGCGCCATCGCCCCAGTGCCCCGCACCTGGGACGCTCGGCTCGCCCGCCGTCTCGTCACCCCGCTCAAAGCGTCGCGCGTCACGCCGAATCACCTCACGACACTGCGCCTCGTCTTCGGCATCGCCGGCGCGGCTGGCCTTGCGCAGGGCGCGTTCGCATGGACCAATATCGGCGCGCTGCTGATCGTCCTGTCGAACTTTATCGACCATACCGATGGAGAGCTTGCGCGCATCAGCGGCAAATCGAGCAAATTCGGGCACTTCTACGACCTAGCGAGCGATGCGTTCGTGACGGTGGCGCTGTTCGTTTGCATGGGTGTCGGGATAGCCGCCGCACGCGGCGATCACATGTTCGCGCAGTCCACGGCGCTAGGTGCTGTGGCCGGCGTAGCCGTCGCAGTCATTTTCTATCTGCGCATGCGCATAGAATCGTTCGCCGGCAAGGCCGGCACTCAGCAGGCATCGGCAGCGGGCTTTGAAACGGAGGACGTGCTCTATCTGTTGCCGCTCGTCACGCTCGCCCGCATCGTCGAGCCGTTCGTCATGGCGGCGTCGATCGGTGCGCCTTTATTCGCTATCTGGGTCGCGCTCGATTATCGCCGCATCGTGCGCCGGCCCAAGCCGAGCGAGCCGGCGAACGAAGCATGGGTATCTAGATGAACGCGCGTATCGCGACGGGCGATGCCCTGACATCGGCCGCGACATTCTTATCGCCGGCCGATGTGCGACCGGTCGAGCACGTCGTAGGCGAGACGGTACGCGTCCTCGATCGAGAGCGGCTACGCGCGCAATTCGTCGAACAGGGCGCGTTCCTCTATTTGGACACTTTCTTACCCGCCGATCTCACGGCCCGGCTCGCCGAGCGCGCGCGATCGCTCGCGCCGGCTGTCAATCGCAATTACTTGCCTGGCCATAAACAAGGCGGGAGCGTCAGCCGTCACACGATCGATCGGCTCGCGCCGCTTATCGCCGAACTTTATCGCTCGCGTGCGTTGATCGACTGGCTCGAGGCGATCACCGGCGATACGCTCCAGCTCTCGCCTGACGACGATCCGCACGCGTATGCGCTCTATTACTACACGCGCGAAGGCGATCATATCGGCTGGCATTACGACACCTCGTATTACGACGGCCGCCGCTATACGCTGCTGATCGGCGTCCTCGACGATTCGTCATGCCGCCTCGATTACGAACTGCATACGCGCACGCCGGAAGCCGCCACGGTGGCCGGCTCGATCCAGTATCCGCCCGGCTCGATCGTGCTGTTCGACGGCGACAAACTTCGTCACCGGATTACACCGGCGAAAGCGGGCGAAATGCGCGTTTCGTTAACGTTCGAATACGTGACGGACGCACGCATGCGTCCATGGCGGCGTTTAATCTCGAACATGAAAGACGCGATCGCCTATTTCGGCTTTCGCCAAGTATTCCGCTTGGCGCGAAGCGCTCGCGCCACCGGCAAGGACACCGCATGACGCGCACGGCGGCAATCTTGTTAGCCCTGGGCGCGGCGGTTTTCGTTGGCCTACTTGCATGGCAAGGCGCGGGCGCCGTTGCGGCCACGCTAGCCGCCGCAGGATGGGGCCTTGCGCTGGTCGCGGCATTTCATGTATTGCCGCTTGGCATCGACGCCGCAGCGATTGCCGTACTCGTCGCGAGGCCCGTATCGTTCGCCGATGCCCTGCGCGCCCGCTGGGCCGGAGAGGCGGTCAACAGTTTATTGCCGGCCGGCCAGATCGGCGGGCCCGTGCTGATGGCGCGGCACCTGACACAGCGCGGCGCCCCGATGCACGATGCAGCGGCGGCCGTGACCGTATCGACGACGATGCAATCGGTCGCGCAAATCGTCTTTGCGCTACTCGGCTTGACGGCATTCGCGGCGCTCTCCCCATCGCGAGGTTCGCACGCAGCGCATGCATTGCATGTCGCAGCGCTGGCCGCAAGCGCCGTGCTGGCCGTTGTCGTTGCAGGATTTTATTACGCGCAGCAACGCGGCTTGTTCAGTGGTTTCTCGCGCTTATTCGGCAAAGCGTTGGGCGCACGCGGCGCTATCTATGCCGCAGCGCGTGCGGACGCGATCGACAGCGCGGTGCGCAAGCTCTATCGCAAGCGCCGGCTCGTCGCGGCCTCGTTCGCGCTGAGTTTCATCGGATGGATCGCCGGCATCGGCGAAGTCTGGCTCGCACTCGCGTTCATCGGCCACCCCGTGAGCTGGCTCGATGCGCTGCTGCTGGAAAGCGTGGGACAGGCGATACGCGGTGCGGCGTTCGCGATTCCCGGATCGCTCGGTGCACAGGAAGGCGGCTACTTGCTGCTCGCGCCCCTCGTCGGCCTCACGCCGGACGCGGCGCTCGCACTGTCGCTCGCCAAGCGTGCGCGCGAGCTCGCGCTCGGATTGCCGGGCATCGTCTATGTGCATTGGAGTGAACGCAATTGGCAGCGCCGGCGTGTGCACGGTATGCCGCTTGCCGATTGATCGGGGCCGGCCGCCCCGGCTATCGGTTCTTGCCAGGAGAAAAAAGAACATGCGAGCGATCATTCTCGCCGCGGGCCTAGGCCTGCGCCTACAGCAACCGCCCGACCAGCAATTCCCGAAGTGCCTGTTGCGCTTTGAAGGCATGACGCTGCTCGAGCGTCACTTGCGTGCATTACGCGCAGCCGGCATCGACGACATCGAGCTTGCGCTCGGTTTCCAGCCGGAAAAAATCGAAGCCGAGCTCGACCGCATCGGCTGGCAGCCGCGGCCCGGTATCGTTCTGAATCCGCGCTACGATCTCGGCAGCGTGCTCACGGTCCATAGGGTGGCCGATGCACTCACGCGCGGCGGCGACGTATTGCTGATGGACGCCGACGTTCTATACGACGAAGCGATATTGCGTGCGCTCGTGGCCGGCCCGAGCATCGATCGTCTGCTGATCGATCGCGACATGGAAGCGGGCGACGAGCCCGTCAAGCTGTGCTTGAGAGAACGCGTCCCCGTGGAGTTGCGCAAACAGCTTGCCGTCGGCCTGCAATACGACACGATCGGCGAGTCGGTCGGTTTCTTCCGCTTTCGCGAAAGCACGGCGCGCCGGCTCGCCGAAATCGTCGCCGGATACGTTGCGAGCGGCCGGCAAAATATGCCGCACGAAGAAGCGGTGCGGGACCTGCTGCTAGAAGAGGGAGGACACACGTACGACGTAGCCGACGTCACGGGGCTACCCTGGATCGAAATCGATTTTCCGGGCGACGTGGCGCGCGCCGAGAACGAGGTGCTGCCGCGTCTCACACAACCTACCGGAGCGATGCGATGAACGCACGCGAACAAGGTATCGACACACGCTCGCGCTTCGAACGGCTGCGCGAAATGCTCGTCAGCAACGAACTCGAATTCTTGATGGAAGCGCATAACGGCTTGTCCGCGCGCGTCGTACGCGAGGCCGGATTCAAAGGCATCTGGGCCTCGGGCCTCGCAATTTCCGCGCAATTTGGCGTGCGCGATAACAACGAAGCGAGCTGGACGCAAGTCGTCGACATGCTCGAGTTCATGGCCGATGCGAGCGACCTGCCGATTCTGCTCGACGGCGATACGGGTTACGGCAATTTCAACAACGTCCGACGCCTCGTGCGCAAGCTCGAGCAGCGCGGCATCGCCGGCGTCTGCATCGAGGACAAACAGTTCCCCAAGACGAACAGCTTCATCGGCGGCGAACGCCAGCCGTTGGCGGATGTCGACGAATTCTGCGGCAAAATCAAAGCCGGAAAAGATTCTCAGTCGGAAACGAATTTCTCGATCGTCGCGCGCGTCGAGGCACTGATTGCCGGCTGGGGCATGCAAGAAGCGCTGGAGCGTGCCGAAGCGTATCGGCTCGCGGGCGCCGATGCGATCTTGATCCACAGCAAGCTCTCGCGTCCCGATGAAATCCTCGCGTTCGCGCGGGAGTGGGCCGGCCGGGCCCCGCTCGTCATCGTGCCGACGAAGTACTACAGCACGCCGACGGAAGTGTTCCGCAAGGCCGGCATTAGCACCGTCATCTGGGCCAATCATCTCGTGCGCGCAGCAGCGTCATCGATGCAAGCCGTGGCGAAGGAGATTCACGACAGCGAAACGCTCGTGAACGTCGAGGAGCGGATCGCCAGTGTCGAAGAGATCTTCCGCCTGCAAGATGCGGACGAGTATGCGGCGGCAGAACGCCTCTACCTCGCGGCATCGCGCAAGCCCAGCGCAGCGATCATGCTGGCCGCGAGCCGCGGCCGCGGGCTCGAAGCCGTCACGGCCGAGCGCCCGAAGGTCATGCTTCCCGTGGCGGGCAAGCCGCTCTTGCGTTGGCTCGTCGATGCCTTCAAGAAGCAGGGTGTCAACGACATCACCGTCGTGGGCGGATATCGCGCCGATGCGATCGATACCGCGGGCATCAAGCTCGTCGTCAACGAGCGGCATGCGCAGACCGGTGAGCTCGCCTCGCTTGCGTGCGCAATCGATGCGGGTGGGCTCGCGGCCGATACCGTGATCTCTTATGGCGACTTGCTCTTTCGCAGCTACATCCTGCGCGATCTCGTCGAAAGCGACGCACCGTTTACCGTCGTCGTCGATTCGTCGCAATCGCAAGCGTCGAACCAGAGCGTGTGCGATTTTGCCTATTGCTCCGCATTGGACGATCGTGCGCTGTTCGGCCAAAAGACGCTTCTGCAGCGCATTCGCAGCGGCAAGCCGGACACTGTTCCTCCCGATGGCAGATGGATAGGACTGCTAAGCGTTCGCGGACACGGGATTGCGCGCCTGCGCGCGATGCTCGCTGAACTGAGGCTACAGCCCGACTTCGACACGCTCGACGTGCCGGCGCTCGTCAATGCGCTGATTGATGCCGGCGAATCGATCGAAGTGCATTACGTTCACGGGCATTGGTGCGGCGTGAACGACCTCGAAGACTTTCGGCGGGCGGGAGATTTCGCCCATGCGCAAACGCCGTTTGCGCTCGGCCGCAACGGTCAAAGTGAGAGCCGATGATCGAAGCAGCACAATTCGTCGAGGCGGCACGCCGCCGCGGATTCACCTCGTATGCGGGCGTCCCCTGCTCTTTTCTCACGCCCTTCATCAACTACGTACTGCAAGACCCTGCGCTGCGCTATGTCAGTGCGGCGAACGAAGGCGATGCAGTCGCGCTGATCGCGGGCATCGCGCTTGCGGCACGCAACGGCGAACGCGGCATCACGATGATGCAGAACTCGGGGCTCGGCAATGCCGTCAGCCCACTGACGTCGCTGACGTGGACGTTTCGCCTGCCGCAGTTGCTCATCGTCACCTGGCGCGGTGAGCCCGGTATCTCCGACGAGCCGCAGCACGCGCTGATGGGACCGATCACGCCGTCGCTGCTCGAAACGATGGAGATCCCGTGGGAGCCGTTTCCGAGCGACGCCGAAGCGATCGAGCCCGCACTCGCACGTGCTGTCGCGCATATGGACACGACAGGACGCCCGTATGCGCTCGTCATGCGCAAAGGCACCGTCGCACCGTACCCGCTCGAACGAAAGATACCGGTGCGCGCGGCGGCACGCGTGCCGCAATCGCGATGGCACGATACCTCGCACGACAGTTTGCCGTCTCGGCGCGATGCCCTCGAACGCGTGATCGCCCATACACCGGTCGACTCGACGGTCGTGCTCGCATCGACGGGGTTCTGCGGACGAGAATTGTATGCACTCGACGATCGCCCGAATCAGCTCTACATGGTCGGCTCGATGGGATGCGTGATGCCGCTTGCGCTCGGCGTTGCGCTCGCACGGCCCGACCTGCATGTCGTCGCACTCGATGGCGACGGCGCGGCACTCATGCGCATGGGCGCGTTTGCGACCCTCGGCGCATACGGCCCGCCCAACCTCACGCATTTGCTGCTCGATAACGGCTCGCATGACTCCACCGGCGGGCAAGCAACCGTTTCGTCACAGGTCTCGTTCGCGGGCGTAGCGGCGGCATGCGGCTATGCATCGGCCATCGAGGGTAACGACCTCTCGCTGATCGATTCGCTGCTTGCACAGCCGGCGCTCGACGGTAGACGGAGCGGCCCTCGTTTTGCGCGTCTAGCGATTCGGCGCGGCACGCCCGACGGCCTGCCCCGTCCCACGATTTCTCCGGCCGAGGTCAAGGCGCGGTTGATGCGCCACATCGGCGCTGCATGAGGAAATACTTTCGATGAAAACGCTGTTGCTCAATCCCGGCCCCGTTACGCTGACCGAGCGCGTGCGGCAAAGCTTGCTGCGGCCGGACCTGTGCCATCGCGAAAGCGAGTTCTACGATCTGCAAGACGAAGCGCGCGGCCGGTTGCTCGGTGTCTATCGGCTCGATCCGCACCAATGGTCCGCTGTCCTCATGACCGCTTCGGGCACGGGTGCGGTAGAAAGCATGATCGCCTCGCTCGTACCGCGGCAAGGCAAGCTGCTCGTCGTGCAAAACGGTGTGTATGGCGAGCGTATGGCCAGTATCGCCAAGCAATATGGGATCGAGCACGTGGCGCTCGCTCACGCTTGGATGCGCGCCCCCGATCCCGCTGCCGTCGCGATGTGCCTGGAGACGGAGGGCCCCTTTACGCATGTGGCGATCGTTCATCACGAAACGACCACGGGCCGCCTCAACGATTTGCGCGAGATCGGCGCCCTCGCCGCCAAACATGGCGCGCGGTTGCTGGTCGATGCCGTGAGCAGCTTTGGCGCAGAGGCAATCGATTTCGATGATGCGAATATCGCTGCGGTGGCTGCGACGGCCAACAAGTGCCTGCACGGCGTACCCGGTGCCTCGTTCGTCGTTGCCGCACGTGACGCGATCGAGCATGCGGCGAGCCGGGCGTACTACCTGGACCTATGCCGTCTCGCCCGCATGCAAGCGGAACGTAATACGCCTTTCACGCCCTCCGTGCATGCGTATTACGCGCTCGTCGAAGCCTTGCGCGAATTCGAAGACGAAGGCGGACTATCGGCGCGACATGCTCGCTATGCGGCGCTGGCTGAGCAAGTGCGCAGCGGCCTCGCGGCACGCGGCATGGCGTCCGTCTTGCCGCCCGAGCAATCGTCGGTCGTGTTGCGCGCGTACGACCTGCCCGCGGGTGTCGCTTACGAACCGCTGCACGATGCGCTCAAGGCACACGGGTTCGTGATCTACGCGGGCCAGGGTGACTTGTCGAAGCGGCTGTTCCGTATTTCAACGATGGGCAATCTCGCCTCTGCCGACATCGAACGATTGTTGCAAGCCTTCGATGGGCTGACGCGATGATGAAGTAACGGCGGCCGATACGACGGGCTACCGCCCGGGATTATTCAAAATTATCCGCGGCCGGTATAAGGATCGGCCGCGAGGACCGCCAGATCACCAAGGCGACGCACGGCCGCATCGAGTGCGCTCGTCCACCGATTGCCCGCATTCAAACGAAGACAATCGTCGAACGCCCCGCCTTCGCCGAATAGATGGCCGGGCGCGAAGCTGATTCCCTCCGCCCGTGCGAGCTCGAATAATGTGCGTGTGCTGCGTGGCTGCCCGTCGATCCCCGGCAGCTTAGCCCAGAGCACCATGCCGCCCGCGGGATTCGTCACTTCGGTGCCTGCGGGAAAGTAACGCAGCACCGCATCACGCAACGCGTGCTGCTGGCTTTGCAGCGCCGCCTTCAAACGCCGCAAGTGCAGCGCGTAGCCACCCGTCGCCAACACGTCGGCAACCGCCCCTTGCTGAAGCTCGGCCGTGGCCATGCTCGTCGTGTACTTCAGCGCTTTCACGCGCTCGGTGAAGCGCCCCGCCGCAATCCAGCCCAGTCGCAAACCCGGGCATAAGCTCTTCGAAAAGCCCCCGCAAAGCAAGACGTTGCCGTGCGCATCGTCGAATGCGCGCACGGGCCGCGGGCGGGTTTCGCCAAAGCAAAGATCGCCGAAGATGTCGTCTTCGATGAGGGGTAGGTCGCGCTCGTGCAAGAGCGCGACGAGCGACCGCTTTGCCGCATCGCTCGGCACACTCCCGAGCGGGTTGTTGCCGTTCGCGACCGTCACTACCGCCTTGATCGGAATACCTCGATCGAGCGCGTCCCTTAGCGCACCGACGTCGATACCCGAGCGCGGCGTACAGGGAATCGCGTAGACCGGCATCTCGAGCGCGCGCAACATCTGTAGAAGCACAAAATAAGTCGGCGATTCCACCGCGATCAGGTCCCCAGGTCGAGCGACCGCGCGTAGCGCAAGGTTGAGCGCCTCGACGCAACCGTTCGTTACGACGAGTTCTTCCGGATCGAGTTCGCAGGCGTATTGCATAGCCTGTCGCGCGATTTGCGCGCGCAGCGCCGGATATCCCATACCTCGCACGTGCGAACCCACTAGCTCGCGCTGTTGATAGGCAAGCCGGCGCAATAGGATGCTAAAGCGCTCGACAGGATAAAGCGCCGTTTCAGCCGAGGCCAGGTCGAGCCGTATGGCAGCAGGCTCGCCGGCGATCGCCAGATGATCGCGCGCCTGCGCATCGAGTTCAGGCGCCGGCCGCGTCCATCGCTTGCCGCCTCCCGCTTTCGGATCGAGCACAGCGCCCGCACCGCCGCTCCCCCGCTTCGCGCGGCGCGGCCGCTTCGCGACGAAGTAGCCGGAACGCGGCCGCGCTTGAATCTCCCCGCGTGTCTCGAGCCAGCGCAGCGCCTGCAGCGCCGTCGTCATACTGACGCCGTGCTGGGCCGCAAGTGTGCGCACCGACGGCAACCGCGTGCCCTCGGCCATCGCCGCCTGCTCGATACCATCCCGGAGCCGTTGCGCCAAGCGGACGTACAAAGGCAAATCGTGTATTGCGGAATCCATGGCAGCCAGACAATCCGGGAAATCTGTTATGTAACAGATTCCGCGCTGCTGTGTACAGGGGTCCAGCGCAGGCCGTGTCATCATGAACGCACTTTGGAATGCCCGAAACAGGAGATCGACGATGGACGCAGCGGCACTGAAATACGATTTTCGCAGCGATACGGTCACGCGCCCCAGCGCTGCCATGCGCGCGGCCATGGCCGCAGCGGAAGTGGGCGACGACGTATTCGGCGACGATCCGACGGCTAAGCGGCTCGAGGCGCGCGTGGCCGAAATCATCGGCAAAGAGGCCGGGCTGTTTGTCCCCTCGGGCACGCAATCGAACCTGATTGCGTTGATGACGCACTGCGAGCGCGGCGACGAATATATCGTCGGCCAGCAAGCGCACTGCTATCGCTGGGAAGCGGGCGGCGCCGCCGTGCTCGGCAGCATTCAGCCGCAACCGCTCGACAACGCCCCGGACGGCACCATTGCGCTCGCCGACATCGAGGCGGCCATCAAGCCCGACGATCCCCACTTCGCGCGCAGCCGATTGCTCGCACTTGAAAACACGATCGGGGGCAAAATCCTGCCGGCCGACTACGTCCATGCCGCCACGGCGCTAGCTAAGCAGCACGGCCTGTCGTGCCATCTCGACGGCGCGCGGCTGTTCAATGCGGCCATCGCGCTAGGCGTACCGGCAAAGCAACTCGCGCAGCCCTTCGATACCGTGTCGGTTTGCCTCTCGAAGGGGCTTGGCGCTCCCGTGGGCTCGGTGCTCGTCGGCCCGCAGGCAGCGATTGCACGTGCTCGCCGCTGGCGCAAGATGCTTGGCGGCGGCATGCGGCAAGCGGGTATCCTCGCCGCCGCCGGCCTCTATGCACTCGAGCACAACGTCGCGCGCCTCGCCGATGACCACGCCAACGCGCGCGCACTTGCTCACGGCTTGGCGAAGCTGCCGGGGCTTGCGGTGACCGAGCCCGACACGAACATCGTGTTCGTCAACGTCGAACCGTCCGTCGCCCCGGCATTCGCCGCACATCTCGCGCAACATGGCATCGGCGTCGTGTCCTCGTACGGGTCCACGCGCCAGCGCTGGGTCTGCCATCTCGACGTCGATGCGAACGCCGTCGATTACGCCCTGTCGATCGCATCGCAATGCTTGCTGCGATAAGCCAAACCTAAATCTCATTGCGCACAACGTTCATTCATTTGAAGCCGACAAAGGACCCGCTTATGCACGCCGATAACTTTTCGCTGGCCGACTATCTCGCTCGGATCCGCTATAACGGCACACCCACGCCCGACATCGACACGGTAGCAAGTTTGATGCGGCACCAACTGTTCTCGGTGCCGTTCGAGAATTTGGACGTCCAGGCGGGCAAGATCGTCTCGCTCGTGCCGGAGGACATCGTTCAAAAGATCGTCCATCGCGAGCGCGGCGGCTACTGTTACGAAGTCAACGGTTTATTTGCGATGGCGCTCGAAGCGCTCGGCATCGATTATCAATTGGCTGCTGCGCGGCCGATGATTTATCCGGCTCGCCGGCCGCGCACGCACATGGTGCTCATCGTCACGCTCGAAGGCGAACGCTGGCTCTGCGATCTTGGCTTCGGCAGCTACGGTATTCGCGCGCCTATGCGTCTGTCCGTACTCGATGTCGAGATTGCCCAAGACGACGATGCGTATAGGCTGACCGCCATCGAAAACGGGTTTTACCTCCTTCAGGCGAAGGTCGACGGAGAGTGGGCGAATCAGTACGCGTTCGATCTCTCGTTTCAAGAATGGGTCGATTTCATCCCCGCCAATCATCTGAACTCAACCCATCCCGATTCGATCTTCGTGCAAAAGATCGTGGCGGTATTGCTGACGGAAACGGGGCGTAAGATTTTGGCCGGCGACAGCTTCAAGGTCGTTACGCATGGCCGTACGCAAAAGCGTACGATTTCGCAAGCGGAAACAGACGGCATTCTCGCTCGCGAGTTCGGGTTGACGATGCCGCCTCGCCTATAACGCCATCGCTCGCCACCGCTGTCACAAACCGGCGCCGTGCTTCGTCTAAGTCGTCTAAGGTCAGTCGAAGACTTCCGCGCAAGGCATTTGCGCCCGATTAAAGCCATGAACCCTCCTAACTCACCGCCCGATCCCGATCCGTTCGACGCGCTGCGGCCACGATTGTTTTCGGTGGCGTACCGCATGCTCGGTACGCGCGCCGACGCCGGGCGGCGTCTGCCCGAACGGATCGTCTACCGTCACACGCTCATCAACGGTGAGCCGGGATTGCTGCGGTATATCGACGGGAACCTGGAAGCAGCGATGGCGCTTGCCACGGATGGCGAGCGCATCGTCGGCATCTATACGGTGCGCAACCCGGACAAGCTCGCACATATCGCACAGCGCCTCGCCCCGCAAAAAGCTGTCACAAATGTGGGAGACGCCACGTCTTGAGCGCGTCCGCACCGCATGGAATCTGCTCAACGTCGCATTTAGGAATCCGGTGCCGGAGTAGGTGTGACCGGACGTTCTCCGCGCAGGGTGTCGCGCCAGAGCAGTGTCAGCACGGTCATCAGCGCGGGGCCGATAAACAGACCGACGAGGCCGAACGACTCGGCGCCGCCGAGGATGCCGAATAGAACGAGCAAAAACGGGAGCCGCGTCGAACTGCCGATGATGCCAGGGCGCACGAAGTGCTCGGCGACGAACACGACGATGGTGCCCGTCACCACGACTGCGACGGCGCCCATCGCCTGGCCGTGCACAAACAGCCAGAGCGCGGCGCCGACGAATGCGATCGGGGCGCAAAACGGCATCATGGCAGCGATGGCCGTAACAGCGCCGATTTCGGCCGCGTGCGGCAAGCCCGTCGCAAAATACGACACACCGATCAGCGCGCCCTCGCCCAGCCCAACGACGACGAGGCCCGTCACCGTCGCACGTACAGCAACGGCCATCCGTACGGCGAGCTGTGCGCCATCCGGGCCAAATACGCGGCGAACCGGTTCGAGCGCTTGATCGGCCAGCCGCGGCCCCGAGCGCAAGAAGACGAACAGCGTGAGCAGCATGAAGCCGAAGTGCACGATCCCCCTGAGGGCGATCGAACCGAAATGCCGGCCGGCCGTGGCGACATGGCTGTTGCGCAGCGCCTCCATGGCCGGCGACCCTTCGAGGGGACGCGAGAGATTCGTTTGCCACCAGTCGGCAATCTGCCCGCCGAACGGCAATTGCTCCAGGAGCCGAGGCACGGGCAAACCGTTCTGGACCACGTCCTTGGCCCAATGCATCAATTGATGCCCCTCATGCAGCGCTTGCGCAAAGAGCAGCGCAAGCGGCAGAACGACGCACACCCCGACGATCGTCGTCAGCACCAACGCGACCGCGTCCGCACGAGCCGCACTCTGCCCGGGCTGGCTCACGCGCTGCAGCAGCGGCCAAAGAACGATCGCAATCACGAAGGCCCAGACGATGGATGGGATGAACGATCGAATGATCCATATCGCGAGCGCCACGAGCACGACGTAGAGTAAGGGCGTAGCGATGCGCTGACCTCGCCTTCCGTCGGCGGAATGTTTCGTACGAAGCGGGAGATTGGGCATGGCGATCGCCTTTGCAATGAGACTGTCGATCGTCAACATCTTATCGAAGATCGCATCGACCCTCGCGTCATTGACTTGCCGCGCAAGACTGCGAAGAATTGCTGCTATTTGACGTCCGCGTTCGTCTATTCCGGAGCCCCTATGCGTCTTCGTTTCGCCCCAGCGTCGCGCAGCAAATCCAGCAAATCCGCCGCCAAGCTCGCCGTGCTCACGATCGCGATCGCGTGCACGCTAGGTACGAGCGGACGTGCCCTCGCCGACGACGACAACGACAACGATACTGCGGCGGCCGCACCGGCCTCGCCGGCGGCGACTGTCTCCGCGCCGCCGAGCGCCAACCTGCACGCCGGCCCCGCGGCCAGTACGGGGCGCGCATCCTCGGCATCCTCGGCATCGGCATCATCAAGCCTTGACGCGCTGCCCATACCTCACGAAACCTCGACCGTCACCGAGCATACGCTGCGTCTGGATGGGCGCCGGCTCGACTATCGCGCGACGGCCGGCAACCTCCTGCTGCGCAACGACAAAGGCGAGCCCGAGGCAAGCGTCTTCTACGTCGCCTACACGAGGCAAGCCGAGCACGGCGCACCGCGTCCGGTCACGTTTCTCTTCAACGGCGGCCCGGGCGCGGCGAGCGTATTCCTGCTGATGGGGTCGGTCGGACCGAAGCGCGTGCGGACGTCGAGCCCCACGGCCACTCCGCCCGCGCCCTATGTGCTCGCCGACAACCCCGATTCCTTGCTCGACAAAAGCGACCTCGTCTTCATCGACGCGATCGGCACGGGCTTCTCGAAGGTCGTCGGTCATGCGAACGGTAAGCATTTTTGGAGTGTCGACGGCGATCTCGATGCGTTCACCCGGGTCATCGACCGCTATCTGAGCGTCAACGATCGCTGGAATTCGCCGAAATTTTTGATCGGCGAATCGTACGGCTCGACGCGAGCCGCGATGCTGGCCTATCGCCTCGCCCAACACCAGATCTCGCTGAACGGCGTCGTGCTGCTGTCCTCGGTGCTCAATTCGGGTGTCAACACGCCGGGCTTCGACCTGTCGTACGTGCGCTACTTGCCCTCGTACGCGGCGGCCGCCTGGTATCACGGCAAGCTCGGCCCCTCGAAGAGCGCCGATCTGCCGGCATTCCTCGACGAGGTGCGCGCCTTCGCCGCCGGGCCGTACGCTGCGGCGCTGGCAAAGGGCGACGCGCTGCCCGATGCAGAGCGCGACGCGATGGCCGCGCAAATAGCGCGTTATACCGGACTCGACACGCAGTACGTCGTTGGGGCGCGACTACGCATTTCTCCGTCTCACTTTCGCAAGCAGTTATTGCTTAAGCAGACGCGCAGCGTGGGGCGCTATGACAGCCGATTCGAAGGCATCGAATACGATCAGGACTCGTCCTCGCCCGACTACGACGCCTCGGAAAAGTATGTGACGAGTGCGTTCGATGCCGCGCTGCATCGGCATTTGTCGCAGGATCTCCATTACGTAGACAACGAGCCTTACCGTGTCTTTAACGGGCATGTGAGCAGCGCATGGGAATGGAAGCACCGGGCGTGGTGGGGCGAAAGCCTGAACGCGCCTTATGCGGCGGCGGATCTGGCCGAAGCGATGCGGCAGAACCCGCATTTGAAGGTGCTGTCGGCGAACGGCTACTTCGATCTGGCCACGCCCTTTTTTGCAACCGAGTACGACCTTTCCCACATGGGTCTCGAACCTTCGCTGCGTGAGAACTTGCGAATCACCTACTACGCGACAGGGCACATGATCTATATCGACGACTCGGCGCTGCACGCGCTGAAAGCCGACCTGGTTCGCTTTTACGATGACGCGATGCGCCGATGAGCGAGCATTTGAAGCGAAGAAGCCGCTAACAATGCGCGCAAGGCTGACGCGACTATCAGAATTGACAGCTACACGGCAGCATCGTTGGCCTGCTAGGTTGAACGGGCTCAACCCATCGTTGAGCGTTTGATAAGGTTTTCTATTTTATCGATTAAACCGATGGCTCGAGACGAGCAGTGAATTTTAGATCCGTTGACTCCCCGCTTTTCCGCGGATAGGGCGTCTCTTGGCGTCGCAATCCTAGGAGGTAAAATGAAGTCGACATTGAAATCGAAGAGACCCGTATCAGCTATTTGCAAAATGGGCGCGCTGGCATTGCCGCTCGTCGTCGGCGTGCCGCCCGCCCATGCGGCCGGCGCGCCGACGATTTGGATCGGTACCGAAACGAAAGCCTTTCTCACGCCCGAGCAGATGCGGGCGTTCGCCGCGGCGCCGCAGGCGCAAGCGGTACCCGGCGAACCGGCACACGTTGTGGTCAGCCTGCGCGTGCGCGACATGAAGAGGCTCGAGGCGCTCGGTCGGGCTGTCAACGAACGAAGTAACGCGCAATACCATCGCTTCCTCACGCCGAATGCCTTCCTGACCGATTTCGCGCCCACGCAAACGCAAGTTCAAAAGGTCGTCGCACATTTGCGCAAAAGCGGGTTCGTTAATATCCGCGTGTCGAAAAACCGCCTTCTGGTCTCGGCGGACGGCAGCGCCGGCACCGTGAAGACGGCGTTCAACACGCCGCTCGTGCATTTCCGTAAGGGCAACCGCATGGTCTTCGCCAATTCGGCGCCGGCCGAGGTGCCCGAAGATCTAGGCGATACGGTGCTGTCCGTGCTCGGGCTGCAAAACGTTACGCGCGCGCACACAATGTCGGTTAGGGGACCGCGCACGGATGCGAAGGCGTCCGCGACGGGCACCGAGAGGGGACACTACCCGCTCGAATTCGCGTCGCTATACGGTGCCGGCGGGCTGCCTACCGCCTCGCAAACGACAGTCGGCGTCATTACAATCGGCGGGGCGAGCCAGGCCACGCAGGACCTCGAGCAGTTCACAAGCGCGAACAACCTGTCGCAAGTGAACGTCTCGGCCGTGCAGACAGGCGACCCGAACGGAGACTACAGCGACGATCAAGAAGGTCAGGCCGAATGGGACCTCGACAGTCAGGACATCGTCGGCGCGGCCGGCGGTGCGGTGAATCAATTGATTTTCTACGAAGCCGACCTGCGCGCATCGGGCAACACGGGGCTGACGCAGGCATTCAATCAAGCCGTCAGCGATAACGCCGCGCAGGTCGTCAATGTGTCGCTCGGCTGGTGCGAAATCGATGCGCAGGCCGACGGAACGGTGGCTGCCGAAGATCAAATCTTCGCCGCAGCCGTGGCACAAGGGCAAACGTTCTCGGTTTCGTCGGGCGATGAAGGCGTCTATGAGTGCAACAACCGCGGGTATCCCGACGGCAGCACCTACTCGCTCTCCTGGCCCGCGTCGTCGCCGAACGTGATCGCCGTCGGCGGCACCACGCTCTTCACGTCGAACGGCAAGTGGGCGCGCGAGACAGTTTGGAACGAAGGGCTCGACGGGAACGGCAAGCTGTGGGCGTCGACCGGCGGCATCAGTGCAGTCGAGCCGCGGCCGGCGTGGCAGAACGCGCTATCGGTCAGCCCGAAGCCAAGCGGACGCGCCGTGCCCGATATCGCTTTCGATGCGGCGCAGGGCTCCGGGGCCCTCGTCTACAACTATGGCCAGATCCAACAGATCGGCGGCACAAGCCTCTCGTCGCCTATCTTCGTCGGCCTCTGGGCGCGACTGCAATCGGCCAATTCCAACTCGCTCGGCTTCCCGGCGTCGAATCTTTACAGCGCCGCTAAATCGACGCCCTCGCTCGTGCATGACATTACTTCGGGCAACAACGGCTACGGCGGCCACGGCTATAAGGCCGCTACCGGATGGGATTATCCGACCGGATGGGGCAGCTTCGTCATGTCGAATCTCGCCTCGTACGTGAGCAGCCATCCGTTCGGGCAATGACAGCCCTAGAGAAGCCCGCCGTCGAAGGTAGGCAGGTTTAAACGAACGGCGGGGTTCGCCGATGCGAGCGGCGGCGTTCGCCGATGGCCGGCACCGCATCCTGTGCGGGACCGGCCTTTTTTCGTTGCACGCGCAACAAAACGAATGCGCGCACGTAGGCAAACCCTTAAAAGTGGGCGCATAATCGCTGCTTCGCGTCCTTGCCCACGCCTTGCCGTTGCAGCGCCGCTCGTCCATGCCGCTTGCCATCAAAGCCTTCATCGCCCCGCTGATCGTGGCCTGCGCCATGTTCATGGAGAGCGTCGACGGCAATATCATCGTCACGGCGTTGCCGGCGATGGCGCGCGATTTCGGCACCGACCCGATCGCGCTGAAAGTGGCGATCACAAGCTACGTCGTTGGGCTCGGCGTGTTCATTCCGATTTGCGGATGGCTCGCCGATCGTTTTGGCGCGCGCACCGTCTTTCGTACAGCGATCGGCATTTTCGTCGCCGGCTCGATCATGTGCGCGGCCTCCCGGTCGCTGTATGTCTTCACGCTCGCGCGCTTCGTGCAAGGGATCGGCGGCGCAATGATGGTGCCCGTCGGCCGCATCATCATCTTTCGCGCGATACCCAAAACCGAGTTCGTGCGCGCCATGAACTACCTGAGCGTGCCCGCGATGTTCGCGCCGGCCGCCGCGCCGCTGCTTGGCGGCTTCATGACGACTTATCTGCATTGGCGGTTGATCTTTTTCATCAACGTGCCCGTCGGCATCCTCGGCATCTATCTGACCAATCGCCACATCCTCAATACGCACGAACCGCATCCCGGCCCGCTCGATTGGTTCGGTTTCTCGCTCTCGGCAATCGGTGGGTCGCTCGTCATGCTGGGCCTTTCGCTGATCGGCAGCGAGATCGTGTCCGATCGCACCGCCTACGAAATGTCCGTCACGGGCCTGCTGCTGCTCGCCTTCTATGTGCTCTATGCGCAGCGCGCGGCGCGGCCCGTGCTCGAGCTGCGGCTGCTCAGCGTGCCGACGTTTCGCGCGAGCGTGCTCGGCGGCTCGATGTTCCGCATCGGTCTTGGCGCCGTGCCGTTCCTGCTGCCGCTCGCCTTGCAGGAAGGGCTCGGCATGTCGGCATTTCAATCGGGGGCGATTACGTGTGCGTCCGCGTTCGGCAGCATGTTCATGCGCTCGCTGACGTCATCGGTGCTGCGCAAGTTCGGCTTTCGAACCGTGCTCATCTATAACGCGATTTTCGCGGGCATCGCGATCGCGGCCTATGGAACGTTCTTTCCAGGCACGCCCGTATGGGTCATGTGGCTCGTCGTGCTGTTCGGCGGATTCTTCCCTGCCCTTCAGTTCACGAGCTTGAACTCGATGATTTATGCGGAGATCGCGAGCGAGGATGTAGGCCGTGCGACGAGCCTCGGCAGCGTCGTACAGCAAATGTCGCTTGGGCTCGGTGTTACGGTCGGCGGAATCGTGTTGCAAATCGCCCGCGCGCTGCACGGGCACACGCATGCCATGTGGTCGGACTTCTGGCCGTCGTTTCTCGTCGTCGGCCTGTTCTCGCTCGGCTCGATCCCGATCACGCGCAAGCTCGCACCCGGTGCCGGCGACGAAATCGCCCGGGGCACTCGGGGTTAGGCCGCTATCTTATCGATGCCACCCGCAGCGCCGTAACCGCGCACCGCTTCGACGACGATTGCTGCAAGCTGCTCCACGGGCGGCGTGGCCGCGCTCGACGCGCGTAGCAAAGAAAGCCCGAGCGATGGCAGCGCAGGCAACCCATAGTCACTCGGGTCCAGCGTGCGAACCGTCGAAGGCACGCCGTACTGCGTGCGCACGGTCACCCCAAGCCCGGCTGCCGCCGCGGCCCATAAACCGGCTAGGCTCGGGCTCGTCAGTGCGATACGCCACGCGATGCCGGCGCGATCGAGCGCATCGGTCGCGAGCGAGCAAAGCGTGCACGCGCCATCGAATAGAACGAGCGGCAAAGGCTCGCCGGATTCAGGCGTCCACAGCAGCGCATCCGAACCGATCCAATGCAACGGCGGCTTGGCAACTTCGACGCTCTCACCCGCCGCGCGCCGCGCATGGATCGAAAGACTGACGTCATCCCAAACGAGCGCGAGATCGAGTTCGCCCGCATCGAGCCGCTCGGTCAAATCGGCGTTGCGTGCCACGCGCGCCTCGATGCGTACCTTCGGATGCGCGCGAGCGAATCGCGCTAACACGCCGGGCAGCAGCGATTCGCCGAAATCCTCCTGCAAGCCGAGCCGCACCCAGCCTTCGAGGTCCGTGCCGCGCGATGCGGCGATGGCCTCGTCGTTGAGTTCGACGAGACGGCGCGCATAGCGAAGCATGACCTCCCCCGCGTCGGTCAGCCCCAGGCCGCGGCCCACCCGGAGAAAGAGCGGCGCCCCTACCTGCTCCTCCAGTTTCCGAATTTGCGCGCTGACCGCCGATGTGGAGCGGCCGACTCGGTCCGCCGCCTTGGCGAAGCTGCCGAGATCCATCCCCGTGACGAAGCTGCGCAGCGCCGCCACGTCGAAGTTCGTTTGACTCATTGCACGCCTCCATCGTCCTGTTTTACAGAATTATTCGTTCACAATTATCTGATTTTCAGGACGATCATAGAATGCCAAACTGCGCCCGTCAAATCTGATTCGGAGCAACCAATGAACACCTCATCTCTCGTCAAGGCGCCGGATAAAGCATTCGGCGCAGCGCATCGATGGAAAGTGCTCGGGGTGGGCGTCGCGGCAAACGCAGGGTTCTCGGCCGCTGCGGCCGGCATCCCGACAACGGCCGTCTGGATGCGCACCGGCTACCATCTCGGCAATACAGACTTGGGCATCGCGCTGGGCGCGACCGGTTTTGGCATCGCCTTGTCCGAACTTGCGTGGGGCGTCGCAGCCGATCGTTTCGGCGATCGTCCCGTGCTCATTGCCGGGCTGCTCGGCACGGCGCTCGCGCTGCTGTCGATGGCGCTGTTCGTCGTCCCATCGGCGGCATCGGTCCCGGCGTTATCGCTGCTTGCCGTCGCCATGAGTGTGGTCGGCTTGCTCGGCGGCAGCGTCAACGGTTCGAGCGGCAGGGCCATCATGAACTGGTTCAAGGAGGGCGAACGCGGCGTCGCGATGAGCATTCGGCAAACGGCCGTGCCGCTTGGCGGCGGGATCGGCGCGTCGCTGCTGCCATGGCTCGCCTCGACACATGGCTTTGCAGCCGTCTACAGCGCGCTCGCATTGTTGTGCGCGGTCCCCGCGCTCTTCGCGATGTGCTGGCTTCACGAGCCGCCGCATGCCGTCAGCTCCGTGAAGCCGGTTGCCGCGCCCGATCGCGGCCCGCTCGCCGACGTGCAAATATGGCGCGTGGCACTCGGCATCGGCGTACTGTGCATGCCGCAGTTCGCCATATTGACGTTCGCGACGGTCTTTTTGCACGACTTCGGCCACCTCGGCACGGCCGGCATCAGCGCGACGATGGCGTCCATGCAGATCGGCGCGATGATCATGCGCGTCTGGAGCGGACGCTATACGGACCGCCGCGGCAATCGGCGCGCTTATCTGCGCGGTTCGACGCTCGTCGCGGCCGCGGCATTCGCCGTATTGGCGGCCATCGTCGGGCTCGGGCACGCCACGTCGGTTGCCGCCGTCGTCGTCGTGATCGTGATCGCCGGCGTCTGTATTTCCGCGTGGCACGGCGTGGCCTACGCCGAACTCGCAACGCTTGCCGGCCCCGCACGCGCCGGCACCGCCCTGGGTATGGCCAACACCGTCGTCTACATAGGCCTCTTTCTCGTGCCGATCATGCTTGCGCATCTGCTCGCAGCCAGTTCGTGGACGCTTGTCTGGTTCGTGGCCGGACTCATTCCACTCGTCGTCTATCCGCTGTTCCCGCGGCCGATTCGCCGCTGAACGTCGTGGCTGGCGGGCCGCTGCGTCAACAGCCAAGGTCCGTTCAGCAAATTCCGGGACAACACGACAGGCGACGAGATTCGCCCAACCACGAGTCAGCGCGGACGTCCGGCACGTCATTCGCCAGCGCTTCGGGTGACAGCATGATGGTACAATTGACGTCATTGAAAGCATGTCAGGAGAATCGACGATGGCTGTTCTAACTGTACGCAACGTGCCGGACGAGGTGCATCGTGCCCTGAGGCTTCGTGCTGCTCAACACGGGCATAGCACGGAGGCCGAGGTTCGCGAAATTCTCTCGAGCGCGGTGAAGCCGGAAAAGCGTGTGCGCTTAGGCGATGCTTTGGCGGCTTTGGGCCGCAAGATTGGCCTAACGAACGAGGATCTTACGGTCCTTGATCAAGCCAGGGATAAGACGCCGGCCGAGCCGATGAGATTCGAATGATCGTTCTGGACACCAACGTGATTTCCGAAGCGATGAAATCGGCCCCGGATGCAGTCGTTCGGGCGTGGCTCAACGAGCAGGCATCCAAAACGCTGTACCTGTCGAGCGTGACATTGGCCGAGCTACTGTTCGGGATCGCAGCCCTGCCCACCGGTAAGCGCAAAAACCTCCTAACTCGTGCGCTCGATGGGTTGCTTGAACTGTTCGAGGAGCGCGTGCTGCCGTTCGACGTTGACGCCGCACGGCACTACGCGCAATTGGCCATAACGGCAAGGAACGGGGGACGCGGCTTCCCAACCCCAGACGGCTATATCGCCGCGATTGCGGCTTCTCGGGGATTCATGGTCGCGTCCCGTGATACGTCACCCTATGAAGCGGCCGGAGTCCAGGTTGTCAACCCGTGGGTCGCTACAACCTGACGCCGTTCGCGAACGCTGCCATAGGCGCGCGATTCCGGCCTGTCGCGGGGCACAGCCGCGTTCGCCTACACCCCTGCTGCGCGACGCACTCAACCTAACGGGCTCACGCCAATCAGCCATCGGTGCAACACGAACGCAAAAATGGCCCACGCGATCAGCCCCACAATGACGACTTTCACGTCGCCCGAGCGTGTCACGGCCGGATACTGCACGCCGGCCACTCGATCGCGACGGCGGAAAACCAGCGCACCGACCGCGCCCCACACCAAAAACGCCCCAAAAAGCACCACTGCATTGAGCGTCCCGGTCGCCAACAAATGACCGAGCGCCCATATCGCCGCGCCGGCCAGCATCGGATGTCCGATCGCGCGCTTGATACGATTGCCGGGCACGTAAGCCGCGGCGATCAGCACGACCGCGATCGCAACAAGCAATGCCGTCAGGTGCCGTGCGCCGATAGGCGGGGTCCACAATATCGTCGGGGTACGTCTAGCCACCCCGTAGCCCCAAACGATCAACGCGAATCCGACCAGCGACGTCACTGCAAAAAGGCCTTTCCAGCGCTGCTCGCCGAAACGTGCGACCTGTGCATCGCGCCAAGAAGGCGCGACAAGCCGCGCGCAATGGATGCCGAGAAAAACAATCAAACCCAGAATCAATATCGCCACTAGAACCCCTCTTATTCTCGTTAGCTGCCGTTCCATGGGACCGCAATTCCGCAATTCGCGGGCGCTGTAGGCGCCCGCCCGCCAAACGTTCGAGTCAGGGCGTGGCTGCAATGACCTGCGCCATTGCGGCCGTCAACTTCTTGGCAAACGGGACATGCAGGAATTCATTGGGCCCGTGTGCGTTCGATTTGGGGCCAAGCACACCGCAGACGACAAATTGCGACTTCGGAAACCCTTGCTGCAGTACATTCATCAGCGGAATCGTGCCGCCTTGCCCGATAAACGCACACTCGGCGCCGAAGTACGCGCGCGATGCATCGCCCACCGCCTTCGCGAGCCACGGTGCGAGATCGGGCGCGTTCCAGCCGTTGGCACTCGTGTCGGGCTTGAACGTGACTTTGGCGTTGTAGGGAGGATCGAACTCGAGCAGCGCCTTCAAATCCGCAACCGCGCGCGCCGCATCGACGAGCGCCGGCAACCGCAGCGACAATTTGAACGCCGTTCGCGGACGCAGCACGTTGCCGGCACTCGCGAGCGCAGGCAGGCCTTCGGCGCCCGTCACCGATAGCGAGGGCCGCCACGTCGCATTGAGCAAGGCTTCATAGGGATCGGTCGTCACCGGCAACACGGGCTTGCCGTCCTGTCCGCACGCCCAGGGCGAGGCCTTCCAGACTTCATCGCCGAGAATGCCGGCTGTTGCGCGCGTTTCCGCCAAGCGGCTGGCTGGAATCTCGCAGTGGAAGCCGGCGGGCAGCAGGTTGCCTGTCGCCGCATCCTCGAGCCGTTCGAACAATTGACGCATGACGCGAAAGCTCGACGGCACGATCCCGCCGTAAGAACCCGAGTGAACGCCCTCATCCAGCACCTGCACGTCGAGCGAGCCACCTACGAGACCGCGTAGCGAAGTGGTCAACCAAAGCTGATCGTAGTTGCCGGCGCCCGAATCGAGACAGACAACGAGCGCGACATGACCGAGCCGCTCGCGCAGCGCCTCGACGTAGGGAAGCAAATCGTAGCTGCCCGATTCCTCGCACGTCTCGATGAGCCCGACGCAGCGAGGACGCTCGACGCCCTGCATATCAAGCGCGGCGAGCGCACATAGGCTCGCGTAGATCGCATAGCCATCGTCGGCGCCACCCCGGCCGTACAGCTTGCCGTCTTGGTATTTCGGCGTCCACGGCCCGAGGTCTTTGCGCCATCCGTCGAACTCGGGTTGCTTGTCGAGATGGCCGTAGAGCACCACCGTGTCGGTACTGCCCGAGCGGGTAGCCGGCGTCTCGAAGAAGATGACGGGCGTGCGCCCCGGCAACCGCACGATTTCGAGCTTCAGGCCTTGAACCCGCTGCGCCTGCGCCCAATTCGCCGCATCGGCGACGACACGCTCGAGGTATCCGTGTTTTTCCCAATCGGGATCGAATGCGGGGCTCTTGGCGGGAATCGCAATGTAATGGGTTAGCGCGGGGACTATCTCGTCGTCCCATTTGCGCTCGACGAAGCCGGTCAATGCCGATTGATCGATAGAACTGTTTTGCTGCTTCGCATCAAGTGCGGTCATGGCGGTGGGCTATGGCAGTCAAAGCGCACATGATATCCCGATCGTCATGCAGAACGTCGCCGAATGCGGGACAATTGAACTCATCCCCGTCGAGGCGAGCACCATGCTGGGTCGAATTGCTTTACAAGTCGTCGAGGCGGTGTTCGCGCTGGCAGTCTACTTTCTGCCGGCCATTATCGCGGACCGCCGCAAGCGTCACGATCTCCTCACGATCGCACTGTTCAACGCATGCATCGGCTGGACTCTCTTCGGATGGTTGCTCGCGCTCTATTGGGCGTTTCAGCCCAACCCGCCGCCTGAAATCGCCCGCGACATCACGGTTAAGCGCCGCGTTCTACGCATGAGCGCGTTCTCGACCGCGCTTATCGCTCGCATCGAACGACGCGCGGCCAAGCGGGATGGCGCGCGCCGATAGCCGTGTATTTGAAGCATCGGCTTCCCTGCCCGCGCCCGACCGCAGCATCGCCTTAAACTAACCGATAGGCGTTAGCGGTGACTGACAAACCTCGCACCGGCGGACATCGCCCCGGGCATCGCGGTAGCGTAACGGCGCATGTGTACGAGGCCGGGCGAGATGGAGCGCGGCTCCTGCGCCAGCTCGCCGCCTTCAAAGGTGTCTTGCCGGAACTCCCCGTGTTCGTCGAACCATTGGCACAGCATGCCGTCGTCGGTAACGGCCGTTACGGTCATGCGCGAGCCGCCCGCCTTTAGCGTCACGACGTCGCCTACGCAAAACTGTTCAATGTGGTCACGGGTAGCGGTCGGCATGTGTAGTCCCTTGCAAAGCATCGAGCCGTCGCATCGACGACGGCAATCTATTTGTGCGGCAGCGGACAGAAAAGAAATGACGAGACCGCTTGCCGATTGACCTGGACATAACGCATCAAGGACGAGTACAGACTAACAATAGAATTTTTATTCCACAAGTAACTTTAGGGAAAACGTGGAGAGCGAATTTCCCTAATACATATTCTCAGGCAAACATGTCACGCCGATGAATTCCGGAAAAAAACCGATTTACAGAG
>CBIHOQ010000019.1:0-89898 GCA_966212065.1 uncultured Burkholderiaceae bacterium
TGGCCGCCGATAGACCCGCAGGGCCGCCGCCGACGATCACGACGTCGTATTCCATGGATTCGCGCGGGCCATATTGCTCGATCAGACTTTCGGGGGTCATTGAGGCTCCTTAGCCGTTAGAATGCTTTTTTCGGGTTCGTATTGTCAGCGAACGATAGGGCCGCTGCAACCGCGCAGATCGAGATTAGCACGATCGTTCTATTCACGTGATAGAGTGGCGGCTCTGCCTTGGCGGCCGTTTTTGTTGCTGCATGTCCGGCTTTCGATCGCGCATCGCACAACTTCATCGACTAAAAGGAACGAGAATGGGCCGTTCGATCAACCTGGAAGGCAAGGTCGCGCTGATCACCGGCGCGTCAAGCGGGCTCGGCAAGCGCTTTGCGCTGGTGCTGTCGCAGGCCGGGGCGAAGGTGGTCCTCGCGAGCCGCCGCGTGGAGCGGCTCAAGGAGTTGCGGGCCGAGATCGAAGCCTCGGGCGGCGCCGCGCACGTCGTCTCGCTGGACGTCACCGATTACCAGAGTATCAAGTCGGCCGTCGCCCATGCGGAAACCGAGGCCGGCACGATCGATATCCTCGTGAACAACTCCGGTGTATCGACGACGCAAAAGCTCAGCGAAGTCACGCCGGCCGACTACGAATACGTGTTCGATACCAACACGCGCGGTGCATTCTTCGTCGCTCAGGAAGTGGCCAAGCGGATGATCATGCGCGCGGGCAGCTCGCCGCAGAAGCCGGCGTACCGGATCATCAACATCGCCTCGGTGGCGGGGCTGCGCGCATTGCCGCAGATCGGCCTGTATTCGATCAGCAAGGCGGCCGTGATTCACATGACGCGGGCGATGGCGCTCGAATGGGGGCGGCACGGCATCAACGTCAACGCGATCGCGCCGGGCTACATCGACACCGAGATCAACCATCATCATTGGTCTACCGAGCAGGGGCAAAAGCTAGTGTCGATGCTGCCGCGTCACCGCGTGGGGCAGCCGGAGGATCTCGATGGCCTGCTGCTGCTGCTCGCGGCCGACGAATCGCAGTTCATCAACGGGGCGGTCATCGCGGCCGACGACGGCTTCGGCCTCGCCTGACAGCACCAAACAAAGGCAAGGCCAAGGCCCCGTCATCGTGAACGCCTCGATGGAGTTCTTGCGGCAATTGCACTATCCGGGGGACGTCGCCGGCATGATGTCGGTGAGCAAGCCGGGCCGCAGCAGCTTCGACACGGGGTTCGAACTGCGTCGGTCATTCGATTCATTGCCCCAGCAGCCGCTGCATGAGTTCGGTGGCGTTGCCGCTGCCGTATTTGCGCATGAGCCGCGCGCGGTAGATGTCCACCGTGCGCGAGCTGATCTCCAGCACGCGCCCGATCTGCTTGCTTGTCTTGCCCGTGGCGAGCTGCGCGGCGATTTCACGCTCGCGTGGCGTCAGCACCACGGCGACGCGTCGCGTCGCGCTCAAATCCTCGAAGGTCCACACGCCCGCGGCGAGCGGGGCGTTGCGCTCGAGTGCCCGGCCCGTCACGTGGCACCAGAACAGTTCGCCGTCGGCGCGCTTCATGATTCGATCGTCCGCGTAGCTGCCTTGTGCCGTCATGATCGGTGCGATCCGCTCGCCGATGCGCTCGAACTCGTCCGACGACGGATAGAGCACCTCGAAGGAGCAGCCGATCAGCACCGAGCGATCGCAACGGAAGATCGCGGCAAGCGCATCGTTGCAATCTTCGATGATCCGGTCGCGCGATAGCACGAGGCCGATCGGTGCCAGATGAAACGCGGTTTGGTAATCGATTTTGGGCATGGTTCGCGGCAGGCCCGGCGCATCGCACCGGGGCTTTCGCTTATGTATTTTTGCGTATTGTGCCGTAAGCGCCGGCCATCGTACCCTCTGACGCATTAAACGGAGCGTGGCGGCGCGTGTCTTTCTGTCGTTTGCTACAACAGATGCGCTGCCGACGACTAAAATGAGCATCGACTAGCGTTGACGCCAGCTGCGCCGATCCGATTTCGGATTTCCATCAAGGAAGGGACACCCAGATGAACAAAGTCTATCCAAGCGCGTCCGCCGCGCTCGAAGGCATCGTTAAAGACGGCCAGACGTTCGCCGTCGGCGGCTTCGGTTTGTGCGGCATTCCCGAAGCGTTGATTGCGGCCCTGCGCGACACGGCCGTCAAAGGCATCACCTGCATCAGCAACAATGCAGGCGTCGACGGCTTCGGCCTCGGGGTGCTGCTCCAGACGCGCCAGATCAAGAAGATGATCTCGTCGTACGTCGGCGAGAACAAGGAATTCGAGCGGCAGTTTCTCGCAGGCGAGCTCGAGCTCGAATTCACGCCGCAAGGCACTCTGGCCGAGAAGCTGCGCGCCGGCGGCGCCGGTATTCCGGCTTTCTTCACGGCTACGGGCTTCGGCACCGTGATTGCCGAGGGCAAGGAGACGCGCCAATTCGGCGACAACCACTACGTGCTCGAGCGCTCGCTGACGGCCGACATCGCGCTCGTCAAAGCGTGGAAGGCCGATAAGGCCGGCAATCTCATCTATCGCCGTACGGCACGCAACTTCAATCCGATGTGTGCGATGGCCGGCCGCATTACGGTGGCCGAGGTCGAAGAGATCGTCGAGACGGGCGAGTTCGATCCGGACGCGATCCATACACCCGGCATCTTCGTGCAGCGCATCGTGCTCAATGCACATCCGGAAAAACGCATCGAACAACGCGTCGTGCGCGCAAAAGGAGACTGACATGGCATGGACTCGTGAAGAGATGGCCGCGCGCGCGGCAAAAGAGCTGCAGGACGGCTTCTACGTGAATCTGGGCATCGGCCTGCCGACGTTGGTGGCCAACTACGTGCCCCCGGGCATCGACGTCTGGCTGCAGTCGGAAAACGGTTTGCTCGGCATCGGTCCGTCGCCCACCGAAGAGGAACTCGATGCCGATCTGATCAACGCGGGCAAGCAGACGATCACGACGCTGCCGGGCTCGTCGATCTTCTCGTCGGCCGATTCGTTCGCGATGATTCGCGGCGGCCACATCAATCTCGCGATCCTCGGCGCGATGCAGGTCAGCAAGGGCGGCGATTTGGCGAACTGGATGATTCCGGGCAAGATGATCAAGGGCATGGGCGGCGCGATGGATCTCGTCGCGGGCGTCAAACGGGTGGTCGTGCTGATGGAACATGTCGCCAAGGGCGATCAGCATAAGATTCTCGAAAGCTGTTCGCTGCCGCTAACGGGCGTGGGGGTGGTCGATCGCATCATTACCGATCTCGGTGTCATCGACGTAACCGACGCGGGCCTGAAGCTCGTCGAACTCGCGCCCGGCGTGACTGTCGACGAAATCGCGGCAAAGACCGGTGCGCCGCTCGACACGAGCGCGGTGCATTAAGGTACGGTGAGGCGGGGCCTGTCCTACTCATGCGTGCGATGAGTGCGACCAGGTCGTAGGCCGCTCGCCGAAGCACGACGAAACGGGTGAGGCGCGCGCTTCACCCGTTTTTGCTTGATGCGTTGGGCGTGGCTCCCTTCTATACAACGTTGAGAAGGACAATCCGATGAACGAGCCGACCGCTGTCGCTGGTCTTTCCGATCCCGCCGCAGGTTCAGTGCAGCCGCGCGAGCGCGAAGTCATTTGTGCGAATCCGACGGGCCTGCATCGTATGCGGTACGTTCAGTGGGGCGATCCCGATAATCCGCGCGTGCTCGTCTGCGTGCACGGACTCACCCGGTCGGGGCGCGACTTCGACCGCGTGGCCGCGGCGCTGTCCGACACTTATCGCGTCGTGTGCCCCGACGTCGTCGGGCGAGGGCGCTCCGATTGGCTCAGCGATCCTAACCGCTATGTGTTGCAGCAGTACGTGGCTGACATGGTGACGCTCATTGCGCGGCTGGACGTCGAGACGGTCGACTGGTTCGGCACCTCGATGGGCGGCCTCATCGGCATGGCGCTGGCGGGCTTGGCCGGCTCTCCGGTGCGCAAGATGCTCGTCAACGATGTCGGCCCGCATCTCGAGCCCGAGGCGCTAGCGCGAATCGGTGCCTACGTCGGCCAGAATCCGCGCTTTGCGACGCAGCAAGAGGGCGTGGCGCATGCCGCGGCGCTGGCGGCGAGTTTCGGCCCGCTGACGTTGGACGAATGGGCCGAGATCAACGCGCCCCTCTTGCATAGGCGCGACGACGGTACATGGGCCTTTCGCTACGATCCGGCAATCGCCGTGCCGTTCGGCGCGTCCACCCCGGAAGCCGCTGCCGCGGCCGAAGCGGCGCTATGGCAGTTGTTCGCGGCTATCCCTGGACCCATGCTCGTCGTGCGCGGCGAGCAATCGGATTTGCTCTCGCGCGAGACGGTGTCGCGCATGATCGAGTGCGGCCATTGCGTTCAATCGGTCGAGATCGCAGGCGTGGGTCATGCACCGGCTTTTCTGGACCCCGCGCAGATCGCCGTTGCGAGGCAGTTCTTCGTCGGAGGCTCGGGCGCGTCATAATAGCGATCTACGGCGTTGCTTCGCTCGGTCGCGCCGGCGCCAGGCGCCAAGCGGCGGCCGGGTTCAACCTCCTATCGAACAGGAATATCGAAATGACTGTCATTCGTCATCACGTCGGCAAGCGCCTCTCCGAAATCGCGATCCATAACGGGACGGTCTATCTGGCCGGCCAGATCGCCGAGGACACGTCGCAGGCCATCACGGGACAGATGCGCGAAGTGCTCGGCCATATCGATCGCCTGCTGGCGGAAGCGAACAGCGACAAAGCGCATCTGTTGTCCGTGCAAATCTACATGTCGGACATGACGCACTTCGGCGGCATGAACGCGGTGTGGGACGAATGGGTCGAGGAAGGTGCCACGCCGCCGCGCGCGACGGTGGAGGCGAAACTGGCCAATCCTGAATGCCTCGTCGAAATCGTCGTAGTCGCGGCTCAACGGGACTGATTGCAGCGATTGCAGCGCGCATCCGCGAGTCGAGCATGAGCATGAGCAGTTGGCAGTGGCTGTCCAAAATTCCAATGAAAGAGTGCAACGATGAACGCCGATACGGTGGCTAGCGGCGCGCAATCGCTGCCGTCGTCCGAAGACGCGCTCGCGTTCGTGCGCGAGCACGCGGGCGAGGCGCGCCTGTCGTCGGGCGAGCGGCTTGCCGATCATGCGGCGGGCACGGCCTCGATCGTCGGCATGCTCAATGTCGATCCGCCAGCCGTGCTGGCGGCGGCGCTGTTCGCGCTGACGCCGCACCTGGCCGATCCCGAGCGGCTCATAGCCGAGCGTTTTGGCGATGAAGTCGCACAGCTCGTGCGTGATGTGCGCAAGCTGCTGCGGCTCGGGACCGTGAGTCTCAGGGCGGCGCAGAACGCCGTGCCCGAGGCTGGGCGGGACGCCCAGGCGGCGCGGCGCGCGCAGATCGAAGCGTTGCGCAAGATGCTGCTCGCGTTCGCGCAAGACATCCGCGTCGTGCTGATCCGGCTCGCGTCGCGCTTGCAGACGCTGCGCTACTATGCGGCGGCGAAGGCTTCTCCCGGGCTCGACGTTGCGCGCGAGACGCTTGAGATCTATGCGCCGCTCGCGAACAGGCTCGGCATCTGGCAACTGAAGTGGGAACTCGAGGATCTGGCCTTCCGCTTCGAAGATCCGGACACCTACAAGCGCATCGCCAAGCTGCTCGATGAAAAGCGCGTCGAGCGCGAGACCTACGTGGCCCAGGCCATCGGGCGGCTGGAGCACGAGCTTGCGGCTGCGCACATCCCGGCCGAGGTGAGCGGGCGGCCAAAACACATCTACAGCATCTGGCGCAAGATGCGCGGCAAGTCGATCGATTTCGCCGAGCTTTACGATGTCCGCGCCTTCCGGGTCATCGTGCCCGACATCAAGGATTGCTACACGGTGCTCGGCATCGTGCACAACCTTTGGCAGCCGGTGCCGAAGGAGTTCGACGATTACATCTCGCGGCCGAAACCGAACGGCTATAAGTCGCTCCATACGGTCGTGATCGGCGACGACGGCCGCGCGTTCGAAGTGCAGATCCGCACGCACGAAATGCATCGCTTCGCCGAATATGGCGTGGCCGCGCATTGGCGCTATAAGGAAGCCGGCACCCGCGGCTATGGCGGCCAATTCACGGCGAGCGACAAATACGACGAGAAGATCGCGTGGCTGCGGCAGTTGCTCGCATGGAAGGAAGACGTTGCCGAAGGCGAGCCGGCCGCGGCCAAGCCGTGGGAGCAATTGCGCCAGGCCACGCTCGACGACGATCACATCTACGTACTAACGCCGCAAGCGCGCGTGATCGCATTGCCGCGCGGCGCGACGCCGCTCGATTTTGCCTATCACTTGCACAGCGAGCTTGGCCACCGCTGCCGCGGCGCGCGTGTCGACGGCGCGATGGTCCCGCTCAACACGCCGCTCGAGAACGGCCAGACGGTGGAGATCGTCGCGGTGAAGGAGGGCGGGCCTTCGCGCGATTGGCTCAACGCGCAGCTCGGCTATTTGCAAAGCAGCCGCGCGAAGCAAAAGGTCCGTGCGTGGTTCAACGCGGTCGATCTGCAAGAAACCATTGCCAACGGCCGCGCGATGGTGGAAAAGACGCTGCAGCGCGAAGGCAAGACCTCGGTCAATCTAGATCAGCTCGCCGCCAAGCTCGGTTTCAAGTCGCCCGAGGATCTCTTCAACGTCGTCGGCAAGGAAGAGTTCAGTCTGCGCAGTATCGAGCAAGCGATTTCCGATGCGGCGCCACCCGAACCGCAGCTCGACACGCCCGAGCTGTTCGAGAAGCGCGGCAGTGGGGCAAGCGTCGCGCGCGGTGCGTCCACCGGGGTGCTGGTCGTCGGCGTCGATGCACTGTTGACGCAGCTCGCGCGCTGCTGCCGTCCCGCGCCGCCCGATGAGATCAGCGGTTTCGTGACCCGCGGCAAGGGCATGTCGATTCACCGCAGCGATTGTGCGACGTTTCAGCGGATGGCCGCGCGTGCGCCCGAACGCGTGCTGGAGACCGCCTGGTCGCCCGATGTGCTGGTCGGGCGCGGCTCGTCGGTCTATCCCGTCGACATCACGATCGAAGCGCAGGATCGGCAAGGCCTGCTGCGCGATATCTCCGAAGTCTTCGCGCGCGAGAAAATGAACGTCGTCGGCGTGAAGACGATGAGCCGCCGCAATGCGGCGTTCATGCAGTTCACGGTCGAAGTATCGAACTCGTCGCAGGTTCAGCGCGCGTGTACCTTGCTGGGCGAAGTGGGCGGTGTCGTGCGCGCCGCGCGCAAGACGTAGGCCTTTCCATGTGGAGGCATAAAAGTGCTTGCCAAGATCAGATAGGCCCCATATAATCTTCTCTTCTTCAGGCTCGTAGCTCAGCTGGTTAGAGCACCACCTTGACATGGTGGGGGTCGTTGGTTCGAGTCCAATCGAGCCTACCAACGAAATCGAATGTCCGGCGAATGGTTGATCTAGCCGGGTATTCAACGGCAGTTAAATGCGCTTAGCGCACAAGGCGAATACGGTTATGACACCGCGAACGTTGACCGAGACCTTTTCGGAACGACGCTAGTCGAGGACCTCTTTCGCCCTGTTAGTCTGCTAGTTAGTGAAAGTGAATGCGGCCCCTCGAAAGCGGGGCCGCATTTTTTTTATCCGTCATTCGCTCGGCAAGCATCTGCAGTTTGGTTTGTTGCCGCCCATCGATTGTTATGGATGCCGCGCTCGGCATCTCGGAGAGAACGCAATGGTTTCGATACGCCTGCCCGACGGTTCGTCTCGACAGTACGATCACCCGGTGACGGTTGCCGAGGTCGCGGCCTCGATCGGTCCGGGCCTCGCGAAGGCCGCCCTGGGCGGCAAGCTCGACGGCGAGCTCGTCGATACGTCGACGCTGATCGACCATGACGCGTCGCTCGCGATCGTGACGGAAAAGGATGCGGACGGCCTCGACATCATTCGTCACTCGGCCGCGCACTTGCTCGCCTACGCGGTGAAGGATCTTTACCCCGAGGCACAAGTGACGATCGGGCCGGTGATCGACAACGGCTTTTACTACGACTTCGCCTATCAGCGGCCGTTTACGCCCGAAGATCTGGAGAAGATCGAAAAGCGCATGCAAGAGCTCGCGAAGAACGACGAGCCGGTCTCGCGTCGCGTCGTGTCGCGCGACGAAGCGGTGGCGTACTTCAAGGGCATCGGCGAGAAATACAAAGCCGAGATCATCGAATCGATTCCCGCGAGCGATGAAATCAAGCTCTATTCGCATGGCGGTTTCACGGATCTGTGCCGCGGCCCGCACGTGCCGTCGACGGGCAAGCTCAAGGTCTTCAAGCTCATGAAGGTGGCCGGCGCGTACTGGCGCGGCGATTCGAAGAACGAGCAGTTGCAGCGTATCTACGGCACGGCCTGGGCGAAGAAGGAGGACCAGGACGCGTACTTGCACATGCTCGAGGAAGCCGAGAAGCGCGATCACCGCAAGCTCGGCCGTCAGCTCGATCTGTTTCACCTGCAAGAGGAATCGCCGGGCATGGTGTTCTGGCATCCGAAGGGCTGGTCGCTCTGGCAGCAGGTTGAGCAGTACATGCGCCGCCGCGTGAATGCCGACGGCTATCTCGAGATCAAGACGCCGATGGTCATGGACCGCTCGCTGTGGGAAGCGTCGGGCCATTGGCAGAACTATCGCGAGAACATGTTCACGACGGAATCGGAAAAGCGCGAGTACGCGATCAAGCCGATGAACTGCCCGGGACACGTGCAAGTGTTCAACCATGGCTTGCGTTCGTACCGCGATCTGCCGCTGCGCTATGCCGAATTCGGCTCGTGCCATCGCAACGAAGCATCGGGTGCGCTGCACGGCCTCATGCGTGTGCGAGGTTTCGTGCAGGATGATGCGCACATCTTCTGTACGGAAGACCAGTTCATCGAGGAATCGATCAAGTTCAACACGCTCGCGATGAGCGTCTACCGCGATTTCGGCTTCGAGAACATCGACGTCAAGCTCTCGCTGCGCCCCGAGCAGCGCGCGGGGACGGATGAAATTTGGGACCGGGCGGAAGACGGGCTGCGTCAGGCTTTGACGGCTTGCGGGCTGGCGTGGGAGGAACTCGACGGCGAGGGCGCCTTCTACGGCCCGAAGGTCGAGTACCACATCAAGGACGCGCTTGGCCGGTCCTGGCAGTGCGGCACGCTGCAGCTCGACATGGTGCTGCCCGAGCGGCTGGGCGCCGAGTATGTAGCCGAAGACAACAGCCGGCGCCGGCCCGTCATGCTGCACCGAGCGATCGTCGGTTCGATGGAGCGTTTCCTGGGCATTCTGATCGAGCATCATGCGGGTGCGATGCCGTCGTGGCTCGCTCCGACGCAGGCCGTGGTCATGAATATCGCGGAGAGCCAGGCCGAGTATGCGCAGTCGGTGGTCCAATCGTTGCAAAAACAAGGGCTTAGAATCGAGCTGGATTTGCGCAACGAGAAGATTAGCTATAAAATACGCGAGCATACGCTTCAAAAAGTCCCTTACCTGCTCGTGGTAGGCGACAAAGAGCGTGAAGCACAAACGGTAGCCGTGCGTGCCCGTGGCGGCGTTGACCAGGGTGTGATGCCCGTCGATGCCTTCGTTGAGCACCTGGGTCAAGACATCCGGGCGTTCAAGTAGCCACTGCGGCAGCGCGGCTCGTTTTTTTAATTTTTTGAGGAATCAAAACATCGCTACTGATAAGCCGCATCGCATCAACGGTGAAATTTCGGCACCCGAGGTGCGTCTAGTCGGAGTCGAGAACGAACCGCTCGGCATCGTGAAACTGGCAGATGCTTTCCGCATGTCGGAACAGCAGGACGTCGATCTGGTGGAAATTGCCCCTCAGGCGGTGCCTCCGGTGTGCCGCCTGATGGACTACGGCAAGTTCAAGTACCAGGAAGCGAAGAAGCAGCACGAGGCGAAGCTCAAGCAGAAGGTCATCCAGGTCAAGGAAGTGAAGTTCCGCCCGGGTACCGACGACGGCGATTACAACGTCAAGCTGCGTAACCTCACGCGCTTCCTTGAAGACGGCGACAAGACGAAGATCACGTTGCGTTTTCGTGGCCGCGAAATGGCACACCAGGAAATCGGCATGCGAATGCTGGAGCGCCTGCGCACCGACCTTGACGAAGTCGGTCAGGTCGAGCAGATGCCGAAGATGGAAGGGCGCCAGATGATCATGGTGATCTCGCCGAAAAAGAAGAAGTAGATGCGGCTCGTCGCCGTGTCGCCTCGATATTTGTGGGCGGTGCGTGCGGGCGAAGCTGCGAGAGGTGTAAGCGTTTAAGCGTGTGAGCGTGCAAGCAGATTTCGGAAGGGCGTTCGGCGGTGCCGGACGTCATTTCCTGAAAGCGCGGCGGCCGGCAACGGCAAGCTGCAGACAAGTGGACTGGGTTTCAAAGGGCGGATCTAGGGCTTTTAGGCCAGCCGCACACCCATCGCCATCAAATAATGGAGTTGTTCGTCATGCCTAAGATGAAGACGAAGAAGAGCGCTGCGAAGCGCTTCGTGGTGCGTCCGGGCGGGACCGTCAAGCGCGGTCAAGCCTTCAAGCGCCACATTCTCACGAAGAAAACCACGAAGAACAAGCGTCACCTGCGCGGTTCGACGGCCGTGCACGAATCCAATTTGGATTCCGTGCGCGCCATGTTGCCCTTCGCCTAACCCTTAACCTTTACTCATAGGAGCGAAACATGCCTCGAGTCAAACGTGGGGTTACGGCACGTGCCCGCCACAAGAAGATCATCAACCTGGCCAAGGGTTACCGCGGCCGTCGCAATAACGTCTACCGCATCGCGAAGCAAGCGGTCATGCGCGCAGGCCAATACGCCTACCGCGATCGCCGCAACAAGAAGCGCGTATTCCGTGCACTGTGGATCACGCGTATCAACGCGGCGGTCCGTCAGCACGACATGACGTACAGCGTGTTCATCAACGGCCTGAAGAAGGCGTCGATCGAACTCGACCGCAAGGTGCTGGCCGATATGGCCGTGTTCGACAAGGCCGCTTTTGCCGCGATCGTGAAGCAGGTGAAAGCCGCCGTTGCAGCCTAATTGAGAGATTAGTACTGCGTGGTTCGTCGAGGGTGCCGGTGCGAGCCGGCACCCTCGACAAGAAACGGGGCTCCTCACCGAGCCCCCTTTTTTTTGCTGGTCGCACGTTAGCGCCCGGGTAATTCTTCACCGACGTTGAAATGATGGGATCAATGGATCTGGACCGGATTGTCGCCGACGCGCAAGAAGCCTTCTCACGAGCGGTCGATAGCGTCACGCTCGAAAACGAGAAGGCCCGTTTTCTCGGCAAGGCCGGGATGCTGACCGAACTGCTCAAGGGGCTCGGCAAGCTCGACGCCGAAGCGCGCAAGACTGAGGGTGCCCGCATCAACGTGGCGAAGCAGCAGGTCGAGGCGGCGCTGACAGCGCGCCGCGACGCGCTCGCGCAGGCCCTGCTCGAACAACGGCTCACGGCCGAAGCGATCGACGTGACGCTGCCTGGGCGCGGTCACGCCGCCGGCAGCTTGCACCCGGTGATGCAAACGTGGGAGCGCGTCGAGCAGATCTTCGGTTCGATCGGTTTCGATGTGGCCGACGGCCCCGAGATCGAAACCGATTGGTACAACTTCACGGCGCTGAACAGCCCGGAAAATCATCCGGCGCGCTCGATGCAAGACACGTTCTACGTCGACGGTCAGGATGCCGGCGGGCGCCCCTTGCTGCTGCGCACGCATACGAGCCCGATGCAGGTGCGCTATGCGCGCAGCAACAAGCCGCCCATCAAGGTTATCTCGCCGGGTCGCACGTATCGCGTCGACAGCGACGCGACGCATTCGCCGATGTTCAATCAGGTCGAAGGCTTGTGGATCGAAGAGAACATCAGCTTCGCCGATTTGAAAGGCGTCTACACCGATTTTCTAAAGAAGTTTTTCGAGCGCGACGATATCCTCGTTCGCTTCCGGCCTTCGTATTTCCCGTTCACGGAACCCTCGGCCGAAATCGACATGAAGTTCGAAGAGGGCAAGAACGCGGGCAAGTGGCTCGAGATCTCGGGCTCGGGCCAAGTGCACCCGAACGTCGTGCGCAACATGGGCCTCGATCCGGAGCGCTACATCGGCTTCGCCTTCGGCAGCGGTCTTGAACGTCTTACGATGCTACGTTACGGCGTGCAGGATCTGCGGCTCTTTTTCGAGAACGATTTGCGCTTCTTGCGGCAGTTCGCGTAGCGCGCGTTCGAGCATCACACGCGAGCCGAAAGCCGCAAGCGGTGCCCGGCCCAGCGAGCGTCAAATGTGCGCCGCCGGACGGGCATGGAACCACACCTACGAACGTAGACACACATGCAATTCCCTGAATCCTGGCTCCGAACGTTTGTCGACCCGCAACTGACGACGGAGGAACTGTCGCATGCGTTGACGATGGCCGGCCTTGAAGTCGAATCGCTGCGCCCGGCTGCGCCGGCCACCTCGAAGATCGTCGTCGGCCGTGTGCTCGAAGTGGCCAAGCATCCCGATGCCGATAAGCTCAATGTGTGTCAGGTCGATGCCGGAACGGGCTCGGTGCTGAACATCGTCTGCGGTGCGCCGAACGTCGCGCCCGGCATCAAGGTGCCCGTTGCGCTCGTGGGTGCGCAATTGCCGCCCGCCGAGGAAGGCGGTGCGCCGTTCGTCATCAAGCTCTCGAAGCTGCGCGGCGTTCAAAGCGAAGGCATGCTGTGCTCCGCACGTGAGCTCAAGCTTTCGGAAGATCATAGCGGCCTCATGATCTTGCCCGAGGACACGCCGATCGGGCAGGACATTCGCGAGACGTTGAATCTCGACGATACCGTCTTCGAAATCAAGTTGACGCCGAACAAGGCGGATTGCCTCTCCGTGTTCGGCGTGGCCCGCGAGACGGCCGCCATTACGGGTGCGCCGCTCAAGCCACTCGCGATTGCGCTCGTGAACGCGGAGCTCGACGAGCGCCTGCCGGTAAAAATCGTGGCGCCCGATTTGTGCGGCCGCTTCTCGGGCCGCGTGATTCGCGGCGTCGACGCGCGCGCGAAGACACCGCAGTGGATGGTCGAGCGGCTCGAACGGTCGGGACAACGAAGCATTTCCGCGCTCGTCGATATCTCGAACTACGTGATGCTCGAACTCGGTCGGCCGTCCCACGTGTTCGATCTGGACAAGATCCACGGCGGTATCGAAGTGCGCTGGGGGCGCCGCGGTGAAAGTCTTAAGCTGTTGAACGGCAACACGATCGAACTCGATGAAGCGGTTGGCGTCATCGCCGACGATCGTCACGTGGAGAGCTTGGCGGGCATCATGGGCGGCGACAGTACGGCTGTGACGCTCGATACAACGAACGTCTATCTCGAAGCCGCGTTCTGGTGGCCCGACAGCATTCGCGGGCGAGCACGCAAGTACAACTTTTCGACCGATGCCGCACATCGCTTCGAGCGCGGTGTCGACTACGAGACAACCGTTCTACATGTCGAACGGATCACGGGCCTCATTCTCGCTATTTGCGGCGGGAAGGCCGGCCCCGTCGACGATCAGATCGTCAATCTGCCGCAACGCATGCCGGTGACGATGCGTGTCGCGCGCGCACAGCGCGTGATCGGCATCGCGATCGATGCCGATGAAATGGCGCGCATATTCACGCGGCTGGGGCTCGAATTCGAATTCGACGGCGAGATTTTTGCCGTGACGCCGCCGTCGTATCGCTTCGATATCGAGATCGAGGAAGACTTGATCGAAGAGGTTGCGCGCATTTACGGCTTCGAGAAGATTCCGGCTCGGCCGCCCGTCGCGCACAGCGAGATGCGTGCGACGAACGAGACCCGCCGTTCGATTCATGCGCTGCGCCATGCACTCGCTGCGCGCGACTACGCCGAGACAGTCAACTTCAGCTTCGTCGACGAAAGCTGGGAGCGCGATTTTGCGGGCAACGAAGCGCCAATCCGCGTCGTGAATCCCATTGCAAGCCAGTTTTCGGTGATGCGCACGACGTTGTTCGGCAGCCTGATTAACGTGCTTCGTCACAACTTGAATCGCCGTGCGGACCGCGTCCGCGTGTTCGAAGTAGGGCGTGTCTTCTTGCGCGACAGGTCGATTGCTGCGAGCGAAACGACTGTCGAAGGGTATGCGCAGCCGAAGCACATCGGTGCGCTCGCCTATGGACCAGCGGCAGAGGAACAGTGGGGTCTTGCCACTCGGCTGGTCGATTTCTTCGACGTGAAGCGCGACGTCGAGGCGCTCTTCGCGCCGCGTGTCGTGCGCTTCGAGAAGGCGGAACATCCCGCGCTGCATCCGGGACGTTGCGCGCGCATCGAATTGGACGGCCACGGTGTGGGCTGGATCGGCGAACTGCATCCGCGCTGGATGCAGCAATACGACTTGCCGCAGGCACCGATTCTGTTCGAGATCGACGCGCCAGCGCTGATGGAACGTGCATTGCCGAGCCCGACGGAAGTGTCGAAGTATCCGCCCGTGCGACGCGATATTGCAGTGGTCGTCGATCAAAATGTGGAAGTTCAAGCGCTGCTCGACGAGATGCAAAGGGCGCTGAACGAGGACGCGTGCAAGTTCGTTCAGAGGGTTGCGCTGTTCGATGAATTTCGTGCAAAATCAAACACTTCCGGTGGTATGGCAGCGCACGAGAAAAGCCTTGCCTTCCGCGTGACCCTGCAAGATACTGGCGGCACGCTGCAGGACGAGACGGTCGATTCGGCCGTCAAGACCTTGGTGGATCGCTTGGCTCGAGTCTACGGTGCGCGGTTGCGCTGATGAGCGGGGGACACGTGCAAGAGTGTTCGCATGGTGTGTCGCCATCGGCTAGTCACCGTTTTTAGACATGAATGAAATGAACTCGAGTGATTTCGAAGCCCTACTTGCGGCGCAGCGTGGCGCCATGATTCGCGAGATACCGACACTGCCTGTCGGCGCATCCACTTCCACGGAAATGCCGACGTTGACCAAAGCCGAGTTGGCCGAGCTCTTGTTCGACAATGTGGGACTGAACAAGCGCGAGGCCAAGGATATGGTCGAGGCATTTTTCGAAGTGATTCGCGATGCGCTCGAAAGCGGCGACAGTGTGAAGCTGTCGGGCTTCGGCAATTTTCAATTGCGTGACAAGCCGCAGCGGCCGGGACGCAACCCGAAGACGGGTGAAGCGATTCCGATCGCGGCGCGTCGCGTCGTGACGTTTCATGCAAGTCAGAAGCTGAAGGCGCTGGTCGAAAGCGGCGCTGAAGCTGCTTTGCCGCGCTGATCGCGAGGCTTCCCACGCGTTGCGACGCGCTTTCCACTACGACGGTTAACCGACGATGACAACGACGGTCGAGAAAGTCGTCTTGCCTCCGATTCCGGCGAAGCGGTACTTCACGATCGGTGAAGTCAGCGAACTCTGCGGGGTGAAGCCGCATGTGCTGCGCTACTGGGAGCAGGAGTTTACTCAGTTGCGGCCCGTGAAGCGTCGCGGCAACCGTCGGTACTATCAGCACCACGAGGTGCTGTTGATTCGGCGCATTCGCGAGTTGCTGTACGAGCAGGGTTTTACGATCAACGGCGCGCGCAACAAGCTCGATGCGCGTGGCGCGGTGATTGAGGAAGAGAGCGCTTCGGCGGAGCAGGAGCGCGGTGTTGTACCGCCGGGCTCGGAGGTATCGGTACCGTCGGCGCAAGCCGGGGCCAATGTCGATGTCGCGCAACTGCGCAAGGAACTCCTCGGCATCATCGAATTGCTGCGTAGATAGTTTCGCGCAGGCGGTTCAAATCGGCGAACGTGTCTGTTATACTCTTTTGCTTCGGGGCGTAGCGCAGCCTGGTAGCGTACCTGCATGGGGTGCAGGTGGTCGGAGGTTCAAATCCTCTCGCCCCGACCAGACGTAGTAAGGGTTAGCCGGTTCAGAGCCGCTAACCCTTTTTGTTTTTCGGCGGCCTAGCCACTAGCGAGCCACTAAACTGCGCGCGTCGCGGGGGCCTCTTCGATCGGTGCCTCCGGGTTGCCGCCCGCGCGCCTGTCGTTGGAAAACTGCGGGGCGGGGGCGCTCATGTCGCGCCGTTCTGTCCTGGGCCGTTCTGGCGCGTTTGCGCGGGCATCCGCGAGACGGTTGCCTTTTCGACAAGAGTCCTGCGATGCGGCGTAATGTCGCGAGCCGTTTCAAACCGTTTGGCGACGGATTCGCCGTGCCGTCTGGCCACGAAAATTTCTCACGCGATCATCGATCGCCGCCTTATGCATACGATGCGATAGCGATCGTTCGATGCTATCGTTGAGACGGCTACCGATATTCGTCAATTTCCACCGTCCCGCCGAGCGATTCCATGAGCGCCCGGATGTCGTCCGGCACGTCAGGCACCCGATCCCCCGCCTCGTTGTCCCAGTAACACCAAAAGCGCGCTTTCACGCCCTTGCTCGATAGCAGTTCGGGAAGGCCAGAACGCGTTAGGTCCAATCGCCTAATGAGGTAGCGCAAATGAGGTTCAAGCGAATCGCTTCGGACGAACTTCTGGCTATCCACTCCCCACAGCCCAACCCTCCCCGGAGCACGGCTTGGACGGCCCGAAGGCGTTGTGAATGGCTTACCTTTGGCTATGGCGGTATCCGGCTGGACTCCGAAGTATGCCGTCCAGAACGCCGGCACCACCGAGTCACCCATTACATGAAACGTTGCGTGTGCTAGTTGATGGTCTGTCATTTGCAATCGCGCTAGTTGGCCCAATCGTGAAAATTGGCGATGTAGTTGCCCTGGAAGTAGACGTCGCCGGTATCGTGCCAAATTACGTTGTCGGCTGGACCGAGCCCGTTGTCTGGTTTGAATCTGTGAAGGATTTCGCCGAACGTGTTACGGTCGTAGCCGAGCATTTTCGCCGCATAGTTCGGGTTGTTGGTCGATGCCGCTAACTCTTCAACGTCGCCACCCGGCAAGTCTTCCGTGTACTCGAATCGTTGCGCGCCGCCGAGCGGTGTGGATAGGTCTGTGTCGGAGACGGCCACGTCGCCCGGTGTGCTGCCGATCACGCTCTGGATGTAGTTGATCAGATCGTCAGCGCTAACGTCATCGTAGCTTTGCATCCAAGAGTACGACTTGGGAGCAGAAGACACGTCGCTCAACGGCGCGGACGCGCCGCTTCCACCCGCTGCCATTTCAGCGAATGACTGACGGGAAGACCTGATCGCGCCGCTCCCGCGCGTCGGCTGAGGTGTGCCAACGGCCCCTCCAAATCGCGTCGTCGCGCGCTCTATCACGACCATGACCTTGCCGCTTTTCACGGCCGACCGAAGCAGACCGATCGTATCGCTCGAATTCACGCCGGACGGGTTGTATCCCACGTGAAGCCGGAGTTGCTGAAGCTAAACGCGCTCCTGATGGATCGAGCGTGCTCGCGGCCAACGCCGCAAGAATTCCTCGGCGTCGCGCTGGTGCTTTACCGACGCTATTACTGTGCTTGCTCGTTCGGACAGAATGGCTTGTTCACCAAAACCCAAGTCGATTTTGACCAAGGCCATCGATCGATTTTCTCCGTGTGTAAGGGGATGGGCCGCCATCGTAGCATCCCCGCCGCGAGACGAATCTGTACACATCGCGCATCTGTCTACGTCGACGGCAGGTCATGCGACCCTATGCACGCTTAGTGACGCTGTCGAGGATGCTCCATGCAACCGATGATCGCCGATTCGCTGGCGGGCCCGTGGGCAGCTCTGCCTGACCGTCAGCGAAAGGATGTTCGTTCCAAGTGACGTCTATGAGGTGGAGAATTCCTCGTTGCCGGCGCTGCCCAACATCGACATTGTGGCGTACTGGGGACAAACGAATCCGGTGGCTGCCGTCACCGCGCTGCTCACGCATATCGGAGAGACGTTCGATAACTATAGTCGAGGCGCGAGCGTACCCCCTGTTTGCGCCGTATCAGGCGCCCCTCGGCTCGAAGCCGCGCAGGAAGCACGCCATTTGATTCAAGCATCGAACAGTTCGTCAAACTCATCACCGGTCATTGCACCCTTCGCTATATCCAACTGACCGCTATGCAGCGCTACAGCTGCGTTTCGAACGAGCGTATACGCTGCACGCGCAATTCCACTGCCGGTGCTGATGCGTCGCACACCCATGTCGGCAAGATGCGCTGTCGGCAATTGCATCAGTTCGCCCACTGGCAAAACACTAACGGCACATTGGAGCTCCGACACAAGGACAGCGAGATCACTGACCGTCGAAATGCCCGGCGCAAAGACGCAATCTGCACCAGCATCTCGGAAGGCCGTCAGCCTTTCCAGCGCTTCTTCCAGCGGACGCGGATGCCCAACCAGATAGCACTCGGTCCGCGCGGTTAGCACGAACTGCGTGCCTGATCGATCGATCGCTTCGCGGGCCGCCCGGACGCGCTCAAGCGCATCAGGCAATGAATGCAGATTGAAATGACCGCGCACCGAATAGTCGCGAATATCTTCAATGCTGCCGCCCGCGCACCCTAATTGGATCGCGCGGGCAAACGTGGCCTTCACGTCCTCCGGCGTTTCTCCTAGGCCCGCCTCAAGATCCGCACTAACGGGAACGTTGACTGCCCTGACGATTTGCGCCAGCGAATCGAGTACCTGCGCCGCTGAAAATCTCGGGTCCGAATCACGATAACCCAACGAGAAGGCGATCCCGGCACTTGAGGTAGCGATCGCGTCGAAGCCCGCCGCCTCCAGGATCTTCGCGCTCCCGATATCCCACGCATTGGGCATGACGAACAGGCCCCGTTCGTGAAGCCGCGAGAATCGCAGAGGGTGACTCATTGGAACCTCCGATTGCGGGTGTGTCTGTCCGGCCGGACGGTTACCCGATGATAAGCCAATGCGCGATCCAGCGCGCCTCAAAGTTATTGAACCCCGATGTTAGAAATATTGAGAGCCGCCTACCGGTAGGCACCGCATATTCAATCGACATAAATAAATCGAAACAATTAGTCACAAGGAGATTTACAGTATGGGCCAAAAACTCGATCGCAATTGGGGAGGCAAACTCACCACATATGCGCTTTTCGCTGCTTTTATTATTTTGCCCGTCCGTGCGGCAGAGCCGCAAGGTAAAGTGGACCCATCGGTCAAGACAGATTTCAACCGAATTTAAGCTGCATCCATTTCTTCACATGCAGCGGAACAGCGCCGCCCTGATTGTTCCGGCGCACCGCCGAATTTATCAACGATCATCGCCCCGCCGCCCCTGCCGCTGACGTAGACGACATCCGGTGTTTGATAGCCCAGCGATTGATGCGGCCGCTCTTCGTTGTAGAACGAGAAGTACTGCGCCAGCCCGATCATCAGCTCGGCCATGTTGGCGTACCCTTTCAGGTACACGTCCTCGTGCTTCACGTTGCGCCACAAGCGCTCGACGAAGATGTTATCCAATGCTCGGCCGCGCCCGTCCATGCTAATGGCGATTCGCTCACGCTTGAGCACGCCCGTGAAGACGTGGCTCGTGAACCCTCGAATAGCGCCCCGGCACGCTCCAAAATCTCTTTCTTCCACTGCCCGACCAGCACCGGATGCACCCCGTACGCCTGCGCGATCTCACTGATCGTCTTCACCCCGCGCACTGCTTCCAGGCCCACCTTCGCCTTGAACTCCGCCGTATGCACCTTGCGCTTCTTGCCTTCAGTCATTTGCCATCATCCTTTTACCGACGACAGCTTAAACTACCGCCTAGTCACTGCCTCAAATCATAGCTCTCGTTGCCGGTCTCCACGATGTGGCAGTGGTGCGTCAGCCGGTCCAGCAATGCCGTGGTCATCTTCGCGTCGCCGAATACACTGGACCATTCGGCGAAGTCCAGATTTGTTGTGACGGCAACGCTCGTGTGTTCGTACAAGCGGCTCAGCAGATGGAACAGCAACGCCCCGCCGGCCTGGCTGAAGGGCAGATACCCGAGCTCGTCCAGAATGACCAGGTCAAGACGCAGCAGACTCGCCGCGCTCCGTCAGGGTGGGCTTCGAAGGGCCAAGGAGCCCCCGAGAAGGGCTACTCCAACGCGAATGAGACTAAGCCTCTCGCAGCCAAGCAGCGCGGATGTAGCGAAGCGGTGTACTCGGATGCGAAGCGTGCTCACGAGAGTACGATTTTTCCGAATTCTGAAGCTCCCCCTAATACGCGGCGTCTCACTTGCGCTTCGCCTTGCCGCTCGCTTTCTTGTCCTTGCGGACCGCGGGCTGGGACGAACCGGCCCCAACGGAAGTCCGTGCGTGAACCGGCAGCCGTTTCAACTGCTCGCGGCAGGCTTGCACCTCGCGCTTGATCTCGTAGTTGTCCCGTACGGCGCTAGTCATCCGTTCGTTGCGGTCGACCCGGCTCGCGGACATAAGAATCTTGAGGCCGGCCGCAAGATGCTGTTCGATCAAATCGAGCAGCGCACCCGCTCCTGGAGGAACCGACTGCGGCGAGCCCTCGAGGCGCGCGGCCAAGGCGCGCACTGTGCCACGCAGCCATTGACGCTTCGCCGAATCGAAATCCACGACGTAGCGCCACTCGAGACCGAGGGTGAACGATCGAATCTCTTCGATGTCTTGCGTGGCGATCGTCGCGGCGTATTCGCTGGGGTGCCGGGTGCCGACGGATGCAATCAGCTGTTTGCGCGTGGCGTCGATGTCTTTCGCTGCGCCATCGATGACATTGGCCTGTCGCTCGGCCGTTTGTTGGAAGCGCACCGGGTCCAGTATCGGCTCTCGGCTCAGGTTGTGGGCCTGTTGGTGTCCATCCGCAATATCGGCGAGCACGCCCAGCGTGTAGTCAATGGATTGCGCCGTCCGAGCCAAACGCCGGGTGAATTGCAACGTGCGTTGCGCACGTTCGCCGGCGACGCCCTGAGTGAGACGCTTGTTTCGCCCCAATGAAAGCACATCCGTGGCTTGGCGGCCCGCGTCTCTCGCGTCGCCGGCGAGGCGCCGCAAACGGGTCGCGCAATCCGCCGTGGGGCCCTCGTGAATCGTGCGGCGCGCCTGCGCGCAGCACTCGATCAACTCGGCGACCGTGCGCTGCGCCGTCGCGATCGTGGTCAAGTTCAGCTGTAAGTTGGCGTGGTTTTCGATAATCACCGCATGCGCATCCGCGGGAGGCGAAGGCATTCGAGCGATGTGCGCTTCCACCTGCTGCGCCGCTTCACGGGAACTGGCGATCAGTGCGCGGTCGTCCACTTCGCTTTCCCCCGCCGCTGCGCGATCTTCGGGCGAAGGGTCGAACCATGCGACCGCGAGCGATTGCCGCAATCCATATACGCATTTCAATGCCGGCAATATCGCAGCGGACGCTTGCACGCTGAAGTTCACCGAATCGACATGAGTTTCCTGAAACCCGCTGTTCAGGAGCCGGGTACGCTGCCGGGTGCACGTAGCCAAGAATTGGCGAAGGGCGGGGCCCCACGCCCGCCCAACCGCGGGCGCCGCACTGTCGGCCGCCAACGCGGCTGCGCGAACGTCGTTCGCCGCATCGAGGAGGTTCGCCCCCCTTCCCAGCATGCCTTCGAAATACCGCTCTAGCGCAGAAAAGGGCTGTGCGAGGCGACTCGCATCGAAGGCCCCCGCGTTCTGCAGAAATGCCGACGCCTGCAGCTTGCCGCGCAGTGCCCGACAGCGTGACAGCAGATCCGCGGTCATCAATAGTTCGGGAGCCCTCAGGTCATCGATTCCGTCGGTCGGGGCGGCGTTCTCTGCCTGCGGTTCGTGCGTCATGGAGGTCATCGTCGAAAACAAGCCGATGAGCGCATCGCGCATCTCACGCAACGCCGGATCCCGGCATACGCCGAGTTCCTCGCGCAACTGCTGCGCCTCAGGCGCCGACCGCGCCGCGTCCGGCCACGATGACGTTGCGTCGTCGAACACGCGCAGCGCGTCGTCGTAGCCGCGAGCGGTCTCACGCCAGGAGTCGAACGTATCGGTCAGACTTTCGAGCGAGGGCGACGGATCGCTGCGCCGCGCCTCAGCCGCCACGCGAAGCCCGCGGGCATTATCCATTGGAGTGGCAAGGGCCGCGCGCAGCGTGACGAGCATGGCAGGTACGTTCGGCTCCCCTCGCAAGACAAGAGGAAGCGCACTGAGAACATAACCGAGCGACGAAACAGCGTTTTCGCGGTGGTCCGCCCATGCTGTTTGTCTCTCGTTCGCATCGGCGGCCGATAGTGCGTCCAGCCCATCGGAGATGGCTCGCAAGCCGGCATCGAAGCCCTCGATGGGCGCCGAATCGAGCGGCAGCGCGCGATGAGCGTCGGCTTCGCAATGTTCGAGTGCGGCGCGCAAGGGCGTGAGCACTGACTGGAGGATGCGCACGTCGCCACGTTCGAAACTGTACCGGCCACGCTTGAATTGGATAATAGCGGTGAACAGCGAAGCCTTGACGGCGAGCCGCTCAGTTTGGGCGTGGCAATGCGCGGCAGCATCGCCTAGGCGTTGGATCTCCGCCGCAGGCAGTCCGACCTTGCGCGCAACATCGCATGCCGCATCGTATTGATCCGCAGCCGTCTGCCACGCGCGGCCGGCGTCCTCGCATTCGAGGAGCGTATCGCGAAGCCGTCCGTGGGTGCTGACCTCTTGCGATGCTTCCTCGGCATCCCTAGCGGAAGGGACAGGGTCAAGCGTTTCCGCCTGCATGCGCAATTGATCCGCGCCGGCCGCCAGTGCGTGCGCGTCGGCCGGGATGCTCGACAGGGCTCCCCACTCTTGCAGGGCTTCCTGCCGCTCCCTGCGCCGCGCGCCGCCGGACCAAAAATCCGGGGCTCCAGAGAGCGATGAATCGGCCTTGACGAGAAAGTCGTCGCTCGGATCAGACTCGGCAGCGTCGTCCGATCGAGTCGACGAATTGGACGAGCTATCGTCCAACCGCATCTCGTCGAATGCTCGGCTCAGCGTGCGCTGAAAACGCGGCCCGCGCGCAATGGGTTGCTCTGCCGGAATCGCGAGCGCATCGTTGCGGCCGAGCCGCGCCGTGGCAGGGCGCCTTGCGCCGGGCGCACGGCGCCCCTGGAAGGGAGAGGTCGGCAGGAAAGCGAGCGGCCCGCTTGGCGAGAGGCTGCCGCTCCCGGACGGCTCGGCAGTGGGACTCGCACCGGTCGAGGGTCCGGCAGCAGTTGGCGAATCGAGCGGTGCGACGGTATTCGGGAGGGTCGGGCGATTAATGGGCATCGTTGTTCACACGTGATCGACTCGCGCCGGGCGAATAGACCGCCTAGCCCATGGCGCGAGCGCAAGCGGTTCCCGGGAAATCGGGAATAGGGCCAGCGTAGCGCGCGCGGCGGCGCCGGCTCCCGCCTATCGCGAAGAGGCGTTCCAGACGGCGAAGAACGATCTGGTCCGCATCAGGGCAGGTCAGGGGATCATTGGAACTACAAGAACCTTACGACGAAGAGTGAGCAGACGGACTTTCTGCAATACTTTCAAATGTACAGATGGAACTTCATGGGGTTCACCAATTGATCGCTCACTCCACATTTCTGGGTTATGCGGCAGCGTTGTCGGACGGCGAAGCGTCATCTCTGCTATGGATCATCGGCGCGATAACGTTCGTCGCATGGGCTGTGGGGCTAAGGGCGGGGGTGTGGAACCGAAAGTGGTATCGAGTCCTCCAAGGAGTAGCACTTCTCGCGCTGCCTGCACTTCTGCTCGTGGGCATGGTCGTGTCAATGATGCCGCCGGCCTAGCAAGGCTTTTTCGCCTGGCTCACGCGGCGTCTCGGCGGTGAAGTGCTGTTCGAGAACGCGGTAATACCCGAAGGCGCGATAACGAAATAGACCAACAGCAGCAACGTCTCGCCCTCGTCGGCATTCTGAGCATCAAAAAGATTGGCGAGGAAGACATATACCTTCTGGCCAACCGAGCTCCGCAGTGCCTCGTCAATCCGATCCGACAGGTAGACGAGGCGCAGGTAGATGTACGCGAGCGCGACCACGAAGGCCGCGCGCAATGCAAATTTCATTGGACCTCCACCACACCGGAGTACCGGACCTTCGTATTCGGGATATAGCTCAGCAGTAGCGAAAGCAAAAGCGTGCAAAGCGCATTGAATCGCCACTGCGCCTAACGCAAGAGGCTAGAGCGGACCACATCGGGCAGGGCGGTTGAGCCAGAGCCTCGTCCCAACGTAACGGTTTGAGCTTCGCCTAGGCTTTCGAAGCATCGTTGTTGCGTTAGCAGCCGCCGGTATCCGCTAAGCCGCGTTCGTACCAACCCTTTGAACGCATAACGATGCGCACCACGAGCAGCATCACCGGCACTTCGATCAGCACGCCCACCACGGTGGCCAATGCTGCGCCGGAATTGAAGCCGAATAGGCTGATGGCGGCCGCAACCGCCAGCTCGAAGAAGTTCGACGCGCCAATGAGTGCAGACGGGCACGCGACATTGTGTTTTTCGCCTACCGCGCGGTTGAGCCAGTATGCGAGCGCCGAATTGAATAACACCTGGATCAAGATCGGCACCGCGAGCAGCGCAATCACCAAGGGCTGCTTGATAATGGCCTCGCCCTGAAACGCGAACAGCAGCACCAGCGTCGCGAGCAGCGCCAATATGGACCAGGGCCCGATCTTTGCCATCGCGGCATCGAATGCGCCCTGTCCCCGGGCCAGCAGCATCTTGCGCAGAATCTGCGCGAGGATCACCGGAATGACGATATAGAGCACGACCGAGGTGAGCAGTGTCGCCCACGGCACGGTGATGGCGGAGATCCCGAGCAGCAGGCCGACGAGCGGCGCAAAGGCGACCACCATGATGCTGTCGTTCAACGCCACCTGCGACAGCGTGAACAGCGGATCGCCTCCCGTTAGCCGGCTCCAGACAAACACCATTGCCGTGCAGGGCGCTGCTGCGAGCAGGATGAGACCCGCGATGTAGCTATCGAGCTGCGCGGCAGGCAGCATCGGCGCGAAGACATGCTTGATAAAGATCCAGCCGAGAAAAGCCATCGAAAATGGCTTGACGAGCCAGTTCACGACCAGCGTGACGCCAATGCCCTTCACGTGCTGACGAACTTCGTGCAACGAGCCGAAGTCGACCTTGACGAGCATCGGCACGATCATGACCCAGATCAGTAAACCAACGGTCAGATTCACGTGCGCATATTCAATCCTGCCAATCGCCTGGAAAAACCCTGGAAGGACCTGGCCGAGCAGGATGCCGGCGACGACGCATAGGGCGACCCAAATCGTGAGGTATCGCTCGAAGAAGCTGATGGCCGGCTTCGAAGAAAGCGTGCTCAAAGCGGTGACGTGAGGCGTGTTCATAAGGTTGCTCGCATTGGAATCGTTTAGCTTTTGAGAATATCGGTTAGCGCGTGCCGAAGCTCGGCATCGCTCAGACGTTCCAGCGGAAGCTCAAGTAATTGCAGCGCGCGATAGCCGATTGCCTGGCGTGTGAGTTCGAACGCGAGCCGCTTGCCTTCATCGCCCCCCGGCGCGTCGGAGGGGTCCGCATAGCCCCAGTGGACTTGGACGGGGCTGCCCGGCCAGAACGGACATGGCTCGGCGGCCGCACTGTCGCACACCGTGATGACAACGCGCATGTGCGGCGCACCGTCCGTCGCGAATTCATCCCAGTTTTTGCTGCGATAGCCCTCGGTATCGATGCTCGCGTTCGACAGTGCGTCGAGCGCGAACGGGTTGATACGCCCGCTCGGGGCGCTTCCTGCGCTATAGGCGCGGACATCTTTGCCCAGCTTCTGCGCCCAATGGTTCAGCATGCCCTCGGCAAGGACACTGCGCGCGGAATTGTGGGTGCAGAGAATGAGTACATTCGTGGTCATCGCAGATCGAGTTCGACTTCAGCATTGGCGTGAATCAGCGCCCGGCTCGAGGCAAGCCTGGCCCTGGCAACAGTTTTCGGTCAGAAAGCCCAGGAGCGCATTCATTTGCGCGAAGGCAGTCCGATAGATCAGGCTGCGCCCATCACGCTCCTGCGTAATCAGGCCCGCGTGCATCAACTCCTTCAAATGAAAGGAGAGCGTCGCGTTGGGAATATCAAGTTCTTGGGCGATGGCACCCGGCGACAGTCCTTCCGGACCGGCCACCACCAGCATCCGGAAGACGCGTAGCCGAACCCCATGAGCAAGCGCCGCAAGGGCGTGGACAACATCATTTTCTTCCATATTTCCAATATATTGGAAATGATCGCGGCGTGCAAGGACCGCGCGCCAAGATGCACGAAGGTATGGCCGAATTTGACGATAGGCGAACCCAAAAACACGTCCAATAATTCGCAAGACAATCAGCAGATGATTAGACCGAACCTCGTTTTCGTTTTGAGCGCGACGTCGTTTTTTGGCGTCATTCCAGCGTCGACGATGCGGCATATCGGAGACAGGCAACCGTCAGCAGGGCCACCCCATGAAAAATGCGAGATCTACCCGCTTGCTCCCGAATCAATGCAAAAGACGCAAGCTTTCGACTCATGCCTTACCCCTGGCCATCGCGGCATGTGCGATGTTTCAATCGGCTGCCTATGCCGCCGGCGCATTGCCAAGCGGCGGCCATTTCGTCGCGGGAAGCGGATTGATGACCGGCAACGCCAACTCGTTGACGATCAATCAAACGTCGAGCCGCGGTGTGATCGACTGGAATAGCTTTTCCATCGGAAACGGCAACCGGGTTCTATTCGACAACGGCAACGGCGCCACGCTGAACCGCGTGACCGGCGGCAATACGTCCTTCATCCTCGGCAAGCTTTGCGCGACCGGCAGCGTCTACCTGATCAACCCACAGGGCATTGTCGTCGGAACGAACGGCGTCGTTTCGACGGGAGGGCGCTTTGTCGCTTCGACGCTCGATGTCGACAACGCCTCGTTCATGAAAGGAGGCGCGCTAACGTTCTCCGGTTCGTCGACACGGCGTGTCGTCAACCTCGGGAAAGTTGGGTCGACGAACGGCGATGTATTCCTGATCTCAGCCGACGAGATCGACAACTTCGGTAGCGTGAAAGCACCAAATGGTTCTGTCGAACTCGCCGTCGGCAAGAGCGTGCTGCTGCAGGATTCGTCGACGGGCCAACAAGTGTTCGTGCAAACGGGCAGCGCCGGCACGATCGAAAACGCCGGTCCGATCACCGCCGCTCAGGTGAACTTGCAAGCCGCGGACGGCAATATCTTCGCGCTGGCGGGCGATCACACGACGATTCGCGCGACGGGCACGGCCACGCGCGACGGGCACGTGTGGCTCGTCGCGGACTCGGGGACGGTCACGCTCGGCGGCACGATCGAGGCGCATGACGCCGGCGGCAACGGCGGCACGGTCGATTCCGACGGCGCTCGGTTGCAACTGGGTTCCGTGGGTATCACGCCGTTGATCAAGGCCGGTCAATGGAACTTGGCGACGCCGCAGTTCACGATCGGCGACACGGCGGCGGCCTCGCTGAGCCGAAGCTTGAATGCGGGGACATCGATTGCATTAGCAACGACCGGTGGCGCCGCCAGTACCGGCGACATCGATGTTGCGTCTAATCTCGGTTGGAAGGGCAATGCGTCGCTCGCGCTCAACGCTTATCGTACGGTCACGATCGACAAAGGCGTGAAAATCGCGAACAACGGAAGCGGCAATCTAACCCTTAGGGCCGACGCTTCCGCAATTGACAATGGCGGCAGCGTACTCAATCGAGGCACGGTGGATTGGTCGAAAAGCACGGGCATCGTTAGCCTGCTTTACGACATGAGCGGCGGCTATGAAGCCGGTAAGTTGCTGTCCAATGCCGCATGGACGTCGCCGTTGTTCAGCGGTTTGCCGACGCAGGTTACGGCCTACCAATTAATCAACTCGATCGCCGACTTCGCATTGCTGCAAACCGCGACCGCCAACTACGCCGGAAACTATGCCTTGGGCGCCGATTTAAAGTCGGACTACCACGGCATGCCTTTCTCGACCTTAGTGGGAATCGGTAACGTCCTGACCGCCGGCACCCATACTTTCACGGGGCAATTCGATGGAATGGGACACACGCTCGATACGGCGTGGGTGGACGGCGGCTTCTTCGATCAAATCGGAGCGACCGGGTACGTGCGCAACTTCAAAATTACGAACTCCTATGCCGAACCGTATTTCGGGGCCTATGTCCGGGCGGATTCGGTGGCATTGTTGGCCCGAGACAATCAAGGCGTGATCGCGAACGTCTACGTGCAGGGCGGCGTCGGCGGGTACGCTGATTCTGGCGGAGGCCTCGTGGGCACCAATGAAGGGACCATCATGCGCGCCGGCAGCAATGCAGGCGCCGGCAGCTACGGGAGAAACGGCGGCTTGGTTGGCATCAATAACGGAACTATCGTCCAGTCGTATGCGACGGCCGCTATTGTCGGCGGTGAATCTGCCAGCATATCGGCCGTCGACGGGGGCGGTCTCGTCGGCATCAACAACGGCACGATTTCTCAATCGTATTCTGCAAGCAGTCTGGTGGGATCGCCGTACACAACCGTCGCTGCCGGCCTGGCGGGCTACAACAATGGAACCATTACCCAATCGTTCGCGACAGGGCCGGTTTCGGGCTCATCGCCGATCGCTCATCAGAGCGCACAGCTTGCCGGTATCACCAACGGCAATTCGGTCGGCTCAAGCGGCGGCAGTGTTGGGACCGATGTTTACTGGGACGTAGACACCACCGGACAAACTAACGGTGGGCCGGGCATCTCGAGCGCCAACGGCCTGACTACCGCGCAGATGTCGAACCCTGCGAGCTTCGTCGGCTGGAACTTCGGACCCGGCGGCGTATGGGCGATGCCCGCGGGTGCAACGTATCCGGTGCTAGCCTGGCAGTTGAACGCGCATTGAGGGAATCGACGTACCGTCGATCTTCCTGATCGCCTTTACGCTTTTTTTACGGCGACCTCATCACTCTTATCGCGGCTTTTACGCGAAGTCATCTACGCTTCCCACTGTCCTGTTCCGATAGGGGAGAACCATAGAATGGACTTCATGTACCTCGTCGGCATAGCCGTCTTCCTAGGCCTATGCGTGGCGCTGACCGCGGGTTGCGACAAGCTGCGCAACCGCAAAACAGGAGGCCGGCCATGACCGCCTGGATGATCTGGCTCGCTTCGGCTTCGACACTGGTTTTGTTGGCGTATCTCGTCTATGCGCTGTTGCGCGCGGAGGACCTCGAGTGAATGCCGATAACTTTCTTCAAACGGCAATCTTTATCGTCGTCCTGATCGCTTTGGCGATTCCAGTCGGCCGCTATATGACCGCGATACTCGACGGCTCGTCGGTCGTTGTGCGTAAGTTCGGCAAGCCGATCGAGTATTGGCTGTACAAGATCGCCGGGGTCGATGAGCACGCCGAGATGTCGTGGAAGCACTATGCGCTTGCCGTGCTGCTCTTCAATGCGCTCGGTGCACTCGCGGTCTACGGCTTCCTGCGCCTTCAGCAGTGGCTGCCCGTCAACCCGCAAGCATTCGGCCCGATGACGCCCGACGCGGCCTTCAATACGGCCGTCAGCTTCGCGACCAACACGAATTGGCAGAACTACACGCCTGAATCGACCGTTAGCTATCTGACGCAGATGGCCGGCCTGACCGTGCAGAACTTCCTGTCGGCGGCAACGGGGATCGCCGTCGTTGTGGCGCTGATTCGCGGCTTCGCGCGTCACACCATGCAGACGATCGGCAACTTCTGGGTCGACCTCACGCGCGTCACGCTTTATATCCTCGCTCCGCTGGCAACGGTCGTTGCGCTTGTGTTCATCAGCCAAGGCGTCATTCAGAACTTCAAGTCATACCAAGACGTCCAGACGCTGCAGGTCACGGCCTATCAAGTGCCGCAGAACGACGCGCAGGGCAATCCGACCAAGGATGCCAAGGGTCGACCTGTCATGCATGACGTAAAGGTCGACAAGCAGACGCTTGCTATGGGCCCCGTGGCGTCGCAAGAAGCGATCAAGATGCTCGGCACGAACGGGGGTGGCTTCTTCAACGCGAACTCGGCGCATCCGTTCGAGAATCCAACGCCGCTCACCAACTTCGTTCAGATTCTGTCGATCCTGATTTTGCCCGCGGGCCTATGCGTCGTATTCGGTCGCATGATCGGCGACAGGCGCCAAGGGCATGCGGTGCTCGCGGCCATGACGATCGCGTTCGCCGTCGCATGCTGGGGCGAGATTAGCGCGGAGCAGACCGGCAATCCGCTGTTTGCGGCGCTTCACGTCGACCAAAGCGCGACGGCGGGGCAAGCCGGCGGAAACGCGGAAGGCAAGGAAGTGCGCTTCGGCATCGCGCAATCGGGTCTCTTTACGGTCGCGACCACGGCGGCATCTTGCGGCGCTGTCGACAACACGCACGATTCGCTGACGCCGATGGGGGGATTCGTCCCGCTACTGCTCATTGTCCTCGGCGAAGTCATCTTCGGCGGTGTCGGTTCAGGTTTGTACGGGATGCTTGTTTTCGCGCTGCTGGCCGTGTTCGTTGCCGGCTTGATGATCGGGCGCACGCCCGAGTATGTCGGCAAGAAGATCGAATCGTACGAAATGAAGATGGTCGCTGTCGCGATCTTGTTGACGCCGTTCCTCGTGCTAGTCGGTACTTCGATCGGCGTGCTGTCGCCGCTCGGCACTGCCGGTATCGCGAACCCGGGGCCGCATGGCTTCTCCGAAATTCTCTATGCGTTCAGTTCTGCCGCAAACAACAACGGTAGCGCTTTTGCAGGTCTTTCGGTGAACACGCCTTTCTACGACGTGCTGCTCGCCATTGCCATGTGGTTCGGCCGCTTCGGCACGATCGTTCCGGTGCTCGCCATCGCGGGTTCGCTCGCCAATAAAAAGCGAATCGCCGCGACCTCCGGCACGCTGCCGACGCACGGCCCGCTGTTTGTCGTGTTACTGCTCGGCACCCTTGCGCTCGTAGGCGCACTGACGTACGTGCCGGCGCTCGCGCTGGGGCCGATTGCCGAACATCTTCAAATGATCTCAAGTCATTGATTTCGAGGAACGTATGACGACTCTCACTCAGCCGCCTGCTCATCGTCCGGATAATCTCGGGCAGGCGCGTACCGCCGTGCGGTCGATGCTCGATCCGGCGCTCCTCAAACCTGCGGTTGCCGATGCATTCAAGAAGCTCGGCCCGCGCACGCAGTTGCGCAATCCGGTAATGTTTTGCGTCTATGTCGGCAGCATGTTGACGACGGTGCTCTGGATTGCCGCGCTCGCAGGCCAAGCGGAAGCCCCCTCCGGTTTCATCTTGACCATCGCGCTTTGGCTGTGGTTCACGGTCCTGTTCGCGAATTTTGCCGAGGCGCTAGCGGAAGGAAGATCGAAGGCACAAGCCGCATCGCTTCGCAGCGCGAAACATAACGTGATGGCGAAGAAGCTCAACGAGCCTCATCCGAAATCGCCGGTCGTTATCGTGACATCCACCGATCTGCGCAAGGGCGACATTGTGCTCGTCGAGGCGGGCGACACGATCCCCGCTGACGGCGAGGTCATCGACGGCGTCGCTTCCGTCGACGAATCGGCGATCACCGGCGAGTCGGCGCCCGTGATCCGCGAATCGGGCGGCGACTTCTCATCGGTGACGGGCGGTACGCGCGTGCTGTCGGACGCGATCGTCGTGCGGGTGAGCGTCAATCCGGGCGAAGCGTTTCTCGACCGCATGATCGCGATGGTCGAGGGCGCGAAGCGTCAAAAGACGCCGAACGAGATCGCGCTGACGATCTTGCTCGTCGCATTGACCCTCGTGCTGCTCTTTGCGACCGCCACGCTGCTGCCGTTCTCGATCTTCTCCGTGGCAGCGGTCAAAGCCGGCCATGTCGTGACGATCACGGCGCTCGTTGCGCTGCTCGTCTGCTTGATTCCGACGACGATCGGCGGTCTGCTGTCGGCCATCGGCGTAGCGGGCATGAGCCGGATGATGCAGGCGAACGTCATCGCGACATCGGGTCGCGCCGTGGAGGCCGCCGGCGACGTGGATGTGCTGTTGCTCGACAAGACCGGCACGATCACGCTCGGCAATCGGCAGGCGTCGTCGTTCATCGTCGCGCCGGGCGTCGCCGAAGAGACCCTTGCCGATGCCGCGCAACTATCGTCGCTGGCCGATGAAACGCCAGAAGGGCGCAGCATCGTCGTGCTCGCGAAGCAGCGCTTCAATATTCGGGAACGCGACATGGCAGCGCTGCGCCCCGAGTTTCTCGGTTTCACCGCGCAAACGCGCATGAGCGGGGTCGACTTGCCGGACCGCGAGATCCGTAAGGGGGCAGCCGATGCGATCAAAAGATATGTCGAGGAAAGCGGCGGCCTCTACCCGCAGGAAGTGCAAAAGGCCGTCGACGAAGTTGCGCGCCGCGGCAGCACGCCGCTGCTCGTCGCGGAAAAATCGAGTGCAAGCGGGCAATGGGGCAAGGCCCGCGTGCTTGGCGCGATCGAGCTGAAGGATATCGTCAAGGGCGGCATCAAGGAGCGTTTCGCCGAATTGCGCAAGATGGGCATCAAGACAGTGATGATCACGGGCGATAACCGCTTGACGGCTGCCGCGATCGCAGCCGAAGCCGGTGTCGATGACTTCCTTGCCGAAGCTACGCCGGAAGCGAAGCTGAAGATCATCCGTTCGCATCAGGCCGAAGGACGCCTCGTGGCCATGACGGGCGATGGCACCAACGATGCGCCCGCGCTCGCGCAAGCCGACGTGGCCGTGGCGATGAACACGGGCACGCAGGCGGCGAAGGAAGCCGGCAATATGGTCGATCTCGATTCGAACCCGACGAAACTCATCGAAATCGTCGAGATCGGCAAGCAGATGCTGATGACGCGCGGTTCGCTGACGACGTTCTCGATCGCGAACGATGTTGCCAAATACTTCGCCATCATTCCGGCGGCATTCGCAACGACGTATCCCGCGTTGCGCGTGCTCGACATCATGCATTTGACGTCGCCCGCATCGGCGATCTTGTCGGCGGTGATTTTCAATGCGCTGATCATTGTTTTTCTGATCCCGCTCGCGCTGAAGGGCGTGAAGTATCGGCCGCTTGGTGCCGCATCGCTACTGCGCCGCAATTTGCTGGTCTATGGGCTCGGCGGACTCTTGCTGCCGTTCCCGTTCATCAAGCTCATCGATATGCTCATTACGGCAATGGGAGCCGCTTGACATGAAAAATCTGCTTAGACCCATGCTGGTGCTGTTTGCCGCATTCACGGTGATCACCGGTGTCCTCTATCCGGCTGTCGTGACCGCGATCGGGCAGGCCGTCTTTCCGCACCGAGCCAACGGCAGCTTGATCGACCGGGACGGCCAGACGGTCGGCTCGGCGCTGATCGGGCAGCAATTCGATGCGCCTGGGTACTTCTGGGGCCGCTTGTCGGCCACGGCGCCGAATCCGTACAATCCGCAAAGCTCGGGCGGCTCGAACCTCGGCCCGACGAACCCGGCCCTTGCGGATGAGATCAAGGGGCGCTTAAATGCACTGCATGACGTCGATCCGACGAATACTGCCCCGGTGCCTGTCGATCTCGTAACGTCGTCGGGCAGCGGGCTGGACCCGGAGATTTCGCCCGCAGCCGCCGCTTACCAAGCCGCGCGCGTGGCGAGGGCGAGGGGACTGTCGCGCGAGCAGGTCGATGGCCTGATTGCGCGGAACACGTTGGGGCGGCAACTGGGTGTACTCGGGGAAGCGCGCGTGAATGTATTGAAGCTGAACCTTGCACTCGATCGATTAAAGCCGCAGCATTGAACGAATCAGCAACGAGCCGGTGTTAATACGGGGTATTCCGAAGTGCCGCCAGCGCTTCGGTCATGAAGAAGATAAGTGATGGAACGACCCGATCCGGATGCACTGCTCGATAAGATCCAGCGCGACGAAGAGAAGCGGCAACGCGGCCGGCTGAAGGTATTCTTCGGTGCATCCGCCGGCGTGGGGAAGACGTTTGCGATGCTGCAGGCCGCGCGGCGCCGGCGCGAAGAGGGCGTGGACGTCGTGGTAGGCATCGTCGAGACGCATGGCCGCAAGGAAACCCTCGCGCTCGTCGAAGGTCTTGAAACGATCGCACTGGCCAGGATCGAATATCGCGGGCGGCAGCTTGCCGAATTCGATCTCGATGCGGCGCTCGCACGCAAGCCCGGGCTCATCCTCGTGGACGAACTCGCTCATTCGAACGTTCAAGGATCGCGTCATCTCAAGCGCTGGCAGGACGTCCATGAACTGCTCGATGCGGGCATCGACGTCTACACGACCGTCAACGTTCAGCACTTCGAGAGCCTCAACGACGTTGTCGGTCAGATCACCGGCATTCGGGTTTCGGAGACGGTGCCCGATCGCGTATTCGATTTGGCCGACGAAGTCACGCTCGTCGATTTGCCCGCCGAGGAGCTGCTCGATCGCCTGCGCGACGGCAAAGTGTACTTGCCGCACCAAGCGGAAAACGCCGTCCGAAATTTCTTCCGTAAGGGCAATCTCATCGCGCTGCGCGAACTCGCGCTGCGCCGCACGGCCGATCGCGTCGACGCGCAAATGCGCGAGTATCGGGCCGATCAGTCTATCGATCGTATTTGGCAGGCCCGCGAGCGCATCATTGTCTGCGTCGGCGCTGGGCCCGAGAGCGCGACGCTCGTGCGCGCGGCCGCGCGGCTCGCAGCGAGCCTCAAGGCCGACTGGCTTGCGGTGTATGTCGAGACGCCGAAGCTACAGCGACTGCCCGATGCGATTCGCAAGCGCACGCTCGATGCGTTGAAGCTCGCATCCGAACTCGGCGCCGAGACGGTGACGCTCCAGGGCCAGGACGCGACGCAGACGCTCATTGCGTATGCGCGTATGCGCAATGTGTCGAAGCTCGTCGCGGGCGCCGCGCCGGCCAGCGGATGGCGCGCTTGGCTGCGGCGCTCCACGGGCGAACGCCTGATTCGCGCAGCACGCGATATCGACGTCACACTCGTCAATTCGGGTACCGTGCGCGAGACGGCCGAACGTGGCGACGGCGGGGCGCGTTTCGCGGGGATAGCCGGGATGAACGGGCGATCGCCTGTAACTTCGTACGCCTACGCATTCGGGATCTGCGCCGCGATTACGATTGTCGCTAGTGTTTTTGTCGATCGCATTTCGCTCGCGAACTTGATCATGCTGTACCTGCTCGGCACGATATTTACGGCCGCGAAGTTGGGACGCGGGCCCGGCGCGATGTTCTCGTTCCTCGGCGTGGCGGCGTTCGATTTCTTTTTCGTGCCGCCGCGCATGTCGTTGACCGTGTCCGATACGCAGTATCTGCTGACGTTCGCTGTCATGCTGGCCACGTCGCTCACGATCAGCAATTTGACGGCGAGCCTGCGCGCGCAAGCGCGCATCGCGACATTGCGCGAACGCCGCACGGGCGCGATGTTCGCGATGGCGCGCGAACTCGGTGCGGCGTTGACGACCGCGCAGATCATCGAAGTCGGCACGCGCCATATCGCCGAAGTGTTTCAAGCGCGCGCGGCGATTCTCTTGCCCGATAGTGCCGAAAAGATGAAGCAGAAGGTCGAAAATCCGGAAGCATCGCTGACACTCGATGCCTCATCGGTCGACCTGGACATCGCACAGTGGGTCTACGACCAGCAAAAGAGCGCCGGACACGGCACCGATACGTTGCCCGCCGCGGCCGCGCTCTATCTGCCGCTGAAGGCGCCGATGCGCACACGCGGGGTCGTTGCGATTCTGTCGCCGTGCATGGAGGAGCTCGATATTCCCGAGCAGCGCCGCATGATCGATACCTTCGCGTCGCAGATTGCCCTGGCGCTCGAACGTGTGCACTACGTCGAGATCGCGCAGGACGCGCTCGTCAGCATGGAGTCGGAGCGTTTGCGCAATTCGCTGCTGTCCGCCATTTCGCACGATCTGCGCACGCCGCTCACGTCGATCGTCGGATTCGCGTCGATGCTCGCGGAAGGGCCAAGCGGCGACGAGCGCAGCGGGCCGCAAGCGCAAGAGCTGGCCGAGGCGATACACGACGAGGCGTTGCGCATGACGGGCCTCGTCACGAATCTGCTCGACATGGCGCGGCTTCAGGAAGGCAGTATGCGGCTCAATCGCCAGTGGTCGTCGATCGAAGAGGTGATAGGCTCGGCATTGTCGGCCTGCCGTCGTAGGCTGGCCGGTCGCGCGATCGAAACGCGCGTGCCGCCCGATTTGCCGCTGGTGCAGCTCGATGCCGTGCTCGTGGAACGGCTCTTTGCGAACCTCCTGGAAAATGCGTCGAAGTACACGCCGGCGGGCTCGCCGATCGCCATTACGGCATCGACGCTCGAAGCGGGCTCGGAGCGCTATGTCAAAGTCGAGGTGCAGGACGCCGGGCCGGGACTGCCTGTCGGAATGGAGTCGCGGCTGTTCGAAAAATTCACGCGCGGCGAAAAAGAATCGGCGAAACCCGGTATCGGCCTTGGCCTCGCGATTTGCAGGGCGGTTGTCGAGGCGCACGGCGGCCGCATCGGTGCGCAGAATCGGCTCGCGGCCGACGGCACGGTGATCGGCGCGACGTTCTGGTTTACGGTGCCGGCGAACGAAACGCCGACGGTCGAAGCCGAGGATGTCGATGACGCCGAGTTTCACGACACGGCTGAAGGCAAACCGCGTACAGCGTCGCGCGGGCCTGTCCCGGATACGCCGCTGTCGACGCCGCCGGCGCCGACCAACGGAGCTTAACGATGTCGGAATCCGCGATTACCGTCGTTTTGATCGAAGACGACAAACCCATCCGCCGCTTCGTGCACGCGTCGCTCGAATCGGAAAAAATCCGTGTGCTTGAAGCCGATACCGGGCGCAGGGGCGTGTCGCTCGCGGCCAGCGCGCGGCCCGATCTCGTCATCGTCGATCTTGGCCTGCCCGACATGGACGGCGCAGACGTCATTTCGCAATTGCGTGAATGGTCGTCGGTTCCCATCATCGTTTTATCGGCCCGCACGCGCGAAGAGGAGAAGGTCGCGGCGCTCGATGCCGGCGCGGACGATTATCTGACGAAGCCGTTCGGCGTGCCGGAACTGTTGGCGCGCATTCGCGCGCAGTTGCGCAGGCGCAGTCGGGGGACGCCGGACGAGGCGTCGAAACTGTGTTTCGGCGCGGTCGAAGTCGACTTCGAAATGCGCACCGTGCAACGCGAGGGGCAGGCCATTCACCTGACGCCGATCGAGTACCGCTTGCTGGTGTCGCTGGCCCGCCATGCGGGCCGCGTTTTGACGCATCGTCAATTGCTGCAGGAAGTGTGGGGCCCCTCGCGGGTTGATAGCCCGCACTATTTGCGCATCTACATGGGCCATTTGCGCCAAAAGCTCGAGCGCGATCCGGCTCAACCGGAGCACATCATGACGGAGACGGGCGTGGGTTACCGGCTGGTGGGTGCGCTATGACTCGGCTATGGCTGGGCTATGGCTCGGCTATGACCCGGCTATGACTCGTCTTCGTAGACGTCCGCTTCTCGACGCTCGCGACGCTCTTCGTTCGCGCGCCGCGCACGCAGCCGCTGCCGTGACAGTACGGTGATCACTTCGCGCGTGCTGGCGCCGGCGGGCACTTCGTTGCGGATGACATTGGGCACCATCGGCAAGCCCGACCGGTGCCGACGCAGTGCTCGGGCGATCGCCGTACGGCATTCTTGCCCATGGCATTCCCATTCGTCACGGTTTTTTCCGCAATAACGGCACTTGTCCATGACGGCCATTCTACCGGCAATCGCCGCAGCGTTCCGGTGCCGGAACGGCTCGCCTTCGATCGTGTATTGGCGCCGTTTTCGCAGTATGGAACGATCAAATCACCGCAAGCGCATCGAGCGACAACCGATAGGGCCGAGTCAATTCGATTTCGTCGCAGTTAGGCAAATCGCCGCCGCGATCGATCACGAGAAAATCGCCGACTGTGTCGAGCACGATCAGCGGGTGGTGCCACACGCCGCGCGCGTAGTTCACGCCGATTCCGGAATCGACGCTGAACGCGCGCATCTGCCGCTCGTCGAACGGTCCGGGCGGCGCCACCACGACGAGGTAGCGAACGTCGCCCAACGGAATGAACGCTTGGCTGCCGAGAGGGTGACGCTCCATCATCGTCACGTCGAACGGAAGCGCCCGCGGTTGCCCGCGGAAGACGTTGACGAGCGGCCGCCCGCCCGCATCGGCCACGTCAATCGTCGCCAGATCGTGGAAGCGCTCGGTGGTGCCGCCGTTGATCGGGAAGCGGCGTGCGCCGACGAGCGAAACGACATCGCCGAACGGGGCGAATGCTTCGCGCGTGAGCGGCTCGACGCGCAGTACCTGGCTTATGATCACGTATTCGTCCTCACGCGAGTTCGCCCCACAGACGAAGGCGCGATACGCCGCCGTCCGGGAAGATGTTGAACCGCACGTGTGTGACCGCGCCGATCGCGGCAACCTCGCGTTCGTAGGGATGCTCGGCGTCCATGCGCAACCGTTGCTCGGGAAGCAGGACCGGCCAGAACATCGACTGCGTAATCAACGATTCGTCAGTCCCGCCCGCGACGTAGGCCGCCTGTACCGAGCAGCGATCTGGGTAGTTGCCTTTGAAGAACGCAGTGTCGACGTCGATCTTGCGGATCACGCCTGGGTGCGCGAGCGCGACGATAGCCCAATCGTTGCCCGGTTCGCGTCTGCGGCGCGTCTCCCAGCCGTCGCCCATATTGATGCCGCGGCCCGGCAGCAGCATGTTCGATGCGAGGCCGAAATGCTGATTGTTCGCCGCGACCACGTAAGCGCCATTGACGGCGGCCGCGAAGTCCACGAGTTCGCCGCTCGTCGCGGCTGCGTGAGCGAAGTCGAGCACTGGCTTGCCGTAGACGCGCAGCCGCGCCACGCCGCCGTCGGGAAACAGCGTGATGCGGATATGGGTAAACGAATCGGCGTGGCGCACACCGATGTAATGGTGCTGATTGCCTTGCAAGGCGGTGGGCGCCACGATCGTGTGCCATTGCATGTTATCGGGCGGCACATCGCTTTGCGTCGTGCAGGCCTCGATCGATGCCGCCGGAGGATAGTTGCCCGTGAAGTGGCTCGTGTCGATGTCGACGCCTTCTATCGTCCCGCGGCGCGCGAGCTTTACGACGCATGAGTCCTGGCCGGTCGTGCGCTTGCGCCGCGTCTCCCAGCCGTCCATCCACTTGCCGTGATCGTCGTATTTGCCGGGGATAAAGACGGCGGCCTGCGGCTCCAGCATGCGCTCCTTTGGCGCGAAGAATTCGTCGCTGGCGACAAGCGCTTTGGCGCCGAGGCGCGAATCGGCGAGGTTCAAGCAGCGGCGCGTGAAATCGGGTGCGTTGGGATCGAGTGTCGGAATGGCCATGATGGATAGATTCGGAGTATCAAAGATGGGCGGGCGACGAGAAGGCGCGGGGCAGCGCCTTTCGTGAGGTGGGGCAGTGGGGTATGCATCGTGCGGTCGATCACGCCGGCCGCACGGCAATCATCGTTAAACGGCCGGTGCGCCGTGGGCGGGTGCATCGATAGCCGGGACCGGGACGACTGCCTCCGGAACAAAACGAAGAGCGGGGTCTTGATTTAAGACGCGATGTGCACGTAGATGGTCGATGTCCTTTTCCCACGCTGCGATGACGACCGTCGCCACGCAATTGCCGATCATGTTGGTGATCGCGCGTGCGATGCCGACGAACCAATCGACCGGAAGAATCAGCACCAGGCCGAGCACGGGAATGGCCGGGATGGCCGATAGCGTGGCCGCGAGAATCACGATCGCCGAGCCGGGAATCCCATGCGCGCCTTTGGACGTGATGAGCGAGATCAGCACGACCACGATCAGATCGTGCATCGACAAAGGCGTATTGGTGGCCTGTGCGATGAAGAGTACGGCCAGTGTCAGGTAGATGGAGAAACCGTCGAGATTGAACGAGTAGCCGGTGGGAATGACGAGGCCGACCGTCGAATCCTTAACACCCATCCATTCGAGCTTGCGCATGACTTGCGGCAGCACGGCGTCGGATGACGCGGTGCCGAGCACGATCACGAGTTCTTCGCGCAAATAGCGAATCAGTTTGAAGACGCTGAAACCGGCTAGCCGCATGACGACACCGAGCACGATCACGACGAACAGGGCGCAGCTCGCATAGAAGACGAGCACGAGCAGGCTCAGTTGCTTGAGCGATGCCACGCCGTAGGTCCCGGTCGTGAATGCGATGGCACCCAGCACGCCGAGCGGGGCGAGCTTGATGATGAATCCCATCACGCGGAAGAACACCTGGGCGAGTTCGTCGATCAGCGAGTTCACGCCCTTGGCTTTATCGCCGAGCAGCGACAGCGCCGCGCCGAACATCACGGCAAAGACGAGCACTTGAAGAATGTCGCCTTTTGCGAACGCGTCGAAAGCCGTATCGGGGATGATCTTCAGCAGGAACGCTCCCACATCCTTGAGGCTCTTCGCATGCTCCGAATAGGTGGCCAGCGCTTGAGCATCGAGCGAATGCACGTCGACGTTCATGCCGGCACCGGGCTTGAGCACGATAGCCAGCACGGCGCCGATCAACAGCGCGAGCGAGGTCATGACTTCGAAGTAGACGATGGCTTTGCCGCCCACGCGCCCGACCTTTTTCAGGTTGCCGGCGCCGGCGATACCGCTCACGACCACACAGAAGACGATCGGGGCGATCACCATCTTGATGAGTTTCAGGAAGCCGTCTCCGAACGGCCGCAGCGATTGCGCGAAGTGCGGGAATAGCGCGCCGATCACGATGCCGGCCACGAGTGCGACCATGACGCGGCCGAACAACGAATTAATAAACCTAAGCACGGCTTCCTCCGATGAATGATAGGAATCTCATCTGGTCTAACTGGTAAGACCAGGCGACTTATGGCGAAGATTAGGAAGCCGATATAGCGGCGTCAAGCTTGATATGCATAGGGGTATTCCCGCGGAATCGGGGTGCGCCCATGCTGGCGCAGGGCGGGGCTGCGAGCGCGCGTTACAATGCTGGTCCGACCAGGCGATTCTTCTGCACGATGAGAAGCAATACACAGACGGTGACGGAATCCGCAACCGAGACGCTGCGCGAGCGCATCGAGCGCGGCGAGTATCCGGTGGGCACTGCGCTGCCCGCGCAGCGGCAGCTCTCGGAGGAGCTCGACATCAGCCGCGCCGCGCTGCGCGAGGCATTGTCGACGCTCGAGGCGCTAGGCATGCTGACGATTCGCGCCGGTAAGGGCGTGTACGTGCAAAGCGCGCAACCGCTAAACGGACAGGCATGGCGTTTTGCCGAGCAATCGTCGCTACCCGACACCTATCAGGTGCGCTACGCGCTGGAAGGCTTTGCGGCGCGCATGGCAGCGGTGGCGATGACCGACGAGATGATTCAATCGCTCGAAGAGAACATGGCCCGGCTGCACGATGCGCTGGCCGAAGGCGATCTCGATACGGCTGCACAGCTCGATTTCACGTTTCACATGTCCATCGTCGCGGTGGCCGGCAACGGCGCGATCGAAGCGATCCTGCGCAGCAGCAGCGAAATCATGAAGGAAAGCCAGCGTTTGCCGTTTTATCGGCGCGAACTGCTGCAATCGACCTATCGCGAGCACCGCGCGATTGTCGACGCGTTGAAGGCGCGCGATTCCGAGGCGGCGGGGCGCAGCATCGAAGCGCACATTACGGCCGCTGCGCAGCGTGCCGGGGTGCATTTCCCGACGCCGCCGCGCGGTGCAGCGCAATGAGCGCAAGGCCTGTGCCGGCAGTCGCCATGCAAGGCCAGGCGCGCGGTGCCGGTAACGCCTCGGCTAGATGAGTTCAAACTTCGACGTGAGGTAGGTGAGCTCGGTGCGATTGGCTACCCCAAAGCGCTTGCGAAGCTTGCGCAGGTGGTAATCGACGTTATGGGCACTCGTATCGAGGCGGCGCCCGATCTCTTTATCGGATGCGCCTTCCGCGATGCCCAGGAGCAGTTCGCGCTCGAAGGCCGTCAGGCCTTCGGTCGTGCGATCGCGGGCGGCCGCCGTAAGTTGCTGCGATGCAATCGTGTGGACGGACATGCCCACCGACAGCGCTTGCTCGAGCGTGGTCGAGCTAATCCAATCGCGGCTGCGTCGCTGCCCGGTGAAACTCATGAACGCGTGCAGCCGGGTGCCCGGGATCGACATGGCGAACATAAGGCCGCTGCGCATGCCATCCTCCCGCATCGTGCGGATAAAACCGTCCAACCCTTCTTGCGCCCGCTCGTCGGGCAGCTCGCCAGATGGTTGCGCGCGCAACTGCTGTAAATCCCATACGAGCGGCAGATTTCCGCGACGGGCGGCTAGCGTGCGCGGATCGATCTCGTGGTAGCGCTCGCGCACGTACTCGCCGCGATAGGTGCAAGGCGTGAACGCTTCGTGTAGAAACAGTCTTTCGACTCGATCGCGAGCGATTTCGAGCCCGAAATAGGAGAAAGTCGAAAAGCCGATCAAATGCAGCAGGCCGTTGACCATTCGGCTGCGCTCGCACGCATTCTGAGCAGCGGCGAGCGCCGCCGCGATCCCCAGGCGCGGCGCATGGCGCGCAGTCGCGCACATCTGCCGCGGGTCGTTGCACCAAACCACCTCGATCGGCCCCGCCCGATTGCCTGCATCCGGTTCCGTACCGCATGTATGCGAGAGTGGCGCGAGCGCCGATTCGTCCTTGCGCAATGCAGGGTGATGCATCGATGAGCCTCCGATCGAGATTCATGCCGCGCGACGCACCGTATGATGCGACCGCATAGGTGCGCGTAACATTGCGTAATAATAAGCGTAAAAGAATCATACCGGCAGACGAGGTCGACCTCTAATGACAATTGATGACGAATTTCCGGCGCTCGTATGGTTTTCGCAAGCGGACGCGCTCGACTATCTGCGCCGATTCGATCCAAGCGTGGACATGCAACGGCACGAGTGCGAACTGCGCGAATGCCGTGAGCGTTTGCAGCAGGCGGGCTTTTCGACTTTGTCGTATATGGCGATCGAAACGATCGGCCGCCGCATTTTGCGTGCCTATTCGTTGCGCGAGATGGGCAGCGTGGCGTTCACTACGGCTTATTTGAAGAACCGGCTGTATGAAACCGATCCTCGGCTCTCGGCGCTGCGCGAAAGCGGTCTTCCGGTAACGTGGCACGTCGATGGATTGGAGACCCAATCGAACGTGGCGGAGCCACGCGTGCGTAGCCTTTTATCGACCTTACGCACACACGGCATGCATTGCGGTTTGGTTCTCGGGTTGCCCGCGCCGCACGGCGATTTGCGTGTCGTGGTGAGTTTGACGTCGCAGGCGGCCGATGTGGATTGGATCGACGATCGCGTGATGGGCGGCGTGCTGGCGACAAGCTTGACCATCAGCCGTTTCGTGCAGCCTTATATCGACGAGTGCGCCCGCCGCGCCCGTGCCGTTATCTTGACCGAGGAGCAGGCCGGCGTGCTGGAGCGGCTCGTAAAAGGATTGTCGGATCATGAGATCGCGTCGGAAATTTCATCGTCGCTGCATCGCGTGACTTATCACGTCAAGACGCTGCAGAAGATGTTCAACGTGGAGAACCGCGCGCAGCTCGCTTATCTCGCGGCGCGCTGGGGATGGACAAAAGCGTAACAAAATGTAATGAAATCGCTTTGAGCAATCTTATTGCTCAAAGCGGAAATTGTTCATCGCGCGGAGAGGAGGCTGGAAAACTTCGCTGATAAGACGTGAGCTACGAACTTGCGCCGCGGTACACGTCGGGCACGCCGAGCACGCGTCCCGCGATATAGGCGAGCTGCACGCGATTGGTCGCGTGATAGATCTTCTTGAGTTGGCGCAGGTAGTAATCGACATTGTGATGCGACGTGCCGAGGCGCTCGGCGATGTCCTTGTCGTTCATGCCGAGCGTGACGAGTTCAAGCACCGACCGTTGAATGTCCGTCAACTGCGCGGCATAGGCGGGCCGGTGAATTTGCGGGGCGCGCAGTGCGAGAAACTCGTGCAGCCCCACAGCGAGCGCATAGGCATGGCCGATCGCCATATCGGGCACGCGGGCCTTGGACGGTTGCGAACTCGCCAACAACACGACGCAGGTATCGAGCGCGTCGGGCGTGCCGAGACCGAACGAAACGCCCGAGAGCATACCCGCATCGCGCGCGGCGGCCGCGAATCGCTCCGCGCGGGCGATCCCGGCCGCGCTATGCCCAGCTGCCGTGGACGTCGGCTGTCCTATGCCCGCGAGCGGCGCACTCGAAGCGATCGACGACAAATCCCACAGCAGCGGCCACTCGTGCCGGCACGAGTAGGCCACGCGCGCGTCGATTTCGTAGAAGCGCTCGCGCAAGTAACGCTGTGCCCAGCCGGACGGCGAAAACGCATTGAAGTAGACGAGCCGGTTGATCGTGTCACCGACCCGCGAGACGCGCAGGTAGCACAGCGAGTCGAAGCCGGCCGCACGCAGTGCGGGGCGCAAGAGGGCGTGCCGCGCTGGCGCGGAGCCGGCTTTGACCAGGTCGTGCGCGATGCCCGCCAGGCGCTGCCCGTCGGGCGTTTCGTAGTCGAGGGGCACATCGGCGGCGCTGTCGAGATCGGCATCGCCGAAAACCTGGAAGTTCGAAAGATCGGTGTCTGTATCGTTCGTGCCGTACTGACTCATATCCCTACTCCGGAAAAAGCGCGCCCCCGCACGCCGAGTGAGCGAACAGTATCCCAGCGGCGAGGCCGTTCGTGCGACTGTCGAACCAGTAGTCGGCCTAGGGTTTTGCACGGTCCAACCGCGAATGACTACGAAACTGCGATATGCTTGCTCCGCGCCGGGCCGAAATCAAACGGCTTCGGTAAGAGGTACACCTATCACGGCGCCCGGCAGGTAAGATGCACCTTCTCCATTGACTTCGGCTTCGCACGACGACGTCTTTCCCCATGCGGCTTCGCCATATCGAAGTGCTCAGAGCGATCATGATCACGGGCTCGATCAGCGGCGCCGGCGATCTCCTGCACGTATCCCAGCCCGTCGTCTCGCGCACGCTTCAACACGCGGAACAGCAAGCGGGATTCAAGTTCTTCGAGCGCGTGCGCGGTAGACTCGTGCCGACTGACGACTTGCTTACGATTTACCCCGATATCGAACACGTGTTCGCCGCGATCGAAAAGCTGCGCTATACGTCGGCGTCGGTGCGCCGTCGGGGCGGCGCACCGCTGCGCTTGGCCGTGACGCCGAGCCTCGCGAACAGCGTGCTGCCGCGAGCGATCGAGCGCATGCTTGCGGCGCACCCCGATGCAGCGTTCGAACTGGCAACGTTGCATACCAACGAAGTGCTCGCGGCGCTGCGCGCGGGCGCTGTCGATCTCGGCATTTGCCTGTCGCCGCCCGCCGTGCCCGGCATCGAAGAGCGCGTGCTGTCGACGGGGCAGATGGTGCTTGCCACGCCGCCCGGCTGGCCGCCGCTGCTGCGCCAGAATGCGCCGCTCAGCGAACTGGGCTACCTGTCGGACCGCCTTTTCATTGGCTTGCACGACGGCACGCCGCTTGGCTCGATCATCGGCCAGCGGCTGCAGCATGCGAGCCTTGGCTTGCATGCCAATATCGTCGTGCAGACCTACGCTATCGCCCGCGCGCTCGTCACGCAAGGCATCGGTTTCGCACTGCTCGACACCTTTACAGCCGTGGCCGGCGGGCCCGGCGAGTTGCATGCCTATCTGCTTTCGCCCGAACTCGAGTTCGAGGTCAAATTGCTCGGGACCAGCAAGACGCTTGGCGGCCCGTTCGCCGAATCGCTGATGCGCAGCGTCGTGTCGGCGGCCGGCGAGCTGCGCGACGCGCTCGGGGCGATCGTCAGCGAACACAAGGTTGGCCTCGCCTGACAGCGCCTCGCCCTCATTGAGTTTTCTTGCCGTTCGCTCGCGTAAAAAACGCGCGCTTCCGTATGTCGCTTTGCTATACCCGCACGACGAATTCGAATATCGGCGTGCCGTATCGGCCGTTACAGTCGTTTAACGACGCTGCTCGACGCCTCAGTGCGCGCGATCGGCGAGGCGTTCAAACGAGTCACCGGCCAGGGAAATGGATACGAGAACGATTAGTTGGAGTATCGGGTCATCGCCCGCCGCGATGCCTATTGCGGCGCGCGCACGCCGCAGCGCAGGCAAAAGGCCCGGAGCACGACGCGTCTGCGCGCGCGACGCGGCGGCCGAAGCGGTGCGCTCCGGCTCCGTGCGCGTGGCTGCCCGGCAAACCGCTGCGCCGGGCACCGAAATGCAGATCGCGGCGCAATTGATCGCGACCGACGATCCTGAGGAGCGCACGCGCATGCTGCGGGCATTGCTGCATGTGATGGGCTTCCATTCGCTGGCCTATGCGAGGGTCGGCACGCGCGGTCCCGGACACTTGCGGGCACAAGCTTGGTCGCTCGACGAGACGGCCCCGCATCACTTCGGCTGCGGCTATTTCGAACGCGATTTTTGCGCTTACGATCCGCGGCTCGCGGCCGTCCGCGCATCGAACGTCCCGCTTGTCTGGGACTTCGACTGGCTGCTGCGCGCTTGGCGCCGAGACGGTGCGCCCGAAGCGATGCGAGGGCTGTTTCCGGCACTCGAGCGCGAAGGGATTCAAAGCGGTGTCATGTTCGGCATTCCTACGGTGCAGGGCGGCGTGCGCGCCGTCGTCAGCCTCGCCGCCAGCCGGGCGAACGCCGATTGGATCGGCGAGAACGTGCTCGCGCAGGCGCTCACGTTCGGGTTGTCGCTGCATCGCTTCGCTTCCGATCACAGGCACTCGGCGATAGGCGAAAGCGTGCGCGATGCTGCGGCGCAAGAGCCGCTGTCGGAGATGCAGGCCCGCATTCTTGCGTGCGTCGTGGCTGGGCTTTCGGATAAGCAGATTGCAGCGCGTCTGCTGACCACGCCGCACAACGTCGACTATCACCTGCGGCTGCTGCGTCGCCGATACGGTGCGGCCAATCGCACGCATCTCGCGTTTCTCGTCGGCGGCCTGGCGCTCGAATGAGCGTTCGTCGATCGTTCGAGCGCCAGGCCGCCGAGTATCGCGCAGGCAAGCCCGCTTGCGCGCCCGCATGAAGGGCTCGGTGCCTCGGTGCCTCACCGGAGGATCTTGACCGCGCCGTTGCGCGGAAGGCCGTCGCCGTCGCCATTGCAATCGGAGAGCACGACGATGCCGGGCGCACAGCGCGACGCGTGCGGGCCGCGTGTTGCCCGAGGGCTCAGGCGTGCATGCCCGCCTTGCGCGGGGGCAGGGGTGGACGGCGGCGCGGCGGGCGGTACTGCGCCGGGCGCGAGCGGGATCGGCGCCACTTCATGATGGCCATCGTCCAACGCATGTGCGACGACACGTTCGACATAGCCCGCCGTGAATCCCGTCGAAAAATTGCCGCTGTAATAGCACGATAGCGCTTTACGCAACGCGTATTGTTCGTCCGCTTCGATGCGCACCGCGCGTGCGAAGCATTCGGAGAGGATCGATGCGGCCACGCGCAGGTTCGCGCACGGGTCGAAGATCGAGGTCGTCGTTTCGCCAAAGCGCGTCAGGTTATAGCGGTTGACTTGCCCGAGCCCGAGGCTGAAGTTGTAGCCGAGCCGCGTGAGATTGCCGACGGTCGCCAGCGCTTCGTCGAGCGACGCCGGCTGCCGTACGAGGCGCGCGCCTACGACCCCGATCGCATAGGGGTTGTAGCCGGATTCGACGCTGACGAGCGCGGCGAGCGTATGAGCGTCGACCCGCGGCGCGCAGCGCGCGGCGAGCGTCAAGAAATCGTCCGCGCGCGCGGCGCCTGCGCGCAAGCCCATCAGCAGGGCGACGAGGGCGGCTGCGAATGTTCGGCGCATGGCTGGTCCGCCGCTCAGCGATACGACAACACGAGCCCGTGCACGAGCAGCGACCAGCCGTCGAGCATGACGAACAGCAGCAGCTTGAACGGGATCGAAATGGTCGTGGGCGAAATCATCTGCATCCCGAGCGCGAGCAGGACGTTCGCGACGATGAGATCGGTGACGACGAATACGACGTAGATCACGAACCCGATCTGGAATGCGCGCGTGAGCTCGGAGAGCATGAAGCTCGGCACGAGCACCATCAGATCGTCGGATTTGAGCGTCTGCACGCGCTCCGCGGGCCAGATGGCCGTAGCCGAGCGCATGAAGAAGTTGCGCTCGCCGGGCGCCGTATGCTGCGAGAGAAATTTCTTGAGCGGTGGCGAGATGGCTTGGCCGATCGATAAGACGTCGTCGACACTCAAGGAGCCGCCGATCGTCACGTGATCCTGCTGCAGGGTATCGGCGATGCTGCCTGCGACGGGTGCCATGATGTAGATCGTCAAAATCAGCGCGATGCCGTTCAGCACGATGTTCGGCGGGACCTGCTGCACGCCGAGCGCGGTGCGTAAAAGACCGAGGACGACGACGAGCTTCGTGTAGCTCGTGACCATCAGCGCGGCAAACGGAATCGTGCCGAGCGCGACGATCAAGAAGATCATCGTGACGGGACTCGGCATGTTACTCATTGCCGGTCTCCGAAAAACGCGACACGCGCACGCCGAGTTTATTGCCGACGGCGATCAGATGGCCCTGGCCGACGAGCGCGCCGTTCGCGCGTATATGAACAGTGCTTTGGTTGAGCGGCTGATCGAGCTCGATCACGTAGCCGCTCTTGAGCGCCTTCAGTTCCGCAAGCGGGATGGATCGCTCCTCGAGTTCGAACGTCACCCTGACTTCGAGTGCATCGAGATGGGCTAGCGTGGGCTCGGCGGGCGGCGCGCCGCCGGCTGCGGGTGTGCCCGCTGCCGCCGGCTCGGCGCCCCCGGCCTGCGCGGTGGGCCGCGTGGATGACGTCACAGGATTCTCCTCGATAGAGTCGATGACGATGCGCGCGCCGACGGCTTTCGCCAAGACGGTCACGTGTCCGTCGCTCGTCGTCGCGATGCAGCGCAGCGCTTGACCGAACGCCTGCCAGCGTTCGATGCCGATGATGTCGCCTGGTGCGATCGAGCGCAGTTCGCCCACGCTCAGCATCGTCGAGCCGACGGCAAAGCGCAGCGCGATCGGCAGCGCGTCGAAATCGGTAGCCTCGAGCTTCGGGGGCGGCGGCTCCTCGGGGCAGGCGAGACCCAAGAACCGTTCTTCTTCGAAACGCAAGGCGCCGTGACAACACCATTCGCTACCCGGCCGCGTGACGCGAAAGCGCAGCGCGTCGCGCGCTCGCATGAGTTCGTCCTTGTGCGGCTGCGCGCCGTCCGGTGCGACGTCGAGCTCGACGCGCCGGCGAGTGCTTGCCTCGAGCGCGTCGATGACCGGCGAGAGGGCGTCGGCGATCAGCGCACAGCGAATCTCAGCCGGTACGGTGTCCCTCGCCGCATCGCCGATGAGTTCGTGCTCGCCGATCGCATCGAGCACGAACCGGCCTACGGCCGGGCCAAAGCGAAACGTATAGACATGCCCGGGCGCGACGAGCTGCGCATCGGCGAGCCAGCGCAGTTCATAGCTGCCGCGCGCAAGCGCGAGCACGAACGGCTTCGGCCAGGCATACGCTCGGTTGAGCGCATGCGCGGCGAGCGGGCTGACATGTGGCAGGCTCGCCGCGCTGCCGAGCGGTTGCCCGCCGACAGACGCGAGCGGCGGGGAGGCGGCGCGCGGCGCACTCGCCGGTGGGGGCGATGTGCTCGCCGGAGTGGCGTACATGGAGCTCAGACGACGAACAGCCGGCCCGCGAGATACGCGAGCTGCACGCGGTTGAGCACGCCGTATTTCTTGCGGATCTGCCGCATGTGGTAGTCGACATTGCTGCGCGACATGTTCAACTGCTCGGCGATTTCGCGATCGCTGAGACCGCTTGCCGTGAAGTTCAGGATGCGCCGCTGCAGATCGGACAGCGTGGGCGTTTGCGTCATCGACGCCATTTGCTCGCCCAAGAACGCCTGGATGCCGAGCCCGAGCGCATAGGCCTGGCCGACCACGCGGTCGTTGATCCAATCGCTCGTCGTGTTGACGGAGCTGAAGATCATCACGCTGTGCTCGAGGCTGCCCGGATCGACGAGTCCGAATGCGATGCCGCTGCGTGTGCCGCAGGCGTTAGCGTCTTCGAGGAAGCGGCTTAGGCGCTCGTTCGGCTCGGGCGTGATCGCGCGATCGGCGGCGAGCGTCTCGTGATCCCAGACGAGGGGCCAGTCGTGGCGGCACGCGAATGCCATGCGCGGATCGATGTCGAAGTAACGCTGATCGACGTAGCGCTGCGCCCAGCCGGGCGGCGAGCATAGATCGAAGTAGCGTGCACGATTGACCATCGCGCCGAGCCGCGTGAGGCGGCAGTAGCAGAACCAGTCGAAGCCGATCGTGCGCAAGGCGATGCGCAAGAGCTGCTTGCGCTCGTGCGCGGAATGCGCCGCGGCGAGATCGGTTGCGATTTCGGAGACGCGGTCGCTGCCGTGCGAATCGCCGGAGCGCCCGGCGTGCTTGCTCACTACGAGTTGACAGTCGGCGACTTCAATGAAGTCGATCGCGTGCCGTAGCGCTCGTTCGTTGCTTCTTTTCGGCAGGCGCTTGCGCGCCTCGGGGTTCGTCATGCAGTCCTCCATCTCGTGACCGGCGCTACGAGTGGTCGAGCGCCGCCTTATGGTTTTCGACTATAGCCGCGTGGGCATAGGCCCAGGAACTGCACTGTTCAGTAGTGTTTTGAGCTGATGTCGTACCTGATGCGCGATTTACTACGAGTTTCACGGTTGAGCCGCACACCCCTCGCTTTTACACTTTTCGTCGCGGAATCCGTTTTCCGCATCGGCGTTTATTCGAGCGAGGGCTTCATGTCGGTGGCGGCGCTTAGAAAGCAAATGAAGGACTGGTGGCCGGGCAGCGGGGGCGCCGACGATGTGCGTCGCCCCGTGCGGCCCTACGATCTCGCGCTGGCCGCGTTCATGGCGATCGTCGTTTCGCTATTCGTACTGCCGTTGCCCACGGCGGCGATGGATGCGCTCATTTCCCTCAATCTCGCCATCAGCATCGTGCTGCTGACAGTGTCGACGTACCTGCCTTCCGCACTGAGCTTTTCGTCGTTTCCGGCCATGCTGTTGTTCACGACGCTGTTGCGTCTGTCGCTGAACATCGCCTCGTGCAAGCTGATCCTGCTCAACGCCAATGCGGGGCACATCATCGACGCGTTCGGGCGGCTCGTCGTCGGCAACAATTTCGTTGTCGGCGGGGTGGTGTTCCTCGTGATCGCGATCGTGCAGTTCATCGTCATCGCCAAGGGCTCCGAGCGCGTGGCCGAAGTGGGCGCGCGTTTCTCGCTCGACGCCATGCCCGGCAAGCAGATGAGCATCGACGCGGATCTGCGTGCGGGCATCATCAGCTCGGAAGAGGCGAAGCTTCGGCGCGAGCGGCTCGAGCAAGAATCCCAACTGCATGGCGCGATGGACGGCGCGATGAAGTTCGTCAAGGGTGATGCGATTGCCGGCACCGTTATCGCGTTCGTGAACATTCTCGCGGGCATCGCCGTCGGCACGATCATGAAAGACATGAGCGTGTCCGACGCGCTGCATCGCTACGCGATCCTGACGGTCGGCGACGGCATGTCGGCGCAGATTCCGTCGCTGCTCGTCTCGATCGCGGCGGGTGTCGTGACCACGCGCGTCGCCACGCGCGACTCGAGCGACGCGCAACTTGGCGAGCAGATCGGTAAGCAAGTCACCGCGCATCCGCGGGCGTTGCTGATCGCATCGGCTGTGCTGCTGGGGTTCGCGTTCGTGCCCGGCTTTCCGGCGTGGTCGTTCCTGTTGCTCGCGCTGGCGACAGGCGGCGGAGGCGCGTTGCTGCTGCGCCGGCGCAAGACGATGCCGCCGCTCAAGCTCATTACGCTGGCCGAGCCGCTAGCGGGCGAACGCGAGACGGAGGGTGGCCCGCATACCTCGGGGGTGACGTCCCCGCTTGCCGTCACGCTGGCCCGAGCTTTGTCGCCGCATCTGAATCTCGTTCGGCTACAGGAAGCGTTGGCTGTCGCGAAGACAAGTGTCGATGCCGACGTGGGCCCGATCTTTCCGCGCGTGCATGTCGGTTTCGACGCGGTACTGCCCGAAAACAGCTACCAGGTGTTCGTGCAGGATGTGCTCGCCTCGGAAGGGCAATTGCGGACGAATCGGCTGTTGTGGGACGGTGCGACGGCGCTGCCGGAGAGCGTCGAGCGCACGCCTGGGGAGCCGTTCGGCCCGTTCGTTCAACCCGTGTGGTTGCCGCTCGATGTGCGGGCGGCCGAGCCCGAGCGCCACGATGGCGCGCCGGCCCGCGGCAAACACAACTGGGCCGGCGACACGAAAGTGGGCCGCCTCGCCGGCTTGCGTGCCGAAGAGGTGCTGGCGCGGCATGTGGAGAGCGAGGTGCGCAAGCATGCGGCAGCGCTGATCGGCATCCAGGAAGCGCAGCATTTGATTCGGCTCGTGCGGCGCGACTATGCCGAACTCGTTGCGGAGCTGATGCGCCTTGTGCCGCTGCAGCGCGTGACGGAAGTGCTGCGGCGCCTGCTGCTCGAAGACATTCCCATTCGCAATTTACGCATCATCTTCGAAAGCATGATCACGTGGGCGCCGAAAGAGCCGGACGACACGATCGCCCTCGTCGAACTCGTGCGCGTCGATCTGCGCCGCATGATTACCGATCGCCATGTCGGGAATGCACGCAAGCTCGACGTGATTCTATTCGAGCCACTCTTGCAGGAACGCTTCGAGCAAGCCGTGCTGCGCACGAAGCAGGGCAATGTGCTCGGTCTCGACCGAGCGATCAAGGACGACGTGTGCGAGCAGGTGCGCAAGATTTTCCACGGCCATCAAAGCGCGTCGAACGCGGGCATGCCGCGTAAGCGGGCGACGACCGTGCGCACGGCCGTCGTTGTGTCATTGAACGTGCGGCGTTACGTGCGTACGACGCTCGCTGCCGTATTGCCCGACTTGCCGGTGCTGTCGTATCAGGAGCTGGAGGAGGACGTGCAGTTGCGCACCATCGGCTGGGTGACGAACTCGGCGATGGCTTCGTGAAAAACGGTACCGCCGCGAGGCAAAGGACCATCGCATGACTACAGAAACGATATTGGAGATTACGCGGCAGGCGCTGCTGCTGGTGCTGATGCTGTCGCTGCCGATCGTGCTCGTCGCGGCCGGTACGGCGCTCGTGGTCGCGCTCGCTCAAGCCGTGACGCAACTGCAGGACCAAACGATCGGCCTCGCTGCCCGCATGATTGCGGTGATGGTGGCGATCATCGTGACGAGCGGTTGGATCGGGCGCTCGGTTTTGTTGTTCGGCCAGCAGTCCCTCGCGAGGTTGTTTTGAGCATCCCGATGCCTTCGCCTTCCCGTCGCGCACGACGCGACCCTACTGCTCGCCTGCGCGATGCATCGTCTCTGTCATGGCTCGCCCTCGGTGCGCTCGCGCTCTCGCTCGCAGGCATGTTCGGCGCACCGCGCCACGCGCAGGCGGCCGAATTACAGTGGCGCGACCGCCCCTATACGATCGTCGCCGACGGCAAGAAGGTCTCCGACTTCATTCGCGAACTCGCGTCGGCTCAGGGCATCACGGCCGTCATCGATCCTAAGGTCGACGGCACGATCAGCGGCCACTTCTCGGGCTCGCCGCTCGCGACCTTGCGCAGCGTCTGCGCGACCTACGGGCTCACGTACTACTTCGACGGGTCGCTGCTTTATATCGACCGCGCGGAAGACGGACAGACGCAGGTGTTTCCGATCCCGAAGGGGAGTGCGGGGGAACTTTCGCGTACGCTCGAAGCGATGCGGATTCCGGACAGGCGCTTTCCGCTCATCATCAGCGATCGAGAAAACACGATCTACGTGTCGGGTCCGCAACGCTATGTCGAACTCGTACGGCAGGCGATTTCGACGATCACCGATCCGAGCCGCGGGCTCGATCGCGCGGAGATTCGCGCCTTTCCGCTGCGTTACGCGTACGCGACCGATTTCCAGGTGAATCGCGCCGGCAAGGAAGTAACGATTCCGGGCGTGGCGACGACGCTGACCCGGCTGTTCGGCAAGAACGACGACAACAAGGGCGGGCTCGGTTACGGCGCGCGGCTAGGCGGCGCGACGCGACAAGTGAAGCTGTCCTCGGGCGACACCGTGAACGTGCCGAAGCTGAACCTGGGCGCCGCGGCGGGCTACGAAGCGCCGGGGACAGCCGCGCCGGCGTCCGATTCGGCCATGGCTCCAGGGCAGACGACGATCTCGCTGCCGCAGATCGTAGCCGATGCCGGCACGAACGCGGTTATCGTGCGCGACGTGCCCGAGCACATGCCGCAGTACGCGCAGTTGATTTCGTCGCTCGATGCACGGCCGCGGCTCATCGAAGTCGGGCTCACGATCATCGACATCGACGAGAGTGCGCTCGACTCGTTCGGCGTCGATTGGCGGCTGCATACCCCGAACGGGGATTTCCAATTCGGCAACGGGGCCAATCCGCCGCTCACGTTCGACACGGGCAACAGCGAGGCCGGCCAAACCGGTGCGACGACGCCGATCGGCTTGGCGCTGACCGCTTCGATCGGCGGGGCGATGCGCAACTATCTGCTCTCGCGCATCAACTTGCTGCAGCAGACAGGGCATGCGAAAACGCAGTCCAAGCCGTTGATTCTGACGCTCGACAACAACGAGGCGATTCTCGAAAACCTGACCGAGTTTTACGTGCAGGTGGCCGGCTATCAGGACTCTTCACTCTATGGCATTACGACGGGCACGAGCGTAAAGGTCACGCCGCGCATCGTCGACGATTCGGGCAAGCCCGGCGTCATGATGTCGATCGATATCGACGACGGGCAGCTCAACAGCACGCTGACGGTCACGCAGGTGCCGGCTGTCATCGAGCGCAACATCGTCACGAAGGCCATGGTCGACGAGGGCAAGAGCCTGCTCATCGCGGGCTTCAACAACGATACGGTAACGAACAGCAAGACCGGCATTCCGTGGATTTCGGACATCCCTTGGATCGGCAACCTATTCAAGTACACGAAGAAGGATGGGTCGCGCACCGATCGCTTCTATCTGCTGACGCCGCGCGTCGTGCAGACGGCGAGCGCCTTCGATCCGAGCGGCCCGCCGCTCGGTGAAGAGCCGCCGCTGCCCGGACAGCCGTTCAATTCCGGTGCGTCGATACCCAAGCCCGGTGCGCCGCTGGTCGTACCGCCGAGCGCGGTGCCGCCGACGCCGCCAGGAAAGACGCCGCCGCCTTCGATGTCGCCGTCCGCGCCGCCTTCAAGCTCGGCCCCCGAATCCGCGCCGGCGGTTTCGTCCGAGCCGGCTGCTGACGCGGCAGCAGCGCAAGTCGCGTCGTCGGCGCTGCCGGCGCACGTCTGGGAGCACTGAATGAGCGACGAGGCGACGTCCGCATCCAAGCAAGCCGCGGCGTCTTCGACGAAGGCGCCCTGGAGTCTGTCGTTCTTGAGCGGGCCGCTCTACGGCCGCACGCTGGCGCTCAAGCTCGGCGACAACTGGGTGGGGTCGGCCGCGCAGTGCGACGTGATCGTGCCCGATCGCGAGATCGCGCCGCGGCAGCTGCGCTTGTCGGTCGGACAAATCGCGGTGTCGGTGCAAAACGTCGGCGGCGGTGAGGCGACGCTCAACGGCGCGCCGCTCGATACGACGCGGCGCGCGTTGCGGCACGGCGATGTCGTCGAGATCGGCGCGTTGAGGCTCGGGATCGTGCCGTCGGCGGAGCCGCGCGCTCAAGGCGCCGTCGCGCAATCGCAGCCGGCAGCGGGCTGGCTCGCCCGGTGGGCGGCGGCGCCGTGGGCCGCGTGGATCGCCAGCCGGCGTTTCATTGGCGGGCTCGCCGTGCTGTGGGGCGTGCTCGTGCTGGCCGGCGGCGCCTATCTCGCGATCGGCGCGACCGATCCGTTCTGGTTTCAGGCGAGCGCGACCGAGCGCATGCGGGAGGTCGCGGCGGCGCTGCACGATTATCCGGAGTTGACCGTGAAGCCGACGAGCACGGGCTTCGTCGTATCGGGCTACGTGAACACGCTATCGGATCGAGACCGTCTGCAGCGCATCGTGCAGACGTTTCCGCAAGCGACGGTGGGCGACGTCTACGTCATCGACGAACTGCTCGGTTCGGCGCGGCTTTATTTCAGCGATACGCCGCTGACGGTGACCTACGGCGGACACGGCACGCTGCTCGTCGGCGGCTCGGGCGGCCGCGCTTTGCAGCAGCGCGTCGCCAACTACGCGAAGGATGCGCGGCCGGCATTACAAGTGATCGATCACGTGGCCTATGCGGGGGCGCCGGCTGCACCGAAAAAGGCGGCCCCGCCGATGGCAGGCGACGTGCCCGATATCGTCGGCGTCTACGACGACGGGCTCGGCACGCGTTTCATCGAGACGTCCGACGGCGCCCGGTACTTCGAAGGGTCGCGTTTGCCGGGCGGGCTCGAAGTGCGTCAGATCGGCACGGACCGCGTGATTTTCGCGCGTGGGCCGGATCGGTTTTTCCTCGATGTGAGTTCGGCGGTCGCGCACGATTTCGTCGCGGCGCCGCCGAGCTAGTTTTCGCAAGGCGGAGCCCGTATCGGGGCGCCGCGCGCGAGCAGGGGTTCATGCGAGGCGCATGCGCTTCTCATGAGCAAGCAAGCGCGGCAACGCGCGTTTGTTGAGTTTGTTGAAGTTCGACATCCCCGAACCGGGGCAGCGACATCTCACCGCAAAGGAGAGCAGAAATGGCAGGGTCCGTCAGCATCAATTCCGGCGATATGCAAAAGGAAATGGAGCAGTTCCAACTCCAGGAAGAGCAATTTCAAGTCGAGTCGATGAAGGTCAGCAACACGCAAGACATGTGCAAGACGGTGATGTCCTCGCGGCAAGGCGAGAGCAGCACGATCGACACGGCTTGTCAAAACTTGCAGCGCGGCGCGCACGTTTCGTGAGGTAACGGATCGGCACCCGCGTAGAAGGTCAGGGCGCCGCGAAAGCGGCACCCTGTACCCGAGTTTCGGCGTATTTACCGATCATCAGCGAGGTTCACATGACCGTCCCAGCCGTTCCGGCCGTCCCGTTGTCGGAGGTGAAAGGATCGAATGGCGTGAGCGCAGCCCAGGCTGCGGCTCATGCAATGCCGGCTGCACCGGCGAAAGACGCGGAAAGCGCGCAAGCGAGCGCATTCGATGCGCATATGGGCGCCCAAACTCAAGCGACCGAACCCGCGCCTGCCGGCGCAGTCCATATGCATCGCGCGCACGAGACGCATAGCATCGACGCGATGGTGACGAACATGCGCAAGGAAACGGCGGCACTCGATTCGCGCTACGAAGCGGCGATGTCGCAGATGGAACATCCGGCTGCGCTGATCGACCCGAGCGATCCGATGATGACGATGGTGCGGCTGACCGATTTCACCCTGACTACATCGGTGACGATGCAGCAGTATCAGTTCAGCATGGCGATGGCCGATGCCTCGAACGGCGTCACGCACTCGCTACTGAAGAACAACGCCGAGTAGCCGGTTATCGCGCAACGCGTGCGCACGACGCATGGCGGGGCGCATCAGGTTAGGAAATACCTATGAAAACGCTGCTGCGCGCATGCGTTGTGCTCGCTTGCGCCCTGCTGCTGGCTGGCTGTCAGCAGGAACTCTATATGGACCTGACGGAAACGTCGGCCAACGAAATGATCGCGGCGCTGTCGAACGCCGGCATCAGCGCATCGAAATCGGAAGTGCCCGATCACGGTTGGGAACTGCTCGTCGAGGGTTCGTCCGTGCCGGCTGCGCTGAACGCGTTGAAGGCCGTTGGCCTGCCGCGTCCGCCCACGCAGAATCTGGGCGAGATCTTTCGCAAGCAAGGGCTCGTTTCCACGCCGGCCGAGGAGCGTATCCGCTATATCTACGGGGCCGAGCAAGAACTCGAGCGGACGCTGCTCGACGTCAACGGCGTTATCGTCGCGCACGTGCAGATCGTGATTCCCGAGAACGATCCGCTGTCGGACAAGATCAAGCCATCCTCGGCATCGGTCTACGTCAAATATCGCCCCGGCATTGATTTGAAGATGATGGCGCCGATGGTTAAGGATCTCGTCGCGCACAGCATCGAAGGCCTGTCGTACGACAACGTGTCGCTGTTCTTGCAGGCCGCGCCGCCGAAGGAAAACGATCGTCCCCAAGGCTTTCAGGTTGGACCGTTTGCCGGTGCGCTCTCGTTGATTGCGCTGCTGCTCGTGCTCTCGACGGTGATTGCGTTGACGGTGTTTTTCCTGCGCCGCGGGCAATACAAGCTCATGGGGCGCGCATCGGCGGCCGGCGGCATGGCGCAAGAGCATACCCATGCGGGTTGACGAGGATCCGCAGGCCGATCCCAGCGAGGACGCACACGAACTGTGGCGTGCTCCCGAGAATCGGGGCCGTTTCGCACGGCTCGTGGCCGATTTCAACCTGCATCCGGACCACTATGTCGATCCGAGTTGGCCGATGGGTATTTGGCCCGCGCCGTGGAACGAGATCGCTCGCTTCGGCGAGCGCGGCAGGCGCGTGCTCGCGCGTGCGCTGCTCGCTCAAGTCGGATTGCAAGAAGACGCCACGGGTGCGCTGCCTGCCGATTACGATTTCGGATCGCGCGACAAGCGGCTTGCGCTGTTGCCGCGTGAAGCATTCGAGCACCTCGCGCACCTATGCGGGCTGTGCCTGCACAAGTCGTGGCTGGGCAGCGGCGAGGTGACCCGCGGTGTCGAAAAGGCGCTGCAACTGCGCTTCGGTCCGGAGATGATGTCGTTCGTGCGCAAAGAGACGCCGCCGTTCGACGCCGTCAGCGAGACGCTCGAGCCGATGCGCCGCTATCCGAAACTCGTCGTGCAGAAGATCGGCGCGCGCGGCGCACGGTTGCTGCTCGATTTCATCGCGCCGGCGGGCGTGCCGGTGTTTGCCCGCACGCGTCTGAAGCTGCCGCGTATCGCCGACGTGCAGCCCCCTTACCGGCTGGGCGACGCGCAGCGGGCGGAACTCGCCGAGCTGCTATTTCTATGCCTTATTCCCGAGAGGCTGCGAACATGGGACTGGCTTTTTTGATCACCGGCGAAAATCTGCAGATGCTATCGGAGCGCCGCGTGCTGAAGGAGCACGAGTATTCGGCGTTGCTCGATGCGAATTCGATCGTCAATACCGCCAAGAAGGAAGCCGAGCGCATCGTCGCCGATGCGCAAGCGCGCAAGGAGCAGGTGCTGCGCCAAGGTTACGACGAAGGATTTGCGCGTGGCGAGCGAGAGGGTGCCGAGCGCGCTTTCTCGGCGACACTCGATACGGCGCACGCGTTGGCGCTATCGCGGCGGAAGATGGCCGACATGGTCGTGCGCGGGCTGCGCGAGCTCGTCGGCGAGTTCGCGCGCGAACGCATCTTCGAGCTCGCGCTCAAGCGCATCGACGCTTTCGTCCACGACGAGGCGTTTCTCGTCGTGCGCGTCGCGCCGGATTCCGTTGAGGCGATGAAACAGGCCGTGGCCAATCATCGAGAGGCGATGGCCAACGAGGCACACGCGCATGCCGACGCTGCCGCGATGCGTGCGCAGGCCGTGCGCGTCGTTGCCGACGCATCGCTCGACAATCGCGACTGCATCGTCGAGACGCCGGCCGGCAGCATCGATGCGAGGCTGTCGACGCAGATCGATGCGATTCGGTCCGCCATCGGCGCACGGAGGCAAGCATGAGCGAATCGGACTCGGATTCGGACTCGGGCTCGGGATCGGACTCGGACTCGGAGACCAACGCTAACTGGCGCGACGCGCTGTTCGCGCAACTGCGTGGCGATACGAACGGCGATGCATTCGCCAAGGCGCTCGACGGGGTCAATCCGCTGCGCATGCGCGGCCGCGTGACGCAGACGGCCGGCCTCTTGATCCACGCCTCGGGCATTCACGCACGACTCGGCGAAGTGTGCGAGTTGCATACCCCGGGGCTTGCGCCGATGTTTGCCGAAGTCGTCGGATTCTCGCGGCAAACCGCTGTACTGACGCCGCTCGGCAGTCTCGCGGGTTTATCTAGCGCGACCGAGGTGTTGCCGACGGGGCATGCGCATGCTTTCGAAGTCGGCGATGCGTTGCTTGGTCGCGTGCTGAACGGTTTGGGCGAACCGCTCGACAATCGCGGGCCGATCAAGGGCGGCGTGCGCGCGAGTGCTTTCGCCGAACCGGTCGGGGCGCTCGATCGCACGCTCATCGACGAGCCGCTGCCGACGGGCGTGCGTGCGATCGACGCGTTTCTGACGACCGGGATCGGCCAGCGCGTCGGTATTTTCGCGCCGGCCGGTGTGGGCAAGAGCACGCTGCTTGGCATGATTGCGCGCGGTGCGAGTTGCGACGTGGCCGTCGTGGGGCTGATCGGCGAGCGCGGGCGCGAGGTGCGCGAATTCATCGAGCACAATTTGTCGCCCGAAGCGCTCGCACGCACCGTGCTCGTCGTGTCCACCTCCGACCGCCCCGCCATGGAGCGCGTCAAGTCGGCCTATGTGGCGACGGCGGTAGCCGAATACTTTCGCGACAAGGGACTGCGCGTCTTGCTGCTCGTCGATTCGTTGACGCGCTTCGCGCGCGCGCAGCGAGAAGTCGGCCTAGCATCGGGCGAGCCGCCGACGCGGCGCAGCTTTCCGCCGTCGACCTTCTCGGTGCTGCCGCAGTTGCTCGAGCGCGCCGGACAGGGCGTGCGCGGCTCGATTACGGCTTTCTACACCGTGCTCGTCGAAGGCGACGACGAAAGCGATCCGATCGCCGAAGAAGTCCGCTCGATCTTGGACGGACACGTCGTGCTGTCGCGCAAGCTGGCACAGGCCGGACATCATCCGGCAATCGACGTGCTGTCCAGCGCTTCGCGCGTGATGACACGTGTCGTCGACGAGGCTCACATGCGCCGCGCGGCGTGTGCGAGGGAGTTGCTGGCGAAATATCAGGAGATCGAACTGCTTGTGCAGATCGGCGAATACCGCGCGGGCAGCGATGTGCTGGCCGATGCGGCACTGGCCGCTCGCGGGGCATTGCGCGAGTTTGCCTGCCAATCGCCCGCGGCGCTGGAGCCGTATGACACGACGCTGGCAAAGCTGGCGGCCCTCGAGGACGAGTATGGACAAAACCATCGCGAAGCTCACACGCGTTCGTGAGATGCGGCGCGACGTCGTGCTCGCTCAGGTGCGGCGGCAGGAGGCCGTGCTCGAAGCCGCGCGCGATGCCTTGCGGCGGGCCGAAGGCGAAGTCGTGCAGTTGATCGCGGCCAAACTGAAAGCGGGGCGCTCGCTTGCGTCGCAGATGATGGCCGAACCGCGTTCGGCGCGCGAACTGGTGGGCGCCGGCATCGACTGGGCGCTGTTCGACGATCGGATCGCAGCCGCCCGGGAGCGTACGCTGCCGGCGCAAGCGCGCGTGCGCGAAGAAGACGAACGTCTCGAAGCATTGCGCGAACTGCTGCGGCAGGCGGACGCCAAGCGAGAGCAGGCGGAGCGTACCGGGGAACGCCTGGCGCGTGCCGCGGCGCACCGCGCCGAGGCGGCCGAAGAGGGCCGCGCCGAGGAGGCGGCACTGCGCATCGCCATCGCGCCGCTCGGCGAGCGCGAGGCATGACGATGTTCTCGACCGACGCTTTCGATGCCGCCTATCGTGCCGCGCGGCCGGCGATTCTAGTGCTGCCGCGCGTTATGCCGATCATGATGATCGTGCCCGCGTTCAGCTCTACGGTATTGACGGGGCTCGTACGAAACGGGTTCATGGCCGTCATTATCTTGTTCATCGGCCCTTCGATGGATCTGAACGCGTTGCAGGGTTTGGCGCCGCTGATGTGGGTCGGCCTCGTGGCAAAAGAGGCGCTCATCGGCATCTTGCTCGCTTATACCTTCGGCGCGGTGATGTGGGCCATCGCAACGGCCGGCGCGCTCATCGATTTCCAGACGGGCGCGAGCAACCAGTCGTTCTTCGATCCCATCGCGCAGTATGAAAGCGGTCCCTGCGCGGGCTTCCTGAATCTGCTCGCGATCACGCTGTTCGTGACGAGCGGCGGGGTGAACCTCTTGTTGTCGGCGCTGTTCGCATCGTATCGGCTCTGGCCGGTAGCCTCGTTCGCACCGCACTTCGGCGCGGCGCTGCTGCCGTTCATCGCGCGCGGTGCGACGAGCATCATGATGTGGACCGTGAAGCTCGCGGCGCCGGTCGTCATGGTGCTCGTGCTGGTCGAACTCGGATTCGGCCTTGTGAGCCGCGCCATGCCGCAATTGAACGTCTTTCTGATGTCGCAGGCGGTGAAAAGCGCGGTGGCCGTGCTGATGATGGCACTGTTCCTGCCGTTCGTTTATTCGACGCTGCATACCTACATGGGGCCCGACAACGCGCTGCTCGATTTGTTGAAATCGATGCTTTGAGCCGGGGTGGTGCCGTAGTGCCGTAATGCTGAAATCCGAGGCGAAATGAGCGAAAAGGACCAAGCCCCTACCGACAAGCGCTTGCGCGACGCGCGAAAGAAAGGCGACATCGTGTTTAGCGCCGAAGTGAGCGCAGCGCTCGTCTTTCTCGTCGTGCTGGCCGCGCTTGGCTCGCAGGCGCCGCGTGTCGTCGACACACTGCGGGGGCTCTTCGACGCGATCTTCGCGGCGTTGTCATCGCGCGATCCGCAACAGTCGATCGCGACCGTGATCGCGCTGGCGATACATGGATGGCTGACACTAGGTATGGGCATCGTGGCGCTCGCCGGCGTGGCGGGGCTGGCCGTCTCGCTCGCGCAGGCGGGTGGGCTCGTCGCATTCTCGCGTATCTCGCCGAGCTTCGAGCGGCTCAACCCGGCGGCGGGACTGCAGCGTATGTTCTCGATGAAAAGCGTTGTCGGTCTGTTGAAAACGGGCGTGAAGACGATCATCTTGTGTGCGACGCTGTGGGTACTGCTGCGTGGCTCGCTCGATGCGCCGCTGCAGGCCGGCTACCTGCGTCCCGATGCGATTCTGGCCGTCACGGGTAAGCTCTTGATGTCGCTCGCCGGTTGGGCGGCGCTGATCTTCGCCGCATTCGCCGCGCTCGACTTCGTCTACCAACAATATGAATTTCTCAAGCGGTACCGGATGTCGATCGAGGAGGTGCGGCGCGAATATCGGGAGATGGAGGGCGATCCCCATTTGAATTCGCGTCGCCGCAGCATGGCGCACGAGATGGTCTTTAATTCGCTGCAGGATAGGGTGAAGATCGCGTCGGCCGTCGTCCATTCCGCGAATGTCGCGGTTGCGCTTTGCTACGCCGGCAAGGGCAAACTGCCGTGGGTTGCCGCGCGTGGAGAAGGCGAGAGCGCACGGCGCATCGTCGAATGGGCGGCCGAGTTTCTCGTGCCGACGACAACGGACACGTCGCTTGCCGAGACGCTTTACGAAAGCGTGCGCGAATATCAGTACATCGAACGCGCGCTATACGGACGCGTGGCCACGGTGTTGCGCTGGGCCGAGGGGGAGGCGGCCCCCACATGAAAGAAAACGGCCCTCGCGTTCATCGACATCGACGTTTATTGACGTTCATCGACGTTTGCTCGCGCTCATCGAGGGGCGTCTTTTGTGTCGAACCGTTCAGTCTCGTTCAGACCATTTGCGTCTTACCGGCGAGATAGGCGAGCTGGCTGCGATTGCGGGCGCCGAACTTTTCGCGCAACTGGCGTAGGTGATAGTCGACGTTGTGCACCGTCGTATTGAGCCGCATGGCGATCGCCTTGTCCGACATGCCGATGACGACAGCGCCCAAGATGCGCTGCTGCAACTGCGACAGAGCGTTCGCATTGTTCTGACGGCAAACTGCCTGGACATAAGCGGCGCAGCGCTGATGCAGCGAGAGCCCGAGCCCGAGCGCCTGCGCGATGACGCTGTCGGTGATCCATTCGCAATGTTCGGGCGGCCCGGCAAAGAGAATGAGCGCACGCATCGGGGTGCGCGCGATCGGCAGACTGAACGCGAGTCCGCTCGCAAGCCCGTTTTCGCGCATGCCGTCGAAGAAGCGGCGCAGCGGCGGATCGATGCCGTCCTTGCGCGACGCATTCACGAGCGAGCGCATGTCCCACACATGCGGCCGGCTCGATTCGAAGGCGCGCCGCAGGTGCGGATCGCGCAGCAGATAGCCGCCTTCGAGCGATTGCGGCAGCAAGTCTGTCGACAGATAGTCGCGCAGCAGATACGCGTACTCGGGCTGCTTGTGCTCGTCGAGCTTGAGCGCGGCGTAGCCGAGGCCGCTGAAGCCGATGATGTTGAGAATGCCGCGAATGATGCGGATGCGTTCGTCGGCGGTGCGCGCCGCGCCGAGCTCCGCGGCGATGAAAGTCGCATCGCCGGTTTCATCGGCGCGCAGAAGCGGAGCGACGTCCATTTCGTCGATATAGCGAATCTCGCATGGCGCGCGCGGCTTGAGGGGCGCCGCCGGGTAGAGGGCAGGCAGGGCCGGCAGGGCCGGCGCCCACGCGCGTTGCAGATCTTCGCGTTCTTCGACCACGTCGAGGTAAGACATGGAGGTTCCTTTCTATCGTTGTTTTTCGGAAGACATACAGGACATACAGGGCGCCGGGTGGCGTGTGAGAGGCGCGCATAAGGCGCGCATAAGAGACGGCAACGATTGGTTGCACCGGCGGGTAGCACGGGCTGTCTCTGCAAACGATTCTATTGAGGGGATTCAGTCCGTGCTGCTTGGCATTTCGTAGTGAAGGGCGCAGATGCGCTACGAGAGAGGGGAAATTTTACGAAAGGTCGTGGCATGCGCGAAAGCTGCGGGCCATCCGAAGCGCATAAAAAGTTCCAGTTCATCCCTCCGTGATTGCGTGTAATATCACTGTATGGATATACAGGGTTCGTGGCTGCCGATGCTTTCTTCTCCCCTTTCTTCTCCCGTTCGTGCCGAAGATATCCACCCCTCGCTGTGGCGGGCCTCGCAGCTTGCGCGCGGCCGAGCGCGTGTCGTGGAAACAGGCTATGCGGCGCTGTCGGCCGAGTTGCCCGGTGGCGGTTGGCCGCTCGGCGCGCTGGTCGATTTGCTCGTCCAGCAAACAGGAATCGGCGAAATGCGGCTCTTGCAGCCCGCGCTCAGTGCGTTGGGCGAGCGGCCCATCGCCCTGCTGCAGCCGCCTCAAGTGCCTAATGGCTTGGGGCTCGGATACATCGGTCTGCCGCTCGATCGCCTATTCCTTGTGAAGGCGCCAAAAACAGCTGATGCATTGTGGTCGGCCGAGCAAATACTGCGGGCCGGCAGTTGCGGGGCGCTGATTTTTTGGGCGTCGCATGCGCAGCCGTCGTCGCTGCGCCGTCTGCATCTGGCGGCGCAGTCGGGCGAAACGCTGTTCGTGATGGTGCGGCCTCTCACGGTTGCGCAAAATGCGTCGCCGGCACCGCTGCGAGTGGCCCTGCGGGCGTCGGCCGAGGGATTGATGGCCGATATCGTCAAGCGACGAGGGCCCTCGTGCACGGAGTCTTTGTCGATCCCTCTTCAACCCACGCCTGTTTTGCTGTCTCGCCATGCGCGTTTTTCTCGCCGTCCACTTGCCGAAACTGCCGCTCGAAGTATTCCGGCCGAAGTGGCTGCCTGAGCCTAAGCCTGAGCCTGGGGCAGGCCATCCTGGGGCCGGCAGCGTCGTGCTCGAGAAGGACAAGGTTGTCATCGCCGATGCGGCGGCGCGTGCGGCCGGCATTCGTCTCGGTATGAAGCGCGGGGGCGTACTCACGTTGTCGGCCGATGCGCTAATGATTGAGCGCGACGTCACGCGCGAGGCTGCGGCGCAACGCGAAGTGGGCGTGGCGCTGATGCGGTTGTCGCCCGATGTAGCGCTGGCCGAGGAAGCGACGGTCATTGTCGAAGTCGGCGCGAGCCTAAGGCTTTTCGGTGGGGTGAGGGCCTTATGCCGGCAGGCGCGCACGATCCTCGATGCGCTCGGCTACACGGCATGCATCGGCGTTGCGCCCACGGGTCAAGGCGCATGGCTGCTGGCACGCTATGGCCAGCGCCGCGTGATACGGCTGCGCTCGCTCGAACGCGTCTTGGCGCCGTTGCCGATGATCGCGGTGCCGGAGGCGCGGCCGTTCGCCGATTGGCTCGCAGGCCTAGGCTGTGCGTCGATCGCCGACGTTCGCCGCTTGCCTCGCGCCGGATTGCAGCGCCGCTGCGGCGAGCACGTGCTCGATTCGCTCGATCGTGCATTCGGCACGGCGCCTGAACTCTTCGATTGGCTCACGCTGCCGCCCTCGTTTTCCGCGCGCACCGAATTGCCCGAGCGCATCGAGCATGCGGAGGGCGCTTTGCACGCCGCGCATCGATTGATCGTGCAATTGTGCGGCTGGCTTTGCGCGAAGCAATTGGCCGTGGCGGCTATCACGCTTTCGCTCGAACATGAGCGGGGCCGGCAAGCGGTAGCGCCTACCTCGATCGAGATTGCGCTTGGCGAACCTACTTGGCAGGAGACGCATCTGCTGCGCTTGCTCAAGGAGCGGCTGCACCGTATCGAGCTGGCCGCCCCGATGATCGCGGTGCAGCTCGATGCTTCGAAGGTGGAAGCGGCCGAGCCGCCGGCCGAGCAACTCTTTCCGGAGCCGGGCGGGTCGGCGCAAAGCCATGCGCGCCTGCTCGAGCTGCTGGTGGCGCGGCTTGGCGAAGACAACGTGCTGCGCCCCGCGCCGGTTGCCGATCACCGGCCCGAGGTCGCCAATCGTTGGGCACCGCTTACGCTGACTGGGCCTGCTACGAAGGCCACTCTGCCCGAAGGGCTGCCGCGGCCCACCTGGATGCTCGCTGCGCCCGTACGCCTGCTTACGCGAGCGCATCGTCCGTTTTACGGATCGCCGCTGCGTGTCGTTTCGCCGGCCGAGCGCATCGAGGCGGGGTGGTTCGACGGCCAGCTCGCCACGCGCGATTACTTCGTCGCCGAGGCCGACGACAAAAATCACTACTGGATTTACCGCGAACGAGTCAGCAGCCGCGATGCCGACGAAGGGCCGCGCTGGTTTCTTCACGGCCTATTCGGATGACGCGCGATGATTCCCGGTTTCAATGGACTGCCGGCGTATGCCGAGCTCTTTTGCTTCTCCAACTTCACGTTCCTGCATGGCGCGTCGCACGCGCAAGAGCTCGTCGCACGTGCGGCACAGCTTGGCTACGCAGGCATTGCGATCACCGACGAATGCTCGCTCGCGGGCGTCGTGCGGGCGCATGAGGCTGCGAAGGAGGTCGGGCTGCCGCTCGTCATCGGCTCCTATTTCCGCCTGCGCCATGCCGACGGCTCACCGTCGTTTGGGCTCATCTTGCTCGCGCAAAATCGGGAGGGGTACGGCAATCTGTCGGAGCTCATCACGCTCGCCCGCACGCGCGCGCCGAAGGGCGAATATCGCCTGACGCCCTACGACCTCTCCCGCCCGGAGCCCGAATTGGCCCATCTACGCGGGATGCCCGATTGCTTGGCGATTCTCGTGCCCGATTTCCCGGCCAAGGAAGAGGCGCTTGCCGCCCAGTTCGAATGGCTCGACGAAACCTTTCCCGGCCGCGCTTGGGCGGGGCTCGTGCTCCATCAGCGCGCGATGGACGACATTCATCGCGGTGCGGTCGAGCACGTCGCGCATCGCCAGGGCATACCGGTCGTTGCGCTTGGTCACGTCGTCATGCATGTACGTTCGCGCAAGCCGCTGCAAGACACGATGACAGCCATTCGCGTCGGCAAACCCGTTCAAGAATGCGGCTACGCGCTTGCGCCCAATGCCGAGCAGCATTTGCGCTCGCGTTTGCGTCTCGTCAATCTTTATCCCGACGACACGCTGCGCGAGACGACCAACATCTTGTCGCGATGCACGTTTTCGCTGGAAGAGCTTCGCTACGAGTATCCCGACGAACTCGTGCCGCCGGGGTTCACGCCTACCGAATATCTGCGCAAAGAGACGTATGAGGGGGCGCGACGGCGTTTCCCTGCCGGTATTGCTCACGCTGTTCAGAAGCAGATCGAGCATGAACTCGAATTGATTGCGGAACTGCGTTACGAGCCGTACTTTTTGACCGTCTACGACATCGTGCGTTATGCGCGCAGCCAAAATATCCTATGTCAAGGGCGCGGGTCGGCCGCCAATTCGGCCGTCTGCTATTGCCTCGGCATCACCGAGGTCGATCCCGCGCGCGGCAACATGCTGTTCGAGCGGTTCATCAGCAAGGAGCGGGGCGAGCCGCCCGACATCGACGTCGATTTCGAGCATCAGCGGCGCGAGATCGTCATGCAGTACATCTATCGCAAGTATGGCCGACATCGCGCGGCGATTGCGGCGGCGGTGTCCACCTACCGTCCGCGCGGCGCATTGCGCGAAACGGGCAAAGCGCTCGGCGTCGATCCGCAGATCGTCGATGCCGTCGCGAAGTCGCACCATTGGTTCGATACGAGCCGCGATTTACTCGAACGTTTCGAAGAGTCCGGGCTCGATCCCGACAAGCCGCTGATTCAAGCTTGGGCGCGCCTGGCGGCGCAACTGCTCAACTTTCCACGTCATCTATCGCAGCATTCAGGCGGCTTCGTCATCAGCCGCGGCAAACTGACTCGGCTCGTGCCGGTAGAGAATGCGGCGATGCCCGATCGTTCCGTCATTCAATGGGACAAAGACGATCTTGAATCGTTAGGATTGCTAAAGATAGACGTTTTGGCGCTTGGCATGCTGTCGGCGATACGGCGTGCGCTCGATCTCGTTTCCGAGCGGCGTGGGGAGCGCTTCGAAATGCAGGATGTGCCGCCTGAAGATGAAAAGACATACGCCATGATTTCACGTGCCGATACGGTCGGTGTTTTTCAGATCGAATCGCGCGCGCAGATGAGCATGCTGCCGCGCCTGCGGCCAAAGGAGTTCTACGATCTCGTGATCGAAGTGGCGATCGTCCGGCCCGGGCCGATTCAAGGCGGCGCCGTGCATCCGTATTTACGCCGGCGTCAGGGGCTCGAATCCGTGACTTATCCGAGCGCGGCTTTGAAGGCGGCTTTAGGCCGCACGCTCGGCGTGCCGATTTTTCAGGAGCAGGTGATGCAGGTCGCGATCGTCGCGGCCGGTTTCACCCCAGGCGAAGCCGATGAATTGCGGCGGGCGATGGCGGCATGGAAGCGCAAAGGCAATTTGCAAAAGTACTACGAGCGCATCGTGAGCGGGATGCTCGAGCGCGGGTACGAGCGTAGCTTTGCCGATTCGATTTTCGAGCAGATCAAAGGCTTCGGCGAATACGGCTTTCCCGAGAGCCATGCGGCGAGCTTCGCGCTACTCGTCTATACGAGCAGTTGGCTCAAGTGTCATGAACCCGAAGCATTCCTTGCCGCGCTGCTGAACAGCCAGCCGATGGGTTTTTATTCGCCGTCTCAGCTTGTGCAGGATGCGCAGCGGCATGGTGTGAAGGTGCTGCCGGCCGACGTGACCATCAGCGGATGGGATGCCGCGCTCGAGCCGATCGAAGGCGCGGCGCGCCCGGCCGTGCGCCTCGGCCTATCGCAGTTGCGCGGCATGAAAGAAGACGTAGCCGAGCGTATCGAAAATGCGCGGGCCGTCAGAGCGTTCGAGAGCGTGCACGATCTTGCTCGCCGCGCGCAACTCAATCGACAGGATCTGCATGTGCTCGCCGATGCGAATGCGTTATCGACGCTCGTCGGCAATCGGCGCGAAGCGCTGTGGCATTCGGTGGCCGCCGTGCCCGGGCGGGACATGCTGGCCGCGGCGCTCGAAGCGGACGACACCCCTATGCTCGGCGTGCCGACGGAGGGGCAAAACATCGTGGCCGATTACCGCTCGGCGGGACTCACGCTGCGTCGCCATCCGCTTGCCTTGCTGCGCGCGCGCCTATTGAAACAGAGGCTGATGCCGGCATCGAAGCTGAACGGCTATCGCAACGGCCAACCTGCACGCGGCTGCGGCATCGTGACGGTTCGCCAGCGCCCGGGTACGGCCAAAGGCGTGATATTCATGACACTCGAGGACGAAACGGGCAACGTCAACGTCATCATCTGGCCGAGCCTGCTCGAAAAGCAGCGCAAGGAAGTGCTCGGCGCTTCGCTGCTTGCGGTCTATGGCGTGTGGCAGTGCCAGGGGGAAGTGCGGCATCTCGTCGCCAAGCGACTCGTGGATTTGTCGCATCTTCTCGGGGGACTGCAATCGGATAGCCGAAACTTCCATTGAGCGTGACGCCGCCGCAGTCAACATGGCAGCGCCGGGGAGGGCGACGTTCGCAGCACTTCGGCAATCGCGGCGTCGAACGGCGTCCGCCGGCCGATCCCGAGCGCTTCGAGCCGGCTCGAGTCGAGATGGCAGTCCCGAGGGCGCGGCGTGGCTTCGGTGCTCGCGGCTTGGGGTTCTAGGCGGGCGTCGATACCGAGCGCGCGTGCAATGCGCGAGGCGATCTCGAACTTCGTCATGGGCTCGTCGCCGGACCATTGCGCCACGCCGCAGACGGGCTCGCCTTCGGCGTGGCGCTCGAGCATGCCGCGAATCACATCGGCGACGTCGGGCGTGTACGTCGGATAGCGCGTTGCCCAAGCGTCCATCGGAGCAGGAGGGCCACCAGGCACTGCTGACGCTACGATCGCCGGCACGAGGCTCGTCACGGCCGATTCCGCCCACTCGACGATCGGCCCGAACAACAGCGGGAGCCTCAGCACGCAGCCGAGATCGGCCGATTCCATCAGCGCGCGCTCGCCTTCGAGCTTGCTGCGTCCGTATGCGTTGAGCGGGGCGGGCGAATCGTCGATGCGATAAGGCGGTGCCCTTCCGTCGAACACGTAATCGGTCGAGATCGACAGCACCCATGCGCCGCAGCGCCGAGCGGCCGATGCGATCGTGCGCACCGCATCGACGTTCAACGCACGCGCGGCGGCCGGATCGCGCTCGCAGACATCGGGCCGGCGTTCAGCGGCAGCGATGATGATCGCATCCGGTCGAACGCGATCGACGAACAGGGCGACGGCGGTGGCATCGCGAATGTCGAGCGCGACGGTATTTCCGTCCGCGCGCCGATGCGCCGTGGACACGACGCGCCAGCAGGCACGTGCGCGGAACTCACGGGCGAGCGCGCGCCCGAGCAGCCCGGAGGCACCCACAACGGCAACGGTGAACATCGTGTCGGCCAGCCGGTCAGGCATCGACGATCGTGCGGCTGCCTTTCACGGTGTAGCCGGCTTCGACAATGGCGCCGCCGAGCCGCTCGGTGTTCTCGCTCGACTGCACGCGCACGCGCCCCTCTTCGAGATGTACTTCGACCTGTGCCGCCGCGTCGAGCGCGCGGATCGCCTTGGTCACCGCACTAACACAATGCTGACAGCTCATGCCTTCGACTTGGAATTCGACCATTGCTAAGTTTCCTCTTTAAAAAACGTTGGAATGACGCTTGGCTGGGATGCGGCCGCGTGGCACCGCCCGTCCGGCCAGCCCTTATGAAGCGTATACCTTCCCGCGATGGGAAGGTATACGCTTCCATCCGTTAATGGGTTAGCGGGTTAATGGGTCAGGGAAAAGGGGGATTGCCATGAATATCGGGGAAGCGGCCCGCGAATCCGGCGTGACGGCCAAGATGATCCGCTATTACGAAAGCGTCGGCCTGCTTGCGCCGAAAGCTCGGACCGATGCCGGCTACCGGGTCTACGGAGCGCCGGAGGTCCACACGCTGCGGTTCATTCGTCAGGCGCGTCATTTTGGCTTTCCCATCGACGACATCCGCAGGCTTCTTGCCCTTTGGCAAGACCGCTCGCGCGCGAGCGCGGAAGTGAAGGCGATCGCACTCGAGCACGTGGCCGACCTCGAACGTCGCATTGCAGAACTGTCGGAAATGCGCGACACATTGGCTCACCTAGCCGAGCACTGCCACGGCGATGCGCGCCCCGACTGCCCGATCCTGGAAGGGCTGGCGCATGTCGATGACGGTGGCATAGACGCTCAAAGTCATTGCCGGCGCGGCTGAGCGGCCAGGTAGCAAAACGCACCAAACCAGTGCATTTCGCACTCACGCAGTACTGAGCTTGCACCATTCCGAACTGGAATGCACATCATTCGAGCATTTCACTCGCAATTCCGGCCAACGTCTCTATAATCCGGATAACCCCTTACGGGAAATCCCTGGTGCGCCGTCCGCCCGGGGATATCGCCGGACCCTTGGAGAACATCATGTTTGTCTACATCCTCGAAAAACTCAGCAACTGGTTCGAATCGGCCGAGCGCAATCGTCGCGAAGCTTATCTGGCATCGTCGTCCGACGTCGTCGACCTCGAGCGCCGCCTGCGTTCGCTCGAAGCGCACGGCTACTCGCTGTAAGCCAAGCCAGCGGCGCCGGACGGGCGCTTGCGCGCACTTCCGTGCGAAGTCGTTATTATTGCAAGCCTCGCGTAGTTAGCGAGGCTTTGTCGTATGCGGCGCTTCGTGTGCGGCGCTCAATGGCCGCGCGCGAGATCGGCACCGATGCGACTAGCGCCGACGCCGGGGGCGCGCTAAGGTACGACCATTCGGTATGCGCCTTCGCGCGCTTTTACGGACGGTCCCATGCGATTCTCTTTTTCGCCGCGTTCGCGCGCGGCCGTCTATGCGGCGGCCTGTTTGGTCCTTGCGGGCGTTGCGTCGCGGGCGATGGCCGACGGCCAGCCCTTGGTGCTTGATACGCAGACGGGCATCCACGACGGCAAAAGCGGTCTGGTCCTGCAAAACGCCCCGTTGTCGCGAGCGCAAATGGTTCCTGCGCAGCAGTTGCCCGCGCCCGAGCAATTGAACGCTACGAGCGGCGATCCGCCTATCGTCGTGGCACCGTATATCGCATTACCCGGCGCCAGCGGGGCTGCGCCTGCCGGCGCGAACGGCTACGGCTACGGTTACGGCAACCGAATGCGCCCCGGGAACCGGCAGTAGCGTTTTCTTGCCCTGCCGCACAGTCACGCACTCGGCACTCGGCACTCCCACGCCGGCGCGGGCCGCGCACGCCCGCGCCGCGTAGCCGCGCTTCTTTCGCTTTCCTGCTTAAGCGACGCGCGATTCAACTTTAAACTGCGCGGTTTCGTCTTGTCCCAGCGCCTCTACGAGGTAGGGCAGCGCCTCCTTCATCGCAGCGGCGAGCGTGTAAGGCGGGTTGAGCACGAACATGCCGCTGCCATACAGCCCGTAACCGTCGGGCGGCGGGCGGCTGATAGTGAGCGTGACGTGCAGCCAGTTCGTCGGCTGCAGCTTTTTCAATTGCTCTGGGAATCGCTGTGATTCGGGTCGCGTGACCTGCGGATACCAGACTGCATACATGCCCGTTGCAAACCGCTCAAGGCTCTCTTCGATGCAGTGCAGCGTACGGGCATAGTCTCGCTTGTCCTCGAACGAAGGGTCGACGAGCACGAGCGCGCGACGCGGAGGCGGGGGCAGCAGCGCTTTGATGCCGTCGAATCCGTCGCCCGCGTAGAGCATCGCGCGCCGTCCGGCATCCCGGAAGTTGTGGCGCAGGATGTCGATTTCGGTGGTGTGCAATTCGAACAGCCGCATCCGGTCCTGCGGGCGCATCAAGCGCCAGGCGAGGTACGGTGAGCCCGGGTAATAGCGCAACTGCCCGTCGGCATTGAGCGCGCTGACTTGCGCGACATAGTCTTCAAGCGACGCGGGCAGATCGGTGCGTTGCCACAGCTTGGCGATGCCCGTTTCGAATTCCGCGGTCTTGGTCGCATAGCCTTCGACGAGCGAGTAGACGCCGGCGCCGGCGTGCGTGTCGATGTACCAATACGCCTTGTCCTTTTGCCCCAAGTAGCGCAGCAACTGCACCATGACGGCGTGCTTGAGGACATCGGCGTGATTGCCTGCGTGAAAGGCGTGACGATAGCTGAGCATACGGAAGAAAGATTCAGGGCTTGGGAGCGGCCGCGGCGTTGCGTTCGGGTGTGAGGAAGCGAGCACACAGGCATGCGGGCAAACGCATCCGTTCAAGCCAACCGTGCTCGAACGCGCGAACGAGGGCGCGTATTGTACGGCAGCGAGCGAGCGACGCCGCGCTGCCTTCGCGACTCTTGACGCTTACCGATACTACTTCGTGCTGCCGGCTACTGTTCAATGTCCGCGACGATCGCCTCGATCCTTTGCAGGACGTCGGGCGTGATCCGCGCAGCCACTTCGCTCGCCTTCATATTTTCAGCGATCTGCTCGACTCGGGATGCACCCGTAATCACGGTGCTGACGCGCGGATTCTTGAGCACCCAAGCGATCGCCAGTTGCCCGACACTACAACCGAGCTCCTGCGCAATGGTCTCGAGTTGTGCGACGCGTTCATTCCTTTCGGTGTCCGTCAGCCGGGCACGCAGCCAATCGTAGCCTTGCAGCTCCGCGCGGCTGCCGGCAGGCACGCCGGCTCGATACTTGCCGGTGAGCAGGCCCGACGCCAGCGGGCTCCATGTCGTAAGGCCAAGCCCGATGTCTTCGTACAACCGCTTGTATTCTTGCTCGACGCGCTTGCGGCAAAACAGGTTGTACTGGGGCTGCTCCATCACGGGCTTGTGCAAATGATGGCGCTCGGCGATTTCGTAAGCCGCACGGATTTCGTCGGCGCTCCATTCGGAAGTGCCCCAATAGAGCGCTTTGCCACGCGCGATCATGTCGCTCATCGCCCACACTGTCTCTTCGATCGGCGTGCTTGGATCGGCCCGATGACAAAACACAAGGTCGACGTAATCGAGTTGTAAGCGGGCGAGCGAACCGTCGATCGCGTTATGCAGGTACTTGCGATTGAGCGTGTGATGCTGATTGGGCGCTTCGCGCAGGCCCCAAAAGAACTTAGTCGAAACCACATAGCTCACGCGCGGCCAAGCGAGCTCTTTGAGCGCTTGGCCCATGATTTCCTCGGCCTGGCCGCCGGCATAGACTTCGGCGTTGTCGAAGAAATTCACGCCTGAATCGCGCGCTGCCGCGAGCGATTCACGCGCGGCGTGCCGATCCACTTGGTTGCCGTAAGTCACCCACGAGCCTAGCGAAAGCTCGCTGACTTGCAGGCCCGAACGGCCGAGTCGCCGGTAATTCATGGTCATGCATTCCTCCTGAAAGCGCGGTCGTGAACAGGCAGAGCTTAATCCGATTCGCGGCAAGTCGCGTTTACGCCGGTCGATGGGGCACAATAGCGCAGTCGGTCGTGGCGCTGAATTCGGCCGAAAGTCATAGGCCGTCCGGCTGTATTGTCGTGCGCCGTGCGCCATGGTGTCATTGTCCATGCACGTTAAGGAGTGACGAATGTCGTCGAATACGAGTCTGAACGGAAAGGCAGCGGTGGTGACGGGCGCTGCGAGCGGGATCGGTAAGGAAATTGCACTGACGCTGGCGGCGCAGGGCGCGGCCGTGGCGATCGCCGATTTGAATCTGGCCGGGGCGCAGGCAGTTGCGGACGAAATTCGCGCAGCAGGCGGCAAGGCGCTCGGCCTCGCCATGGACGTGACCGACGAAGATGCCGTGAACCGCGGTATCGACCAAGTCGCCGAGCAATTCGGCTCGGTCGATATTCTCGTGTCGAACGCGGGCATTCAGATCGTCAATCCCATCGAAAGCTATAGCTTTTCCGATTGGAAGAAGATGCAGGCCATTCATGTCGATGGCGCCTTCCTCACCACGAAGGCTGCGCTCAAGCACATGTACAAGGGCGATCGCGGCGGCATCGTCATCTACATGGGCTCGGTGCATTCGCACGAAGCGTCGCCGCTGAAGTCGGCCTACGTCGCGGCCAAGCACGCGCTGCTTGGCCTCTCGCGCGTTCTGGCGAAGGAAGGCGCCGCGCACAACGTCCGCTCGCACGTCGTCTGTCCCGGTTTCGTACGCACGCCGCTAGTCGACAAGCAGATACCCGAGCAAGCGAAAGAGCTCGGCATCACGGAAGAAGAAGTGATCAAGCGCGTCATGCTGGGCCAGACGGTCGACGGCGTATTCACTACCGTGCAGGATGTCGCGCAGACAGTGCTGTTTCTGAGCACGTTCCCGAGCGCTGCGCTGACGGGGCAGTCGTTCATCGTCTCGCACGGCTGGTGCATGGTCTAAGGGGAGGACGTATGCCGGAGCGCAAGACAAGGCGTGTCAGTGCAAGCGCATCATTCGCGGCGGATACCGGTGGGCAGCCTCCAAAGGCTCGCCGAGCGGCGAGCGCCGCGCCCGCGTCCGCTTTACCCCCGTATGAAACGATCGCACTCGTCTTGCAAGGCGGCGGGGCGCTGGGCGCGTATCAGGCCGGCATCTATGAAGGTTTGCACGAGGCCGGCATCGTGCCGAATTGGATTGCCGGAATTTCGATTGGCGCGCTCAATTCGGCGATCATCGCCGGCAATGCGCCCGAACACCGCATCGGGAAATTGAAGACGTTCTGGGATACGATTTGCGAGCCCGCTTACGGGTTGGCGTTGCCGCCTGCCGTCGAGCACACACTGTTCACATCGTCCGTACCCGTTCGTACCGCCTTTACAACGATGCAGGCGCTGAGCGCACTCGTCGACGGTCAAAAAGGCTTTTTCGTGCCGCGTATGCCGCCGCCGCTGCCGTTTACGTCCAGCACGCCGGGCACTGCCAGCTGGTACGACACGGCGCCGCTCAAATCGACGCTCGAGCGCTTATGCGACTTCGATCGCATCAATTCGGGCGAGACGCGCGTGTCGATCGCGGCGGTCAATGTCGGCACCGGCAACTTCGCTTATTTCGACAATCGGCAGACGAAGCTTCGCGCCGAGCACTTTATGGCTTCCGCCTCGCTGCCGCCCGGTTTCGCCGCGACGGAGATCGACGGCGAGTACTACTGGGACGGCGGTCTCATGTCCAATACGCCGCTGTCCGAAGTGGTTCAAGCTTCGCCGCGTCGCGATACGCTCGCGTTCCAAGTCGATTTGTGGAGCGCTCTCGGCCCTGTGCCGACGAATCTTACCGATGTCCAAGGGCGCATGAAGGACATCCAATATTCGAGCCGCACGCGACTCGTCACGGACGTGATGCAGCACTCGCAGCGCTTTCGGCACGTGTTGCGCGAAGTGCTCGCGCGGGTCTCGCCCGAGCATCGGGACGATCCATGGTGCAAGCTTGCCGAGGAGCTGTCCTCGTCGCACCGCTATAACGTGTTCCAACTCGTCTACAGCGATAAGGAATTCGACGGCAACTATAAAGACTATCAGTTCGGCCTGTCCGCGATGCAAGTGCACTGGACGTGCGGCTTGCGCGACATTCGCGACAGCTTGGCGCAGCCGGGCTGGCTCGATATGCCCGAAAACGAAGCGGGGTTCGTCACCCACGATATCCATCGCGATCGCCGTTGATGCCGTAGAACGCTTGAGCAGCGGCCAGTCGAGTCGAGTGGCCGCTGTCGTCAAACGGCTTTGCCGCTTACTTGAGCACTTGGGCGACGGCGGTCGCCACTACATCGACATTGCGCGTGTTGAGCGCGGCCACGCAAATACGGCCCGTGCTGACCGCATAGATCCCGAATTCTTCGCGAAGGCGATCCACCTGCGCGGCGCTCAAGCCCGAGTACGAGAACATGCCGCGCTGGGCATTGACGAAGCCGAAATCGCGCGCCACACCGGCCGCTTTCAAGCGTTCGACAAGACCGTTGCGCATCGCGCGGATGCGCACGCGCATTTCGCCGAGCTCTTGCTCCCACATCGTGCGCAATGCGGGCGTGCCGAGCACCGTTGCGACGATCGCGCCGCCGTGCGTCGGCGGGTTCGAGTAGTTTGTGCGAATCACGCGCTTCAGTTGCGAGAGCACGCGTACCGCTTCGTCCTTGCTGTCGGCGATGATCGACAGGGCGCCCACGCGCTCGCCGTACAGCGAGAACGACTTCGAGAACGACGACGACACGAATACGTTCAATTCGGCGGCCGCGAACAGACGCACGGCTGCGGCGTCGGCGTCGATGCCGTCGCCGAAGCCCTGATAGGCGATATCGAGGAACGGCACGAGGTTGCGCGCCTTGACGACTTCGACGATCTGCTTCCACTGCGCGTCGCTCAGATCGACGCCCGTCGGGTTATGGCAGCACGCGTGCAGCACGACGATCGTCCCGGCGGCGTAGCTGCTCAGCGCTGCGAGCATCGCTTCGAAGTTGACGCCGTGCGTTTGCGCATCGTAGTACGGATAGGCGAGGACTTCGAAGCCGGCGCTTTCGAACAGCGCGCGGTGGTTTTCCCAGCTCGGGTCGCTGATTGCGACCTTGGCATTCGGATTCAAGCGCTTGAGGAAATCGGCGCCGATCTTGAGCGCACCGGTGCCGCCGAGCGCTTGCGCCGTGATGACGCGGCCCGCGGCGATCAGTGGCGACGTTTCGCCGAGCAGTAGCTTTTGGACGGCCGCATCGTAGGCTGCGATGCCTTCGATCGGCAGGTAGCCGCGCGGCAGCGCTGCGTCGGCACGCGCTTGTTCCGCTTCGCGAACCGCGCGCAGCAGCGGAATCTTGCCTTCCTCGTTCGTATAGACGCCCACGCCGAGGTTGACTTTGGTCGTGCGTGTATCGGCGTTGAAGGCCTCGTTGAGGCCGAGGATCGGGTCGCGGGGGGCGAGTTCGACAGCGGAGAACAGGGACATGGTGTCTATCGGCGGTAGTGGGAAACGGGCAGGCTCATGCATGCGCCGCTCGTATCCGTCGCTGGCTGCGAGGCGAATCCTCAGCCGGCGATCGTCGGTCAAGCGGGCGCGGAATGTGTGATTGTAACGAATCCGCCGCTATTTTCGCGCGCTTTTGGTGCGCGCATGGTCCGCGCATGGCGCGAGGCGAATGAACGGTCGTACGTTTTTGCTGTGTTTCTTCCGAATGCGGATCGCTTGCATGACTGCCGCGAAGCCGCGCCGCGGCACCAGAGAAAAAGACGGGGCGCGCTGCTCGGGTGGGCGCGAAACGCTAAAATGGCGGTTTTATCGGCGAAGGAAGCGCTACTTTCATGTCCGAAGCTCAGCCTCATGCCGCCGAAGCCCTCGACGAATCGAAGTTCGTCGAGTTCGAGGGCTCGCCGTTCCATCTCTACCAGCCTTATCCGCCGGCGGGCGATCAGCCCGCTGCCATCGTGCAGCTCGTCGACGGTATCGAGGCCGGCTTGTCGTATCAGACGCTGCTCGGCGTCACCGGTTCGGGCAAGACCTTCACGATGGCGAATGTCATCGCGCGGCTAGGCCGCCCGGCAATTGTGTTTGCACCGAACAAGACGCTCGCCGCGCAGCTCTATTCGGAATTTCGCGAGTTCTTTCCGCGCAATGCAGTCGAGTACTTCGTTTCATACTACGATTACTATCAGCCGGAAGCTTACGTTCCCCAGCGAGACCTGTTCATCGAGAAAGACTCCTCGATCAACGAGCACATCGAGCAGATGCGCCTTTCCGCGACTAAAAGCCTGATGGAGCGGCGCGATGTGGTGATCGTGGCGACGGTGTCGGCCATTTACGGTATCGGCAACCCGAGCGAATATCACCAGATGATTCTTACGCTGCGCACGGGCGACAAGATCGGGCAGCGCGACGTCATCGCGCGCTTGATCGCCATGCAGTACAACCGCAACGAAGCCGACTTTCAGCGGGGCGCGTTTCGCGTGCGGGGCGATACCATCGACGTGTTTCCCGCCGAGCACGCGGAAATGGCCGTGCGCATCGAATTATTCGACGACGAGGTCGATTCGCTGCAGTTGTTCGATCCGTTGACGGGCCGCGTGCGGCAAAAGATCCCGCGCTTCACTGTCTATCCGTCCTCGCACTACGTCACGCCGCGCGAAACCGTCATGCGTGCGGTCGAGACGATTAAGACCGAATTGCGCGAGCGCCTTGAATTCTTCCATAGCGATGGCAAGCTCGTCGAGGCGCAGCGCCTCGAGCAGCGCACGCGTTTCGACCTCGAGATGCTGCAGGAGCTCGGCTTTTGCAAGGGCATCGAAAACTACTCGCGGCACTTCTCGGGCGCGGCGCCTGGCGACCCGCCGCCGACGCTCGTCGATTACCTGCCGCCCGATGCGCTCATGCTGCTCGACGAGTCGCACGTGCTGATCGGGCAACTGAACGCGATGTACAACGGCGATCGCTCCCGCAAAGAAAATCTTGTGCAATACGGGTTCCGGCTGCCCTCGGCGCTCGACAACCGCCCGCTCAAGTTTCATGAGTTCGAGCGCAAGATGCGCCAAGCGGTTTTCGTCTCGGCGACCCCGGCCGACTACGAGAAAAGGCAAACGGGGCAGGTCGTAGAGCAGGTCGTGCGGCCGACGGGCCTCGTCGATCCGCTCGTGCAGGTGCGGCCGGCCACCACCCAGGTGGACGATGTGCTCAGCGAGATCAATGCGCGCGTGGCCGTGAACGAGCGCGTGCTCGTTACCGTGCTCACCAAGCGCATGGCTGAGCAATTGACGGAGTTTCTCGCCGATCACGGCGTGAGAGTGCGCTACTTGCACAGCGACATCGACACCGTCGAGCGGGTCGAAATCATTCGCGACCTACGGCTCGGCGCATTCGACGTGCTCGTCGGTATCAACTTGCTGCGCGAGGGGCTCGACATCCCGGAGGTGTCGCTCGTCGCCATCCTCGACGCGGACAAGGAGGGTTTCCTGCGCGCCGAGCGTTCGCTGATTCAAACCATCGGGCGCGCAGCGCGCAACGTCAACGGCACCGCCATCCTGTACGGCGACCGCATCACCGATTCAATGCGCCGAGCCATCGACGAAACCGATCGACGGCGCGCGAAGCAGATCGCCTACAACGCGCAGATGGGCATTACGCCGCGCGGCGTCGTCAAGCGCGTCAAGGACATCATCGACGGCGTCTATAACGCCGACGATGCGCGCGCCGAGCTCAAAGAGATGCAGCAGCGCGCCAAGTTCGAGGACATGTCGGAGAAGGATCTCGCCAAGGAACTCAAACGTCTCGAGAAGCAAATGATGGAGCACGCGAAGAATCTCGAATTCGAGAAGGCGGCGGCCGCGCGCGACCAATTGGCCATCCTGCGCGAGCGCGTATTCGGCGCGAACGTCGGCGATTCCATTACTGGGACGACCTGAACGTCCTTGGGCTTTCCTGCTGGGCCCGCGCCCCGACCCTACGCGCGCAAGGGGCGTTTGGTGCCCCCGGACCGTTCGTGTACACTTACGTTTGATTGATAATCGTTCGCATTTACGTTTGTGTTCTCTCTCTTATGGGCGCGTGTTTGCGGCGCGTGCGGCGTGGAACCCAAGCGAGGCGTATTTTTCGACTACGTAAAAGGAAGAGGAGTTTTCGATGCAGCGTTCGACCTGGATTGTGAGCAGCGTAGCGGCCGTAGCGGCAATGACCGCGATGGCGGCGTCGGCGGCCGAATATCCGATCGGCAAGCCTCAGGTGCAGGGCGGCATGGAAATCGGCGCAGTGTATCTGCAGCCGGTCACGATGGACCCGGAAGGCATGATGCGTAAGGCGTCGGATTCCGACGTTCACCTCGAAGCGGATATTCATGCGGTCAAGAACAATCCCACGGGCTTCGCTGAAGGCGATTGGATGCCTTACCTGCAAGTCCATTACGAGTTGAAGAAAGTGGGTGCCGCGCAGTCGACCAAGGGCGATCTGATGCCGATGGTGGCAGACGATGGCCCGCATTACGGCGACAACGTCAAGCTGTCCGGCCCCGGCAAGTATCACTTGACGATTGAGATAGAGCCGCCGATGCAAACCGGTCATATGGCCTTCGGCCGCCATGTCGATAAAGAAACGGGCGTCGGTCCGTGGTTTAAGCCCATCACGCTGCAATACGACTTTACGTTCGCCGGTATCGGCAAGAAGGGCGGCTACTAAGCCGCGCGGCTCGATATAGGAGAGCGAAGCATGAGATTGAATTCCAAAGCAGCGCTGGGCTGTTTGCTTGCTGTGGCCGCTATGGCCGCGGTAGCCGGGCAGGCGGACGAAGCCTTTACGGCCAAGCTTGAAATGGCCGACGGCAAGTTCACGCCTGCTCGTATCGAGGTGCCTGCCGGCAAGCGCATCCGCATCGAGGTCAGCAACACCGGCAAGAGCGCCGTCGAATTCGAAAGCGTTCAGTTGCGCAAGGAGAAGGTGCTGGCTCCGGGCGTTTCGTCGGTCGTCGTCATCGCTCCGCAGTCGCCGGGCGAATACAAATTTTTCGACGATTTCCATCAATCGGCGCAAGGCGTCATCGTCGTAAAGTAGTCGTGTACCTGGGGCAGCGGGTGGAGTGGTTTTTGCGTGCGGCGGTCGAACCCCGTGCGCGCGGAGAGCATGGATGGGGCAAGTATTGTTCGTCGTGTGGCGCGAAAGCGTCGAGGCTTTGCTCGTCGTGGGCATTCTTTACGCATGGCTGAAAAATGGCGATGCCGCTGCCCAGCGCGGGTTGCCCTATCTGTGGGCGGGCGTGGGCACCGGCTTGCTGGCGGCTGTAGCGCTCGGCGCGGCGCTCGTGGGTTTTAGCGAATTCCTTTCGGGCGACGCGGCCGACTACTTCCAGACAGGCATGGTGCTGATCGCGTGCGTGCTGATCGTTCAGATGGTCTTGTGGATGAAGCGGCACGGACGCACGCTCAAGCGCGACATGGAGCGCACGCTGCACGAGCGCACGCGTGACGGTAACGGCTGGGGTGTCGCTGTGCTCGTCGCGCTTGCGATCGCGCGCGAGGGTAGCGAAACGGTCATTTTCCTGTATGGGCTCGGATTTGGGCAGTCGGGCCATGTAAGTCACGGCGACATACTGGCCATCGTCCTGGGGCTCGGTCTCGCATTCCTGACGTTCTACGTCTTGCAGCTCGGCGGTCGCCTATTCTCGTGGCGCCATTTCTTCCGTGCCACCGAGATCATGCTGCTGCTGCTCGGCGCGGGCCTGCTGCAAACGGGGGTCGACAAGCTAATCGACAAAGAGATCTTGCCGCTCGGCATCTCGCAGGTATGGAACAGCGCCGCGATCCTCGACGATTCGAGTACGGTCGGGTCGCTGGTCGCGAGTTTGACGGGCTATCGCGCGCATCCGTCTCTGACCAATCTCGTCGCTTACGCGTTGTATTGGCTCGTCGTCGGTTGGCTTGCTCGGCGTGCCGGCCGAGCGCCGGCGGCCGCAGCCGGGCGAGCAGCATGAGTTCGCCGGCGCTTCCTACCGCCGGCTTTGGGCGGCTGGCTCGCGTCGGCGCTTGGATGCAGCGCAACGGTGCAACGATTCGCGCGATCCAATGGGTCGTCGTCGCGGTCTATGCCTTCCTCATCATCGTTCCGGTCTGCCTGCCGCTGCCCGATCAGACCGCGCATCTCTGGAGCAATCTGACGCTGGCCGCGCAGTTCGTTTTTTGGGGCATCTGGTGGCCGTTTGTGCTGCTGTCGATGGTGCTGCTTGGCCGCGTCTGGTGCGGCGTGCTGTGCCCGGAGGGCGCGTTGGCCGAGTTCGCCAGCCGCCATGGCCGCGGGCGCGCGATTCCGCGCTGGATGCGCTGGGGCGGCTGGCCGTTCGCGGCCTTCGGCCTCACGACCATCTATGGCCAAATGGTCAGCGTCTACCAGTACCCACAGGCCGTGCTGCTCGTATTGGGCGGCTCGACGCTGGCGGCGATGGTCATCGGCTTTTTATACGGGCGCGACAAACGCATTTGGTGCCGTTACCTGTGCCCGGTGAACGGTGTGTTCTCGCTGCTGGCGCGTCTTGCGCCGTTTCACTATCGCGTAGACGAAGCAGCATGGCGGCGCTCGTATAAGTCCGGCGAGCGCGGCCATCGCGTTATCCCAATCAATTGCGCCCCACTCGTGCCGTTGAGAAGCATGAAAGGCGCGGCGCCGTGCCATATGTGCGGCCGCTGCAGCAGTCACCGCGATGCCATCGCGTTGACTTGGCGCTCGCCTTCGCAAGAGGTGGTCGAGCTGGGCCGAGGCGCGGCTAACGGCTGGGATACCGCGCTCGTCCTCTACGGCTTGCTCGGCATTGCGATCGGTGCATTTCATTGGACGGCGAGCCCATGGTTCATCGATCTGAAGCAATTTTTGGCCACTTGGCTGATCGATCACGATTTCACGTGGATGCTCGACACCAATGCGCCGTGGTTCCTGTTGACGCATTATCCCGAACAGAACGATGTCTTCTCCTGGCTCGACGGCACATTACTGATCGGCTATATCTTGGCGACGGGCTTGGTGTACGGCACCGCGCTGCTGGTACTGCTCGCCATAGGGACGCGCGTGCTGGGCCGATTCGATCGAACGCGGCTGCATCATTTGACGCAAGCGCTTATTCCGGTTGCCGGCACCGGCGTGTTTTTAGGTCTGTCGGCCACCACCTTATCGTTATTGCGTGCCGAGCATGTCCCACTCGACTGGGCGTCGACTGTCCGCGTCGGCGTCCTTGCAATCGCCAATGCATGGAGCGCATGGCTCGCATGGCGCGTGACAGGGCGATACACATCGCGCGTTATCGTTCGGGCCGGCGCGATGGCATTCTTTGTCGCCACACTGGCTGTGGCAGACAGCGCCTGGTGGCTTATGTTCTGGGGTTTCGCGCGATAGTGCGGTAGTGCGGTAGGGTAAGGTAAGAAGCCGGCGATCGATGCTAGGGCCGATGGCCAGGAAATCGCCGCACTCATCGGAGATGGTGCGGCTTTTCGGCTAGAGCAATGTGTGGGAAGTTGGCAGAGAAAAAGAAACGCGGAGCGAAAAAAGCGGCATGGCTGGCTGCAACGTTATGAAGAGGGCACGAGGGGGTCTAGACTCGCGTGCTTGCCGTTGCGCTGGCTACTACCCAACACCTCTTATGGAGGTGGTCCCCACAATACTCGGTACTTACTTCGTCAGGATGAGCTTGCCCAAGCGCGTCGCGCGCAATTGATAGCGCTCGCCGTTGTGAACGATAAAAATGTGACTGCGCCCTTGCATTAAATGATCGCTCGATAATGTGCGCTCGGCGACATCGTCTGTAACTTCGCACAGCGTATCGCCACGGGAGGTGACTAAAGCGGCCGTCGATCCATCTTTCGAGTGCGAACGTGCGAAAGGGTTCGAGGAAGCTCGTAACGTTAGCGTGGGTTGGCGCGTGAGTTCACTCATGCTTGTGGCATCCGCCGTGTAATTCGATAAGACGGATCATAAATGAGAATCATTATCGATTGTAAAAAACAAATTCATTGAGATAGCTCGTCGATAGGGCACGACCATCGTGGATGCGATGGCCGTCGGTCGAATGGAGTCGGCGCCCGGTGCAAGGGCTTAATGCAGCCCTTCGGGCTGTCGCGGATTGCGCGCGTATTCGCGTATGAGCCGCACGGTATCGATATCGGCCTCGCGATAGGCCGATTTCACGATTTCGCTCGTTTGCCGGGCGTCTTCCGTGTCGGGGGTGGGCAGCGTCGTTGTGTACTCGAATCGCAGGAAAAGCTGCAGATCGTCGGGCTGTTCGATGCTCATCGTCAGCGTGCCGCCCACATACGCTTCGGTGGCGAGGATGTCGTAGCGCACGCTTTCGTGCGGCACTAGGGTCACGCGATCGCGTACCGTCGCATGGCCGTAGTGCAGTTCACGCTCGAGCGTATCGGCCGTGCGCGAGAGGACCGTGCAGCTGTCGAGACCCAGCACGAACAGTTGCGGTTGCTCGGCGCGCAGGACGAGGCCTTCCCACAGTTGGTCGCGCGTGAGCGTTTCCGCGAGCGGATTCAGCGGATCGTTGACCTGGACGAGATGTTCGAAATTCAAGGCGTGTTCCTTCTGCTTTCAAATGCGGCGAGGGAAGGCGCTTACGCGCCGTCCGGAGTGGCCGGCAACGTGGCGGTAAGCCCCGTGTTGATCGCGATCGGATGCGTCAAGATCTTGTGCACGGGGCACGCATTCGCGACTTGCAGCAGCCGCTCGCGCTGCTCGTCGGTCAGGGCGCCATGCAAGACGATCTTGCGATCGATCGTCGAGCCTTCGCTGCCGGTTTGCATCGAGAGCGAGACATGAACGTCATCGAGCGGCCAGCCCTTGCGCTGCGCGTACATCTTCAAGGTGATGGACGTGCACGCGCCTAATCCCGACAGCAAGAGCGATACCGGAGTGGGTCCCCGGTCGCCGCCGCCTAGCGAGACAGGCTCGTCGGCGTGCCACAGATGATGGGCTCCGTCGTCGAACGTCACTTGATAATTGGGTGTACCGATGGTCGCCGTGACAACGCGCTCGCTCATGCCTGTCCTCCCGGTTAGTATGCCGGCCGCGCGCGCCTGGTGGGCGCAGTATCGGCTCGGCAACGCGAGGGGCTATTGTGACGCAATTCGACAACGCCCGCGCGGCGGACCGGGTCAGTGCCTGAGTGACCTATGAGTGGCTCATGGGTGGCCGATGAGCACCCGGTCAATGTGCGATTTCGCCCATCCGCCCGGCTTGATAATCGACAATCGCCTGGCGAATCTCGTCTTCCGTGTTCATGACGAACGGACCGTGTCGCACGATCGGCTCGTTTAGCGGCGCGCCGCCGATTAGCAAAACATCGAGCGGCTCGCTACCGGCCGTCAGCGTGACGGCATCGCCGTCGTCGCTGAAGATCACCATGCGCTGCGCGCCGATCTCGGTCTGTTCGTTGCCGTAGCGTCCGGTTCCGTTCAACGAGTAAGCAAACACGCGATAACCGGGCGGGACGGGCTGAACGATCGAGGCCCCCGGTTCCAGCGAGAAATGCTGATAAATGATCGGCGTGCGCGTCTGGATCACCGCTTCGACGCCGAGGGCCGCGCCTGCGATTACTTTGACCCGGACCTTGCCGTCGCTCGTTGCGGCCGTTGGAATCTGCTGCGAAGCAATCTCTTGGTAACGCGGCGCAATCATCTTGTCTTGCCGCGGCAGATTGACCCAAAGCTGCAGCCCGTGCACGCGGCCACCTAGCCGTGCGAATTCCGGGTCCGGCATTTCGCTGTGGACGACGCCCGCACCGGCCGTCATCCATTGCACATCGCCGGGACGAAGAACGCCGCAATGACCTGCGGAATCCTTGTGAGCGAAACTGCCTTCAAGCACGTAGGTCACGGTTTCGAAACCGCGATGCGGGTGATCCGGTGCGCCCTTGGCTTGGCCGGGCGCATAGTCGACGGGTCCCATTTCATCGAGCAGCAAAAACGGATCGAAGTCCATTAACATGCGGGTCGGGAATGGCCGATGGACAACGAAGCCGCCTCCTTCAACCGTGCGGACAGCCGCAACCGTGTGGCGGATCGTGCGAGACGTGGTCATGAAAAGTACCTCGGAAGGACGCGCAGTGTCGCGTAAATAGGTGAGGTCTATTATATGGATCGATCCGCGCCCGCTTTAGTCCTGGAACGAGCAATGGATTGTCCTACCGTTGGAACGATGACATGCAACTCGATTCGCAGAACCTCAATGACCTGATGTATTTCGCGCAAGTTGTCGAACACGGTGGCTTTTCGGCCGCAGAACGCGTGCTGGGCGTTTCGAAGTCGCGGCTGTCGCGGCGTGTAGCCGAGCTCGAAACGTCGCTCGGCGTACGGCTATTACAGCGCTCGACGCGCAAGCTTTCGTTGACCGAAGCCGGCGAGGGTTTCTTTCGGCATTGCCAACTGATGCTCGCCGAAGCGCAGGCCGCGATGAACGCGGTGCAAGCGCTTCGCTCCGCACCGCGCGGTACGGTGCGCGTCAGCGTACCGGTGACCGTATCGCAGACAATCCTTTCGAAGATCCTCCCCGAGTTCCTGTTGCGTTATCCGGAAGTGCGCGTATCGATTCGTGTGACCAATCGTGTCATCGATCTTTACGAAGATTCCATCGATATTGCGTTGCGCGTGCGATCCGAGCCGCCCGATAACGCGAACATCGTCGTGCGCCCGCTGTGGCGCACGCAGCAGATGCTCGTCGGTGCGCCGAGCCTGCTGAGCCAAAACGCGCCGCCCGTTGCGCCGGGCGATCTGGGGCGCTTCGAGACACTGGATACGCCGAGCGCCGATGGGCGGCACGTTTTCAATCTCATTGCGCCCGATGGACACCGGCATGTTCATGAACACGAGCCGCGCTTGGTGACGGCCGATTTGTCGACGATATGCGAGGCGGTGCTCGACGGCATTGGGATCGCCGCATTGCCCGAAATGATGTACGGCGCCGCGTTGCGCGCCGGCCAACTGTCGCCCGTGATGCCGGGCTGGACGCTGCCTGCGCCGCAATTATTCGCCGTATTCGTGTCTCGGCAGGGCATGGTGCCCGCTGTGCGGGCCTTCGTCGATTATCTCGTGGAGAAGCTCGATGCGGCCAATCACACGATGCTGGAGTGCCCGACGCGCGAGCAGATGAAGGCTGCGCAATTGGCGAACTTGGCTGCGTCCGCCGCGCTCGCCGAGCCGCTGCGGTGATGTGGGGCCGCAAAAGATAAATCGCTTTTGCCATTTAAGCCGCGTCGACGATCAGTAGTTTCAATGGGACGTGTCTTGTAACGGTGGGCTGGGAGGCTTATAGTGAAGTTCCTTTCGCGTTGGCGTCTCCAATGCGAAACCAGACGGCTGCTTTTATAGCAAGCCGGATAGGGCCGACAGCGCGTGGTCCGTGCAGGGCACGGCGATCGCATCGCGGTACTCGAGCCAGTCCCATGGCCAACGAGCCCCGCCGCCCGAAGGCGCCGCGTGCGCACGAAAAAAGGCCCTCATCGCCCGATGGGGGCCTTTTACATGTGGGCGGGCTAATCAACGTACGAGTCCCTTTTCGACTCGAATCGCAAGCACGGTCGTCGGGGCGACCATCGTCCTCAGGGCCGAACCAATAAGCGCTGCTGACCTATCGAACAGCGAGCCGGTCACGCACGCGAGCTGCACGTAGCTGCACGTGTCGGCGATGCAGTCAGTCGTCATCGAGCCCGAACATGAACGCCTGCACCACCGATACGCGGATGGCCGAGCCATTTTCGACATACGGCTGACATGTGCTTTCGCGAAGGGCTTCGATGGCCGCATCATCCAGTCGTGTAAATCCGCTGCTCCTGGCTAGCGTGACGCTCTCGACCGAACCCGACATTCCGATAACGAATCGCACGCTTGCCGTTCCTGTCTCGCCGCGCCGTTTCGATAACTCGGGGTAGGCGGGTTTGACGACCCGGCAGTCGGCATGCTCGACGTGCTTTGGTGCTGCAAGCGCCATCGTTTCGTGTGCGGCGGGCGTCGCAGCCGAAGGCGCATAGGCAGCAGCGGCGACAGGTTGCGCTGCCGGAACCGCCGAATTCGAGGATGCTGTGGGCGCCGGTTGCGGCGGTTGATTTGCTGGCGTGGCGGCTGCCGTGGCGATCGCAGGGGGCGTTGTGGGAGCGGGCAGCGCTGTTGCGGACGAGTGCAAACGCGATTTCCGCGGCGGTTGCGTGTTTGCGTGAGCGTTAGGCGCGGCGGTGTCGGGACGCCCCGGATGAGCCTGCGGCTGCGCGGTAGGGGGCATCGATGGCACGGCTGCATGTGCTGCGCGCGCTGCATCGGGCTCGGCGGGCAGCAATCGAGCCGCGATCGTGGCGGCCTCGACCGGGCGTGGGGCCGGCGCCTGGGTAGCCGTGACAAAGGCTGCGATCAACGCCGCATGGACGAGCGCCACGCAAAGCAAAGCGGGGACGAAGCGCGAATGCAGCATGCGGAAGGGGACTTCGGCGCAACGCCGGTCATAGCACGGGACGGGCGTCAATGATAGCGCGAACGTATCGCCGTGCCGCTTCTACGGCGACGCGCCGCGAAAAGCGCGGCATAGGCGGGGACCCAGCGACGCAGAATCTAAGCGGCCTTGCGTTCGTAGAAGGTGACTTGCATGGGTTGCGACGGTGCTCGTCGCTCGACGCCGCATTGGCTCTCGCAGACGCCGCACTGAGCCATGACTTCGCGAACCGACGCTTCACACTTGCCGCAGCAGGTAGCGACGCCGAGTTCGAATTGCAGTTCCTCGAATGAATCCGCGCCCTCCGCGATGGCTGCGCGGACCTTGCGGTCGGAAACGGACTTGCAGACGCAAACAATCATGACTTCAGGTGAAGACAAAACGTTAATGCGAACTATTATCATTACGTTTCGTGCACTTGGCAAGCTCACCGTCCGTTTTTTTGTAACAAACGGACAACAAGTCAGAGAACTGATTGCGCCCTGATTGAGGAGATCGTGTGTGCGCGTGGCGATCGATCATCGGTGCGACGTAACCGGTGGCGCGACGCCGGCTGAGGGCCAGCTCAAGCAGGCTCAAGCAGGCTCAAGCAGGCTCAAGCAGGCTCAAGCAGGCTCAAGCAGGCTCA
>CBIHOQ010000020.1:0-86040 GCA_966212065.1 uncultured Burkholderiaceae bacterium
CGCCCGCTATGCCTGCGGGCCCAACGCCCACGCCGGCGGCCGCTCAGGCGGCAACGGGAGCGGCTCCGACCCCGGCACCGGCCGTGGTCACTCCCGAGCCCTCCGCTACTGCGCCCAGCCTGTCCCCGGTGTCACCTACCGCGCTGCCTTCGCCGGCAGCGCCGCAGTCGCTCTACGCGTTCCCATCGAGCGAAGCCCAAGCCCAGGGCGCAGCCCCGGGCCCCGCTTCCGCACCTTAAAACGGTAACTTCGCATCCGGCTTCGCCGCAACAATCACGCGGCGGAAGTCATTCTGAATGCGTGTGAGCGCTTCGGGGCTGTCGGCCTCGAAACGCATCACAACAACCGGCGTCGTATTCGAAGAACGGGCCAGACCGAACCCGTCCGGATATTCAACCCGCAAGCCGTCGATCGTAATGACTTCGTCCGCGCCCTCGAAGCGCGCTTCCTTCTGCAATCGCGCAATCAGCGTAAAGTTCTCGCCTTCCTCGAGCTTGAGTTGCAACTCCGGCGTGGACAGCGAATTGGGCAAATCGTTGAGCAGCTTGCTCGGGTCTTTCTCGCGCGAGAGCAATTCAAGCAGGCGCGCACCCGTGTAAAGCCCATCGTCGAAGCCGTACCAGCGATCTTTAAAAAATACGTGACCGCTCATCTCGCCGGCAATCGGAGCGCCCGTCTCGCGCAGCTTCGCCTTCACGAGCGAATGACCCGTCTTCCACATCACCGGATCGCCGCCCTTCGCACGGACCCACTTCGCCAGATTGCGCGTGCATTTGACGTCGTAAATCACCTGCGCCCCAGGGTTGCGCGATAGCACGTCCTGCGCAAGCAGCATGAGTTGGCGATCGGGGTAGATGATCTGCCCGTCCTTCGTCACGACGCCGAGACGATCGCCGTCGCCGTCGAACGCAAAGCCAATCTCGGCATCGGTTTCTTTCAACGCGCGAATGACATCCTGCAGATTCTCAGGATGCGCGGGATCCGGATGGTGATTCGGGAAGTTGCCGTCGATGTCGGTGAAGAGTTCGACGAGTTCGCAGCCGAGCGCTTTGAGCAGCCGCGGCCCGAGCACGCCGGCCACGCCGTTGCCCGCATCGACAACGATTTTCATTGGCCGCGTGAGTTTTACGTCGCTGACAATGCGCTCGATGTATTTATCGGCAATGTCGTGTTGCTCGTAGCTGCCGCTGCCTTCGGCGAAGTCGGCTTTTTCGATGCGGCGATAGAGTGCTTGGATCTGTTCACCGTAGATCGCGGCACCGCGCAGCACCATCTTGAAGCCGTTGTAATCGGGCGGATTGTGGCTGCCCGTTACGACGATGCACGAATCGACGGTGCGCTCGCCGTTCTTTAGCGCGAGCGGCACGCTCGCGGCGAAATAGCCGACGGGCGTCGGCACCATGCCGATATCGACGACATCGACGCCGGCCGCGCGCAAGCCGTCCGCGAGCGCCGCGATCAGCGAGGGGCCGGACAGACGGCCGTCGCGTGCGACCACGACGGCATCGCCGCCTTGCGCACGCACTTCGCTGCCGAAGGCTCTACCGACCCGCCGTGCGACGTCCTCATCGAGAGTTTTGCCGACGACACCGCGGATGTCGTACGCCTTGAAGATGGATTGCGAGATCATTGAGTGCTCTCTCTTTTGGCTGCGATAGGAAAAGGGGCTGGCGCCGGCAACCCACTTATAATTGCGGTTTTTGCGTCGCCGCGTCACGCGCCCATTTTAATGCCCCTATGCTCTTTTGCGATCCGGCCGTACGAGATCACGGCCGAAAACCGCGCTATTTCGGCGCCGGCGCGAGCACGGCGACAAAAATTCCTGCCTTTACCTTTCGTTACATGCTGAGGCGCATTGCCCATCCGGATATCGCGAAAGCGGCTGCAAACATCGTCTGGCTCGGGCTCGAGCGGCTGACGCAGATCGTCGTCGCCATTGCTATTGCAGGCTTGCTGGCCCGCTATTTCGGGCCCGATGTATTCGGCAAATGGCAATACGCGAACACGCTGCTGCTCGTGCTCGCGCCGATCACATGGGTTTGCGGCGCCGAAATTCTCGTGCCCACGATCGTGCATCGCGGCGAAGCCGATCTCGGCACCGTGCTCGGCAGCGCGTTCGTCCTGCGCTTGGCCGTCTCGGTGCTCGCACTCGCGGCGACCTGGGCCGGCATTGCGGCCGGGTTGACCGATCCCGTTGTGGGCGCAATGCTCGCCGGGCTTGCCGTCACGATGCTGTTTCGCGAGCCGTTCGTCGGCGTCGTCAATTCATGGCTGCAAAGCCTCACCTACAGCAAGCCGCAGCTCGTCACGAGCATGATCACGGCCATCGCCAAATTGGCGCTCGTCTATCTGTTCGTGCGAATGGCCATGAGCGCCCCGCGCTTCGCCTGGCTGTGGGCGCTGGAGGCCGCAGTCATCGGCGCCGTGCTGGTCGCATACTATGCGCGCCGCCACGGCGGCAAGCTCGGCTGGCATGTCGAGCCCCGCCTTCTGCGCCATTTCGCTAGCGCGGGCACGGTGTTTTGGGTCGGCCTCGTCTGCATGTATCTGTTTTTGAAGCTCGACCGGCTCATGCTCGAGCGCACGATTTCGTTCGCCGATCTCGGCCGCTATTCGGCTGCCCAGCAAATCAACGAGAACTGGATCGCCCTCGCGCTGATGCTCGCCCAAACGATTGCACCCGCGTTCGTCTATCGCGTGCAAGAACGCGCGCAACTGATGCGCAATGTCGTGCGCTTGATGCTGCTCGCCGCGATGCTGATGACCTTCGGCGCACTCGTGCTCGATGCACTCGGCTCCATCGTCATTACGCGCGTGTTCGGCCCCGACTTCGCCGGTGCAATCCCGATTTTTCGCTGGTGCGTTTGGCTCTCGGTGCCGGCAGGCGTCGAGGCGATCGGCAATCTCGTGCTGCTCAAGTATCAAGCGAAATTCGTTGTCCTAATGAAGTGGCTGCTTGCGCTGGCAGCGGCATTCGCCGTGAATCTCATTGCGATCCCACGTATTGGCGCATATGGGGCGCTGGCGGGTCTGGCAGCCGGCTACCTCGTGGCCGTCGCGGTCAACGTCTATTACATTCGCTCGAAGCTGTGCCCATAAGCCCCATGCCCTTATGACGACGCTCTCCCCCAGCATTGCGCCGCAAGACACGCTTGGCGACGTCGCCGTCCTGATGCCGGCCTACAACGGCCAGGCGGACGTCGAACGCACGCTCGCATCGTTCGCCGAAAGCGCGAGCGTGCGGGTGCTGATCGTCGACGACGGCAGCACGCCGCCGATCGTCGCGCCGACGCTGCCTCAGATGGACATCGAGATCTTGCGGATGCCGCAAAACGGCGGCATCGAGCGCGCCTTGCAGGCGGGCATCGAAGCGCTCGCCGCGCGCGGTTACCGCTATGCGGCGCGTATCGACGCGGGCGATCTCGCCGCCCCGAATCGCCTTACGAAGCAACGCGCGTATCTCGAAGCGCATCCGAACGTGGCCGGCGTAGGCATGTGGACGCAAGTCGTCTCGCGCGAAGGGGTGCCGCTGTTCATGCTGCGCACACCTAGCGAACCCGACGCCGTGCGCCGCCTGCGTTTTTTCCGCGCGTCGCTCGTGCATCCGGCGATGATGCTGCGCGTGGAGGCTGTACGCGCGGTCGGCAACTATCGCGTGGCCTATCGCGCAGCCGAAGATCTCGATCTATTCCTGCGACTCATGGAGCGCTACGACTGCGCGAACCTACCGGAACTCGGTCTGTATTACGAACTCAACGACGGCGGCATCAGCGCAACGAAACGACGCCGCCAGATCGTCTCCACACTGAAACTGCAATTGCATTACTTCAACGCCGCGAACATCTACGACTGGCTCGGGCTCGCGAAGAATCTGCTGCATTTGGTCACGCCGTATACGGCCCTCAAAACGATGAAACGCGCGCTGTTCGCAGCGCATACCGCCTGATCGCATGAAGCCATCGTCGACTTCCGCCCTTTCTGCCGAAGCTCCAGCCGCGATAGGATCTGCACGAGCCGCGTCGCTTACGGTCTGCCTCGTTTGCAATACCGGGTTTGCCATCTACACCTATCGGCAAGGCGTCATTCGCATGCTCGTCGCTAAGGGCGTGCGCGTAATCGTGCTCGCGCCGCGAGATCGAACGTTCGCCCTGCTCGAAGAAATGGGTTGCCTCTGCATTGACTTGCCCGTCGCCTCGAAGGGCACGAACCCGCTCGACGATCTGCGCACGCTCGCCGCGCTCTATCGGCACTATCGGACGATCCGGCCGAACGTCGTGTTCCATTACACGATCAAGGCGAATATCTACGGCTCGGTGGCCTCGTGGCTCGCGCGCGTTCCGTCGATCGCCGTCACGACGGGGCTCGGCTACGTATTCATTCAGAAGAGCCGCGCGGCGCGCGTCGCCAAGGCCCTATATCGCTTTGCGTTCCGCTTTCCGCATGAAGTGTGGTTTCTCAACCGCGACGATCATTCGGCATTCCGAGAGGAACGCCTGCTTGCGCATCCCGAGCGTGCGAAGCTGTTGCATGGAGAAGGCGTCGACATCGAGCATTTCGCACTGACGCCGCTGCCGCGCGCCCAGCACTTCACGTTCGTGCTGATCGGACGATTGCTGTGGGACAAAGGCGTCGCCGAGTACGTCGAAGCGGCGCGCATGCTGCGCGGGCGCTATCCGCACGCGCGCTTTCAACTGCTTGGGCCCGTCGGAGTCGACAACCCGAGCGCGATTACGCTCGCCGATGTCGAAGGTTGGCGCAAGGAAGGCGTGATCGCGTATCTTGGCGAAGCGCACGATGTGCGGCCCGTTATCGCGAATGCCCACTGCGTCGTGCTGCCGTCGTATCGCGAAGGGGTGCCGCGCACGCTGATGGAAGCTTCGGCGATGGGGCGACCCATCGTGGCAACCGACGTACCGGGTTGCCGCGAAGTGGTCGCGGACGGCATCACGGGTTTACTGTGCGAAGCGAAGAGCGCGCTAAGTTTGGCCGATAAACTGGCCGAGGTGCTAGAGATGGATGAAGATGCGCGCCGCGAGATGGGTCTGCGCGGACGCGAAAAGGTAACGACCGAGTTCGACGAGGCGCTCGTCGTCGAATGCTATCGGCAAACGCTTCTGGCGCTGACCGGCGCAGAGGTATTTCAGCCATGAACGGATTCGCAGCAAGGGCAACTATGACGACAAAAGCGCGACGCGAAGGCGCAATCTTGGTGACCGGCGGGGCCGGCTTCATCGGCAGCCATACGGTAGTCGAATTGATGGCCAACGGTTACGACGTGGTGATCGTCGACAATCTCGTCAACAGCAAGCGGGAAGCCGTGAACCGCGTCGAACGCATCGCCGGGCGAGCGGTGCCGTTCTACGCGATCGACGTGCGCGACGAGACCGCGCTCGGGAAAGTCTTCGATGCGCACCCCATCGCCGGTGCCATTCATTTTGCAGCGCTCAAGGCAGTGGGCGAATCGATCGAGAAACCGATCGATTACTACCGCAACAACTTGGATAGCCTGCTCGTGTTGCTCGACACCATGCGTGCGCGCAACATCAAACGGTTGGTGTTTAGTTCGTCGGCGACTGTCTATGGCGTGCCCGAGCGCTCGCCTATCGATGAATCTTTTCCGCTGTCGGCAACGAATCCGTACGGCCAAACGAAACTCATCGCCGAGCAGATTCTGCGCGACGTCGAGCAGGCTGACCCGAGTTGGCGGATTGCGACGCTGCGCTATTTCAACCCCGTGGGCGCGCATGAAAGTGGGCTGATTGGCGAAGACCCGGCGGGTGTGCCGAACAATCTGATGCCGTATGTGGCGCAGGTTGCGGTCGGCAAGCTCGAGAAACTGCGGGTCTTCGGCGGCGACTACGCTACCCCGGACGGTACAGGCGTACGCGATTACATTCATGTCGTTGATCTGGCACGCGGGCATATTGCGGCGCTGGATGCGCTTGATAAGCGGGACGCGAGCGTCGTCGTCAATCTGGGTACCGGGCGTGGATATTCGGTGCTTGAAGTCATTCGTGCATTCGAGGCTGCTTCGGGGCGACCTGTGCCGTATGAGATCGTCGCGCGTAGGCCCGGGGATGTTGGCGAGTGTCATGCGAACACGGAAGCAGCCGAGAAGCTGCTCGGCTGGCGGGCGCAGTACGGAATCGAGCGCATGTGCGCGGATCATTGGCGCTGGCAGTCGATGAATCCGCGGGGGTTTGCGTAAGAGCGTGTCAGGCCGCCCGGTATAATTCGCCGGTCCGCCCATCTGTCACGACCATGCTCAGCTTCGCCCTCGGCTTTCTCATCTCGCTTCTCGTGACGCTGTTGATCGTGCGCTATGCGCACTTGCACGGAAAGTTCTCGATCGACAGCGATTTGGCCGGTGTCCAGAAATTCCACGTGCGGCCGGTGCCGCGTATTGGCGGTGTCGGTATTCTGATCGGCCTCGTGGGCGCGACCGTGCAGTTGATTTGGCCGTACCCTGCCGTCGCTTATGGCATTTTGGCGCTCGTGGCCTGTGGCATGCCGGCCTTCGCGTCCGGACTAATCGAGGACATGACGAAGCGGGTTTCGCCGTCGGCTCGGTTGCTCGCCACCATGGCCGCTGCCGCGATTACCTATTTCACGCTACACGTGGCTGTCGTGCGCATCAGCGTGCCGCCGCTCGATTTTCTGCTTTCTTATGCGGCCGTGTCGTTTGTCGTGACGGTGCTGGCTGTCGCGGCGCTGGCCAACGCCGTCAACATCATTGACGGCTTCAACGGCCTCGCGTCGATGGTCGCGTTGATGATGTTCGCATCGTTGGCCTACGTCGCATTTCGGCTGGGGGACCCGATCGTGCTGTCGGCGTCGCTGATCATGATGGGGGCAGTGCTCGGGTTTTTCATTTGGAATTTCCCGGCTGGGTTGATTTTTCTCGGCGATGGCGGTGCGTATTTTGTCGGGTTCATGCTCGCCGAGCTCGCGATCATGCTGGTGATGAGGCACCGCGAAGTGTCGGCATGGTATCCGGTGCTGCTGTTCGTCTATCCGATCTTCGAGACTTGCTTTTCGATCTATCGGAAGAAGTTCGTGCGGGGGATGTCGCCCGGGATGCCGGATGGGGTGCACCTGCATATGCTCGTTTATAAGCGGCTGATGCGCTGGGCGGTGGGAGCGAAGACGGCGCATGAGATCACGCGGCGCAACTCGCTGACGTCGCCCTATTTATGGCTGCTCTGCTTGATCGGCGTGATTCCGGCGACGCTGTTTTGGCAGCATACGGTGCACTTGTTCTGCTTCGTCGTTGTGTTCGCCGTCACGTATGTTTGGCTTTATGTGAGTATCGTGCGGTTTAGGGCGCCGCGGTGGTTGGTATTTCGACGCCGGCATAAGCAGTAGCAAAGCGACTCCTGAGAGTCGGTCCTTATTGTTTGGCTAGTGAGGTGCCTTCCCGCATATATGTTTGCGCCATATTGTGGATGAAAAGCGCATCGGCGCGTTGGTCAGCGTTCCACTTATCGCCCTGCGCTTGAAAGAATAGGTCACCTGTAATCAACGCCAGCGCATACATCTGTTGCACGATAAACTGCATGTAAAGTCCATTGACTGTATCCGTACGATTCAGGTGCGAGTAGACATTCCAGTAACCGAGATCGTACCAAGACATGTTATTCTTGATCGCCGCTACATCGTTATTGAAAATCGCCTTTGCAGATGAATCACCGGTTACTCGATAATAATCCCATACACCGAATAGAGCCCAGATGTTCCCATTGAGTACATGCCCCGAGCGCGCAGCGGGATTCTGATTCGGGTACTCTTCGAGCCACGTCCCAATATCGGCTGATTGCAGACCCCCTTGCCGTACGGGGACAGTCAACCAACGATACGCGGCAGTCGCCGCGCTCATGTACCTGGGCTCGCCGGTGTATTGGTAGGCGCGTAGCAAAACTGAGATCCCGACGCTCTGAGTCAATGCTGATATCCATGGCGTCTGTTTGATTCCAAAAGCGGGGATTGTCTCGCTCGTCCACTGAAACTGCCCGTTAGCGCTGGACTTGACGAGACTATCTGCTGCATCTACAAGCGTGGCGGCATAAGTGCTATCACCAGTTAGCACGTACGCGTTCCAATGATCGAGCGCGCACAACGCTCGCAACGTCGGGCTCGTTTTTGAGCGTTCCGCCAAGCCGATACAGTCGAACCAGATCGTATCCTCCGCGCTGGTGAGAGGATGCGTCAGATAGTAATACCCAAGTTTCATCGTGGACGGCGACGTGGTCTGTACTGAAAACCATTTCCTTTTCTCAGCGGGGGCGCCAAAGTCGGAAAGATACTTCTGGTAAATGACATCACCGCCGTTGGACTCAATAAATTCCCTTACAGCCGCCACCCGGCTTATTAATTGACTCGCCGTCGCACTCGCCGGTAATGTCGCCTTTGCAATGGCCTGATACGTGCCCGTCGAAATCGTGGCGGTCTGTGGAGTCCGGCCCGGAGCGGCGTTGGAGGCAACTTGTGGTGCATCGGCTTTCGGTGCGGCGCTTGCATCGCCGATACCACACGCTCCGAAGACAACTACAAGCATACCAACGAAGAATGCAGTGATCCCTTTTTCCACAATTTCCCGTACCTTCTTGCTTTTGACAGCGAGCATTACGTTCGAGTGAACCGAGGCAGCCACTGTTGCCGGTAAAGTAGTTGGCGACATCCCTGGGCTTTTCCTCAGCACAGGGAGCGATACCAATCGGCAGTCTCTCTCAAACCGTGCTCTGTGTCATAAGGGGGTCGCCAACCAATCGCATCTCGGATGTGCGAGCAGTCGAGCCGCAATTCACCGACAAGCCGATCGATCATTGCGGTACGCCCTGTCATCCGCCCTGCTATACGCAGCCACGCTGCCGGCACGGATAACAAACGGCGGGGAGCATTCAAATACTCCGCCAACATCGATGCCAACTCTCTCACAGCCACGTCGCGCTCGTCCGCCACATGAAAGACTTCGCCGGCTGCCGCGGGGGCACTTGTACAGCGCACGATTGCGTCTGCGAGATTTTCGACATAAACGATACTGCGTTGCGCTGAAATGGCACCAAGCGGCAGCGGAATACCTTTGTCGATGGCGCGCATTAGACTCAAGAAATTGGCGCGCACACCGGGGCCGTAGACGAGCGGTGGCCGGATGATCACCATTTCCATGCCAGCCTCTCGCCCAAACGCAAGCAGAGCCCGCTCCGCTTCAAGCTTCGACACGCCATAGGCATCCTGCGGAGCAGGTTCGTCACGCTCGCTAATGGGCTTCCCGACGCTACGCTCGCCGACGGCCTTAACACTGCTGACGAATACAAAGCGGCGCGCACCGGCGCGCAGCGCAGCGCGCGCAACGCGCAAGCTACCTTCGACGTTCATCGCGCGGTATGCAGGCAGCGCTTCGGGCGACGTTTCTCCCATGACGTGTACGCGGGCAGCAAGATGCACGACGGCATCGCAAGTCAACGGCGGCGTCCAGTCATCATCGAGCCGTCCGAAATCATCCCCGCGCACCTGCAACTCACGCACGCCCTCGAGCACACTACCCGGGCGCCGAACCAGGCCGATCACGGCGGTTCCTTGCGACAGCAACAGACGGGAAACCGCGTTGCCGACAAAGCCGCTTGCGCCCGTCATAACGATGGTTTGTGCCATGTGGTGATCTCAGCGATGCAAAAGCCAGAAAAAGCCTACAAGACACGCGATAGCGACCGCTAGCTCGCGCACTGCGGCCCGACATTCGTGCTGGTGGCGATGCGTTAGCGGGATGCCGTTCTATCGCGATGATCGCGCACGAACCCGAAGCAAACGCCCAGTAGAAGCCCGATTAGCGCGCCTAACATCGCTGCGGTGCTTTTTCTCGGGAACACGGGCTTGTCGCCCACTTCGATTCCGGGCATCAATGGCCGCGTATTGAACGTGCGGGCAGGGTTCAGATCCTCTTGAAGCTCTTCCATACGCAGGGCAAGTCGATGCAACTCTTCCTCGTTACGCTGAACAAGGTTGTCGCGTAAAATCTCGGCCGAGAAGGGGCCCTCTTCGCCCTTTATATTCGTGCTTCGGGCGTTAAGTTGTGCCGCTCGCTTCTCGGCGTCCGCCTGCGCCGCTTTCGCGTGCTGCAACTCGGCTGTCATACGATCGATCGACGGTCGCAGCAACTCCAGATGCGCATCGATCACCAACTTTTCATACGCGGCCACCACCTGCCGCGCCTGCTCGGGCGTAGTTCCACGAGCGTTGATGCGCACCAGATCGCCGTCACGTTGCAGCGTGGGTTCAGCGTGGTCGCGAATCAATGCCGTTTCGCGGCTCCGTGTGCGATCGAGCGGCAGGCCGAGGGATTGAAGGACACCGTTCTGAAATTGTCGTAGCGACATGCGATCGACCGTTCGAGCAGTCGGTTCCAGCGGCTGAATGATGACGTTCGTAACACCATTGCCTACGAGGACGCGCGTGATTTGTCCAACCTGCAGAACGTCTGTCGCCTGCCATTCGTCGGGTATGGCAAGTGTGGCGCCAATGCCGGCAACAATACCTATGACCGTCAGACTCGCGATTGACAGCGCACGCCGCTTTGTAAATGACGCGATCTGATCGAAGCTCAGGCCGCTCTCAAAAGCAGTCGATACCTTTACAAAACGCTCTTGTTCCATTCACGGTTCCTAATGATGTGTGCCGTGCCCGGCTGGACTCGATAAGGTTTGCGGTCCGCGGGCAAGGCGATGGCCTATTCATATACGGGCGATCAGTGCGCCGACGCCGCTTCCGCTTCGACGCCGGCCTGCGGGACGTATTCCGGCACTAGCCGCTTGATAACGTCCACTACCGCGTCGTTGTCGAAGGCTCGGCATGCGTCGCTGAGTGCTTCGAGTTCCGACGATAGATCGCGCCAGGGGATCATTCGCTCGCGCGCCCGCATAATCTTCGGATGCTCGCTGCGACTGACGTCCTCGCCGATCAACAGTTCCTCGAAAAGCTTCTCGCCCGGACGCAAGCCGACGACTTTGATCTCAATGTCGCCCTCAGGGAACGATGGAGTCCTTTCGGAAAAGCCCGATAGATGGACCATCTTGCGAGCAAGATCGATGATACGCACGGGCGAGCCCATATCCAGTACGAAGACATCCCCGCCTTCCGCCATGGCTCCCGCCTGAATGACAAGTTGCGCGGCTTCCGGTATCAGCATGAAGAAGCGATTGATATCGGCATGGGTAAGGGTTATCGGCCCGCCCTCTTTGATCTGCCGTTTGAATAACGGCACGACCGAGCCTGACGAGCCAAGCACATTGCCAAATCGGACCATCGAAAAACAAGTCCTTTCGAACTCCTTGGCCGCAGCTTGAAAAATCAACTCCGCGATCCGTTTCGTGCTGCCCATTATGTTCGTCGGACGCACCGCCTTGTCCGTGGACACGAGCACGCAGGACTTAACGCCGGCACGACTGGCGGCGCGTGCGACCGCCAGCGAGCCCACGACATTGTTGAGCACGCCTTGTACAACATTGCCCTCAACGAGAGGGACATGCTTGTAAGCCGCCGCGTGATACACGGTATCCACCGGCCACCGGGACAGCGTTTCGGTAAGCAACGCCTGGTCGCAGACGCTGCCGAGAACAGGGTGAAGCGTCGGACAGGGCGATTTGCTCGACAACTCTCGCTCAATCGAATAAAGATTGAATTCTGAATGGTCGAACAAAATGAGGGTCTGCGGCCGCTGGCTGACGATCTGCCGGCAGAGTTCGCTGCCTATCGATCCGCCCGCGCCCGTCACCATCACAGACTTTCCGCTGATGCAGCGGGCAAACAGGTCTGGACGCGGCGGTACAGGATCGCGGCCAAGCAAATCCTCGAGTTCGATCTCCCGAATGGACGAAACGCTAATCTTACCGTCGACGAGGCTGTCGATGCTCGGCAGCACGCTGACGGGCACATTGAATGCGGCCAATGAGGAGATGATCTCGGTGCGTTGCGACGGAGACAGCAGGGGCTTGGCCAGCACGATCATCGAGATCACGTATCGATCGAGCAATGAATCGATCTCGTCGGGCCCATACACACGAATGCCAGCCACCGTCTTGCGGCGCAAAGTCACGTCGTCGTCAATGAAACAAACGGTTTCGTACTCCTGACTGTGGCGCATCGCATGCGCGAGTTGGACGCCTTCCGAGCCAGCTCCGTAGATCATCGCTTTCTGCCGTAGTCGGCGCCCGCGGCTCGATACGCGCTGCAATAGCGAGCGAGCGCCGAACCGCGACAGCGCCACATAGGCGAAAGCGATCAGCCAAAAGATAGCGAGCGACGTGCGCGGTATGCCGGCCTGCCCGAACAACAGCATGACCAAGTAGGCCGCCAGGACGACCACGCCGAGCCCCACGCCGATCGTCAGCACCACTTGCAATTCTATGAAGCGGATCACCGCTCCATACAGGCCCGCCCGCACGAAGAATACGAGGGCCACACAGGCCATCACCGCGGCAAGAAAGATCGAATTGGAATGAACCACGTCCGCGCTGCCGAGGCGCAGCGCCACCGCGGCGAAATAGCACAGCGGTAGGATGACCGCATCCGTCAGCAACATCAGTACGATCTTGACCGACCGGCGAAGCTTCAAAAGGCGTTCGAGCATGGGAAGCCCCGGTTAGCACTGCTCATCAATGCAGCGCACATATTAGTGTGTGACGCCGTCATGCTTCACGACCTTCAACGCGGTCATCCAGAGAATCCGCAAATCGAGTGCCAAAGAGCGCCGCTGCAAGTATTCCGTGTCGAAGCCGACCTTGACGGGTATCGGCAACTCATCGCGGCCATTGACTTGAGCCCAGCCCGTCAGTCCCGGCTTCAATGTGTCGACGCCTGCCGTGGTGCGCAACTCGATCAAATCGTATTGATTGAACAGGGCGGGGCGCGGCCCGACGAGACTCATGTCACCCGTCAAAATGCACCAGAGTTGGGGGAGTTCGTCGATACTGGTCTTGCGCAGAAAACTGCCGATGGGTGTCAGATATGCGCCGGGATCGTTCAGCAAATGCGTGGCGACCGCCGGCGTACCGACCCGCATTGACCGGAATTTGGGCATACGAAAGATGCGATTTCGGTATCCGACGCGATCAGACCAGTAAAGCACGGGCCCCGAGGAGGTCAATTTGACTGCCGCCGCCACCACAAGCAACGGAATAAGAAAAATGAACCCTGCGGCAAGTGCGACGCAGAAATCGAAGGTTCGCTTCATGTTTGCTTGAAACAAATTTACGATACCCGCGCCCGAAATCGGCAACATTCGGGCCTAAGCGAATAGGGAAAGGACCGCCGAACCGTGTTGCCAGCGCCCGATGCAGGCTCAGGCGAAGCAGCGTACGCGGCCTGAAAAGGCACAGGTTTGGCCCACCTAAGATAATTTTAAATTATAGCATGGGTTGGCGGTGCCAAAAAGCGATCGAATGATCCGGGGGGTGTTGTCACCGGGCCTGGTGGGTGGCTGGTGATCGCTAATAGGGGCTCGGCCGGGAACATCTTGAGGCCGTCCGTAACGTGGATGCCGAGACTTGCATCGCCTTATCAAACTCGCCCCACGCATGGGCAAAAACCTCGCGGCCGAAATCGTTCAGGCGCTCAGCGAATAGGCTGTGGTCGTACCCGGTACCCAGGCAGCAACCATCGTCATGCCGCGTCTAGCCCAGCAGCTTGCATCTTTGCGCAAACAACGCGACGAGGTTGCCAGCGAAGTTGAACGCCTGGTACATGCGCACCCTCTTTGGCCGGTCCTGACCAGCATGCCGGGCGTCGGCGTCAGGACCGCCGCACGACTCCTCACTGAAGTCGCTCACAAAGCCTTCGCGTCAGCCGCGCATCTCGCCGCCTATGCCGGCCTCGCCCCGGTCACCCGGCGCTCGGGCTCTTCTATCCGTGGCGAACACCCATCCAGGCGGGGCAACAAGGTGCTAAAGCGAGCGCTCTTCCTCTCTGCCTTTGCTGCCCTGCGAGACCCGATCTCAAGGGACTATTACGCCCGCAAGGTCCAGCAGGGCAAGCGCCACAATCAGGCGCTCATCGCCCTTGCCAGACGGCGCTGCGACGTGCTGTTCGCGATGCTGCGCGACAGCACCCTCTACCAGCCGAAATCCGCCCCTAATGCTTGACGAAACACATAGGGGCACCCCCCTGCGAGGCAGCCCGCGTCACGGGAAGCGTCGGCGGAGCGCCACGCCCCAGAACCTTGTGGAATCCAATGGCGCCCCTGGTATAATCTCGCCCCTAGCTGGAATGATTTCCACAGCGCACCGCGCAATTCGCCGTTATGAGGACCGCGCGAGGGCCGCGCGAACAGCCGACCGCACAACGGTTTGATGGCGACCATTTACATGCTTTCAAAGCAAATTCTGACTCTGATATATCGCCAAAGCTGACGTATGAAAATGAATCTTAAGCAGCGGGTCTCCGCCCATCAGGCTCAAATCGGCATCGTCGGCTTGGGATACGTCGGCCTACCGCTCGCATTGCGGTTCGTCGAAGTCGGGTTCCCTGTCCTCGGGCTCGACATCGATGCCCAGAAGGTAAGCAAGCTCAACGACGGTCAAAGTTACATCGAGCACATCAGCGCGGATGCAGTGCAAGCGGCGAAAGCCCGGGGCATGAAGTGCGTCACTGACTTCAGCGAGGCGCGCAACTGCGACGTCCTTATCATCTGCGTGCCGACCCCACTTAATGAATACCGCGAACCCGATCTCTCCTACGTGATCGGTACGGTCGATTCGCTGGTGCCCCACCTGCGCCCGGGTCAGATCATTTCGCTCGAAAGCACCACGTACCCAGGCACGACGGACGAAGAGTTGCTGCCCCGCATCGAGAAAGCCGGCCTCAAGGTCGGCATCGATGCCTATCTGGTGTTCTCGCCCGAACGCGAGGATCCGGGCAATCCCAACTTCACGACCCGCACGATTCCGAAGGTCGTCGGCGGCCACACGCCCGATTGCCTGGAACTGGGCGTCGCCGTCTACGGCGAGATCATCGACAAGGTGGTGCCGGTGTCGAGCACGCGCGTAGCGGAAATGACGAAGCTGCTCGAGAACATCCATCGCGCAGTGAACATCGGCCTCGTCAACGAAATGAAGATCATCTGCGATCGGATGGGGCTCGACGTGTTCGAAGTGATCCGCGCAGCGGCTACGAAACCGTTCGGTTTCGTTCCCTACTGGCCCGGTCCGGGCCTCGGCGGCCATTGCATTCCGATCGATCCGTTTTATCTGACGTGGAAGGCGCGCGAATATGGCTTGCATACGCGCTTCATCGAGCTTGCAGGCGAAGTCAACAGCGACATGCCTCAGTGGATCGTCGCAAAGGTTGCCGATGCATTGAATCACCGCGAGCGTGCCATCAAGAACAGCCGCATCCTCGTACTCGGCATCGCATACAAGAAAAACGTTGACGACATGCGTGAATCGCCGTCCGTCGAACTGATGGAACTGCTGCGCGACAAAGGGGCTCACGTCGAGTATTCCGACCCGCACGTTCCGACGTTCCCGAAAATGCGCGAGCATCACTTCGACCTCTCGAGCGTTCCACTGACGGCCGAATCGATCGCGTCGTACGATCTTGTGCTGCTTGCGACGAATCACGATGGGTTCGACTACGCGCTAATTCAACAGCACGCCAATCTCATCGTCGATACGCGCGGCATGTATCAAACGCAATTCGCAAACGTCGTTAGGGCCTGATCGATGCGTCACTTTCCTTCTCAGATCGACGGACGTCCGGTCCGTTTCGCCCTGGTCGGCTGCGGCCGCATCGCGAAGAATCACATTCTCGCTATCCAGAAGCATGCCGACCGCGCGCAACTCGTCGGCGTTTGCGACGTCGATCCCGCTGCGCTTGCTCAAGCCGTGCAATCGACCGGCGCCCGGGGCTATACCAGCCTCACCCAAATGCTCGACGAATGCGACGCGGACGCGTTCATTCTCACGACGCCGTCGGGGTTGCATGCTGAGCAAGCCGTCCAAATTGCCGCAGCCAATCGCCATGTCATCACGGAGAAACCGATGGCAACGCGCTGGGAAGACGGCAAGCGCATGGTCGCCGCCTGCGACGCAGCAAGCGTGCGCCTGTTCGTCGTCAAGCAAAACCGACGCAACGTAACGCTGCAGTTGCTCAAGCGCGCCGTCTCGGACGGGCGTTTCGGCCGCATCTACATGGTGAACATGAACGTGTTCTGGACGCGGCCGCAGGAATATTACGACAGTGCCGCATGGCGCGGAACCTGGGAGTTCGACGGCGGCGCGTTCATGAATCAAGCCAGCCATTACGTCGATCTGCTCGATTGGATCGTCGGTCCGGTTGAAAGCGTACAGGCCTACACGGCCACGCTCGCGCGTAACATCGAGGTCGAGGACACGGGCGTACTGAGCCTGCGGTGGCGTAGCGGCGCGCTCGGTTCCATGGGCGTGACCATGCTCACGTATCCGAAAAACCTCGAAGGCAGCATCACGATCCTCGGCGAGAAGGGAACGGTTCGCATCGGCGGCGTCGCCGTCAATGAGATCCAGCATTGGGAGTTCGCTGACAGCAACGACGACGATCGCAAGGTCGCTGAGGCGAGCTACGAAACGACGTCGGTCTACGGTTTCGGCCACCCGCTCTACTACGAGAACGTGATCCGCGTGTTAAAGGGGCAAGCAGAGCCCGAAACCGATGGTCGGGAAGGCCTGCGTTCGCTCGAACTGCTGATCGCAGCCTATCGCTCGGCACGCGACGGCAAGCGCGTAGCGCTGCCTTTGGATTACTGACCATGGCCGTCACTATCCATCCGAGCGCTATCGTTGACGATGGTGCGAGCATCGGCGACGAATCGCGCGTTTGGCACTTCGCGCATATTTGCGCGGGAGCGAAGATCGGGGAGCGCTGCTCTTTTGGGCAAAACGTGTTCGTCGGCAACGACGTACTCATCGGCAATAACGTAAAAATTCAAAACAACGTATCGGTGTACGACGCCGTGACGCTCGAAGACAACGTTTTTTGCGGGCCGAGCATGGTGTTTACGAACGTTTATAACCCACGGTCGGCAATTGGTCGCAAAGACGAGTACCGCCGAACGATCGTCCGCCACGACGCAACGATCGGCGCCAATGCGACCATCGTATGCGGCGTCACGATCGGCGCGTACGCGTTCGTCGCAGCCGGCGCGGTGATCAACCGAGACGTGCCCGATTTTGCGCTGATGGCCGGCGTGCCCGCGCGCCAGATCGGCTGGATGAGCCGCTGCGGCGAGCGCCTACCCCTGCCTAGCAAGGGCTCCGGCGAAGCCGCATGCCCGCAAACCGGCGAACGCTACATGCTGCAAGACGGCGTATGCCGCGTCGTATCCGACTGACGAGACCCCCGAATGGAATTCATTGACCTCAAGGCGCAATACCGCGCCCTGCAGCAAGACATCGACGACCGGATGCGACGCGTGCTCGAGCACGGCCGCTTCATCATGGGCCCCGAAGTCGGAGAACTCGAAAGCGCGCTGACCGAATACACGGGCGCGAAGCATTGCATCACCGTGGCTTCGGGCACCGAAGCGCTGCTGATCGCTTTGATGGCGGCCGGGATCGGTCCGGGCGACGAAGTGATCACGACGCCGTTTTCATTCGTCGCGACGGCAGAAGTCATCGTGCTCGTCGGTGCGAAGCCGGTATTCGTCGACATAGAACCCGACACCTGCAATATCGCTGCCCATCTAATCGAAGCGAAGATCACGCCGGCGACGCGCGCGATCATTCCGGTGTCGCTGTATGGCCAGCCGGCCGATATGGACGAGATCAACGAACTCGCGGCCCGGCACAACCTGCTTGTTATCGAAGACGCCGCGCAAAGCTTTGGCGCCACTTATCGAGGCAAGCGCAGTTGCAACCTCTCGACAATCGCCTGCACGAGCTTCTTTCCGAGCAAGCCGCTCGGATGCTATGGCGACGGCGGCGCGATTTTCACATCGGACGCTGCACTCGCGCAAGCCATGCGCGAAATCAGGACCCATGGTCAAGAAAAGCGCTACTACCACACGCGCGTTGGTGTCGGCGGACGCATGGACACGCTGCAATGCGCCATCGTACTAGCGAAGCTCGGCCGCCTCAATTGGGAAATCGAGCGCCGGCTGGCCCTCGGTGATCGATACCAGGCAGCGCTCGCATCGGTCGAAGGCTTAATGCCGATCGCCGTGCGCGGCGATCGCACGAGCGTGCATGGTCAATTTACGGTCCGCGCGGCGGCGGGCAAGCGCGACGCTTTCCTGAAGCGTATGTCCGACGCAGGCATTCCTTACGCGATCCACTACCCGACGCCGATCGATCATCAGCCCGCCTATCGGGCCTATGCGTCACAAGAGGAATGCCAGGCATCGTTGGCTGCCGCGGGTCAAGTGTTCAGCCTGCCGATGAGCGCCGATCTCACTGAAGCAGACCAGGACAAGATAATCGGCGTTTTGAAAGGCGGCTAATTGGCGTTGCTCAAGCAAATCGCCACGGTCGCGGGAGGGTCCGCTGCGGGGCAGTTGATCGTTTTCGCGACCACGCCGTGGCTTGCCCGAATGTACGCCCCGGCGGCTTTCGGCCAGTACGCCGCGTTCGTCTCGCTGTGCTCGGTGTTTATCACTGTCGCGTGCTTCCGATACGATGCCGCGCTCAATGCGGCCGATGAACCACATGTCGCGCCGGCGTACTGGGTGGCGTCCATTGCAATCGGGACGACAGCGATACTCGCCGCGGGCTTCGCAATGGTGCCGTTGGGCCGTGAGCTACTGCAGCGCGTCATCGGTCCCGAGGCAAATGCGGCCCGCGTCGCAGTGGCGGCTCTCGCGTGCGGCCTATTTCAGCTGACCGGCGCGGCTGCCATTCGCCAGGGCCATTTCGCCTATTCGAGCTTGCTGCGACTCGCCCAGCCGGCAATTTTCAGCGCTACCGCCCTGCTGCTGCCGATCGGATTGATCAATAGCTGTCTGGTAGGCTTCCTCATATCGGTACCTTTCGCCGCAGTACACTGGCGGCGGCAACATTGGGGGGGCTTTGCGGCGGTAACGAAGACGGCGCGCGCACTGCGCGAATTTCCTCTGGTTTCACTGCCCACCGCGTTGCTCGATGCCGTTTCCCTCGCAATGCCCGTGTGGTTCATTTCGTCTAAGTACTCGCCGGCGGACGCGGGCAACTACGCGCAAGTCCAGCGCCTGCTGTCGGCGCCGCTGATGCTGTTGGCGATCGCGGTCGGCCAGGTCTATTTGAAGCGGGCAGGGGACATGGTTCGAGCTCATCAGTCGGCGCGCCCGTTTCAGCGGCGGGTTGTCAAATATCTGATGACCGGCGCAGCCCTCCTTTTGTTGGCGGTGTTGTTGCTCGGCTCGCCGGTCCTGGGGATCTTTCTCGGCCACGGATGGCGCACCGATACGACTTTTCTGACGTTGGTGTTTTGGCCTGTGGCAGTCCGCAGCTGCGTATCGCCGGTGACTGGAATTTTTATCGTCCGCAATAGGTTGCGCCTGGGCGCACTGTGGCAGGTTCTGTATTTCTGCGTGACGAGCGCAGTGTTTCTTTCCCTTGCAGGCCGAGTACCCTTGGAACGGCTGCTGATCGCGGTCGCGATAAGCGAAACCACGTGCTATGGGATCTATGTATACATCGCCGATCAGGTAGCGAGATAACTCATGTGTGGCATCGTAGGCATCGTTCAATCGACCCCAGTAGACGTGCGGCAATTCGCTGGCATGATGGACCTAATCCGTCATCGCGGCCCTGACGATGAAGGCCTCGTGCTGTTTCCCAACAGCACGCCGGTTTGCTTGGCCGGCGACGACACGCCCTCGTTCGAAGGGATTGACGCATTGCCCTACAAACCGATCGGCCATCGCCGAGACTGGTTCGAGGACCGGCCACCGTCCTTCTTGGCGATGGGGCACCGCCGCTTGGCGATTCTCGACCTGTCGCCGTTCGGGCATCAGCCCATGGCGTACCTGGACCGGTATTGGATCGTCTACAACGGCGAGGTATTCAATTACCTCGAGCTGCGCAAAGAGCTTGAACAGTGCGGCTATCGGTTCCGGTCGCATTCGGACACGGAAGTCCTGCTTGCCGGCTACGACAAATGGGGCCCCGGCCTGCTCGATCGTTGCAACGGCATGTGGTCGATGGCACTCTACGACCGCGTCAAAAAAACGCTGTTTCTCGCACGCGACCGCTTCGGCATCAAGCCGCTCTATTACCGTGTGGCCGCCGACGGCGCCTCGCTCGCGTTCTCTTCGGAGATCAAGGCATTTTCGGCTCAGGCCGACTGGCGCCCCAAAATGGCGGCACAACCTGTGTTCGACTTCCTCGCTTGGGGCATTCAGGACCATGGTGACGAAACAATGTTCGATGGGGTTTTTCATCTGCCTCCCGGACATTTCGCACTGATCCAGCTCGATGATCAGCATCGCTTGTCGCGTAAGCTCGACCCACGCATTGCGACGACCCGATGGTACAACCTGAGCAAAACAAACGCGGCAATTCCCGACGATTTCACGGAAGCGGCTCAAGAATTCCGCCGCTTGTTTCTCGATGCCGTGAGGCTGCGCATGCGCGCCGACGTGCCGCTCGGTTCTTGCCTATCGGGCGGATTGGATTCGTCTTCGATCGTTTGCTCCGTGCGAGCAGAGTTGGAGTCGATCGGCGGCGCTCCTGCTCAAAAAACCTTTTCCTCATGTTCGGAGTTCGCGGCAGTCGACGAACGCGAATTTATTGAGGCGGTCACACGCGATACGAATATTGACAGTTCGCTCGTCTTTCCCGATGCGGATGAAATGTTCGATCGGCTCGACCAACTGGTGTGGACGCAGGACGAGCCGTTCGGCTCATCGAGCGTGTTCGCCCAATGGTGCGTCTTCCGCGCGGCCCGTGAAAAAGGCATCGTCGTGATGCTCGACGGGCAAGGCGCGGACGAACAACTCGCCGGATATCACGGTTTTCTCGGTGCGCGCCTGGCGGGCCTTGCGCGAGGTGCTCGCCTGCGCGACTTCGCCTCTGAGTTCGGCGCAATGCGTAGACTGCACGGATACGGACCGGTGAAATTCGCGGAATATCTGGTCGCCAACCTGACGCCGCGCTCCATTCGCCCGCTGGGGGCGGCACGCGGCATGACGGCCATGCGGCGAGATTGGCTCGATGTCGCCAAGCTCGGAGCGCAGGATCGCGACCCGTTTGTGCCGCTCGGTGGCCGGGCGCTTTCGGTACGCAATCTTTCGCTCGCGCAAATGGCCGGGGCGAACCTGCAAATGCTGCTGCACTGGGAAGACCGTAGCTCCATGGCGCATTCTCTCGAAGCGCGCGTGCCCTTCCTTGATTATCGGCTCGTCGAATACGTCGTCAACCTGCCCGAAGTCTTCAAGGTGAAGGACGGTGTAACCAAGCGCGTGCTGCGTGCAGGGATGAACGGGTTGGTGCCGAGAAAGATTCTCGATCGAGTCGACAAGAAAGGATTCCTGACGGCCGAGGAGTATTGGATGAAGGGCGAGCACACCGCCCAGTTCGAGCGGCGGCTCGATGATGCCGTGCAAGTGTCGGCGGGAATCGTCACGCCGAAAATGAAGGATGTGCTGGCGCGTGTCGCTGCAGGTAAAGCGCCGTTCAGCTACCACACGTGGCGCGTCATCTGCTTCGGCTCGTGGCTCAAAACGTTCGGCGTTCAATTGTAAGGATCGGCTCGTGAAAAAAGTGTATTCAGTCGTGGGGGCTCGCCCGCAGTTCGTCAAAGCGGCAGTCGTGGCTCATGCATTCGCGCGCCAAACGAATGTGGAGCATCACCTCATTCATACCGGGCAGCACTTCGACGAAAACATGAGCGGCGTGTTCTTCGACGAGCTCGGGATTCCCCCTCCGCTTCATCAGCTCGAGATTGGCGGCTTGTCTCACGGCGCGATGACGGGCCGGATGCTCGAACACATGGAAGCCATCTTCATGAACGATCGCCCCGATGTCGTAATCGTCTATGGCGATACGAACTCGACGCTCGCGGGCGCCCTGGCCGCAGTCAAAATCCACATTCCCATCGCACACGTCGAGGCGGGATTGCGTTCGATGAATCGCGCCATGCCCGAGGAAATCAACCGCATCGCGACCGATCATGTCAGCGATCTGCTGTTCGCACCGCATGCCGCGGCAGCCGATCAACTGATGGCCGAGGGCATCCCCGACTCAAAGATTTCCATCGTCGGCGACGTCATGTTCGATGCGTCCGTCACTTATTCGCAGGCGACGGACAACGCGCCCGATGTGCTCGCCGCCTTAGGGCTCCAACCGAACAGCTACGTACTCGCGACAGTCCATCGTGCCGAAAACACCGATTCGCGAGAACGGCTCGAAGGCATCCTCACGGGCTTCGGCCTGGTTGGAGAGCCGATCGTGCTGCCGTTGCATCCGAGAACGCGAGGTAAGCTCGCCGCGTTCGGCCTCGAAGTTCCGTCGAATTTGCGGCTCATCGAGCCAGTGGGCTTCCGAGCCATGTTGCATCTGGAGCGCCACGCGCGGTGTATCGTCACGGATTCAGGCGGTGTTCAAAAAGAAGCGTTCTTCATGCGCAAGCCTTGTGTAACGCTGCGGGAGGAAACCGAATGGACGGAGCTCGTCCGCTGCGGATGGAATGTCCTCGTCGGCGCGAAGGCACAGGCGATCGCCGCAGCCATCGCCTCCGCGACCGCTCCTGCCGCTTGGCCGTCCTTGTACGGCCAGGGCGATGCCTCCGACAAGATCGTCGCGCGGGTGCTCGAGTTGCCCGCATTGGCGGGCTAACCCGCCCGCCCACTGGAATCGCAGAAATGAAGGTCGTCTTTTTCGTTCATTATTTTCCGCCGCTCAACTCCACCGGCTCGCGCCGTGTCGAGTCGTTCGCCAAATATCTCGCGCGTGACGGGCACGAGATCGTCGTCGTATCGACGCGAAAAACACAGCGTGACGGCCCGCTCACAGAGACAGTGCCGCCCTACGTTCGGCTCTACGAGCTCGACGCTGGCGGCCGTTGCGTGCAGACGCAACCGTCGAGCGCAAGCGCGGCGGCGAGCCAGCCGGCCGCCAAGCGCATTCACTGGACGCGCCGGCTGCGGCAACAGATCATGCGGCTGTTCGGACAGATCATCGATCACCGCCTATTGTTCGCGAGCGCGCTGCGTTCCAAGAAGTTGGACCCGCGCGTCTCGCAGGAACTGGCGACCGCCGACATCTTCGTGAGCTCATGTCCTCCGTGGCCTGCTCATCTAGCGGCGCTCGTCGCGGCACGGCGTTTTGGCAAACCTTGGATCGCCGACTATCGCGACCAATTCAGCGGCAACCACGTCATGAACGGCACGTGGCTTTCCGATCGAATCGAGTGCGCGATCGATCGCGCACTTCTCAAGCGCGCTACGGCAGTGACGGTCATCTCCAGCCCGATGCAGACCTATTACGAGCACATGCACGCCGCCGTGCATTGCGTCGAGAACGGCTATGACAGCGAACTGTTTGAAAGCGTAGGCGCAGCGCTGCAACCCAACGCATCGCCTGCCGCGAGCGCACCGATCATCGTCCGATACATGGGCACGATCACCCGCGACCGCATTCCGCACAACTTGCTTGCTGCACTTGAGCGCGTCAACACGCGTGGCAGGTCGACGCGACAAGTGAGGCTCGAGCTTTTTGGCGATACGCGCATCTTGGAAGACTTCGTCAACGTGCGACATCCCAACATCAAGCAGTGGATCGATTTCCTTCCCGCCGTCCCGTATCGCAAGTCGATCGAGGCGATGCTGACAGCCGACGCTTTGCTCTTCATGGAAACGTCGAGCATGTCGAGCCTCAGCGCACGCGGTGTGCTCACCACGAAGCTGTTCGAGTACCTCGCATCGGGCCGCCCCATCGTGGCGGAGATCGACGACGCGACGCTCGCAGCCGGCTACATCAAGCGAGCGTCGCCGTCTCACGTCGTGTCGCGCGATGTCGAGACGCTCGCCGCTGCGCTCGAGCAACTCGGTGCCGCCGAACCAGCAGCCGCTCATGACCACGACTTCGTAGCGAGCCTGTCGCGCCGGGAAAAGGCACGACAGTTCGAGCAGATCGCACTCGGCGTTTCGGCCTGTTCGGCGTAGAGCGACAGATCATGGAGAGGCTACTTAGAACCCTCGCGGACCCGTTTTTGGGCGCAATCGTCTTTGCGGTCGCAATCGTGCTCTTTTACGGAATCGGCCCTTGGCTCGTCGACGCGCATATGTTGGCCGAGACACAAAACAACATGGTGTTGATTCCGTGGCTTAGCGCTGCCTGCGTGGTGCTCGGATCGCTAGCCTTTCAGCGCCCGGCTCGGATCGAGTTCGACGATGCTCGCGCGAAGCCGCTCGTGACTACGGTCACGCTGATCTTCATCGCGTTTTGCGCGACCACCATCCTGACGGCCGGCTCCATCCCCATCATTGCCGCACTTAAGGGCGCATCGCCGGCCGATATCGCCGTCGCACGCGAAGAGTTTCTCAAAGCCCGCATGGGTTGGGCCGCCGTACTGCCGTATCTGAACGGCTTTCTTACCGCGACGATCCTTCCCTACTGCATGTGCGTTGCAGTCCTGCGCAAGTACAAGTACAGATGGGCCATCATCGCCGTGTTTTTCGCCTACTCGATGATTTTCATGGAGAAAGCGTTCTTCCTGCGGATCTTCTTGCCGCTCATGGCCGTGGTGGTAGTGTCGCGAACCCGGCGCCTGCGTTTGACGTGGCTGCTCGCCGCCGCGATCGGATTGCTCGCGCTGAACATTCTCATATCGGGCTTCGGTGCATCCACGGGCACGAGCGTCGGCAGCTTTTTGATCTTTCGCGCGTTCTCGGTGCCGATCAGCACGGTGACGGATTCCCTCGATTACTGGTGGAAAACACATCACGGCATGCCGCTCTGGGGCGCCACAAACCTACTGCTGTCATCGCTGTTCGGGCTTCATCGCATCCAATTCGAACGAGATGTGTTCGTCTACGAATGGGGGGCCTCTGAAACGGGCACCGGCTCTTCGAACGCCGCGTATTTCGTCGAAGCGTACGTCAACTTCGGGCTGCCGGGCGTCATCGTCTTCAGCTTGCTGCTCGGTGCGCTCATCAGCTATATCGGCCGCTCAAACGATCGGGCGCTTCGCTGCATATTGCCGCTGGTGCTTTATAGCGTCTTCGTGGGGGGACTGCTCGGCATGCTATTCGGCAACGGCCTATTGTTGTGCGTAATGCTGTCCGCGTATTTCTGTCGCCGCGAGCCTGCGCCCGCGGCCGAATCCGAGGATGTACCCAATGCGATCGAGGCCTCGGCAAGCGAACGCCCAACGGCCGGCGACGCGTGCGCCACGCCCTCGCGGCTGCTCGTCGTGACTCAGTACTGTCACCCCGAGATGTTTCCCATCAATACGCTTTGCGACGATTGGGCCAAGCTAGGGAACCGCGTGACGGTGCTGACGGGACAACCCAATTACCCCACCGGCGTGATCGCCGAAGGATATCGAGCTTGGTCGTTCCGGCGTGAGCAGGTAGGCGACGTAGAGATCGTCCGCATCCCGCTCTATCCGCGCAAACAAGGCTCAGCGCTGCATCTAATCCTGAACTACTTGAGCTTCGTGGTATCAGCCGTCGTGTTCGGTCCTTGGGTCCTGCGAGGCCGCCGCTTCGACGCACTGTTCGTCTATGCGCCTTCACCGCTGCTGCAGGCCATCCCCGCTATCTGGCTGAGATGGATCAAGCGCGCGCCGCTCATCGTCTGGGTGCAAGATCTCTGGCCCGAGTCGCTGGAAGCAACGGGTTTCGTAAAGAATCGCCATATCTTGCGCATCGTCGGCGCGTTGGTCCGGTTTATCTATCGCAACAGCGATTCGGTGCTCGTCCAATCCGACGGTTTCGTGCAGCCGGTCGCGAAGTATTGCGCGCAAGAAAAGATCGCCGTGTTTCCCAATAGCGCGGATACGCTCTTTCAACGCGATGGCTCGGCGCAGCCGCTGCCCGTTCCCCGTATAGCGGAAGGTTTCAGCGTCGTCTTCGCGGGCAACCTCGGAACCGTTCAGGCGCTGCCTACGGTGCTCGAGGCTGCCGAGTTGCTGCGCGAGCACACCGACATTCACATCTTTCTGATCGGTGCGGGCCCGCTAGCACAAACGCTACGCGAAGAAATTGAGCGCCGCCAGCTCGGCAACGTCGAAATGCCAGGCCATTTCCCGGTCGAACAAATGCCGGCCATTTTCGCGCGAGCCAGCGCACTGCTCGTTTCGCTAAAGGACGTCGCCCTTGGCGGCTATACGGTACCGAGCAAAGTCCAGGCGTATCTCGCGGCCGGCCGCCCCATCATCGCCGCGTTGAATGGCGAAGGAGCTCGCGTGATCGAGAAAGCGCGGGCCGGCGTGACTTGCCCGAGCGAGAACGCGCCGATGCTTGCTCAGTGCATTCTCGCCTTGTATCGGATGAGTCCGCAGGAGCGGGCCGCACTAGGCGCAAACGGCAAAGCATTCTTCGAAGCCCATTACGATCAGCGGGTATTGAACGAATGGCTGGCGCGACACATCCGCTCCCTCGGGCAGCGGTGATCGGACAGGCGCGGCGATGAAGCACATCATTTAACGTATGGATACAGGCGATCGTATGAACGTTCTCGTTCTCGGCGCTTCCGGCATGCTCGGAAACGCAGTCTTTCGACACTTTTCGGCCGACACCGGCTCACGCACCTTCGGCACCGTCCGTCAGGCTGCCGCACTTCAACATTTCGCGCCGGCGTTACGCGGCCAATTGATCTGCGGCGTTGACGTGCTGGATCATGACGGGCTCGTACGCGCTTTCGGCGAGTCAAAGCCCAACGTCGTTATCAATTGCGTAGGCCTGATCAAGCAACTTGCGCATGTCAACGACCCGCTCGAAGCGCTTCCGATCAACGCATTGCTGCCGCACCGTATCGCACGTCTATGCGAGGTCGCTGGTGCTCGCATGATCCATATCAGCACGGACTGCGTTTTCGCCGGCGACCGAGGCAACTATCGCGAAACGGATGTGCCGGATGCGACGGACCTTTACGGCCGCAGCAAGTTGCTGGGTGAAGTCGACTATCCGCATGCCGTTACGCTGCGAACCTCGATCATCGGTCATGAATTTCAACGCGCCAGCGCGCTTGTCGACTGGTTCTTGAGCCAATCGGGACAAGTGAAGGGTTTTCGCAAAGCGGTGTTTTCCGGCGTACCCACGGTCGAACTCGCGCGCATCATGAAGGAGTTCGTCGTGCCCCACCCCGAGCTACATGGGCTCTATCACGTGGCGGCAGAGCCGATCGCCAAGTTTGACCTGTTGACGCTCGTCGCGAAGATTTACGGCAAGACGATCGATATCGTCGCCGACGATACACTGGTTATCGATCGATCGCTCAATGCGACTCGTTTCCACGAGGCAACCGGCTACGTCGCGCCCGCGTGGCCGGCATTGATCGAGACGATGCACCGGTTCAACTAATTGCTGAGGGAGTCACCTATGTTCGACGATAAAGTACTGATGATCACGGGAGGCACCGGCTCGTTCGGCAATGCCGTGCTGAAGCGTTTCCTGAACACGAGCGTCCGCGAGATTCGGATATTCAGCCGCGACGAAAAGAAGCAAGAGGACATGCGCATCGCGTTGGCGGACGCCAAGCTGAAGTTCTATATCGGCGATGTGCGTAACGCCGATAGCCTACGCGACGCAATGAAAGGCGTCGATTACGTCTTTCATGCGGCGGCGCTGAAACAAGTGCCATCGTGCGAGTTTTATCCGATGGAGGCAGTGCGCACCAACGTCATCGGCGCCGAGAACGTGTTGACCGCCGCCAGCGCGTGCGGCGTCGATCGCGTTGTGGTTCTATCCACCGACAAGGCGGTCTATCCCATCAACGCCATGGGCATCTCCAAGGCCATGATGGAGAAACTGATGGTGGCCAAATCTCGCATCCAAGGCCCGGGCGACACCGTGATGTCAGCGACGCGATACGGCAACGTCATGGCGTCGCGAGGCTCCGTCATTCCGCTCTTTATCGATCAAATTCGAGAAGGGAAGGATTTGACGGTAACAGACCCGACCATGACGCGGTTCCTTATGTCGCTCGAGGACTCGGTCGACCTCGTGCTGCATGCTTTCGAGCACAGCGAACAAGGGGACATCTTTGTGCAAAAGGCTCCCGCCTCGACGGTAGGAGATCTCGCACAAGCACTGATCGAGTTGTTCAAGAGCGATCGCGAGATCCGCGTGATCGGCACGCGTCACGGCGAAAAGCTTTATGAGTCGCTAGTGTCGCGCGAAGAGATGGCGCGCGCGGAAGACATGGGCCGCTACTACCGGATCCCGTCCGACGACCGCGATCTGAACTACAACAAGTATTTTGTCCAGGGTGAAACGAGCATTTCGCAAGCGGAGGATTACACCTCCCACAACACCGAGCGTTTGAACGTCGAGCAGGTCAAGCAGCTACTGAGCAAGCTCGATTACGTTCAGGAGGCGTTGCGTGCTTAAAGTCATGACCATCGTCGGCACGCGGCCGGAACTCATCAAGATGAGCCGCGTGATCGCAGAGTTGGAGCGCCATACGAAGCATGTCCTGGTGCACACGGGCCAGAACTTCGACTACGAGCTCAATCAGGTCTTCTTCGATGATCTCGAAATTCGCCGCCCCGATCACTTCTTGGAAGCAGCCGGCGGCTCGCCGGCCGAAACAATCGCGCGCGTGATCGAACGGGCCGACAAGGTCATTGAACTCGAGCGCCCCGACGCGCTGATGCTCTACGGCGACACGAATTCTTGCTTGGCGGTGATTTCGGCAAAGCGACGCAAGGTTCCCGTATTTCACATGGAGGCAGGAAACCGCTGTTTCGACGAGCGCGTACCCGAAGAGCTCAATCGCAAGGTGCTCGATCATCTGTCGGACATCAACCTCGTACTGACCGAGAATTCCCGGCGCTATTTGCTGGTTGAAGGCATTCGTCCGGAAACGATCTTCAGGACCGGTTCGCACATGCGCGAGGTGCTCGACTATTACGCGCCTAAGATTGAGACATCCGACGTGCTGGCGCGGCTCGGACTCCAGCCACGCCAATATTTCATCGTCAGCGCTCATCGCGAGGAAAATGTCGACTCGCCGGAAGCGCTTGGCGATTTGCTCGATACGCTGGAGGCATTGGTCAGCGAATTCGGCCATCGCGTGCTCGTGTCGACGCATCCGCGCACGCGTGCGCGTCTGGCCGATCTCGACAAGCAATTGCCTGAACACGGGATCGAGTTCGCCAAGCCGTTCGGCTTTCTCGACTACATCCGACTGCAAAAAGACGCGTTTTGCGTCTTGTCCGATAGCGGCACGATCACCGAAGAAACGTCGCTGCTCAATCTCCCCGCGATCACGATTCGCAACGCGCATGAAAGGCCGGAAGGGATGGACGCCGGCACACTTGTCATGAGCGGACTGAAAAAGGACCGAGTGATCGACGCGGTGCGGATGGTGACGAGCCAATACGATCCGGCCAAACGGCCCGTGCTGCCCGTCGCCGATTACGAGAATCCGCACGTGTCGACGCAAGTCGCGCGAATCGTTCTCAGCTATACCGACTACATCAATCGGACGGTGTGGCACAAACCGACTGTTTGAAATCGTCTATGCCGTCCATCCGAGCGGCGCCGACGTACGAGCCGGCTGGGGCTATGTCACGCTAGACCGTATCCGAGAGAACGAAACGAGGTAACCGAGCGCGCCGCTTGCGCGGCGCCTTGCCTGAGTCGCGAAGACTAGCCGATAGCGGGCGAGTTACGCGTTACAGCGCGCTCATTTACAACAGCGAATCGCGCAATACGGAGACGACCAGTTCCTGCTGCTCGGACGTCAGCCCGATCCACATGGGCAGTCGAATCAAACGGGAGGACAAATCGTCCGTTACCTCTAGCGAGCCCTGGTGACGCGCAAAACGCGAGGCGGCAGGCGCCGAATGCAGCGGCACATAGTGAAAAACGGCATGAATACCCGCTTCCTTCAGCTCGCGCAGCACTGCCTGGCGGTCAATACCCTTTGCAACGAGCACATAGTACATATGTGCGTTGTGTGCACATTCAGCGGGAACGATGGGCCGCCTGATCGCCCCGCTTTTCTCGAGCGGCTCAAGTAGGTCGTGATAGCTGCGCCACAGCGCCAAGCGCCTGGCCGTCAGCGAATCCGCCTCTTCTAATTGCGCCCAAAGAAATGCGGCGGTCAACTCGCTCGGCAAAAAAGACGAACCGGCGGACTGCCACGTGTATTTGTCCACCTCGCCTCTGAAGAAGCGACTGCGATCGGTACCCTTCTCTCGCACGATCTCCGCCTGCAACCGATATTCGTCTCGGTTGACCAATATCGCGCCACCCTCCCCGCTAATGACATTCTTCGTTTCGTGAAAGCTGTAAGCGCCGAGATGGCCGATCGAACCAAGCGGTCGCCCCTTATACGATGCCATGACGCCTTGAGCGGCGTCCTCTATCACGATGAGTCCGTGCCGATCGGCGATGTCCGTAATGGTATCCATTTCGCAAGCGACACCTGCGTAATGGACCGGGACGATCGCTCGGGTCCGAGGCGTGATGGCATCCTCGATTAGGCGCTCGTCCAAATTCATCGTATCCGCCCTAATGTCGACGAACACCGGTGTCGCCCCGCGCAAAGCGAACGCATTGGCCGTCGATACGAACGTATACGAGGGCATGATGACTTCATCGCCCGGTTGGAGATCGATCAACAGCGCAGCGAGCTCGAGCGCCGCCGTGCAGGAATGCGTCAGCAGAGCTTGGCGCGTTTGGGTACGAGCCTCGAGCCACGCATGGCACCGATCGGTGAACGGACCGTCCCCCGCAAGATTGCCCTGCAAATGCGCCTCGGCAATGTAGGACAACTCCTTCCCCGTCATATAGGGGCGGTTGAATGGGATTTTCATATTCATGGTATCAAAGCGCTAGTGCGCCCTTCTTTTGCGAGCGACGATCAACAAGGAACCACCGAACGGGAACCGGACACCGACTTTGATCAAGGCACGCTCGATCGACATCACGAACGACAGTATGGCGTTAATCGCGCGCGGCAGACGCAAGTCCGCCGTCAGGTCATATTCGGCGTCGGGCAAACGGGCTCGACGACGCGTGAGGTACATGACCGGTAGGAGCAAGCTCACGAACGACGTCGCAAACACGACTTCGAAATTGGCACGCGCCATCTTTTGCCGAATTTCCCGAGCAGTATAACGACGAACGTGGCACGCATGTTCGTCTTGCTGACTCCAGAGAAATCGATGCTGCGGCACTGTCATCACTAGCCCGCCGCCGTCGGTCAACGCTCGGTGAATGCCCTCCAGCACCAGCTCGTCTTGCTCGATATGCTCGATCACGTCAAATGTCCCGACGACGTCAAACTCCTCGACGAATGGCATGCGACGCGCATCGAGCTGAAAAAAACTTGCCGAGCGTACTCGATCCGCGGCGAACGAAAGTCCGTCGGTGTATATCTCCGTAGCCGATAGCTGCCACCGGGGCATAGCCGCAGCAATGCCCGCTAGGACATAGCCTGTGCCGCACCCGATCTCGCAGAACCTCCCCTTCTCGGAGGGAAAGTAACGGCCAACCACCCAAGCAATAAGCTTGTTGCGTGCGACAAACCAAAAATTCCCTGCTTCGACGTCTGCAAGCCGTTGGAAATATTCCGGCTTAAATCCGTCGCTGCACCGGGCAAGTGCCGGATCGAATGCGATAAAACCGTCGATCCGGTCTGGGCCATGCCCGCAACGGCGACACAGCCACTCGGGCCCCACATCCGTCGCACCGCACTGAGCGCAAACTCTCACGAACGCCCCCGAACGATGGCGCCGCTCGGCTTAACCGGCCGAAACACCCATAGTTTTTGCCCGACAAACAGAAGTACCGCAATCACGACAACCATGATCGCCTGCACTACCCTATCCGGATAGCCGAATCGATCGACGAAGAGGATGGATGCAGCCAAATTAAGTAAATATGCCATCAGGTAGACAATCAGATATCGGCCGAAGGCCGGCGCCGCCCGGGCGCGAGAGCGAAACGACCAAGATCTATTCGCGACGAATGTTTGCGCGACGCCGACGAGAAACGCGATCGTCATCGCCAAGTTATGCTCTACGCCGAGCGATCTCGCCACCAAATACAAGACGTATAGGACACCGTTCGACACGAGGCCGACGACCGCGAATCGAAGCATTTCGCCAAAAGTACCGTTGCGCATGTTTCAACCGAAGCGGGAGCGGAACTTACTGAGCGGCAGCATGCTGACCCCGGTGTTATCCGCACTCAGTTGCACGATCTTCAATAGTCCGTCGCCACACACCACGACAGGGAACACTCCCTCCATCCAGATGACCTTGCCCGGCACGCGATTTTCAATCGACACGTCGGGCAGCGCCACGGCGGCGTCGACGCGAGCCAGCACCCCATCGACGAGCGTGCTAGCTCCTTTATATGGCGAGCCGACCGCATCCACGAAGCGTGCAATCCACGTTGCCGGTCGCTCCCACGATATTCGATAGTCTTCTTCATCGCGCCATAAGGAATAGGTCGCTGCTACCTCGTCCTGGGGCACGCCCTGCAGTATTTCCTGACACTCTATCCGTTCCAGCACTTCCACAGCGGTTGCCTTGTAGTCGGCCCGGACGCAATCGATCGCGTCGGCGATCTTGATCGGATATTCGATGGTCGATGCGGACTGCGCGAGGATATCGCCCGCATCGTATCGCGTAGCACCGAGCAACGCCGTCACGCCGATTTTCCGCTCGCCATTGATAAGGCACGAAACCAAGGGATTGAACCCGCGGTATCGCGGCAACAATGAGTCGTGAAACACCACGAGCTTCGTGGCGTCGTGCTCGATCATCCATCGCCATCCGACAGCCAAGACGTAGGGTGTTGTAACGATACCGGAGTGACTGGATCGGTCATGCCATCGAAACCCATTGACCTCGCACAACGACGTGATCGCATCGAAGCAATCGTCGTCGAGTTGGGGATCACGAGCGACGACGACTTCCTCAAAAAGCTGGCCGAATCGGTCCGCGATATCGCATAGCAACGAATACCCGCGTCGGGTCATGACGAACAGCGTTAGTGGCTTCATGGCCGAATGCGGTCAGTGGTGAGTTCGCCCGAGCGCTCTATTGCTGCGGGAACGACCGTTTCCGCCACCGTATACGTGGGCCGGTCCATCGAACGAAAATGCATTCGCGCCAGGTATTCGCCGATGACACCGATCGCGAACAGTTGTGCGCCCGAGAAAATAGCGATGATCGATGCCAAAAACGTAAAGCCGCGTACCGGGTTGCCAACGAACAGATAGGAGCCGAGGACATACAGAAGCAAAAGAAACCCCAAGACAGTAAACGCGAAGCCCATCAAACTGGCCGCTTGCAGCGGCAGGGTACTGAAACCCGTCATCATGTTCATTGCATGATTGACCAGTTTGCGAAACGTGTAGTTCGACACCCCCAGCGTGCGCGGCTCGTGACAAACCTTAAGATGCGCGAAGCGGGTCGTGCCCCAAGTCAGCAGCACGTCGATCGATACGAACGGGCTTCGATAGTCTTGGAAAGCTTCACGAAGAGACGTGCGAAAAGCCCTGAAAGCACTGACATGACGAGCCGTCTCGGCGCCCATTGCGCCCTGCAAGACGATCTTCGTGATTCGAGAAGCCTGGTCACGCCAAAAATTGTGCTGTTCGCGTTCGGGGGTGCCATATACGACGTCATAGCCTTGCTCCAGCAAGGCCAACAGCTTAATGATCTCCTCCGGAGGGTTCTGCAGATCGTCGTCGAGCGTGACGATCACTGGCATCGTCGCCGCACGGATCCCACACAGCAGCGCATTGTGTTGCCCATAGTTGCGGCTCAGCCGAATGCCCTTGACATGGGCGCGGGCGCCGACGAGCGAACGGACGACATCCCACGTCCCATCATGGCCCCCGTCTTCTACGAGCAAGATTTCGTAGGGAACCGAGGCAGCCTCCAAGGTTTGTGCGACGCGCGAGCAAAGTGCGTCCAAGGTCGCCGAAGATCGAAATACCGGCACGACGACGGACACACCCGCAGGCACGAAGGAGGCTGGCTGGCGCACGGCGCTCTTAGCGCTAGATGTGGTTTCCTGTATAGCAGTCATATTCGCGAAAGAGAAGTCAGCAGCCCTATTGGATTAACGGACGGGCGATGTCGAAGTACGGTCGGCCTTTGTCGACCAAGCCGGTGCGGGTGCCGGTGCCCACAGCTCACCGCGCGCACCGTCAAACGGCACGGAGAACGCACCGCAAAACCGATACGCCGACGGAAACACCGACTGCAATCGATCAGGCAATTCCGGCCGGGTGCCGTCAGGCGTCAGTTCGAGCGCTACGGCCGCCCGCTTCAATTGATCGTCGCCGACCCCGTTCAAGGCTGCGTCCGCAAACCCCTTAGAGAATAACCAAGGCGTGGCTAGAGGCACGGCGTCCACCACGAGTGCAACGCCCGGCAACCGATATATCCCGATGAACGGTGTCTGCGCCGGCAAGCCACAGTGCTGCCACGCACTACGGACTTCCGTCACGAACCGCTCCGTTTGAGGATCGACCTTTAAGGTGCCGAGCCGACCAAGATCGATAGGGATCCGCTGGGACTGCAGCGGTTGCGCCAACCGATAAGGCGCCCGATAGCCACTCGATGCAATTTGCGCCGCCAATAGCAATGTGAAAACTACAGCCAGTGCGATCGCGGGTACGCGCAACGAATGATCGTCCGTGCCGAATGCGAGGACGCTGACTAGGGCCCCCCATGATGCAAGCGCCAATACGATTTGAAACGGCAACGGGTTACCCGTACCGATCGCGATCGCAAACGGTAGAACGAAGAGGGCTACGGTCAGGATCGCCAATCGCCATTGCGCCAGCCACATACGCAACGTCAAGGCCAGCATTATAGCCATCGCAGCCACGAGTGGCCTCGATTGTGTCTGATAGACGTCCATTCCTCCGAGGTAGGTGTGGAGCGCGACGACGTCATAGACGAACCAAGCGACCGCGAGGCATCCCGCCGCTGCGCTGCGCGAGGCGAGGGAGATACATGCCAGCACCAACGGGACCGAGTACGTCGTCGCGACAGATAGCAGGCATTGCCATAATTCGTTGCCGCCACGGGTCAATCGCGCCAATGCCGTTTCGTTACCCTGAGCAATGCGAGTCAATTCCAGGCCAGCCAAGAATTGCCGAGACGCCTCACTGAAAGTCGATTCGGCGGCAATAGCGATCATGACGGTTCCGACGAGCGCCACCGCTGTCACGACGGCCGCCCGTAGTTCAGTGGCACGGCGGGGGCGCAGCACGATTTGCAGAACAAAGATCAAACCGGCAGTGGCAATGCCCGCCGAGAATTTGCTCAACACCGCTATACCAAGGCATATCCCCGAGGCTGCCGCCAACGCCGTGACTTGTCGCCGATTTTCCCGATCGATAGACAGCAAGAATAGGCCAAAAGCCGCATAGGACCCGCTCGCGCCTAGCAAGTTGTACGACGGCGAAAAAGGAAGAATCGCGCCGTACAGCCATGCCGATACCATCGTCGCGGATACAACCGCGAACTGATATAACCGCCTGCGCGCCGCTGGCCAATGCGCGAGGCGCGTGGCGCTGTGGGCAACGCCGAGACCGAGTACCGCCGCGCTTGCCGTTGAGAACATCCACCCAAGCGCGCGAAAGGCGGCGAGCCCGTGCGCGACCTGCCAAAGGGGCACACTGACCCATTGTGTGGGCGTGAAGAAAAAGCGCAGCGCCTGCGGATGCATCGACGTCAGCACATAGAACGCTTCGTCGGTGAGCTCCAAGCCGCGATCGAACGTCCAGACGATCAGCGCCGCAATAACGATGGCGGTCGCGACGATTGCGAATTGCGCGGTCCTGGCGAACCATCGCGCTCGTGTATGCATCGACACTTCGGTATGTGAGCGTAGGATATCCATCGTTGATTTTGTGAACGCAATGATGGCGACGCGTCGGCTCATCAAGCGGACGCGGATGGCAGCCGGATTGAGCGTCGCGCGCATCGTTGTGAAGATTTATCGTTGGCCGCTATCTAGGAGCTCATCCAGAATCAGTTGCAAATACGCTGCCCAATCTGGTCGAAAGACGCCGAATCTGCGTTCAAGCTTGGTGTTGTCGAGCAAGCTATTGTGCGGACGTAAAGCAGCTGTGGGATATTCGCTGGCCGCGATCGGCTCGATCGCGCGCGTCATTGTCTCGCCCGGGCAGCTAGAGCGAAGCGCCTCGACGATCCGCGATGCAAACCCGTGCCAACTGGTACTGCCGCTCGCCGTCATATGAAAAACACCGCTTTCAAACGCGCCCGCTTCGCGTTCCCGCATTGACTGGCGGACTGCATGCGCCGTGAGATCAGCGATCATCCGCGCCGCTGTCGGCGCCCCATATTGATCGGAAACGACACGCAACATTTCGCGCTCTCGCGCGAGCCGGAGCATTGTTTTGAAGAAATTCGCGCCGCGTGCCCCGTATATCCAAGAGGTTCTGAATACGAGCCAATCGCCGCCCGCCGCTGCTGTGGCGAGCTCCCCGGCAAGCTTGCTGCGTCCGTATGCATTCAACGGCAACGGCAGATCGGCCTCGACGTATGGACCCGCCTTCTTGCCGTCGAACACATAGTCGGTCGAAAAATGAATGAACAGCGCCCCCGAGTCGCGCGTCGCTTTCGCCAACACGCCGACCGCTTCCGCGTTGATTGTCGACGCGATTGCCACCTCGCTTTCGGCCTTATCGACAGCGGTATAAGCGGCGGCATTAACAACGACATCGGGCTCGATATCGGCAATCAAGGCGGGTAATCGATCGGGCTTGGCAAGATCCGCTTCGTTTCGATCGCATGCGATGACGTGTCCCAGCGGCGCCAAGCTGCGGACCAACTCCCATCCGAGTTGGCCGCGCCGACCGATCACGAGCAACTTCATTCGAACACCTCCGCATCGCGCAAGCGCGGCGCGGACGCATCCTTCTTTGCCAACATCGGCTCGAAATCGATCGGCCAAGCAATAGCGATGTCCGGGTCGCTCCAAAGCAAACACCGCTCATGCTCCGGGTACCAGTAGTCCGTCGTCTTATAGAGAAACTCCGCCGCCGCCGACAGGACCACGAAGCCGTGCGCGAATCCGGGCGGAATCCACATGTGGCGTTTGTTCTCGGCGGACAAGACTGCGCCGGCCCATTTTCCAAACGTCGGCGAATTGCGGCGCAGGTCGACCGCGACATCGAACACCTCGCCACTGACTACGCGCACGAGCTTTCCCTGCGGCTGCCGGATTTGATAGTGCAGGCCCCGCAGGACGCCCTTGACCGAGCGGGAATGATTGTCCTGCACGAACTGCACACCCGCAGCAATCTCGTGCTCGAAGGCGCGAACATTGAAGCTCTCGAAGAAAAAGCCTCGGGCATCCTCGAATACCTTCGGCTCGATGACTTTTACGTCGGCCAGCGACGTATCAATGACTTTCATGTTCAGGCGCTCGGATCCGAAAGTAGGTTGGTCAAGTACTGCCCGTAGGCGTTCTTTAGCAGCGGTGCAGCGAGCCTCTCGAGTTGCTCCGCTGAGATCCATTTGCGGCGAAACGCAATCTCTTCCGGACACGCCACGACGAGCCCTTGCCGCTTTTGCAGCGTAGCGATGAAAGAAGCGGCTTCGATCAACGAATCGTGCGTGCCCGTATCGAGCCACGCGTAACCCCGCCCCATGATTTCCACGTTCAGCGTATCGTCGCGAAGATAATGTAAGTTGACGTCGGTAATTTCGAGTTCGCCGCGCGCCGAGGGCCGGATCTGTGTCGCAATGTCGCACACGCGCTGATCGTAAAAATACAAGCCGGTCACGGCGTAGTGGGAGCGCGGCTCGCGGGGCTTCTCCTCGATCGAAATCGCCCGGAAGCCGCGGTCGAACTCGACTACGCCGTAGCGTTCCGGATCGTTGACGTGATAGGCGAACACTGTAGCGCCCGATTCACGCTCCGCGGCGCGCTCGAGCTGCCCCGCTAGGTCGTGCCCGTGGAAAATGTTGTCGCCGAGAATGAGCGCCGACGGATCGCCGCCGACAAACTCCCGGCCGATGATGAACGCTTGCGCAAGGCCATCCGGCGACGGCTGCACCGCATACTGAAGGCTCATGCCCCATTGACTGCCGTCGCCGAGCATCGCGGAAAAGCGCGGAGTGTCTTGTGGCGTCGAAATAACCAAGACCTCCCGAATACCCGCCAGCATCAACGTCGACAGCGGGTAATAGATCATCGGCTTGTCGTATACGGGCAGCAACTGCTTCGAGACGACATGGGTGATCGGATACAACCGTGTGCCGGAGCCTCCAGCCAAAATGATGCCTTTACGCGACATGTGTCGTTCTCCTCAAGCGCGCTTGGCGTAATTGGTCTCTACCCACTTCCGATACTCGCCCGATGCGACTTCGCCAACCCATTCCTGGTTGTCGAGGTACCACCGCACCGTTTTCGCGAGCCCCGTCTCGAATGTCTCGGCCGGCTTCCAGCCAAGCTCGCGCTCAAGCTTACGTGCGTCGATCGCATAGCGCCGATCGTGCCCCGGACGATCTTGCACGAACGTTATCTGATCGCGATATGAGCCCTGCGGCTTCGGGCGAGCTTCGTCGAGCAGATCGCATATCGTCTCGACGACCTCGATGTTCGCCTTCTCGTTCCAACCGCCCACGTTATAGGTCTGCCCGGGCTCACCACGCGCGAGCACCTCGCGGACCGCACTGCAGTGGTCGCCGACATAGAGCCAATCGCGCACATTGCGGCCATCGCCGTAGACAGGTAGCGGCTTGTCAGCGAGCGCGTTAGCGATCACCAGCGGGATCAGTTTTTCGGGAAACTGATAAGGACCGTAGTTGTTCGAGCAGTTCGTCGTCAGCGTCGGCAAACCATACGTGTGGTGGTAGGCTCGCACGAGATGGTCGGAGCCCGCTTTCGTTGCCGAATACGGGCTATTCGGCGCGTACGGTGTGGCTTCCGAGAACTGAGGATCGGTAGCGGCCAGCGAACCGAACACTTCGTCCGTCGATATATGGAGCAAGCGGAACCCCGCGCGCGCCGTAGCGTCGAGCGTCGACCAGTAGCGGCGCACCGCCTCTAGCAACACGAATGTACCGACGACGTTCGTCTGCACGAAATCGGCCGGCCCGTGAATCGAACGGTCGACATGGCTTTCGGCCGCAAAGTGAACGACTGCGCGCGGCCGATGCGCGGCGAACAGCGCATCGAGCGCCACCGCGTCGCAAATATCCGCGCGGGCAAAGATATGCCTGGGATCGCGTTCCAGCGACTTCAAGGTACGCAGATTGCCCGCGTACGTCAGCTTATCGACGTTCAACACCGCTTCGTCTGAGTCGCGCAACCACTCGAGCACAAAATTTGCGCCGATGAATCCGGCGCCGCCCGTTACGAGGATCATGAAGCTCCTTAGTCGATAAGCGGATAAGCACGACCGATATGCTGGCCCGACTTTCCGTACAATCCAGATAACTGAAGCAACCGTTCGCCGCACCTCACCGCTGCGAGCGATAGCCCATTGCGCCTGCCCAACAGCGATCGCGAATGGCCGCTTCGAATGTCGCCAATTATACGGTGCCGGTGCAACAATTCGACCCTTCGAGCCACAAGTGCTCGCCCCTCGCTCCGATGACTCATTCCGTCTCTGATCCCCCCCTCGCCTTCGGCGACCTCCAAGGCTGCCACGAGCCGTTTCAGCGCCTGCTCGCCGCGCTCCCGCTCGAACCCGACACCCCCCTCTGGTTCGCCGGCGACCTCATCAACCGCGGCCCCGATTCTTTAGCCACCCTACGCGAAGTAGCCGGCTTCGGCACACGCGCCCAAGCGGTGCTGGGCAATCACGACCTGCACTTACTAGCGGTTTCCGCCGGCATCCGCACCCTGAAGAGCAGCGACACCCTCGCCGACGTCCTCGCCGCGCCCGACGCCGAGCCACTGCTCGACTGGCTTCGTCACCGTCCGTTCGCGCACTTCGAGAACGGCATGCTGATGGTGCACGCCGGCGTGCTGCCGCAATGGGACGTCTCACTCGCACTCGAGCTCGCCGAGGAACTCCAGCGCGCTTTACGCGGCCCCAATTGGAAGGAAACGCTCAAAGACCTCTACGGCAACGAGCCGCGCCGCTGGTCGCCCGAACTGAAACGCAAAGACCGCATGCGCGTCGCATTCAACGCCTTCACGCGGCTTCGTTTTTGTACGCCCGACGGCACGATGGATTTCGCGGCGAACGGCGGTCCGAACTCCGCCCCCTCCGGACAAGTGCCGTGGTTCGACGCTCCCGAGCGACGCACCTCGGACATCACCGTCGTTTTCGGCCACTGGGCCGCGCTCGGGCTGATGTTGCGCGACAACCTCGTCGCGCTCGATTCGGGCTGCGTGTGGGGCAATCGTTTATCGGCCGTCAAGCTCGCCGCCAACCCAAGCGAGCGCACGGTGTTTCAGGTCGATTGCAGCGACTGCGCAGGCAGCGGACGCGGCGAGTGAATCGCTCATAGCCGGCCTGCTTGCCTAAGATGCCTGCCCAAGCGTCGCGCGGCCGTAGACGCGCTCACATATCGGTCCGCGCCGCGCGCTACTCAAGGCCGCGGCGTAAGCGCCCCGGGGATCGAGCGATCATCCTCGGGCTCGCCAAGTTCACTATCGGCGGCACCGTCGTCGACCAATGCAAATGCCTCTTGGCCGACCGGACCGGCGATTTGCGCTTGTAATTCACTAAGCGCCGCCCCCACCGCCTCGCGCGCCGCGGCCGACAGCGCACGCCGGTCCCCCGCCGCCGCAATAGGCTCGCCGACATACAAGTGCGCCGTGAACGGCCCTCCGTGCAGCACCGCATCGAGGGACTGCCCAAGCGTCAACTCACCAATATAAGCCGGCACCGTCGACTGCCGCCCCTCGCGGTCCTCGTACAGCAAGCAAATCGGCTGCACCGGACACTGCGCCGACACAGCAGCCTGAAGCAGGTTCGCATGAAACGGCAACAGCGCGAGACCATCGGAAGTCGTGCCTTCAGGAAACACGCAAACGAGACCGCCTCCCTGCAATCGCTTCGCCATGTCATGCATGGCCCGCTGCGCGTCCCTGCGTTTCTCGCGGTGGATGAAAATCGTATCGAGCCGATGCGCCAGCCAACCGACGATGGGCCACTTGCGCACCTCCGCCTTCGAGACGAACGGTGTGGGCCGCCACGCGTTGATCACATAGATGTCGATCCACGAAATGTGATTGCCGACGACAAGCGCGCCGTGATCGAGCCGACGATCGTCGTGGTGGACGACGAGGCGCATGCCGGCAAGGCGCAGCATCTTCAGCGACCAGGCCCGGTTCGCCTCGCGCTTTTGCGCGTCGGACCAGCGGGGAAAGTGCAGCGCGATAATCCACGCGCCGCGCAGCAAGTGCAAGACGAGCCGGAGTTTGACGAGCTTCAGCTTCATACGTGTCGATTCGTTCGTTGGCGGCTACGAGTACAACTACGACTCAGTACGAGTACGGCGCAACACTTCAAGCGGCCTCATACGCCACGTGCCCGGCGACGATCGTCGCACGCACGCGCGCAGGCAGTTCATAGCCGAGGAACGGCGTATTGTGCCCTTGGCTTTTGAGCGCGCGCGGCTCGACGCGCCAAAACGCGTGACGGTCGAACACGCAGATATCCGCCGCCACACCCGCTTCGATGCGCCCCACGGGCAACCGCAACACCTTCGCCGGCTCGACCGTGATGCGCGAGAGCGCTCGCGCGAGCGGCAGCCGTGCTTCATCGGCCCATTTGAGCGTCAGCGACAACAGCAGCTCGAGGCCAGTCGAACCGGGCGTCGCCTCGGCGAACGGCAGCAGCTTTTCATCGTCGTCGACGGGCGTGTGATCCGAACAAATCGCGTCGATCGTTCCATCGGCCAACCCAGCACGAATCGCCTCGCGATCGCGCTGCCCACGCAGCGGCGGATCGAGCCGGTACTGCGAATCGAAGTAGCCGATATCGACATCGATTAGGTGAATGTGATTCGCGCTGACGTCGCACGATACGGTCAGGCCTTCGGCCTTCGCCTCGCGCACGAGCGCGACCCCCGCGGCCGACGACAAATGCGACAAGTGCACGCGCGCGCCCGTGCTGCGTATCAGTTCGAAGATCGTATGCAAGGCGATCGCCTCGGCCGCCACCGGCACGCCCGACAAACCCAGCCGCGAGGCGACTGCACCGCTCGCCGCCACGCCGCCCTTCGCGAGATAGGCGTCTTGCGGCCGCAGCCACACGGTATAGCCGTACGTGCTCGCGTATTGCAACGCACGCAGCAGCACCTGAGTATCGATGATGGGCACGTCGGCTTGCGTAAAGCCGATGCACCCGGCTTGGGTCAGCTCGACCATCTCGGTGATCACGGCACCCTTCAAACCGACCGTCAGCGCGCCCAACGGATGAACGTGCGCGCGGTTCAAGTTGCGCGCGCGAAACCGGAGCATTTCCACGAGGCCCGGTTCGTCGAGAATCGGGTCGGTGTCGGGCGGGCACGCGAGCGTCGTGACACCGCCCGCCACGGCGGCGGCCATCTCGGAGTCGAGCGTTGCCTTGTGCTCGTAGCCGGGCTCGCGCAGACGCGCCGACAAATCGACGAAGCCCGGTGCCACATAGAGCCCCTTTGCGTCGATCGTCTTCTCGGCTTCAAAGCCGGCAGGCGCGGCGCCGATCGCGGCAATCTTGCCGCCGGCAATAAAAACATCCGCCTTCTTTTCGGAACCCGCAGCCGGATCGATCACCGTGCCGCCCTGGATATGAATCTTCATTGCCGCTGCCTTTCGTTCTCTTTGCGTCGGTCTCGACTCTAGCGTTCGACGAATTCTTTGCCGCCCGCTTACGCGTTGTTGCCGGCCACGATGCTCATCACGGCCATGCGCACCGCAATGCCGAACGTCACCTGGTTCAAGATCACCGATTGCGGGCCGTCGGCCACTTGCGAATCGATCTCCACGCCGCGATTCATCGGGCCCGGGTGCATGACGATCGCATCGGGCTTCGCACGCGCAAGACGCTCGGGCGTGAGCCCCCAACTCTTGAAGTACTCCTGCGCCGACGGCAGCAGCGCGCCGCTCATCCGCTCGTTCTGCAACCGCAGCATGATGATGACGTCGACATCCTTGAGCCCTTGGTCGAGATCGTGATAGACGCGCACCCCAAGTTCTTCCAGGCCACCCGGCAGCAACGTGCGCGGGCCGATCGCGCGAACTTCGGGCACGCCAAGCGTCGTCAGCGCGTGAATATCCGAACGCGCCACGCGCGAGTGCAGAATGTCGCCGACGATCGCCACGCGCAGATTCGTGAAATCGCGCTTGTAATGACGGATCGTGTACATGTCGAGCAGCCCCTGCGTGGGGTGCGCATGGCGCCCATCGCCCGCATTGATCACATGCACGTGCGGCGCGCAGTGTTCGGCGATCAGATAGGGCGCACCGCTCGATGCATGACGCACGACGAACATATCGGCATGCATGGCCGACAGATTGTTAATCGTGTCGAGCAGCGATTCGCCCTTGCTCGTCGACGACGCATTGATATTCAGGTTGATCACATCGGCCGACAAGCGCTTGGCCGCAATCTCGAACGTCGTCCGCGTGCGCGTGGAGTTTTCGAAGAAGAGGTTGAAGACCGATTTGCCGCGCAACAGCGGCACTTTCTTCACTTCGCGATCGGTCACGCTCACGAACGGCTCGGCCGTATCGAGGATGTGCGTGACGATCGAGCGCGGCAGTCCTTCGATCGTGAGCAAATGCTTGAGCTCGCCGTTCTTCGTGAGCTGCGGGTTGCCTTTCAAGAAACCGTAGCGGAAACGCTCGGCAGGTGCGGCTTCTCCGCCGTGATCGGCAGGGCCCGGGGTGGCGGTGTTCATGATCGGTCGAATTCAAACGTGGATAGACGAGACGTGCCGCGCGGCACGCATGCGAACGCAGCGCTTACGCGGGACGTTTCGCATGCCCGGTTCGTCGCAAAGCAATGGGGATCAGCTCGGTGCACCGTTCAGCCGCCTTGCGTTTCGGTGCGGAACGTCAGGCGCATGTCGGGCCCTTGCTCCAGTACGAGCGTCGCACCGGCATCGACCTCGGCGTGCACGCCGACGAAGCGCGCTTCGATCGGCATCTCGCGGCCGCTGCGCTCGGCCAGCACGGCTAACTCGATGGCAGCGGGACGGCCATAGTCATACAGCTCGTTGATCGCGGCGCGCACGGTCCGGCCGGTATGCAAGACGTCGTCGACTAGCACGATGCGCCGGTCGTTGACGTCGAACGGCAGCGAAGTGGGGCTGGCTTGGCTGTGCAATCCCTTCTTGGCGTAATCGTCGCGATGCAGCGAGACGTTCACGACGCCGAATAACTCGGCGCCCAAATCGCCCGAGAGGCGCTGCACCAGCCAAGCGCCGCCGCTGTAGATCCCCGCGAGCACGGGGCCATCGGCGGCCTCGAACGACGCGCCGTAGGCGTCGCGAAGTTGCGCGAGCAGCGTCCCGTAGGACGCTTCGGCATCAATGCCACTCATCGGAAAGCCCGTCCAGATACTGTTGAAGAATGATGCGAGCCGCCTCGGCGTCCCGCATCTGCGCGCCCATGCCGCTCTCGCGCATGTCGAGATCGGCGACCACGGAGCTATAGCGCTCGTCGACCCAATCGACGGGCAGATTGAAACGTCCGTTCAACTGATTGCCGAAACGCTTCGCAAGCTGCGTCATTTGATGCGGGGTGCCGTCCGGGTGCGTAGGCAGGCCGACGACAAGCGCGTCCGGCTTCCATTCGCCAATCAGCTTGCTCACCGCTTCGAAGCGAAACGCTTGATTGCGATTGGGCACGACGACAAGCGCACGAGCCTGGCGCGTCAGCGCATTGCCGACCGCGACACCGATGCGCTTTTCACCGTAGTCGAACGCAAGCAGCGTCGCCTCACGCCCGACCGGCTTCATCATGCGTGACCTGCGTCGCCCGAGAGCATCGACGGCGAGACGCCGAGCAGCCCCAGCGCGGCTTCGAAGCGTTCCTCGGCCGGCACATCGAACACGATCTTGGGATCGGCTTCGACCGTCAGCCAGCCGTTGTGCGAAATTTCGTCTTCGAGCTGCCCCGCCCCCCAGCCCGCGTGGCCGAGCGTAAGCAAGAACCGCTGCGGGCCCTTGCCGCTCGCGACGGCTTCGAGGACATCTTTCGAGGTGGTCATTTCCAGGCCGCCCGTGACGGCCATCGACGACGTATAGGCGCTGCCCTCGACAGGCTCGTGCAGCACGAAACCGCGCTCGGTTTGCACCGGGCCGCCGAAGTAGACGGGAACATGGAGCAGCGGCTCGATCTCGAGCTTCAGATCGATGCGCGTGAAAAGCGATTCGAGATCGATGTCGGTCGGCCGGTTGATGACGAGGCCGAGCGCACCGCGCTCGCTGTGATCGCAAAGGTAGACCACAGTCCCTGAAAAAGTGGGATCCGCCATATTGGGCATGGCGATCAGGAACTGATTCGTCAGATTGATGCGATCGTTACTCTTAGGCATGGTTCGGATTTTAGCAAAGACGCTGCACGTTGGACGTCGCAACTGCATGCCGGCACACGGTACCAGTTGCGGACCAGCCGGACTTGGCGCATGCGTTCGCGCCGTCCCGCGCGGGCCGTATAGACGTTTCTCGCACTCTATCACGCATGCGGTCGTCGTCCCGATGCTGGGCCGTTGTCTCGTTGTCCCGTTGTCTTGCAGCGCTTAAGAAGCGGCTGAGGCGTGCGCCGCACCATTGGCGGGCGCGGCGCGCTCGATTGCCTGGGTCAGCAGCGCCAGCGGCACCGCCGAATCGGGGGGCGCAACACCGGCCGCGACGCGCAGCAACATCGCGCGCAGCGCTTCGCCGGCTTGCTCGACCGGCCGCCGTTCGGGCGCCGACTGCGGCGACCCGACGCGCGCCGCATAGGCGTAGCGCCGCCATGCGAGCCCGAGCGCCTCCGCCAGCAGCGCGACATGGCCGAGACAGAGTGCGTGCGCTGCGGCGCCGAGGCGATAGGCCGCCTGCCCAGCGTGCTCGGCGGCAAGCGCATCGATCGATGCCCCCGCGAACGCCGCGTCTGACGCGACTTCCAGCGTGGCCATCGAAGCGTCGGCCGTTTGCAGGAAGTCCTCGTATGCGTAGACATTGACCGATACCACCCCTAGCTCGCGCATGGCGGTGCCACGGCCGGCCGCCGCGTCGGCTTGGACGGCCCCCTGCTCCCACGCGGCCTCGGATGACTGCGTGGCGGCGACATGCCAATCGACGGTCAACCCGTAATCGTTGAGCAGCGCGACCGCATCGGCGTCCTCGGCCGATGCGCCGTATAGCGCGTAGTCGCGCCACAACAACGCTAGCGCCGCGCGCACGAACGAGCGCTGGGCCAACGCATGGCCCTGACCTTGTTCGGCGAGCAGCAAGTTGCAGCGCGCGTAAAAGCGCTTGGCCTCGGCGTCGCCGGCCTGCGCTCGGCCGCTCACGCGCAATGCCCGTGCGCACGCGCTGGCCAGCCGCCAAACATCGTACGTATCGGTGCCGACCAGATCCGCCACGCAGCCGTCGAGTTCGTCGAGCGCCGCGCCGGCGCCGTCTTGCGCCTTCAACACGGGCAGCAGCGCCTGCTCGTACCGCGCGCGCAAGGCCGGCAGCGCCGACGCATAGCCCGCGCGCAGCGTAGCCGGCGCGATTGGCCGGGCGGCTAGCGCCAGATCCTCGAATGCGACGACGTAACCCTGAGCATGGTGCGCGACCTGCTCGTTCAGTTCGCGGTAGTGCGCAAAGAGCACGGGCGAGCAAGCGAGCTCACGCAAGTTGCGACGCGTGAGTGCGGCATGGAAATCGGCGAGCGCCGCCTGAAATCGCGGCAAGAAATCGCCGTTCGCGAACGGCGAGGCGAGCACGAGCGCATCGGTGAAGCGCTGCGCGGCGAGCCAGCCCGCTTCGCGCAGCGCTTGCGCAGCCCGCAGCAGCGGCCCGACGACGGCCACCTGCGCTTCGCTGGCCCGCTGGGCCTCGGCCACCGCGGCCTCGGCTTCGCGCACCGCGCCACCGCGCGGGTTCGGCAAGGCCTCGATGCTCGGCAAATCGACGGATGTCATGGCGTCATTGAGGTGCCACGCGGCTTAAGGCCAATGGCCCGGCCGCGCCGGCAGGTTCAGATCTGAACCATTTCAAAATCTTCCTTGCGCGCGCCGCATTCGGGGCACGTCCAGTTAATCGGAACGTCTTCCCAGCGCGTGCCCGGGGCGATGCCTTCTTCGGGCAGACCGGCTTCCTCATCGTAGATCCAGCCGCAAATTAGGCACATCCAGCTTCTATATTCCATTCTTGTATCGCGTCGAAAGATCCGTTGATCAAAGAGCCATGATGGTACCGTTTTTGTGGCAGCCCTGGCTAGGCATGCACGACGGGGCGTCCAGGTGCTCTGCCCTCGGACGGAATAAAGCCGCATAATGAGGCGACCGCGCAGGCGCGCCCGCCGGCCCGCCCGCCATTTTTACGATATCGCTCCATTCCATGCCCAATGCCGCTCCTCCCATCGTCTTGACCTTCGGCTTGTCCGACCCCACGGGGGGCTTCGGCTTGCAAGCCGATCTGCTCACCCTCGCCAGCATGGGTTGCCATGGGGTATCGGTTCTCACGGGCTACACGGTGCGCGATTCCGCCAGTTGCGACGAAGTGACGGGGCTGGACCCTGAAGTGGTCGCAACGCAAGCGCGCATGCTGCTCGAGGACATGCCGATCGCCGCCTTCAAGATCGGCGCCGCGACACGCGCGGAGGTGGTTGCCGCGATCGCTGAAGTCGTGTCCGACTACGACGGCATCCCGCTCATTCTGGCGCCCGATTTCACGGTGGACGACGAGCATGTCCTTGCCGCGGACGAATTGCGCGAGTCGATTGCCGATTTGCTTGCACCGCAAACCACGGTCCTCATCGCCGATCACGCGACGCTCCTTGCACTCGCTCAGCCCGACGGCGAGGCCGAAGCGCCGAACTTGGACGCAGCCATCGCTCATTTGCTGTCGCAAGGCGCCGAGTACGTGCTGTCGACGCAAACGGGCACGCATCGGCTCGTCAATACGCTGTTTAGCGAAGAAGGCCAAGTGCGCCAGGACCTATGGGATTGGCCGCAGCACCGGATCATGGGCATCACGGACACGCTTGGGGCGGCGGTCGCCGCGCTGCTCGCCAACGGGCAAGAGCCGGCGGAAGCGGTGCGCGAAGCGCAGGAATATCTCTACCAGGCCGCGCGGCAGGCGTTTCGCCCGGGCATGGGGGGGTATTTGCCGGATCGCTTTTTCTGGGCACGCGACGAGGAAGGGGCAGATACGCCGCCGCCGATCGGGACCTACGCGCCGCGGCAGAAGCCGACGCGGGCTTGACGCTTTCGTATGCGCCCAATAAAAAACCCCGCATCGCTGCGGGGTTTTTTATTGGCAAGGGGACGCGCCTTGCGGCGCGCCCTCCATGTCGTTTCGGCGGACCGAAATTACATGTCCATGCCCATGCCGCCCATGCCGCCGGGCATACCGCCACCCATCGGAGCATCCTTCTTCGGCAGTTCGGCAACGGCAGCGTCTGTCGTCAACAGCAGGCCTGCGACCGAAGCTGCGTTTTGCAGCGCCGTGCGCGTCACCTTCGTCGGATCGACAACACCGGCTGCAACCAGGTCACCGTACTCTTCCGTCGCCGCGTTGAAGCCGTAGTTGCCCTTGCCTTCCGCAACCGCAGCAACCACGACACCCGCTTCGAGGCCGCCGTTGATGACGATCTGACGCAGCGGCTCTTCCATCGCGCGCAGCACGATCTTGATACCCGCGTCTTGGTCGGCGTTCGCGCCCTTCACGCCGGCGATCGCAATGCGAGCGCGGATCAGCGCCACACCGCCGCCAGGAACGATGCCTTCTTCAACGGCAGCGCGCGTAGCGTGCAGCGCGTCTTCGACACGTGCCTTCTTTTCCTTCATTTCGACTTCCGTCGCCGCACCGACCTTGATGACGGCCACGCCGCCGGCCAGCTTCGCAACACGCTCTTGCAGCTTTTCGCGGTCGTAGTCGGACGTTGCTTCTTCGATTTGCGTGCGAATTTGCTTCACGCGCGCTTCGATGTTCTTGCCTTCGCCTGCGCCGTCGATGATCGTCGTGTTTTCCTTGCCCACTTCGATCCGCTTGGCCGAACCCAGCTCTTGCAGCGTCGCCTTCTCGAGCGTCAGGCCCGTTTCCTCGGCGATCACTTGGCCGCCCGTGAGGATCGCGATGTCTTCGAGCATCGCCTTACGACGATCGCCGAAGCCAGGCGCCTTGACAGCAACGGTCTTCAGGATGCCGCGGATGTTGTTGACCACCAGCGTAGCAAGCGCTTCGCCTTCAACATCTTCAGCGATGATGAGCAGCGGACGGCCAGCCTTGGCCACTTGCTCGAGTACCGGCAGCAGATCGCGAATGTTCGAAACCTTCTTGTCGTGCAGCAGCACGAACGGGTTTTCGAGGACGGCGACTTGCTTGTCCGGGTTGTTGATGAAGTACGGCGACAGGTAGCCGCGGTCGAATTGCATGCCTTCGACGACTTCGAGTTCGTCGGCGAGCGACTTGCCGTCTTCGACGGTGATCACGCCTTCCTTGCCGACCTTGTCCATGGCTTCAGCGATACGATCGCCGATCGACGAATCGCTGTTCGCCGAGATCGAACCGACTTGCGCGATTTCCTTGCTCGTCGTGCAGGGCTTGCTGATCTTGCGCAGCTCTTCCACGGCGGCTTGCACAGCCTTGTCGATTCCGCGCTTCAGATCCATCGGGTTCATGCCCGATGCAACGTACTTCATGCCTTCGCGCACGATCGACTGAGCCAGCACCGTAGCCGTCGTCGTACCGTCGCCGGCGTTGTCGCTGGTCTTGGAAGCGACTTCCTTGACCATCTGCGCGCCCATGTTCTGGAGCTTGTCTTCGAGTTCGATCTCTTTAGCGACCGATACGCCATCCTTCGTGACCGTCGGGCCACCGAAGCTGCGCTCGAGGACAACATTGCGACCCTTCGGGCCCAACGTGACCTTCACTGCGTTCGCCAGGATATTCACGCCTTCGACCATCTTTGCGCGGGCGATGTCGCCGAATACGACGTCTTTAGCTGCCATCTTGTAACTCCTTGAAATCTCTGTGGAATATCGACCTGGGCGGGATTTACTTCTGAACCACCGCCATGATGTCTTCTTCGCGCATCACCAGCAGTTCTTGGCCGTCGACCTTGACGGTTTGGCCAGAGTACTTGCCGAACAGGATGCGATCGCCGACTTTGACGTCGAGCGCGATCTGGTCACCCTTATCATTGCGCTTGCCCGGCCCGATCGCGAGCACTTCGCCTTGATCCGGCTTTTCGGCGGCGGCTTCAGGAATGACGATGCCCGAGGCGGTCTTGGTTTCCTGATCCAAACGCTTCACGATGACGCGATCGTGCAAAGGACGAAGGTTCATACATACTCCTTTCTGGGTTTGAGACTAAAGGACGCTGAAAGTAGGGCCGCATCAGAGGGCAGCCCGCACGGAAACTTGTTAGCACTCACGTGCAGCGAGTGCTAATTATATGGACCGACCGCGGCAATTTCAAGGAGGGCACGACACCTCTTTTTGAGGTTTCGCGGGACGGGAGAGATAGGGAAAACCCTTGTTTAGCTGCGAAAGGGCGCGGTCACGAACGAGTTACGGCGCCAACGTACTCGCAACGCTTGTGATCGGCGTTTTACTTTCACGCTACAAGTCCCTGCGCGCATAGCGCCAACTCAACGCCGTCAACAACCCAAGCGCGGCCGCTTCCAACGAAAACTGTCCCATGCTCGCGAGCAATGTGAAGAACGGCCCGGGCGCGAAAGCCGCATAGAGGAACGACATCAGCAGTTGCTTCTTCAGCGCGAGGATCAGCAAAGTGAACGATGCCGCTTGAGCCAAAGCCCGGCTGGGCAAACACCGCCAAATCAGCGCAAAGCAAATGAAGCTTGCGAAAACGGGCTCGAGAAACGTCATGTACGCCGGGACCAATACGTCCATCCCGTAAGGCAGCTTGCACCAGACGTCGAGCGGGACCAACCGAACGAGGCCAGGTCGAATCGCCGCGTCCAAGGCGGCCAACGACGGCGCCACGACGAAAACCAACAACGAAGTCGCGACCGCTCCGGCTGCAAACCGCAACCGGTTGTTCCGTAATTGGCCGATGCCTGCGGCGAAACCCGCCACGATGAAGAAATTCACCCCCTTTTGCATGCTTGAGATCAGCGCAATCAGGCCCCGCCCCGACCACGAGCGTGTCGCGCAATAGCCGTTCATCAATCCGCCCCTGATCGCTTCGTTCAGGCAGAGCAGCAAGCCGAACAAGATGACGACGTGAAACACCGCAGACCGCTTAGGGGCACCGGCCTGCAAGCTGCGATAGAGCCAAACCGCCGCCCAAAGCATCACCGCGTCGTTGATCCAGTCAGGCAGCGACGAATCGACCCCGGCGCTCGGATAGGGCACGTGAAGCCATTGCAACATCACGGCGTGCACGCTTAACGCCAGCACAGCCGTGATGCCTACCAACAGTCCTAGGCGCCAGAAACGGCCCCCCGCAAATAACTTTGGCGTGATATCCACGTCAATCCCCCTCCCTCGCAACGAGGTAATCAATCGAACGCCGAATATCCATCCGGAGACGGTGGCGCGATATAGGAATCGGCTGGTTTCCGAGGGGGGACGATTCTTTCGGCTTTGCACGGGTTCCCGGTTAGCGCGGTGCCAAATGGCAGTGGCGCCATTCTCCGAGCCTGCTTTTGGGGTTGCCGCGGCGCCCGCGGCCCATGTCCCTGCCATCCGCAGGGCTTCTTTTCCGCCGTCTGCGGCAATGTCGGCCGTTTGGCACAATGCATTCTTCTTTTTCTCGCTATCGCACGAAGGACAACGCCGACGCGCAGAGCATCGGATGTCCCCGCGGCGCTCGCCCACGATGATTCCGTTCTCGGTACTCGATCTTGCTCCCGTCCCGCTCGGCCAAACGCCGGCCGACGCGTTCCGACATTCGCTAGACCTCGCGCAGCACGCCGAACGCTGGGGGTACCGGCGCTTCTGGCTCGCCGAGCATCACAACATGCCCGGCATTGCGAGTGCCGCAACGGCGGTCGTGATCGGCCACATCGCCGGCGGCACGAAGACGATCCGCGTGGGCTCGGGCGGCGTCATGCTGCCGAATCACGCGCCGCTCGTCATCGCCGAGCAATTCGGCACGCTAGCTTCGCTCTATCCCGCTCGGATCGATCTAGGTCTCGGCCGCGCGCCCGGTACCGACCAGACCACCGCCCGCGCGCTGCGGCGCGATCTGCATGAAAGCGCCGAACGGTTTCCCGAAGACGTGCTCGAACTACAGCGCTATTTTGCCGAACCGGCGGCCGGTCAGACCGTGCGCGCCGTGCCGGGCGCAGGCCTCAATGTGCCGATTTGGCTGCTAGGCTCGTCGCTGTTTTCGGCACAATTGGCCGCGGGGCTCGGCCTGCCGTTCGCATTCGCGTCGCACTTCGCGCCCGATCATCTGCTGACCGCGCTCAATGTTTATCGCTCGCAGTTCCGCCCGTCGGCCACGCTCGCCAAACCTTATGCGATGGTAGGCGTGAATCTGTTCGCCGCCGCAACGGACGCGGAAGGCGAACGGCTCTTCACTTCGCTGCAGCAGCAATTCATCGCACTGCGGCGCGGCACACCCGGACAATTGCCGCCGCCCGTGGACCGGATCGAGGCATCGGAGATGGAGTTGGCGCGCGTACATCACGCGCTGGCTTGTTCGGCCGTCGGTAGCCCCGAGACCGTACGCGCGGCACTCGAATCGATCATCGCGCAAACGCAAGCCGACGAGCTGATCCTCACGGGTCAGACCTATGATCACACAGCGCGATTGCGGTCGTTCGAGATCGGGGCGCAGGTGCGAGATGCGATCGGCGCCGCGGCGTCGCTTGAATCGGAGAAGCGTTAGGACCAGGCCTTTCGATTGCTGCCGGCTGGGGTAACCACCCGGTAATCACCCGAAAGGCGATGTCTGCGCCGAGGAGTTTCCAGTGACAGCAATCGATCGAAGGCTGATGCGCGCCACCGCGATTGCGGTGCTTGCCAACTCATGCATAGGCGGCGCGATGCTCGCACAGGCGCAGCCGCCGGCCAAGGACGTCGGCGCGTCGATGGTTCAGCCACCGCAGTCACCTGCGAGCGGAGTGAGCGCCCACAACCCGGACAATATGCCGATCAAACGGCCTCAGAAGCCACCAAGAGATCCGATCGCACGGCGGCCGCCCGCCAGCGCCACGCACGCGAAGTAGCGATCAAGGCAGCGGCTCGGCCGTCGAAGTCGGCTGCGTCGGATCGTGTCGGCCCCGGCCCCGGGCCCCTTAAGGACTTCGCAGAGTCATGAGCGCCAAGCCGATGCCGAGCCCGCCCTCGGCGCGGTCGGTCCCGGCAGTCACCGCTCTGCGGCGAGGGAGACGGCAATCCGGTCGGCCAATTCTCCCAGTACGCGGCTCAATGCATCGGCGATCGCGGCCGAGTCGCTCGACGACATTGGCTCACTGAGTGTGATCGTCTGCGTCATCACGGCTCGGGCCGGCTCGCCCCCTGTCAGCGTCCAACTGCCTTCCAAAGTCAGCGCGCCGTTCGGGTCCGCGCGCAGATCGAGCACCGTCACGACGATGCCCCGCGCCCCCTGCGGCGCGGGCGCTTCCGGTAGCACGAACGTGCCGGCCGGCAAGCGCGCGAGCAAGTCCTGCGCCAGCGCACGCCGCATCATCTCCGCAAGCGGCGCGCCCCAATGGTCGTCTTCACGCACGGCAAGCCGATGCCCTGCGCCCTGGGCGACGATCTCCGGCCGATCGAACGCGGCCGGCACACGGACGGCGCCCAGTTGGACCGGCGCCACGCTCTTTGTCGTAAGCGGCGCACGAGGCGGCACGGCGTCGAGCGAGAAATAGCGCGTCGGCGGACTATGCCCGCACGCGGTCAGCGCCAAGGTCAACGTCAACGGCAACGTCAACGCCCAGGCGACAATTCTCACGGTTTTCGCCGTCATTGCCCTTTTCCTCCTTTGCCGCGCAGCAGCGCCTCCGGATGCCGATCGAGATAGTCGGCCAGCGCGCGTACCGAGCGGGCCATGTCCGTCAACTGGCGCAGCGCTTCGGGCAGATCGTTTTGGCGCGTCGGATCGCCGCCTATCGTGCGGTTGGCTGCCGCCACTGCGCTGTCGGCCTCGCTGGCCGTCTGGCGCAGCTGCGAAACGAGCAGCCCGATCTGCGGCGAGACTTCGTGCAACGTGCGATCGATCTGCGCCACCGACCGATCGAGATGGTCCAGGCTATCGGCGATTTTTGGCGACGACGACAACGTGCGAATCCGTGCCGTAATGCTGCGGATGTCCTCGCCCGTCTGCTCGATCGGCAATGCGTCGATCTTCGCCATCACGTCGTCTGCCTTTGCCATCGCATGATCGGCCTTCGTCATCGCGTCCTCGGCCTTCGCCATAATGGCGTCGACGTTGCCCGAGTCCACGCTGGGGATGTCGGTCTCGCTCTGCCGCTGGGCCAATGTGGCAGTCGGCGCGCCCGGAACGAAATCGAGCGACACGACGCGCTCGCCGATAAGCGGTGGATCTTGCGACAAACGCGCCCGCAGTCCTGTCGCGATGAGCCGCCGCAGCATATCGTCGACGAGCGGGCGCCAGTTGCCGTCCGCGGGCTTCGCCGTATTGGCGAAACCCAGTTGCGTGACATCGAGCGCAATCTCCACAGGCGTATCGAGCGTGCTCGTGCTGGCATCGTAACGAAGCCCCACGTGCTCGACTTCACCGACACGAAAACCGCGCAGCCGCACCGCTGCACCTGCTTCGAGCTGGCCGACCGCCCCCGGGAAGCGAATCGCGTACTTCACGGTCGGCCCGGCCGGCGCATACGAACGGGCGCTGCCGATGAAATGCCGCGTCGATGCGCCGGGGCCGGGGCCGGGCACCATGACGATCTCGGGCCCGCCGAGCATCGCCTTCGCCGTGGACAGATCGTTGAAATCGATCTGCGCCCCCTTGACCCAAAAACGGGTGCCGCTGCGCAGATAGGGTTTGGCGCTGCGATCGACCTCGGCTCGTACGTCGACGTGGCGACCGTCCGGGTCGAGCGATACGTCCCTGACCTCGCCCACTATGACGCCGCGCAGCGTCACCGACGTATCGTCGGGTTTCATGCCGTAGGCATCGTCGAACACCAGGGTGACGGTCTCGCCCCCATGCACGAGCGCGCGGATGCCGAGCCAACCCGCCACGCCGATCGCCGCGATCGGTACGGCCCAGATCCAGCCGGGCCACCGCGTGCGCCGCAGGTCGGCCGGCTCGGTGCGTCGTTCGCGTCGTTCGCGCTGCTCGCGTTGCTCGCTCACGACCGCCGCCTCTGTCTTGCGGCATCCCATATCAGCCGCGGATCGAAGAAGCGCGAGGCCGCCATCGTCAGCACGACGACGAGCGCGAATGCGGTGGCGCCATCGGCCGCGCGCGAGCTTGCCAAGCCGTCGAATTGAATCAGCGGCACGAAAGCCGCGATCGTGAAGACATCGACGTTCGACCAGCGCCCGAGTTCATCGATGAGCCGATAAAGGAAGGTCTTCGTGCGCAAGTGCCGGTTGGACCGGCGCAGCACCGAGGCAACGAACCAGCCCATTCCCAATAACTTCACGAACGGAATCGCAATGCTCGTGCAAAAAATGAGGATGCCGAGCGGCCACAAGCCCGCGTCGAAAAGCTCAGCCACGCCGTCGATGATGCGGTGCGAGACGTCGCGCCCGAGTTCGACCGATGTCGTCATCGGATAGATGTTCGCGGGAAACGCCAGCACGAAGCCGGCCACGCTCAGCGCGCTCGCACGCGAAAGCGCATCGGGCTTGCGCCTGCGCAGCTTCAATGCGCACCGAGGGCACGGGCGCCCCTCATGTTCGACGGGTGCGATCAGGTCGCAAGCCGTGCACGAGAGCACGCGCTCGCCCGCCGTCACGGGCCGCTCGGGCGCAATGGCGCGCCAGACTGTTCGGCGATCGAGCGTCGCGCGCGTGAGCATCGACATCAACGCGGCGACGATGAAGCAATAGCCGCCCGCATCGATCGAGCCCGTCAATTGTTGCGTGACGCGCGAATAGCCAACAAAGCAGCCGATCAAGAAGACATCGGGCATGGCCCAGGCATCGAGCCAAATCATCCAGCGGTAGCAGCGCCCAAGCCAACGAGGCCGCCAGCCGCGCAGCACCGCCGCCAGCACGACCGATAGCGCACCGAAACGCACGATCGGCAGAATGATCCCCGTCAAGCCCAGCACGACCGCCAGCAGTTCGAACTGTTCGCGCCAGATCGCCACGATGCCCGCACTCAGCACTGCAGAGCGTTCCCCGCCGAGCATATGGACGGTCATCAGCGGTGAGAAGTTGGCCGGCAACAACAGGGCAAACGTCGTCAGCGAGCAGGCCAGCGCGGCGCCGACCGAGCGGCCGCTCGCGCGCTCAAGCGGGTAGTGGCAGACTCGGCAGCGCGCCAGCGTGCGGCCGGCGGGCGCCGACACTTCTGCCAGCGCACCGCATTCGGGACAGCCTATCGTCATGCCACCTCGCGCATCGATCGATGCCGCGCGCAACGCCTATCGACGCAAGGGGTGGGCGCGGCGGAGGTAAAGCGGGAACTGCATGTCATCGTGGCGGCCTCCGTGCTCGCGAGCAACCGCTCAAGAAACCGAAAAGGGGCAAGAACTGGGGCAAGCATGCTGCGTTCCCACTCACGGGGCGGCACCTCAACTGTCATCTGGAAGACAACCGGACGCCAAGCGCCCGCCTACACTGCAACGCAATCGGTTCGCGTGGCGACGACTCAGGCTGTGCGGACATCGGCGGGGGTACTTTGTACGGAAGGCAAGGAGACAGCGGTGCGATACACAAACAAAGTCAAAACGATCGAGCAAGCGCTCGCCCCGTTGCGCTCCGGCATGCGACTCATGCTGGGCGAATTCGTCGGCGCAGGCGAGGCGGCCCGCTGCATCGAGGCGCTGCTCGCAAGCGACGTGCGCGAACTGACACTGATCGCCAATACGCCAGGGCTGCGCGGCGGCTTTTTGGCCTTTCGCTGCGCGAAATCATTTCGCATGCGACACTCGACGACGTGCGCGCGACGACAGCGGCGCCTTTCGCGCTCTCGCCCTCGCTCAGTACGCTCGCATCGTGAAGCACGCTTAGTCGATACCCATTAGACACACCGGCTAAATACCGGCTAGATGCACATTTCACTCGGGAGAATTCGCTCGATGTCCACCTCTGTAGGCGGGCGCACCGCCGAATGGTTTTTCGACTTCGTCTCGCCGTTTGCCTACCTGCAGCTCGAGCAGTTCGATAGGCTGCCGGCCACGCTGGCAGTCGAGCCTCGGCCGATCGTTCTGGGCGCCGTTCTCGGCCATTGGGGGCAACGGGGGCCGGCCGAAATACCGGCCAAGCGCCGCTTCACCTATCGGCACGCGCTCTATCGCGCGCAGAAACTCGGCATCCCCTATCGCATGCCGCCCGCGCATCCGTTCAATTCGATCAAGGCACTGCGGCTTGCCATCGCGATGGGCGGCTCGCTCGACGTGATCCGGCGCATCTTCAGGTACATCTGGGCCGATGGCCACGACGTAGCTTCCGCCGAGGGCTTTGCGGCGTTGTGCGAAGCCATGGGCTACCCGGAAGGTGTCGGCGCCGTAGAAGGGCCGGAGATCAAGGAAACGCTCAAGCGCAATACCGACCGGGCCCTTTCGTTGGAAGTCTTCGGCACGCCGATGTTCGTGCTCGATGGCGAGCTGTTCTGGGGTGAAGACGCGACGGACCTGTTCGTCACCTGCGTCGAGTCGCGCGATTGGCTCGATTCGCCCGAAGCCGCGCGCGTGAGCACCTTGCCAATCGGCGTACAGCGCAAGACGCCGGTTGGACCGGCGAGCGACGCCAAGCCGCACGTGACGGCAACATCGGCGAAGGGACCGTTCTAAAAAACGAGCCGCGCCGCTACGACATCGTCGCGCTGCGCAACACGCGCATGGCCTTCATGGACCGCGCGACATGCATGTGGCTCGTGGAACACAGCGTGGTCTTCAACCGCTTTCTCGTGCGACAACTCAACGAGCGGCTCGGCCACTTCATGGCGCTGCTCGAATACGACCGCATGCTCGACGCGGCGCCTCGCCTCGCGCGCTGCATCGCCTCGCTATTCAATCCCGTGCTCTATCCCGGCGGGGGCGAAGCACCGCCCGCGACATTCCTGGCGCCTGCCCGCAAACGACCTATGCTAGAGGATACCGCCCTCATGCCTTGCCGAGCGCGGCTATTCGCTCTTTCCTCCCACGGAGGCCGGCCATGTCGATGAGTCGCACCCTAGAGGCGTGCCTGCAGCAGAAAGGCTGCCGATACGAACTTGTTCACCACCCGTACAGTCACTCCAGCATCGAAACGGCTGCGGCCGCGCACGTTCCGGGCGACTGCCTAGCCAAGACGGTCTTGCTCGAAGACGAGCAAGGCTATGTGGCTGCCGTTCTGCCCTCGACGCACGCAGTCCGGCTCTCCGAGGTCTGGGAGATGACCGGCCGCCATCTGACGCTCGCGAGCGAAACGGACATGCGCGAGCTGTTCAAGGATTGCGAACCCGGTGCGCTGCCCCCCGTCTGCACCGAGTACGGAATGATGACCTTGCTCGACGAAAGCCTCGCGCAGCAGCCTGAAATCTACTTCGAAGCCGGCGATCACGAAGAATTGGTGCATATGCAAGTCGACCAGTTCCTCGCATTGATGGATCGCGCCGAACGGGCACGCTTCGCCCATCGGATGCAGGGCGTCTCGATTTAGCTTCGAAATCGCGCGCGCAGCGGCGCAGCGGTGCAGCGCCGGGCCAAGCCGCTGCGAACGCGCACGCCGAGGCGCGCTCGCCTTCGGGCCAGCGGCGCGGGTCGGCGCCGTAGGCGTCGACGATCTGAGCGAATCGTTGGGGGTCATCGTCATCATCAATCCTACGAAGCCCCGGTAAAACCCTTAAACGGACGCTGCGGCAAACCCGTCGCGACGGTGGCGAAGCGCGGCCTATCGCAGTTGCCGCCCCATCCGTCGCGCTTTTTTTGAAAACTTTACGGCGCGAACGAAACAGGCATAGAGTCGGAGCGCTGTACCGCTGCGCCTGCCTCTCGCACTCTACCGTTGTCCGTCTGCATCGCCGTTCGCTTCGAGGAGTGATTTTCATGGTTCTTCGGTTACTCGCCGCGCTGCCGTTCATCGGCATCCTGCTCGGTGTCCCGTTCGTCAATCGCGTCGAACCGCTGGTCCTGGGCATGCCGCTCGTGCTCGCCTGGATCGTGTTCTGGGTCGTCATGACCGCAGTCATCATGGCCATCGTCTACCGCTTCGATCCGGCCAACCGCGCCGGCGCTCAACCCGCCGAGGAGGCCCGCTCATGAGCAGCGCACTTCTCATCATCGCGGCCTTTACGCTCGTCGCACTCTGGCTTGGCGTGCGCGCCCGCCGCGGCCACGATATGAGCCTCGAGCAATGGTCGGTCGGCGGACGCAGCTTCGGTACAGCGTTCGTCTTTCTGCTGATGGCCGGCGAGATCTATACGACGTTTACGTTTCTCGGGGGCAGCGGCTTTGCCTACGGCAAGGGTGCGGCGGCCTATTACATCTTGTCGTACGCGACGCTCGCTTACATCCTTTCGTACTGGATGCTGCCTCCGATCTGGCGTTACGCCAAAGCGCATCGCCTCGTCTCCCAGCCGCACTTTTTATCGACCAAGTACGCGAGCCCGTCGCTCGGCGTACTCGTTGCAATCGTCGACGTCGTCGCGCTCGTGCCGTACCTCGTCCTGCAGTTCAAGGGCCTCGGCATCATCGTGACGACGGCATCGTATGGGGCGATCTCGCCCACGGCCGCAATCTGGATCGGGGCGATCGTCGTCACCGCCTACGTGACCGTCTCCGGTGTGCGCGGCTCGGCTTGGAACTCAGTGCTGAAGGATTTGATGATTCTCGCGATCGTCATCTTCCTCGGCGTGTATCTGCCGATACATTTTTACGGCGGCTTCAGCCCGATGTTCCATGCGATCGATGCGGCCAAGCCCGGCTTCCTGACGTTCCCCGAGAAGGGCGCCAGTGTCTCCTGGTTCCAATCGACGGTGCTGCTCACGGCGCTTGGCTTCTTCATGTGGCCCCATACATTCGGCTCGATCTTCACGGCGCGTAACGAACGGATCTTCCGGCGCAACGCGGCCGTGCTGCCGCTCTATCAGCTGATCTTGCTGTTCGTATTCTTCGTCGGCTTTGCGGCGTCGTTGAAGGTGCCGGGTCTCAAAGGCAGCAACATCGACTTGTCGCTGTTCCACCTGTCGCTGCAGGCATTCGATCCGTGGTTCGTCGGCGTGATCGGCGCCGCTGGAGTGCTAACCGCGCTCGTGCCCGGATCGATGATCCTTAACGCGGCCGCTACGCTGCTCGCTAACGACGTCTATCGTGGCGCCATCAACCGCAATGCCGCGGACGCTACCGTTGGAAAGCTCGCTCGCGTGCTCGTACCGGTCATCGCGCTCGTCGCCGTGTTCTTCACGCTGCGCGGCGGCGAGACGATCGTCGCGCTGCTGCTGATGGGCTACAGCTTCGTCACGCAGTTGTTCCCGGCGGTGGTAACGAGTCTGACCGCCCGCAATTGGGTGACCAAGCAAGGGGCGTTCGCCGGCATCGTGGCGGGTGTCGCCGTCGTCGCCTATACGACCTTGGCACACGCGAGCATCGGGCAATGGTTCCCCTCCCTGCCAGACAAGCTCAAGGATCTCAACATTGGCCTCGTCGCGCTGCTGCTCAACGTCATCGTGCTCGTTATCGTGAGCGCCTTGACGCAGCCGAGCGCAGCGAAACAATCGCACGCACATACGCTGTAGGGCGTAACGCTCCTACCGACGTGCGCATGCCTCGGGCTTGCGCACGTCGCAGTACTGCAATTCGCCGGCGGTCCGTGTCTGGCTGCCTCTGCGTCTCGCTTACCCAATTTCACTGCCAACGGGCTATGGCGCCCGCGCGGGTCGCCCCGCGTCGGTCTGCGGCCCTCGTCCTCGGCAGATCGTTTTCCCTCAAGCCCGGGCGCCCCTACTCGACCCGCGTCGACCTACTCCCCCCATTCTCGTCAGGCCGCTTTCCCGCAGCCCTGCGGTTATCGCCTTTGGTTCTAACCATATGGCCTATTGTTCTAAGGGCTGATACGGCCCCGGGCCTTACAATCGCGGCTGACCTTGTCACGGGCCTGCCGCCCTCCCCTGCACGATGCATCTGCCCCACATCGACTGGCTGTATTCCGCCTCCGGCCTCGGCGTCGGCTTTCTCGTCGGCTTGACGGGCGTGGGCGGCGGTTCGTTGATGACGCCCCTGCTCGTGCTGGTGTTCGGCGTGCACCCGGCCACGGCCGTGGGCACCGATCTGCTTTACGCCGCCGTCACCAAGGCAACGGGCACGCTGGTGCACGGGCTCAAGGGCTCAGTCGACTGGCGCATCACGGGCCGGCTCGCGAGCGGCAGCGTGCCCGCCGCCGCGCTCACGCTGTGGCTGCTCCATCGTTACGGGATGCATTCAGAGGCCACCACGTCGCTGATTCAGCATGTGCTTGGCACGGCGCTGCTGGTGACGTCGGTGGCACTGATCTTCCGCCCGCAGCTTGCCAAGCTCGCTGTTCGAAAGCCACGCAGTGAACGTCCGGCACGCACGGTGCTCTTCACCGTGTTGACGGGCGCGGTGCTCGGTGTGCTCGTTTCGATGACGTCGGTCGGGGCCGGCGCGATCGGCGTCACGGTCTTGCTGCTGTTGTACCCGGCGCTCGCGACTTCGCGCATCGTCGGCTCGGATATCGCGCATGCCGTACCGCTTACGCTCGTCGCGGGAATGGGGCATTGGCTGCTTGGCTCCGTCGACGGCGCAATGCTGATTTCGCTTCTGATCGGCTCGGTTCCGGGCATCGCGCTCGGCAGCCATTTTTCGGCACGCTCGCCCGAGGCGCTGCTGCGCAATTTGCTTGCTGCCGTGCTGGTACTCGTTGGCGTGCGGCTTGTTTGGGCTTGATGGTAAGCGGCCCCCTCCGCACGCCCGGGCGGATGTATCCGGTGGCCTACTGAAACCTCCAATCAACGCGAACGGGCGTTAGGCCCGTAGCGTTGCTAGGCCCACAGCGTCACTGGGACATGCTGGGCCGACACTGTCGGCGCAATACGCACGTCAGCGACAGGGATCCGCCATCATGCACCGATGCCTCGGTTCCCTTTTTTCGTAGAAGAAGCCCTCGACTGACAATGGATTCCTTTCGATTTCATTACAGGCACAATCGACCCCCTCTCCGGTAATCGATTGAATCGCGATTGGACGAGATCCGAGCTCTCGGTCTTTCGCGAAAAATCTCTAAGCAATGCCAGTACGCCTGCGCAATCAGGGCGCATGCCTCTCGCTGATGAGGCACCCTGCCCTTCCCGCGTTTTATCTGATCATCGCGACAAACGTATTCGCCGGACTCGCGCCGTCCGCCCGCGTACATGTCGGCGCGCGGCTGATTGCCTATCTTTGCGGCGTCCTGCTCGCTGCATCTTACGTACACCTAGCGCACGCCCAGGCAGCCGCCCCGCTGGGTGAGCAAGAACAGCGTCGCCGCGCGCAGGAGCAAGCGATCGAGCGCGAACGCGCGCTCGAGGCGCCAAACGTCGAGCTTCAGTCTGCCGTGCGCGCCGAGGTCGATGACGGCAAGGTGCCGTTCGAAACGCTGTGCTTCAAGATCGATGAACTGACGCTGCAGGTGCCGCCGGGTCTGAGCGAGACCGTCGAGGCGGCTGGCGCACGAGCCTTGTCGCCCAATCCTCTCTTTCCGGGCGAACTGGCCTTCGCCAACGACTACCTGCAGCGCTATCGCGGCCAGTGCGTCGGGCGCGACGGGCTCAATCTCATCGTGCACCGCGTGATGGCGCACATCATCGAGAAAGGCTATTCGACGACGCGCGTCGTCATCGGGCCGCAGGACCTGTCCATCGGCACCCTGACGCTTCATTTGATCCCCGGCGTGATCAGCGCTATCCGCTTCGCCGATCCATCGACGTATGGCACCGTGCGCAACGCATTTCCCACTCGGCCGGGCGATCTGCTGAATCTGCGCAATCTCGAGCAGGGTCTCGAGCAGATGAAGCGCGTGCCGAATCAGGATGTCGACATGCAGATCGTCCCAGGACCGTCGACCGGCGAAAGCGATGTCGTCATCTCGGTCAAACGCACGAAGCCGTGGACACTAGCGGTGAGCGCCGACGACAGCGGGCTCAAATCGACCGGCCAACTGCAGGGCAGCGTGAGCCTCACCGTCGACAATCCGCTCGGCCTTTCTGACCTCCTCAACATCGGCTACCACCACGACCTCAATGGCCATGCGAACAAATACGGCACGCACGGCAGCAGCGCCTATTACTCGATTCCGTGGGGCAACTGGACGTTCACCGCCACGGCGAGCCAATACGACTATCACCAGCAGATCGCGGGCGCGTTCACGACGCTCGTTTCAAGCGGCAAAGCGAAGACCTTCGACGTGAAGGCCGAGTACCAGTTCTATCGCAATCAGGTGCAGAAGAACATGCTGGAACTGCGCGTCGGCAAGCGCTTCAGCCAGGCGTTCATCGACGGTACCGAGCTCGCTGTCCAGCACCGCAACGACAGCTATGCGGAAATCGGCTGGGAACACAAACACTACTTCGGCGCTGCGCGATTCGACAGCACGATCGCCTATCGGTGGGGCGTCCCGTGGTTCGGCGCGCAATCCGATCTGCCAGGCATCGCAAGCGGCGCGCCGACGTCCTACTACCACATGGAAACGCTTGACGCGACGCTGAGCATGCCCTTCGCGATCGCGAGCGTTCCGTTTCGCTATACGGCCACGGTGCGCGCGCAGAACACGTCCAATGTGTTGTACCCGACCGAGTATTTCTCGATCGGCAGCCGCTACACGGTGCGCGGCTTCGACGGGAACATGTTGTTGGCCGCTGAAAAAGGCGTGTTCATGCGCAACACTTTAGAGATGCACTTGCCGCGTCTCGGTCAGGCGTTGTATGCCGGCATCGACGGCGGGGAGGTGTTCGGTCCCGAAGCGAACAATCTACTCGGTCGCCGCCTGGTCGGCGCTGTCGTCGGTCTGCGCGGCAGCGCATTCAAGCACGTCAATTACGACGTTTTCATCGGTGGTCCGCTCTACCAACCGGACCGGTTCCCGAACCGCTGGCCCATTGCAGGCTTCAGCTTGAGCTTTCTTCTCTAAGCCTGTCGCCATGAACAAGAATATTTATCTCGTCATCTTCAATGCGGCTCGCGGGGTATGGGTCGCCGTGCAGGAAACGGCGACCGGATTCGGCAAGGGACGCTCGGTCGATACCGCCAGCAAAGCCTCTGTCGCTATCGCGCGCGTCGGATGTATCGACATACTGGCGATGCGGCATGTCGCGTTCGCGGCATTGTGCGTGCTCGGCACGCAACCGATGTCGGTTAACGCTCAACTCGTGGCCGCTCCTGGTGGCAACGGCAGCAAACCGATTGTCGGCGTGGCCGCCAACGGGTTGCCGATGGTCCACATCGCCACACCGAACGCAGCGGGCGTATCGAACAATTCCTATACACAGTACAACGTCGGCGCCAACGGTCTTATCCTAAATAACTCGCAAGGCAACGTGCTCACGCAACAGGCCGGTTACATCGCCGGCAATCCGAATCTTGCGTCGGGGGCCGCGCGCGTCATCGTCAACCAGGTCATCGGAGGCAATGCGAGCCAGTTGCTCGGCTATACGGAAGTGGCCGGCCAAAGGGCCGAGGTCGTGATCGCAAATCCCGCAGGCATCTACTGCAATGGATGCGGCTTTATCAATACCACTCGCGCAATGTTAATAACCGGCACGCCGATGTTCGGCGGCACGGGCAGTCTCGATGCATTTCGTGTGATTGGCGGGCAGATCCGGATCGGCGCCGGTGGCCTAAACGGCAGCAACATCGACCGGATCGACTTGATCGCTCGCAGCGTCGAGCTGAACGGCAAGGTATGGGCCGGGCAATCACTGAACGTCGTCGCGGGTAACAACGACGTGCGTTACAGCGACCTTGGCGCGCAGTGGCTTGGCCCGGATGGCAATAGCCCCGGCGTTGCGATCGACGTTGCGCAACTGGGTGGGATGTACGCCGGAAAGATTCGCCTCGTGGGTACGGAGACAGGCGTCGGGGTCAACTCCGCCGGTACGATCGCGTCACAGTCCGGTGACCTCGAACTGAGCAGCCAAGGCAAGGTAACGTTGTCGGGTGCGACGAGCGCGAACGGCAACGCCACGGTTAGCTCCGCAGGCGACATCTCCAACATAGGCTCCGTCTATGCGATGCAGAACACGACGCTGAGCAGTCAGGGGCAAGTCGGCAATAGCGGCACAATCGCCGCGCTCGGCAACACAGCGGTCACGGGCGCGGGCGTCAATTCGACGGGAACGCTTGGGGCAGGCATCGACGCGGACGGCAATGTGACGGGGCCTGGCAGTCTCGAGGTAACGAGCGAGGGGGCCGTGGCGGCCACAGGCCAACAAGTGGCAGGCGGCGATCTCGCTCTGTCTGGCAGCAGCCTGAACATGGCAGGTGCGCAAACGCTGTCAAAGGGCAACACGTCGTTGACGGCGACGGGAGCCGGCGGCAACTCCGGCAGCATCGTGCATACGGGCGCATCGCTACAAGCGGATGGAAGTCTCACGGTGAACGCAGCCGGCCGGATGACAAACGATCAGGGCCGCGCGAGCGCCGCGCAATTAAGCATGACGGCCGGCAGTATGTCGAACCAAGGCGGCACTATTTCGCAAACCGGTGCGGGCGTGATGAAACTCGTGGCATCGGAAGCATTCGACAATACCGGAGGCACGGTCACGGCGAATGCCGAAACCACTACGATCCGCTCTGGCAGCCTAATCAATGTGAACGGGCAGATCACTCAGGCCGGCACGGGCTCGCTGGAAATCGACACCGGTATGCTCGACAACAGTCACGGCAGCATCGCGACAGACGGTCGTGCGACCATCGCGGCGACGAGCCTAGCTAACGGCGCGGGCTCGATCACGTCAGCGCAGACGCTCAATGTCGCGTCGGACGGCGACATCGACAACACGGCAGGCCGTCTGGAAGCGAGTGGCGCGGTGAGCGTGTCCGGTGCAAATGTAGAGAACACGGCCGGGCGCATCGTGTCGCAAAGCGCCGACGGTCTGACGCTTACGGCGAGCGGCCAGATCACGAACGCAGCGGGCGAAACCGCTCAAGGTGCAATGGGCGGCGTAATCGGCGGCAACGGCGATGCGACGGTTCGTGCGGCGTCGCTGACCAACAGCGGGACTGTCAACGCCGCGCTGACGCTGGATATGACGGCGTCCGGCGCGCTCGATAACAGCAACGGGACGCTGAGCGCCGCGAGCCTCGCGGCCAATGCAGCGTCGCTGAAGAACGAGAGCGGGGAAATCAGCGCGAACACCGTCTCTCTGACCGTGCCGCAACTCGACAACAGCGGCGGGCAGATCACGGCGAACCAGCTCAACATAAGCGCTGTGAATCTGACCAACAAACGCGGCACGCTGACCCAGCGTGGCTCGGGCGCTATGGGTCTCGAAGTAAGCGGGACGCTCGACAATGCAAACGGCGGCGTCATTGAAACCAACAGCACCGACCTGACACTCGCACCCGCGAGCCTCAACAACAACGACGGGACGATCACGCACGCCGGCACTGGCATGTTGACGATCAACCCGAGCGACGGTGCGGGCGCGATCACGAATGTCGGCGGCAAGATCGCGACCAACGGTCGGGCAAAGGTATCTGCCGGAACCATCGATAACTCCGGCGGGACGATCGGCGCGCAGACGGGCCTGGCTGCGACCGTCACCGGTTCGTTGGACAACACGACCGGGCGACTAACATCGAACGCAGATCTAAGCGTCACCAGCGGCACTAAGATCACGAATATCGGCGGCACAATCGCCGCGTCGGGGAATGCAACCTTATTGGCCGAGTCGCTGACAAATGGCGGCAGCATGACGGCCGACCAGACGCTCAACGCTACGGTCACCGGCGCTCTCGATAACAGCAATGGGACGCTGAGTGGGCAGACGGTCATGGTCAACGCCGCATCATTCAAGAATGCCAGCGGTATCGTGAGCGGGAATGCAGTGTCGATGACGACTCCCCTGCTCGACAACAGCTATGGCCGGATCACCGCGAACCAGTTCGATGTCTCCGCGACGAACCTCACGAACGCAGGCGGATCAATCACGCAACTCGGGACTGGCGCGATGGGCCTCGGGGTCAGCGGTGCGATCGACAACACGAACGGCGGTGTGATCCGGACGAACAGTGGCGACCTCTCGCTTGCTTCCGCATCGGTGAACAATAACGGCGGCACGATCATTCATGCCGGCGCGGGCACGCTAAGAATCGACGCGGGCAATGGTTCGGGATCGCTGAAGAACGTCGGCGGCGACATCTCGACTAACGGCCAGGCATCAGTGTCGGTCGGGAGTCTCGACAACACGGGAGGCACGTTACGCTCGCAGGACGCCCTCTCGGCAAACGTGCAGGCGGTATTGAACAACACGAACGGCCGGTTGTCGTCCGGCACCGCGCTGACCGCTTCGAGCGGCGGCGCGCTCGTCAACGTCGGCGGCATCATCGGCGCAGGCGGCGCGGTGACCGACAGTGCGCTCATCTTGACCGCAGCGTCGATCGACAATGCCGCAGGTGCCATCACCAACGTCGGGTCAGGGGCGACGAAGATCAACGGCGGTAGCCAGATCACGAACAGCAACGCCGGTGGCGCATCCGGAATGGGCGCCATCAGCGGCAACGGCGACGTGATGTTGAACGCGGTAGCGATATCGAACACACAGGGAGGGCAACTAAGCGGCGCGAATCTGAGGATCGATACGGACAACCTCGACAACAGCGGCGGCGTGATCGGCAACGTCGCGAACGCCACCGGCGATGTCGGCATTACCACTGGGACGCTGACCGCCACAAACGGCCAGATCAATGCATCGCGTAATCTTTCCGTGGCCGCGAATGCGCTATCGGGGGGCGGCGCTTACAGCGCGGTGAACGATCTGACGGTGAACCTACAAGGCAATCTCGCCACCGCATTGAACTACAGTTTCAATGCGGGCCACGATCTGAGCCTCACGCTGCCGGGCACATTCAGCAACGGCGGCGCATTGTCGGCGGTCAACGATCTTATTGTCAGCGCGGGCGACATTCAGAATGCCGGCACCATGGGCGCGGGCGGCTTGCTGAGTACCCATTCGAACACGCTGACGAACACGAGCACGATCGTGGGTGGCAGCGTATCGCTGAACGCCGCGCAGGCCCTGTCGAATCTCGGCACGGGCGCCCTGATTGGTGCGACGGATAGCGCAGGCACGCTCGAACTCCTCGCTCCCAACATCGAGAACCGGGACGATACGACGGCAACCGACACGCGGGCGATGACGGCGATCTACGGCCTCGGCAAGGTCGTGCTGGCCGGCGGCAAGGACGCGAGCGGAAATTACACAAAGGCGAATCTAGTCAACAACCAGTCCGCCTTGATCCAGTCGGGCGGCGACATGAAGATTAACGCCGACCGGGTGATAAACACGCGACGCGTGATGACCACGGGCGGCTTCACATCGTCGATCGATCCAACGCTGCTTGCGAACCTGGGCATCAGTCTCTCGGGCCGTACGGGCCAGGTGGGCGTAAAAGATCCGAACAGCATTGGCGGCGTCTATACCGATCCGCCGCACGGCGGCCAGTGGAATAGCTCGTATCAGTACACGACGTACTCGGGCGCGGCAGTCGCTAATACGGTGACATCGATAAGCCCGGAATCGCAGATCGTCTCCGGCGGTGACCTGGACACTGGATCCGTCGGGACATTCGAGAACTACTGGAGCCGGGTCACTGCCGCGGAGAACATCGCGTCGCCGGCCACGCTCAACCAAAACAGTTGGCAGGGTCAGCCAGCGCCGCAGGTCCAGGTGACGTACTCCGGCCAATATCACTACAACAATTACGACAACTCGGAGCACAACTGGCAGTTACCGTTTGGCGATGCAGGGTTCGTGACGTCCCGTCCGGGCGGCTATACGCAGGCGGCTCCAGCCGACGTGCGCACCTATGCGCTGCCTAGCTACGAATCGACCTTCACGGCAGGCGGAACGATCGGCGGCACGGGCGTGACGATCAACAACACGGCGGGGAACGCGGGGGTGACACCGCTCGGGCTTCTGCCGGGACAGTTCGTGTCCAACGCCGGCGCGGGTGCCGTCGACGGGACGATTGCTTCGGGCGGCGGCACGCGTCCGGTGGCGGTGGCCGTGCACGGCGGCCATGTCGCCAACGGAAATCTGTCGGGCTTCGACAACCCGGTCGCGCGTGCCACAGCGGTCAACGTGCTGAACAACATCGTGTTGCCGAAGGGCGGCCTATTCAACGTCGATGCCGCACCGAACGCCCCGTACCTGGTAGAGACGAACCCTGCTTTCACGGACAGCAGGCAGTGGTTGTCGAGCGACTACTACTTCCAGCAGATGGGTCTGGACCACGGCAAGATCCAACTGCGGCTCGGCGACGGGTTCTATGAGCAGAAGCTCGTGCAGGACCAACTTATGTCGATGACCGGCAGGTCCGTGCTCACGAACTACGCCAATACGCAGGACCAGTTCAAAGCGCTGATGACGTCGGGCGTCGAACTTGCGAAGTCGCTCGATCTCGCGCCGGGCACGGCGCTGTCATCGGAACACGTCGCGCAGCTGACGAATAACGTCGTCATCATGCAGACCGAGATCGTCGACGGGCATATGGTGCTGGTGCCAGTGGTCTATCTGGCGAAAGTGAGCCAGGAGAACATGGGCAATGGCCCCGTCATCGCGGCGACGGACATCGATTTGCAGAACGCCGAGTCGGTGATCAATAGCGGCACAATCAAGGCGGCCAATAGCTTCACGATCAGCGGACAAACCATCGACAGCTCATTCGGCACGCTGCAAAGCGGTGGCGCGATGAGGCTCGCGACGGCCGGCGACGTGAATCTGACGTCAGCAACCGCGAACGCGGGCAGCGTTGTTCTGCTGGCCGGCGGGAACCTGATTCTGGATACGGCGGTGAAGACGCTCGATCAGGTCAGCGCGACCGGCGCAACGCGCGTCTCGTCGACGCTGGGGCCGGCGGCCAGCATCAACGCGGGAGGCGACGCCGCCATCTCGACGGCTGGCAACTTCCAGCAGAACGCTGGTGCGTTGAACGTGGGCGGCGCGCTCGGCATGAGCATTGGCGGCAACTGGAACCTCGGCGTGCAGCAGACGGGAGAGACAAAGGTCGTCGCGCGCGCCAATGGCATCTCGGATACACACATCGTCAGCGACACGGGCAGCAGCGTAAAGGTGGGCGGCGCCTCTGCCATTGCCGTAGGCGGCGACGTGACGGCAACTGGCGCGAAGCTCGATTTGGGCGGCGGCGGCACGATCGCGGCCAAGGGGAATGTGACGCTGCAGGCGGCAAAGGCGACGTCGACCGTGAATAGCAACAGTTCCGGCAGCGATCGCCATGGCAGTTACGCCGAGACACTGCATACCTCCGACGATACGCTGACAGAAACGACACTCAAAGGCGGCGATAGCGTGAATATCGTCTCCGGCAAAGACATCGACGTAGCAGGCAGCACTTTATCGCTCGACAAGGGTAACGCGCTGCTGATGGCGGCCGGTCATGTCAATGTCGGCTCGGCGACGGAAACGCATGTTGACAATGCTCACGAAACACATAGCCATAGCGGCGTCGCGAGCCGTGCCAGCGCGATTAACGAGGTCGATCAAACCGCGACGTACGTCATTGGCAGCACGATTTCCGCAGACGGCGTGTCCCTCATCAGCGGGAAAGACATCAACGTAACCGGCAGCAGCATCGTCGGCACGCATGATGTCGGCCTGGCGGCGACAGGCAACGTCAACATCAACGCAGCGACCGATACGTGGCAAGCCAACGAGTACCACCAGGAGAAACGCTCGGGGCTGTCCGGTTCGGGCGGGCTCGGTGTCACCATCGGATCGAGCGAGCGCAGTGGCCGTTATGACGGCAGCTCGGTGACGCAGAGTCAGTCGCGCAGCACGGTCGGCAGCATCGAGGGTAACGTCGCGATTTCCGCGGGCCAGGACGTTCATATCGGCGGCAGCGATGTGATCGCAGGCGAGGCGGCGGGCGATGTCACCGGGGCGACAGGCAATATCGATATCGCCGGCCAGAACGTTACGATCGAGCCGGGACTGGATAGCGCGAAGTCAAGCAATCAGCAGGAATCGCGTTCGAGCGGCGTGACGGTTGCGATGACCGGAACGCCCCTCGATACGGTCCGCAATCTGAAGGCGAATGCGTCCACCGGTAATGGCTTCCGGCGCACGCAAAGCGTGGCGAACGAGATTGGCGCTACCGCGGGTACGGTGCAGTCGATTTCAGTCTCGTACGGCAACAGCCGCGATTCGAGCACGACGGAGATCTCCAGTTTGGCCAACACAGGCAGCACGATTCGAGGCGGCGGCGATGTGTCGATAGCGGCCACGGGCGGTGCTGTGAAGGATGCGAACGGCCGGTCGATCGACGGGGATCTTTCTGTCATTGGTTCGACGATCAGCGCAGCCGGCCAGACTTCTTTGGCCGCGAACCGACATATGACGTTGCAGGCGTCGACGGACCAGTTCCAGCAGAGCTCGCAGTCGAGCAGTTCCAGCATGGGCATTTCCCTCGCCACCCCCACCCCGGGCGATCTCGGGCGCTGGATAGACGGTACGGCGAACAGCGGCGGCACGAGCTCGTCGCCGTACAACGCGAGCCGCAGCAGTTCGAACGGAAGCCAGAGCGCGACCGCGCAGACCGCCACGGTGGTCTCGGGCAACAGTGTGGCGTTGAACAGCGAGACAGGCGACATCAATGTGGTGGGGTCCGGGATCAGCGGCACACAAGGAGTTAATCTCCTCTCGAAGCAGGGAGCGATTAACGTGCTGGCCGGGCTCGACACGAATGCGAGCCACCAGGAATCCGGCAGCCAGCAGGTGGGCAGCCTCGGCAGCAACAGCACGGCGACGGGATTTAGCATCGGCGTGGCGAATAGCCATAGCGTGCAGGACGCGGCAGCACGGAAGCAAAGCACGATGCGCAGTCAGATCGTGAGCGGTAGCGGCAACGTGACGCTCGATGCGAAGCAGGACTTGACCGTTGCCGGGGCCGATATAGGCTCGGCTAAAGACCTCACGCTGATCGGTAAGAACCTGAACCTCGATCCGGGCACCGACGCGACGCAAAGCAGCATGAGCCAGGACTCGAGCCAGTTCGGCGTGACGCTCGCGTTAGGCGGGGCCGCCGGCAATGCGGTGGCGGCCGTCAACCAGAGCATGGCGCGCGGGGCGCGCGGCGGCGATGCGCGGCTCGGCGCATTGGATAAGGCGCAAGCCGGGCTGGCGGTCTACGACGCCTATGAGGTTGCAAGCGCGTTGAGTGCCGACAATCTGAAGAACCAACCGCTCGTCAAGGTGACGGTAAGCGTTGGCGGCGGTTCGAGCCACAGCGACTCGCAGAGCAGTTCGCTCGCGAACGACGGCAGCACGCTGCACGCCGGTGGCAATGCGAACCTGATCGCGGCAGGCAGCGGTGCGAAGGATGCGAACGGCTTGGCGACGGCCGGCGACATCAATGCGAGCGGGACGCAAATCAGCGGGCAGAACGTGATGCTGAATGCCGCGCGCGACATCAATCTGCAAAGCGCGCAGGATACCGGCCAGCAGTCGAGCCGCAACCGCAGCAGTGGCGGCAGCATTGGCGTCGGGCTCAATATCGGTGGCCAGCAAAACGGCTTCACGATCGAACTGGCTGCGAACGCCGCGCGCGGCCGCGTAAACGGAGAGAGCGTGACGAATCGCGATACGCAGGTCAGCGCGAGCGACATGCTTTCGATGACGAGCGGTCGAGATACGAATCTGCGCGGCGCGCAGGTGGTGGGTGACACGGTCGATGCGAGCGTAGGCCGGGATCTGAACATCCAGAGTCGGCAGGATAGAAGCACGTACGACAGCAAGCAGACGAGCGCCGGAGTCCAGATGAGCATCTGCGTGCCGCCGATCTGCTACGGCCAAGCCGTGAGCGGCAGCGCGAGCGCGAGCCAGGAGGACATCAGCGCGACGTATCAGTCGGTGAAGCAGCAGAGCGGGATCTTTGCGGGGAGCGGCGGATTTAACGTCAACGTCGGCAACCACACGCAGCTCGATGGCGGCGCGATCGCGAGCACGGCGAGCGCCGAGAAGAACACGCTGTCGACGCAGACCTTCGGCTATTCGAATCTGGAGAACTACGCCAGTTATTCGGGGGGCACAGTCGGCCTCAGCGCGAGCGGTGCTTTCGGGCAGAGCACGCCGGACGGCGTGAGCTTCAATACGCCGGTGCAGCAGACGGCGGGCAACGCAGCCGGACCGCTCAATTCGCAGGGGCTTGGGCCGACGGGATTCTCTATGGTGGGCACGAGCAGCGACGCGACCGGTACGACATACGCCGCGGTCAGTCCCGGAGCGATCACGGTGCGTGGGGATGCCGGCACCGGTCAGGACAGCTCGGCGGGCTTAAGCCGCGATACCGCACACGCGAATGGCGCGGTGCAGGACACCTTCGACGCGCAGAAGGTGCAAAACGACATGGCGACCCAGCAGAGCGTCCGCCAGGTCGGCATGCGGGTGGTGGGGGAAGTGGCGACCGTCCTGCAAAGCCGGGCCCGTGCGGCGTTGGAAAAGGCAAAACAGGCCTATGCGGATTCCGATGCGGTTGGCGATACCGCGGGCATGGAGCAGGCCCAGGCCGACATGACTGCAGCGAAGCAGCAGCTCGCGCTGTGGGGCAACGATGGCGCGGCTCGGATTGGATCGCATGCGGTTGTGGCTGGACTCGGGGCGACGATGGGCGGTGGAAGCCTGGCCGGTGCAGTAGGCGGGACGATCGTTGGTGATGTCGCGGGTAATGCCGCGAGCCGCGCGTTGGGCGATTCGGTTGGCGGTAAGTTGCTCTCGAACGTGGCTGCAGGGGTGGCTGGCGCGGCAGTCGGTGGGGCGCTCGGTGGCTCGGCGGGGGCGATTAGCGGCAGCGGCAGCGCGCTGACTGCGGATCTTTACAACCGGCAGTTGCACCCGGATGAAAAAAAATGGATCGATGAAAATGAAGCGTCGTATGCAAAGAAGTATGGTTTGACGCTTGAGCAGGCCCGCGATGAATTGACAACACAGGCGAACCTGCAGGTACAGAATGGCTCGCCTGGTCCGTGGAATCAGCGTGCGTCTGAGTTCTTGGGGCATGCGCACGGGATGTTGCCTGCCGATGGCAATAGCGGGCCGGGCTATATGTTCTATGCAACGCCGGAACAGAAGGTGGACCCCAATATGTATGCGGGCTATTACTCGAATGGCGCCGCTTTAAATCTACCGGCCGCAAGCGATATTGCAAGCTCGGTGAACGCTGAACAAGCAAATCGAAATCGTTTGGGGGGCGCAACAATTGCCGCCGCGACCGGCGGCGCGCTGATCGTCGGCGCTCCTATTGCAACAGCAGTTGGCAGTACCGCATATGCTGTGATCGGTGCTGCTACAGGTGGTGGCATGGATGCGGCCGGGCAATATGCACAGACGGGTGCGATCCGGCCGGCGCAATCGTTGTTCGCGGTGGCCACCGGAGCGGTAACCGCACCAATCGGTGCTAGCACAGGCTTCATAAGCAATGTGCTGCTGGGCGGCGCTGGAGCGGGTGTAAATACAGCGTTTAATAACCTATTCTATGGCGATAGCAGCAGCGTCCTGTTTGCAAGCTCGGTGGGAGCGACATTCAATGGTGCTGCGTATCCCATCGGACTTGGATTGACCAAGATGACTGGCCAACTTCTGCCTCCCTTCGTATATCCAAACGGCCTGAATCCGAATGTGCCAGCGCTGCTTCAAGGCGTTCGAAATCCATACCCGGCAAACATTGGTGCGGCGGCTGGCTCATTGACACAAGGGGTCGGTTCATTCGTTCCAGGCAAAGCTCCTGATGGGAGGTCGTCGTCGAAATGATGCTTAAAGTGGAGTCGCTACTGAGAAGCAACGAGTGGCCTGGAATTATCTCAAGGGCAGCTTGCGAGTTAATGTTTTTATTTGCCATCTTTTATGCGGGGAGCTTTTCTGTATGGGGCGAGTCAACATTCTTTGGGGGAACACTGGTGATAGATCATGGAAAAGAAACTGTGCTTTTGCGTGCTTGCATGTGCATGGTCGCAACCGGCTTAATTATTGAGGTGATAAACGCAGCAAAGCTAATAAAGACGAAAAGGTGATCATAACAGGCGCCGTCAGCAGTGCGGGCGAGTCGCTGCGTGCCGATTCTTTACAATCGGCAGTTGCACGCTCGATATCGGCAGTGGGCGAAGGAGCGCGCGAAAAAAGTTTTCAGCCACCTTTGAAGCGAAGCTAACCGATGGCGTTGGAGTGGGAGATTCCCCCTCTACGCGCAAAGGTCGGATCTGCTTTCTTCTGACCCTTTTGCTCGCAACCGTAACCATCACACTTTTTCTCTACTTCGTATCGCACTCAACGACGGAAACTTAATAATGAAAAAATTTGCTCTGGCTCTTCTCCTCATTAGCCCGATCGCCCTCGCTGCTCAACCAACCTGCAAGACGCAGACTCTCTCCGACCATCCGGCGAAGATGTGCGTTACGAGTGCCCCGTTCCAACATGATTACTACACACTCTGGGTAGGCAATGACTTGATCTTCACACTGCCCGACGATTATGTGGAGAACGTTTCACTAACGCATCGTATCCCTGAAGATGCCGCAATCGAATTCCCACTCTCAAAGCAACGTACACCGACCGTAACCATTTCTGGCGGTTGTACGCCCATCTCTGAGCAGCAGGAATTTGATGGCAAGAAGATCGGTATTGAGGTTGGTCGCTCATGTTCGTTTACTTGGGGCGGCGTTACTGTGCTCAAAGATCTACAAATCCGCTTCTGATCTTTGCAATCGGCAGAGCAGTGGCGGCTGCCGCGGCACGTCCTGCGGAACCTCGACGGGCTACGCTCCCGCAGTTCAAAGCACTTTTTTATGAACACCGAGAACTTAATAAAAGCATCATGGCGATCAACATAACCCGCGCGAAGGGCACCATTGTCTGGGCGTTTACGCTTCTGTCCGGTTGCACAACCATCGGACAAGGCTATCCTTTCCCTACTGGCTCGGAGTCGGCTGCGGAATTGAAGGTGAACGGTGGTCCCGTCTATTTGCTGACTCTAAATGATAAGGGTTGCTATACGGGCAAGACACTCATCGATGGCGACTCGAAAGCGGCACCCGTGAAAGTCGTTCCGGGCAAACTCTTGGTGCTCAGTTACGAAGCGGCGTGCCTTATGCCGGTCGGCTTCGCGCCGCAGCGAGGGAATCGCTACGACGTGACGGTGTCCGATCAGGCGAGTGCGCCGCCGGAAGCAAAGACGTTCCTTCAGGCGCTCGCTAGTGCGGGTGTGAGATACCGCACGTGCACTGTGCGCGTGATCGACACAACTGACGACGCTCATCCTGAACCGGTAAAGGCAAAGAAGATGTCGGTCGTTCATGCGGGACTGGCGTGCATCAAGTTTCGGTGAGGGGCGAACGTAATCCAATTTCTCACTGGAATTCTATCGTCGTACTTGAACAGGGGCGCATTGTGGAAAGTGGCTCTCACGAAACCACCTCCCCTCACCCCGCCCGCTGCCCCAAACCCCGCCGCACGCGCGCCGTCAACTGCCCCGACACGTCATCAACAAGCGAGCGCAGCCACGCCACATCGTGCGGCCGATCAGGCTGCGGATGCCACAACTGGTAGCATTTGATCCGCGGAAAGGGAATCGGCGCGTCGAGCACAGCCAGCGGCAACATCCCCGCATAGTGCGTGGCAAAGCGCCGCGTCGTCGTAAAGATCAAGTCAGACCGAAGCAACACCTGCGGCACAAGCCCGAAGTACGGCAACGTCGTCACGATGCGCCTAGCGGCGCCCGCTCGCGCGAGCCCGATCTCGATCGCATTACGCCGCACGCCGCTGTAGGGCGTCGGGGCAAGATGCGCGGCGGCGAAATACGCCTCGGGCGTCAGCGGCGCATTAGCAAGCGGATGATCCGCTCGCATGAGGCACACAACCGTATCGCTGAACAAATCGCTGCGCGCAAACCGCTCGTCGGGCTTGGGCCAGTTCCCCACTACGAGGTCGAGTTCGCCCGACAACAGCGCCGCCGAATGATCGAGCGCGGGATTAAGCGAATCGATCTCGAGCCGCGCCTGCGGAGCGGCCTCGCGAAACCGCGCAATCAGCGTCGGCATAAAAAAATCGTTCAGGTAATCCGGCGCCGCAAGCCGAAACGTACGCCGCGTCACCGCAGGATCGAAGCTGCCATGCGGCGTCGCGACGAAATCGACGTCGCGCAGCACGCGCTGCGCCGGCCCAAGCAGCGATTCGCCGAATTCGGTCGGCACCATACCCGTCTTGCCGCGCACGAGAATCGGATCGCCCAGCGCCTCGCGCAGTTTGCGCAGCGCCGTGCTGATCGCAGGCTGCGTTTGATTGAGCCGCAACGCTGCCTGCGTGACGCTGCGCTCGGTCAGCAGCGTCCGCAACACGCGCATCAGCCAAACATCGAGTACGTCATTGCCGCGCTCGCCGTCCGTCATCGATTTGCCGCCGACGGCCTCACGGCGCGTCGGCTGCGTCACGAGGCAACCCGCTCGGCAGCGCACTGATGCGCTTAACCTCCGGCGATTCGAGCCAGCCTGGCGAACGCGCGCAATAGAGCACCATCGGCAGCGCATCTTCGCCCCAAAACAACTGCCGATGAAGGCGGAAGGTCGGCACGCCGAAGACGCCGAGCGCGATCGCATCGTCGAAACTGCGCTGCAGGCGCGCCTTCGTATCCGGATGCTCGATTAGCCGCTCACCGTGCGGCACATTCAGCTGCTGGCATAGATCGGCGAATCCATCGGGTGTCGACGGATCGCGCCCATCGCGCCAGATAAACCGAAAGATCGTGCAGACGGTGGGCACGTCGGCCTCGATCGCTGCGGCGAGCAGCAACGCCTTCGTCGAATCGAACGGATGCACAGGCGGCATCCTGAACGGAATGCCAAGCTGCTCGGCGCGGAACAGCGCATGACGATAAACGAACATGCGCTTTTGCGGCACTTCGTTCGCGGGACGCTGGCCCCAATGCGCGTGAAGCGCGTAGACCGAAACGGGCACGAGCGAGAACGGCATGCTCGGCCACTTGTCATGCTGCTCCAGCAGAAGGTACGAGAACGGCGACACGAAATCGTAAAACCACAGCGGCGACGCCGCATCGATTGTTTGGGTCATGGAATGTCTCCGTTTTATCCGGTGGCGGCTCCGCGCGCGAGAAACAGCGCGGCGAACCCCACCGCCGCCCGCATGTGAAGCATCTTACGCGCCGCCCACCTCCCTGTGCGTTTGCTCATCGTATGCCTGGGTCAACCTTGTACGTACGAATCCGATATGTTGCCGCAGCACGTAGAACTGGTCGGCATAGGCAAGCGGCATCTTCATACGGTTCACGGCCCCTTCGATCTCCGCCAGCTTGACAAGCGTCGCGGCGCGCTCCTCGTCTGTCGCTTTTTCGTCGAGCGCCGAGCGCTCGATCGCGATGAGCGCGCCGTACCAGCGATAGATGCGCGACTTCACGCGCCAAGCGTAGAGCGACGGGATGAGCCTCACGCCCGGGATCAGCACGACGACGATCGGCACGACCAGCACGATCAGACGATCGACGAGGCTCGCGAGCCAGAACGGCAGCACCCGGTACAAGAAGCCCTTCCCCGACTTGTAGTAGCGCGCGGCGTCGTCGCTGATCGGAAAGTCATGGATGACCGGCGAGGGAAACTCGCCGGCATTCTGCAGCAAACTCGCACGGCCGTGCACTTCCTTGGCCGCTTCGATGAGCAGATCGGAGAGCGCCGGATGGAGCGAATCGCGCGCGACGAGTTCGGCCGTCGGCGCGATCGTATGGACGGGCTCCGGCGGCAAGTTCTTGCCGAGATCGAACGCGCCCATCGGCACTTCAACGTCGGTCAAGTACGGAAAGCGGCGGGCATAGGCGCGTGCCTGCGCAAACGAGAACAGCCGCACGCCGGGCGTGCGCAGCAGCCCCGCCATCACGGGCGGCTGCGCCGAATCGCCGGCCAGGAAAGCCGCGTCGATCTCGTGCGTCGTTAACGCGTGGGCGGCCGCACCGCCGGTCAGCGGCAGCAGCGTCGTACCGCCGCCCGGCTCGATGCCGTTCGCCTTGAGCAGCGCAAGCGCCAATGCGCGCGTGCCGCTGCCCTCAGGCCCGATCGCGATCCGCTTGCCGGCGAACGACGACAGGCGCGAGCGCTCGCGACCTTCATAGAAGATCACCAGGGGGACATAAGTGACGCTGCCCAGCGAGACCAGGTGCTCGGTGCGCTCGTTACTCGTCGCGGCCTGCGACGCGCCGACGGGCGCGGAAGAAGCCGATGTCGATCTCGATGCCGCCTCCGAGGCGGAGTCAGATGTGGACGCTGACGATGCCGCGCCGGCCGCCTCCACCGATGCGCCCGTCGAAGCCGTAGCCGCACTGGCCGCACTGGCTCCCTGCGCCGCCTGCCCGGCGAGCGTCACGCCGCTCTGCACGAAGCCGACATCGACCGAGGTGTTCGGATCGGACAGCCGTTGCAGATTCTCGAGCGATCCGGCCGAAGGCAGCACTTTGAGCGTCACACCGTTGCGCGCGAGGATCTCCCGATAGCGCTGCGCCGCGTTCCAAAAAGAGCTGCCGGGCGGGCCGGCCGAGATCGTCAGCGTATTGGGCGGCGCGGGTTGGATCAGACGAATCGCGAGCCAGATCGCGGCCCCCGAGATGGCGAGGATCGGGCCCATCGACACGGCCAGATCGCGCCAGGAGACGGCAATGACCCGCGCGACGAAACGCGGCGGACGCGGCGGACGCAGCATCCGTCGCATCTTCGGCATGCGCGGCAGCCGCGGCTTGCTGTGTGGGGGCGGATTGTCCGACATCGTCAACGCTGACCAAAACCGGCGTGCTGACACATCGGGGCGATGACAATGCGGTTGGACACAGCAAGCTGGCCGATCGTCATCGGCTCGAATAAACGGCTCATGAGCAGGTTCCTCATCCTCGATGGGTTGGCGGCGCCGGCGGTCGGGCGCTGCAGCCGGCCAAGCACGCGACGATTCGGCGTGCGATGCGCCTTCGCTGACGGAGAATACGGGATGCCGTCCAAAAATGCTTCAAAGAAGCGGGATGGCGCCGCACAATGGTTCCCCTCGCATCAACTCAGCGCCGTTCTGCGCCGAAAGGAGCACCAACTGCACGAAGCTATTTGACGGCGCGTAGTGCACGAAGCCGCTCTCGAGCACGCGAGCCAGCACGCTGACGGGGCAATCGTAAAGCCCTGTCTCATCGATCGCCACCCTCACACGGATACCGCGCATCATCCTCGGCTGCGGCTTCATCACAATCCATTCGAGCGCGGGTTCGTGCGCGAGATGCTTCAAGCTGTCGATATGCCGCTTGGCACTGGTCGAGCGCGAAGGTGCGTGCGCCGCCAACAGCCGCTTGAACACAGGCAAGGCTTCCTGACATAGGTTCAGCGGTCCTCCCGACAGCATCCCGACAATATTCCACAACTGATCCGGTATCTTCGTCCGCGCGCTGCTTTGCGTCGGCAAGCGAAGCATCGATGCGCGTCCAGTCAGCGTCTGATTCGCGTAGATGAAATCACCGTGCGGATCACCGACTTGCAAGCTCGCAGGCAAGTCGCCGTTCGTACACGTGAGGTCCATATCGATCTGCACGCCGCACACGTCCATCGGTTTGCCGTTCCCATCGACGAGCGAGAGCAGCATATCGTTCCCCGGCACGAAATCGGCGAGCCGCCCCCCGCGTTCGGCAAGCCAATAGGGCTTGCCATCCGTCGTGTGGATCAGGAGAGAGTGATAACCCCTGAGGTCCTCGGTCACCGTTCCGTCGGATGTGTCCTGCGTCAAGCGAACCGCGTCAACCCGGTAAGCGGAGGTGTCCGAAGCACGCAACGTATCGGGCATGATCGGATAAACGCGAAGCTCGGGCTTCTCCAGCGGGATCGGCTGTGCGGGTGCGGCGAATAGATTGATGACGGGCGTGCAGAAGAGCTTGAAGTTCGATGCAGCGAGACGTTGCAGCAGTTGACCGTGCGCGGAGTTGCAGTGCAGGTCCTGGATCGGCAGATGCAGCGTCACGCTATGGCAGCCGCGAGCGGTACGCATCATTGCGGATAAGTCGATATCGATGAAGTCGAACTTCTCCGGGAAAGAAAAGAATTCAAGCAGAACGCGAAACCTCGAACGACCCTTGCCGTGTCGGTCAATCAACGCCTCGTCATGATCGAAGCCGGCGCACGATACCGGTACGGCGTCCAACGCGATCCACGTTCCGTTACCGTCGGCCTCGACAAACGCGTTCGATGCGCGCAGCAGCAGCGTATCCATCGCCGCCGCCACGGTGCGACGGTCACCGTCCACGAAAACGCGCACGCGCTCCGGCATGCCCCTGCTTAACATCGCATCCGCAGCAAGCGCGGCGAACGTGATAGAAACAATGCCAGTTGTTTGCGCATGCAGCCGAGCCTTAGCGGGCGCGGACGTGGCGGGCGCGTATCGTGCGTTGGCGATTAGCACCGGCGCGAATACGACATCGTAGATGGTTCTAAACGGATACTCGCCCTTGCGCGTCTTGAGTTCGGCGCCCCGTTCGATGGTGAAAGGATCAGTCAGTTTCCCAATGGCATCGCTGCCCTCGAAACGTGCAATAGAACACGAGGGAAAGGGTCGCAGGTACTCCGGGTACATTATCTCGAGCATCGCGGTGGTCAGTTCGGGATAATCGTCGTCAATGTATGCGCTGGAACGAGCGAAGATCAGCGCAGCGCTTTGAAGCAACCGCTCGACGTGCGGGTCTTCCGAGTGCTCCCCGGAAATGGAAAGCCGCGCGGCCGCCTCGGGATGACGTCGTGCGAACTCGCCGAGCGAACGGCGCAAGATCGCGAGTTCGCGCTCGTAGTGGGGAAGTAGGTCATCGAGCGAGTCGGTCATATGCGCCCCGACGAGGACAAGCTTGAAATCAGCGTCGCGCCGCAAGAGGTCTTGTGGCCGTCGAAAGCCGCGGGCTTGCCGTCGACAATAAACGTCGGATCGCCCTCTGCGATGACGCAGTTTTCGTGTCCCTGCACGGGGCAAATGCAACGATCGCCCTGCCGCGCAACGGGGCGATCCATTACTTTGCTGACTTCACTACCGCTCACGACTTTTCCGCCATGGCTGATCGCGTCTCCGACGCGGATGATCCCTCGCATGCTGCCTCCGTTATTTCGTGAACCCTTGAGTAGGGTAAGCGACTCCCCGAAGGCGACCCCACCAGGGCAAATAAGCGTTGTTCTCGCCGCGCGCCCGGAACCAGTCGCGATCGGCATCGATCGGGATCAACTGAGCCGGCGGGGTGACGATTACTGCGTTTAGCCGCGCAGAATCGGTTGTACCCGCAACCAACACAGGTCCGCCCAGGTGATTCGCTCGGCCAATCGCCAGCGCAACGTCGGTCAGCGCCGTGCCCGCCCCCGTGTCGCCTAGCAATGCCGGTGTATTAAAAGTCTGCTTCTGAAAGTCGAATTCAGGCAGCGTCTCGGTCAAGGCTCTTCCCAGCTCGGCAATCCGCTGGGAGGCCGCGTCGCTGCCCTTGCCGGCATCGTGGATGACGTACGTAATGTTCGCGGGCGTCATGCCGGCGTCACGCGTGGCGGCGTCCATCGCGGCGTTCCAGGCTTGCACGGTGCGCGTCGTGCCCGCCTTCGATTCGAAATCGCCTACGTTAGCCGTAGCGACGCGGCCGACCCAGGCCAGCGCATCACGGCCGGTATCCATCTGCGGCCCGGCAAGGATGAGTAAGACCATGTTCTCGTTCATCTGCTGGTCCTTCGGCGGGAAGCTCGGCGCATCCCAATTCATGACCCAGACGCTTTCTTTCGGGTGCGATTGCAGATAGTCGAGCGCAGCGTTCAGTGATGCGAAGCCGGCGTTGGGGCCGCCGGGTGTTACGTGAACGTCTGGCGGGATGTTCTTTGACCACAGGTCGGTGAATTCTGAGTTGCCGATGTTGAAGATAGAAACTATTTTCTGCCTGAGATAGTCCCTTGCAGCGTCTGCATCGAGCCGGCCGTCGGGAATTGCGTACTCGACATGAATACCCGCAAGTTCGCGCCACTTGCGGCTGTCCGAAGACGCGACCGTGTAGAAGTAGTGCCGGTTCAGCACATAGCGATCGCCAAACAACAGTAGCAATTCATCTACGTACTTCTCTTGGAAGCCCTTGAATGTCTCGGTCCCGTGAACACCATTCGCGATCCCTGCCACTGGCTGAATAGAGGTAAAGCGCTGGGGCTGCGTCCGCACCATGTCGTCATTGTTATTAGGCTTGACGAGGCCGAGGGTCCATAGGAGCTGCCATTCCGTCGGGTAATCTCGGCGCTGTAAGGGATTCAGCCATTCGACGCCGACCACTTGCGCTGCAAACGCATGAGAGGGCGCAGGCGATGCCGACTCCAGCAGCGGTGGCTGGACGGTATCCGCCTTTGCCGGCATGGCCGCAGCACTTGCAAATAAAAAAACAGCCGTTGCCAGCATCGCTGGGAATGCAAACAGGCCAGTCATCACGTGTGTAGAACTCCATGAACGATGGGCCGCTTCGCCCGTAAACATCAGCGTCGCCACAGCAACGAACGCAACCAGCATTACGAATACGGCCAGCCAGAGGCGGCGGCGCCAAGTAGAAATGAACCTCATAGCACGCCACCCCGCCGATCGACGATCTTGGACGGCATGCTGGCGTCCGGGTCGGACGTCACCCAGCGACTTAGGGACTGGTTCGTCAGCGAGCCGGTCTGGAAATAGTCAAGATACCGATAGCTGCGATCCGCTATACCGAGCCCGTTCCCAAACCGCCAATCCGCAGCGATTCGGAGTTGAGCAAGGTCGCCGCTAGACAGGTAGCACAACCCAATCGCCACATCGTAAGCGAGCGCGTTTTCCGAGTGATCGGGATTGGTTACGATCGTCGAGTGATTGGTCGCATTGTTATCGGCCCCCTCCGTCAAAATTTCGTTGATCTGCTCCTTACGCCAATGCTGATAGTCGACGCCGGCCTGCGTCGGGTCATCTTCGCCCACGACCTTGCCTTCGTCGTCCACCCAGCCCGGGCGCTGCTCGCGCCGCGCCAGCATCCGCAGCGTCGCATGATCTTCGTAACGCTGCGCCGCCTCGCTCTGTACCGTCCCGAGGCCCCGATCCGACCAAGCGTCGTAGGGGTCATTCGGGTTCAACGTCGTTCCGTCCTCCCCCTTGTTCTTGTCGCGCGCGTCCGCCGGTGGATCGCAGCCCTCGTTGAAGTCGCTCGTGTCATCTCCGTCCTTGACCAACGACACCGCGCCATAGCGGATCGCCTTGGGTTCGAACGGACGTTTCAGCGCCGGGGCGTTGATATAGAGCTTCCAGTCGGGATCGGGGCTCGCATTCACCGGAATCCTCGTGAACACGTTGAACAGATAAAGTACCGGCGCAGTGGCTAACGTCATGAACTGCGTAATTGGATTCGTGTTAGCGCGCAGCCCGCGCTCCAACGAGAAACGCGCGGGTGGCGAAGGCGGAAACCAGAACCCCTCTTTCCCGTTCCGGCCATGCCGCCAGTCGTTCTCCCAATAGTGGTAATACACGCCCGTACTCCCCACCTTGAACCCGGACGAGAACACGCGCTGCGTAAATACACCATCGGCGTTCGTATCGGCCCGCTCCTTGTCGCTCAGCCCCCGCCAGCCGATACCTTGCACCGTAGCCGCCGAAATGACCTGATCGTGCGGGCAGCAATACAGCGTGACGCGGCCAAACGTACTGCCATTGAGCCCATGCGCCGTTCGATCGTCGCCAGCGTTGTAGGCCGCGCCGCCGCTTTCCGACGTGCGCGTATTGGCCATCTCGGCGTCGATTTCGGGCACCCCCGGCTCGAACGCAGCCCTTTCACGCAAAATGTCGAAGTACGCCTTCAGCGTCTCGGCCCGCGCGATATAGCTTTCGCGGCCCCTATGGCCGTCCTTATCCTTCATGCCGCGCTGGGCCCACGATTCGGTTTCCAGCGTCGGCACCAAGCTATACGGGGGATTGCAAAGCACATAGGTATCGGCGACGCATCGCCCGCTATGTCCAAATGCATCGGTGACGGCGGGCAGGCGATCGCCGAGAAACGCGGCGGCCATTCCAACCATGTTGCCTTGGCTGTGGCATACGAGGGTGATCGGCGTATCGGCTTGCTTGTTGCGAATCGATTCGATCAGCGCGGCCAGACGCAGTGCGCCAAGCACCATGTACGCCCGCGGGGGGCACGCGTAGACTTTGCGCGCGCGAACGGAATTCAAATGCTGTACGGTGATCCACAGAAAGAGCCTGTCGTTCAGCCCTTCATGCCATAAGTCCGGCAGGCTCGACGTGCCGTTGGCGAACGGCCCGCCGCCCCAATAGTTCTGTTCGTTCAAGAAGATGTTCGTGCCGTAGCGCTTCATCTCGTCCTTATTGGCCTTATAGCCCCAGCGGAAGTGGATCACGGGGGAAAACGAAGCGTGTTGGATGTAGTTACCTGACCACATATCCGGGTTGATATACCCGTCGGCCGTCAAGCTCTCGATGTACTGGGCAGGCGAGAGCTGACCGGCCGCTGGGCCGGTGTACTT
>CBIHOQ010000021.1:0-83322 GCA_966212065.1 uncultured Burkholderiaceae bacterium
TGCATCAAGTCCGCAGCGAAAGGCGATGCGACGGCGTACTGCATCAAGCCGGCAGCCCGTGTGGCTTCTACAACGTCAATGCAGCAACACGTTAGATAAACCGAGCGATCGTGGCGGGCCGGGCCGGCTCGCCCGTGAGCGAAGCGCTGAAGCAATAGTGAATAGTACGGCTTAAAAGCTTAGGCGCCGTTTGCGTCCTGGGTCTTTTCCCGCGCAAGACGCGCGATCGCTTCCATCGCCAGATCGAATTCGGTGGTCTTGTCGAAGAAGTAATCGGCTCCGGCCGCGATGCTTGCCTCGCGGAACACGGGCGACGCGTAGTTGGTCAGCACGATCGTCACGATCGGATCCGTGCGGCCGCGCAAGGCATGGAGCAGATCCATGCCGTTGCTATCGACCAAGCGCAAGTCGAGCACGACCGCTTCCGCCTCGGTATCGGCGATGCCTTGCAGCGCCGTCTCGACGTCTTCCGCTTCGCCCACGATGCGAGCGGCGCCGTCGGGTCCGATATGTCGGGCAAGGCGGTCGCGCACGAGCGTCGATTCGTCGACGACGAAAACTCTGAGCGGATGCGGGGTGCTCGATTTCATGAGGACAGTATCGTCAGCACTCCGGCAAATAAATATCGGCTCGGTAGGAATGTGTTGTAGGCAATTCGGAAGGCGCACGTAGGGATGGGACTACGCCAACGCGCTCTGCCCGCGCGGCGGGGTTCCGCGGGAGGCAAGGGGGGCACTACGGTAACGATTCGTTACAAATCTTCGCCGTCTTCGAAGAGCTTATGCTGAATGGCGTAACGGACCAGTGCGGCTTCATGCGGCATCTGCATCTTTTCGAGAATGCGCGTCTTGTACGTGCTGACCGTTTTCGCGCTAACGCATAATTCATGCGCGATCTCGCTGATCGTCTGCCCGGCCGCGATACGGCGGAAGACATCGAACTCGCGATCCGATAGCCGCTGGTGCGGCAGCATGTCGACCGGCTCGTTTAAGCTCTGCGCGAGGCGCTCGGCCATCGATAAGCTCACATAAACGCCGCCGGCCGAAATTTTCGTCAGCGCCGAGACGAGCTCCTTGCTCGCGCTTTCCTTCGTCAAATAGCCCGATGCCCCGGCCTTGAATGCGCGCACGGCGTATTGCTGTTCGGCGTGCATGGTCAGCACGAGCACCCGCAGCGTAGGCAGTTCGTCCTTGATCTGCTTGACGAGCTCGATGCCGTTGCGGCCCGGCATCGACAAGTCGAGCACGAGCACATCGGCCGGCGTGCTGCGTACGAGCGAGATGGTGGTGGGACTATCGTAGGCTTCCCCAACGACGTCGAACCCGCTCGTCCCCTCCAGAATATGGCGCAGACCATCGCGTACGAGCGCATGGTCGTCGGCCAGCAGTACTTTTGTCATGGCAGAGCCTCTTCCTGTTGTATTGCGGCCAGCGGCACGCGTACGGTGAGCGTAAAGCCTCGCTTGGACGCCGTCTCGATCGAGACCGAACCGCCCAAGATATGCACGCGTTCACGTATCCCTAATAGCCCGAAGGATTTCTCACCGTGTCCTTCCGTTGTTTGCGCGTCCGACGCGCCCTTCCCGTTATCGGCAATGCGCAGCAGGCATTGGTCGTCTTCACGCGCGAGCGTGACCGACACGCGCGTTGCCTCCGCGTGTTTTGCCACGTTCGTGAGCGCTTCCTGGATGATGCGAAAGAGCGTCGTCGCGCCGTTTCGCGAAAACGACGCGTCGCCCGGTTCTATCTGACGCTCGATTTCGATGCCGTAGCGCGTCATGTAATCGTTGAGCAGCCAGTCGATCGCGGGCAGCAAGCCGAGATCGTCGAGCATCACAGGCCGCAAGTCCGCCGCGATGCGCCGCACCGAGCCGACGGTCGAATCGATGAGGCGGCGCATACCGCTCAATTGCGAGAGCACGAGCGGGGGCGCCGACGGCTCTTCGGCAAGCGATTGCTCGACCGACGATAAATCCATCTTCAATGCGGTCAACTGCTGGCCGAGATCGTCGTGCAGCTCGCGCGCGATGCGCGTCTTTTCGTCTTCGCGAACGTTCTGCAAATTGGCCGACAGCTCCCGCAACTCTTGCTGCGAGGCTTTGAGGGCGTTTTCCGCTTGAACGCGCTCGGTGATGTCGCGCAACATAACGGTGTAGAGCCTGCCTCGGCCGTCGTTGACCTGAGCGATCGACGCTTCGATCGGAAATTCTTCGCCGTCGGCCCGGAGACCGACCAGCCCCCGCTGCTGCCGCCCCATCTTGCGTTGCGTCACGCCGGTTTCTCCAAAGCGCTCGACATGCTTGCGATGCACCTCGCGAAAGCGCGAGGGAATGAAGCGGTCGACCGGGGCGCCGATCACATCCATCGCCGAGCAGCGGAACACCCGCTCGGCCGCGGGATTGAACATGACGATGCGCTGTTGCTCGTCGAGCGAGATGATCGCTTCGCCCGATGAGTGGAAGATCGCCATCATGCGAGCCTCGTTGACTGTCGAGCGCGCGCGCGCCATCCCCACTTCTGCAAGTGTCGTGCCGCGTTTGCGCATGAAGACGAACACCGCGGCGCCGGTGATCAGCGCGGCGGCGAAGCCGGCTGAGAGAATCGCACTGCTGCTGAAATCGGCCGATGCCGCGAGCGAAGGATCGCTTGTCGCGTAGGTCAACGAGAGCGCCTCGCCCCCGAAATGCAGCGTCTCCGTGCGCTGGAAGCGCAGCGGACGGTCGTTTTCTTCCGAAAGAAGGGCGCCCGGAGGATACAGCGCGAGCGCCGGCTGGCCGGCGGAAACCCGAAGCTCCATGCGCGGCTCGTGCGCGGCAATGCTCGCAAAGAGGTATTCCGTGTCGAGGCGCGCCATCACAAATCCAAGCAGATCGTCACGGCGGGCGGGGGCGAGCGCGGGTGGCGGCGCGGCGCGGTAGACCGGGAGATAGAGGTCGACGCGCGCGCGCATCTGGCTATCCGCCGGCTCCGAATCGTTCGCACCGCCGCGCGGCAACGCTCGGATCGCCAGCGCTACGCCCCCGCTATTGGCGGCGCGCAACAGCGCCGCGCGGGATGCATCGCTAACGCCGATTTGCGCACCGTCCGCCATCTCGCCGCGCGGCGGCCACATCAGGACGGTATGCGCGAGCGGCGCGTTGGACGCACCGGCGCTCGAACTGCCAGCGTCGGCCGCGAGGGCGGACGGCGTTGCATCGGCGTACCCGAGCGTGCGCACGCAAGGCGGGGTGTCGTCCAAGTCGAGCCGGGAGACGTACCGGTCCCAGGCGTCGGGCGAGGGTCTCGCGTCGCCGGCCGATTGAGCCTGGGCGACGACAAACCCGCTCGCGCCGCGTAGCAGTTGCGTGCAAAGCAGCAATTCGCGCCGGACGTCCGAAGTGATGTGGCTCGCGCGCGAATCGAAGCTCGCTTGAGCGACTTGCAGCAAATGATCGCGCACGATTAACGCCGAGACGAACGCCGCCACGAGGAAGATCGCGCCGGTGATTGCGGCGGCCAGCAACGGACCGCGCAGCGGCATGCCGCTGTTCCTGCGGCTGTCGGGCGAGGCGGGCGAAGGCGAGTTTGCTGCTGCGGGCATGCGCATCCTGCAGAGGGTCTAGTTCCCGCGCCGCCTGAAACAGGCTCGGGGCGAACGTCAAGCCGGTGATCGCGTGACACCTATTCTGCCTGCTTGCGGCGAATTGTCATAGATTAGCGCGCGGCTGCCAATGACGTGCGCATGGCGGCCGCGCCGTCGCCGGTCAAGAAAAGGATAGTGCACGGAGCAGGGAGGGGAGCGCGCGATGCCCGTTGAACGCTTCATCGCGGAATAGCGCGTAGCCCTAGGGCATGCACATCAGCCAGCCTATGACGGCATTGAGGGGGTGGTGGACGCGCTCCGCGAAGGAATTCCGAGGGTGCACGTGGATTTTGGAAGTGCGCTTAGGACAGAGGCGGCGAATGCGGGCTGCGGGCGGCAAGCTCGCTCAAGGCCGCGCCCAACCGACCGAATTCGCTCGCTTTGTCGAGAAACAGGTGGGCGCCGAGATCGAGACAAACCTTGCGCATTTGCGGGTAGGCCGAATTGCTGAGCACAATGGCCGACACCGCGGGCCGATTCTGGTGCAGCCATTTCAGGATCGTCAGCCCGCTCGTGCCGGCTTTCAATTGCAGATCGACGATGACGACATCCGGCTCGTTCGCCGTAATGGCGGCCATGGCCCCCGCGGGATCGTCGGCTTGAGCCACGATTTCCGCGCCGGGGACCTTATGCACGAGGTCGCAGAGGCGGTCGCGGATAGGGGCAAAGTCTTCTACGAGTAACACCTTCATGGCGGACAGCGTCGATTTCGAGTACATGCGTGAAGTGTCCCCGAAAAAATCGATACAGGAAATCAGCCACGGACTCGATTGGTGTGCGGCTTTCGGTCCGCCTGTCAGAAAACCCCTACAGGCAGGCGGCGCACACGTTTGCGCGTCCGGCGCGCGGTGCATGGCGGCATTGGACCGCGAGGTTTAGACTGAAGTTTTGCGCAAGCCGGAGCCGGCCCGTGAACATTCAAGCCTCGCCCATGAGCGAACCGCCGGGCGGTACGCCGTTATCGCGTGTTGCGCCCGAGGCGCGCTACCGGGTGCTGATCGACTCGGTGAAGGACTACGCAATTTTCCTGCTCGACGCGAAGGGTCGCATCGCGACGTGGAACGCCGGGGCCGAGCGCATCAAAGGTTACGGAGCTCAAGAGATCATCGGGCGCCATTTTTCAGTGTTTTATCCCGAGGATGTCGTAGCTAGCGGCTACCCGGACGAAGCGTTGCGCCATGCCGCGGAACATGGCCGCTGGGAGGACGAGGGCTGGCGCGTGCGCAAGGACGGCTCGCGCTTATGGGCTAACGTCGTCATCACGGCGTTGCGCGACGAGGCCGGCGAATTGATCGGTTTTGCCAAGATCACCCGCGACTTGACCGAGCGCCGGCGCAACGAAGAGCAGTTGCGTCAGAGCGAGGAGCGTTTGCGCCGGCTGATGGATGCGATCGGGGACGCGATCTTCATGCTCAACCCGCAAGGGCTGGTGACGAGCTGGAACATCGGCGCGACGCGCGTGCTCGGGTTTCCCGCGGCGGAAATCATCGGTCGTCATTTCTCCCGCTTTTATCCGCTCGAGGCGATGGCCGAGCGCGAGCCCGAACGCGAGCTTGCCGATGCCGCCGCGCGCGGCCGGATCGAGAAGGAAGGGTGGCGGCTGCGCAAAGACGGTTCGCGTTTTTGCGCAAACATCGTCGTGACGGCGGTATATGACGCGGCCGGCGAACTCGTCGGGTTCGCGAAAGTCGTGCGCGACATCACGGAGCGCACTCAATTGCGTGAGCTTGAATATGCAAGCGAGCTGGCGGCGCGCATCGAGGCGACGCGCGAGGAAGAAAAAAAACGCATCGCGCGTGAATTGCACGACGACCTTGGGCAGCAGCTTACGGCGCTGAAGATGGATGTGTCGGCGCTGATCGTCAGCGATGAGCGGGCTATCTGCGATGCGGCCGATCCGCTCCATGCCGTGCACACGCGTGCGCTGGCGATGCGCGAAGCGGTCGACCGTGCGATCGCATCGGTGAGACGCCTCGCGGCGGGGCTGCGTCCGGCCGTGCTGGACGATCTTGGCCTGCTGCCTGCGCTCGAATGGCTCGCAGACGATTTTCGCCAGCGGTCGCAACTGCGTATCGACGTCGCGAGCAACGCCGAGGGCCTGTTCTTCAACGAGCGTGCATCGACGGCCATCTTCCGTATCGTGCAAGAGGCGCTGACCAATGTCGTGCGGCACGCCCACCGCGCGACGAAAGTCGAGATCCAACTCATGTGCGGTGCCGCGACGTGCGATGTCGCCATCCGCGATAACGGCTCGGGTATCCATAACGCGATAGACGCGAGCGAAGGCCGGCCAAGCCCGTCCGGCCTCGCCGGTATCCGCGACCGCGTGCGCCGGCTCGGCGGCTCGGTCGTCATCGGCAGCGACGCGGACGGCGGGTTTTCGATCCGGCTATCGGTGCCGCGGGAGGCCGTTTTGTTATCGGCCGCGTCTTCGTCTTCGCCTTCATCTTGAAGCCGAGGCCTGCAGCCGGCACGCGTCAGAACTCGTAGTTGAGGGAGAGGTTGAAGACGCCCGATGCGCGCGTCTGGGTGATGGGGCTATGCGCGGCCGAACCGACGAGCTGCTGGAACGCACCGTCGGCCGTCAAGGTCCACCGCTTGTTGAGCGTCAGTGAAGCGGATACGCCGAAGCCGACGGAACGGATTCCGGCCGAGGCGTCGTATCGACGGTAGCCCGAACGTGCCGACTGCTGCGCATTCACGCCGAACCAGCTGTTCATATAACGGGAATCTGCGAGGGTCATCGTCGGCCCTGCAAACCATGAGAATTTCTCCGAACTGCCAGGCATCGGCATGTAGGCGCCGATGTCGCCGATCCATCCGTTGTCGCCGCCGAAATCGCGGCGCAAATCGGCCCGGAATACCAGCGGAAACGATTTCGAGATTGCATACTCGCCGAGTAGCCGCAGGCTTGGCGCCGGATTAATGTTTCCCATGCCGTTCAAGTGACCGAGATCGTCCGCGGCGCGTCGGCCGAGATCGTAAGCGGCGGCGAACCCCACGCGCCAATTCGGTCCGGTCAGGACGTTCATGCCGATGCCTTCGCCGGTGGAAAGGAAGAAGCGGTCGCGATAGCGAATGTCGATGCTCGGGCCGGCCACGACGTGATAGCGGTCGGAGCCGTCGTAGCGCGGTTGGAAGCTCGCCGCGGGGCCCACGCGAATGCGCCAAGTCGGCGGTTGCGGCTCGAACATCTGCTCGAGCAAGATGCCCGAAGCGTACTGCCACTCGGCGAGCGGCGAGGGTGTTTGCGCATACACCGCTGCGGGCGTGGCGACTGCGAAAAGCGCGCCGGCCAAAACGACGCGCGATGCCGCGAGGGAGGTCGACATAGGTCTTTTCCTTATTCGATACCGCCGGGAGAGCAGCCCTGCGGCAAATCGTGCCAGACCTGAGAGCAAAGCGCATGCCCTTTTTTTCACCCCATGTGCGCGCGGGTTCGTAATTTGCATTGCTTCGCGTCTGCGTCGAGACCAACCTAGGAGAGCCGGTGGTGGCCGAGCCCGACAAACCAAGCGATGACGTGGTGCTGTGGAGCACGTTTCGGCCGGCGATGGTCGATCATCGCCGCGTGCTCGTCGTCGACGACTACCGCGACGCAGCCGAGGCCTTGCAACTTTTGCTGGATGCGGACGGCTTCGAATGCCGCGCGACGAGCGACCCTCACGAGGCCTGCGCGATCGCCCGCGATTGGCAGCCGTTTGCCGTTCTACTCGACATCGCCATGCCTGGGCTCGATGGCCTCGAGCTCGCGCGCCGGCTGCGTGCCGATCCGGCGACCGCGCACATGCTGCTGATAGCGTGTACGGGCTATGCGTCTTCCGAGGACCGTGCGCGCGCGCGCGAAGCGGGCTTCGACGCGCATTGCGCGAAGCCCCTGACGCCGCAACTGATATTGCGCGTGCTTGAGTTCGCGAGCGAGGGCACGCATCGCGCGGCCGACGATGCCGACGGCTCGTGCGACGACGCATCCGGCGCCTGATGCTGAGGCTGAGGCTGAGCGGCTAGTCGCTGCTGCGCGCTTAGCGAGACCGTCCGAACGCTTCGCGCAGCTTGCCTTTGGCGGCTTGCAGCACGTCGCGGCGAGACTTGGGCAGATTCCGGCCCGCCCGGTTGATATAGAAATTGAGCATCGACATCGCGGACTGGTAGGGCGTGCCGCGCCTTCTTTTACTCGCGAGCGACGAGCGCTTAAGCGACTGCGCGATCTCGCCGGCGCTGCCCGATTTGAAGATGCCGGATTCGAGATCGAGCGCATCGCTTTTCTGCATCACCTCATGCGACCAGCGGCGAGGCCGCTCGCCGGCGTCGGCCCGCTTGCGCTCGGTACGCGCGTTCGTCTTTTCGTGATGGGCCCGGCTTTGCGCATGGCGTTGCCGAGGCGGGTGGCCGGCGCGGCGGCGCGTCGACGAGTGGGCAGTGCGGGAGGCCATCGGTCGATCCATGTCGTTAGTGGGAATGGGAATAGGAATAGCGAGCGCGAGCGGCTCGCGGCGAGCGTCGGCCAGGGCATGCCGCGCCGCGCGCGTCCCGGCTTGGGAATCACGCAACGGCCATGCCCGGGAAACGCCACGTTCCATGCGCTGCGGCAGTCCGGCACGATCGATGCATGCGATACGAGACGTTGCGGGCGAGCCCTTTAGTCGCGGTGCCCGCAGTCGTATCCGTGTTTCGTAACTGCAAATCGATGGAGAAAACCCATGGCGAATCAACCGTTTTTGTCGGACGTCCAGACCATTCGCAAGCGTGCGCGCGAACACATCGAGGAAGGCGCCGTGACCGCCGGCTATCAGGCCGATCGCGCAACGGTGCTCAAGCTGCTTAACGATGCACTGGCGACGGAAATCGTGTGTACGCTGCGTTATCGGCGGCACTATTTCATGGCGAAAGGCATACACTCAAAGAGCATCGCCGATGAATTCCTGCAGCATTCGAACGAAGAGCAAGGGCATGCCGACCAGATTGCCGAGCGCATTGTTCAACTGGGCGGCGAGCCGAATTTTTCGCCCGACGGTTTGCTCTCGCGCAGTCACGCGGAGTACGTGGAGGGCACTTCGCTCATCGACATGATCAAGGAAGATCTCGTGGCCGAGCGCGTGGCGATCGACAGCTATCGCGAGATCGTCCAATTCCTCGGCGAGAAGGACCCTACCTCGCGCCGCGTCATGGAAAGCATTTTGGCGGTAGAAGAGGAGCACGCCGACGACATGGCCGATTTGCTCGCAGGCTTGCCGGGCGAACTCAAGGGGCGTTGACCTGCCGTGGGCACCGCAATTGCAGCGGTGCATGCCGCACTTCACTTCATTTAGAGGAGCTGCGCCGATGACTACGAAGACGAAAACGCTGGAAGGCTGCAAAGTCGCGATGCTCGCGATGGACGGTTTCGAGGAGGCCGAATTGGCCGAGCCGAAGCGTGCGTTGTCGGAGGCCGGTGCGCTTGTGCATGTTATCTCGAAGAAGCATGGCCAAATTCAAGGCTTCCGACATGTCGAACGCGGCGGCATGGTGACCGTCGATGCAACGTTCGACGAAGTGCGTCCCGAGCAATACGAAGCGGTCGTATTGCCGGGCGGCGTCGTCAATTCCGATGCCATTCGCACGGTACCCGAAGCGCAGGCGTTCGTGCGTGCGATCGACGATGCGCACAAGCCCGTGGCCGTGATTTGCCACGGCGGCTGGTTGCCGATTTCCGCCGGCATCGTCAAGGGTCACACGATGACGAGCTGGCCGAGCTTACAAGACGACTTGCGCAACGCGGGTGCGACGTGGGTCGACGAGCAAGTGGTCGAGGACGGCAACTTCATCACGAGCCGCAAGCCCGACGATATCCCCGCGTTCAACCAAAAACTGATCGCGCAGCTCGAGCATCGAGGCCGCGCAGCATGAGGCAAGATCGATGTCGATCGCCGACGGTGCGAGCCGATCAGTGGCGGCGGCGGGACGAGCGGCGGGGCCAGCCGTGCGCGTGACGTTTCCCGACGACGCGCCGCAATTCGACGGCGCGCAAATGGTCGTGCGATTCGTGGCCATGGTGGACGGTGTTGCGCTGTCCTGCGCGATCACGGCCGAAGCGCTCGAGGATCACTTCGGTGCGAGTTCGACGCTCGAAGCGGAGCTTTTGCGCGCTTACGATTCAGGGCGATCGCGCATCCATTCGGTTTGCAAGCGCGCGATCGAGGAAAGCGGCGGCGCGGCTGTCGTATTGCGCAGTGGATTGTTTCGAATCGAGAACGCTTGATCGAGCACGAGGCCTAACGAGAACGAACCAGGAGGGCTCATCATGTCGCTGATCGTTGCAGGTCGTTTTACGACGTTCCCGGATGCGGAAGCGGCCGCGAACCGGCTGTTCGCAGCCGGCTTCGTACACGAAGACGTCACGCTGTTTTTTGTCAATCCGCCCGGGCAGCATGCACGCTTTCCGATCGGCGGCGATCAATACGCCGATCCGGAAGCCGCAGGGGCGTCGAAAGGCGCGAGCAAAGGCGGCGCGATCGGCGCGGTAGTCGGCGCGGCGATCGGTGTCGCGTTGGTCAGCGCGTTTTCCTCGCCGTTTCTCGTTCTTGTCATCGCAGCCGGTGTTGGCGCGTATCTCGGTTCACTCATGGGTGCGATGCACGAGACGCGCGGCGGGGGCAAAGAACCCGAGCGGGAGGTGGCGCATGCAGCGCGCGGCTCGGGCGTGCTCGTCGCGGTGCATGTGTCGCCGGATAACCAGGCTGAAGCCGCACGCGTGCTGCGCGAAGCCGGCAGCCTCGAAGTCGAGCGTGCACATGGGCGCTGGCAGCATGGACGATGGGCCGATTTCGATCCGACAAAAGACGTCGAGCCCATCGATGCAAGGCCGGCTGCCAATCGTTAGCATCACTCAAGCTTCGCAATAACGAATCATCGACAAGCCCCACGTAGCGATCTTTCCATCGGCGCCGCCTTTCACGCGCGGCGCCGCCGCCTGTGTTTCCCCCTGCGTTTCGAAAGGGACCCGCGCCGCGCCGCCGTGGCCCACGCACGAGACCGCACCCTTCCAAGCAGCTTGCAACGGGCATACTCATTGCAGAATCAGAACGTGCGTTGCCACGAACAACTCACGACGCTCAGTGCCTGCCGCGGTAAGCCTGCGCGGCGGCGACGCCCACGCCGGCGTGCCGGCTTTCAACAGGAGGACGTCATGCTTCGATATGCGGTCATATTCTTTATCATCGCAGTCATAGCCGCCATCTTCGGTTTCACGGGGATTGCGGCTGGCGCAGCCGAGATTGCGAAGATCTTGTTCTTCATTTTCGTCGTCATTTTCCTGGCGACGCTGTTGATCGGCGTTTTCAGGTGACGGCGAGGCGGAAAATAGGGCTCGCCGTTGCAGGGATTACGAGCGCTTTGCAAGGAATGCAGAGCGCTCGCGCGGGTTAGGCCGCGAGCGGTCCTCGGCTATCGGCGTGCGGTGCCGGTCTTCGCGGTGCGCTTCCCCGCGCGGCCGGCGGCAAAGGAGAAGCGCCATGTCACGCGTGATTTGGAAAGGGGCGATCAGCTTCGGTCTCGTCAACGTACCGGTGCAATTGCACCCGGCCACGCGCCCGGAACGCACGAGCTTCAATCTTCTGGATAAGGAGACGGCCGATCCGATCGGCTATAAGCAGATCAATAAGCGAACCGGCAAGGAAGTGCGCCGCGAAAACATTGTGCGCGGCTATGAATACGAGAAAAACAATTACGTCGTGCTAAGCGATGAAGAGATCCGCTCGGCCAGCCCCGAGTCGACGCAGACGGTCGATATCCTCGCGTTCGTCGAAGCGTATGCCGTGTCGTTTCTCTATCTCGACACGCCTTATTACCTCGTGCCGGAACGGCAGGGCAAGAAGGCCTATGCGCTGCTGCGCGAAGCGCTAGCGCAAACGGGCAAGATCGGCATAGCGAACGTGGTGCTGCACAACAAGCAGCATTTGGCCGCGCTGATTCCCGCGGGGCCTGTTCTTGCGTTGAATACGCTGCGCTGGGGTGGGGAAGTGCTGGACATCGGCGATCTATCGCTGCCGCCGGCCGATGCGAAAGCGGCCGGCGTGAATCCTCGCGAGATCGAGATGGCGACAAAGCTCATCGAGGACATGACCGAAACCTGGGATCCCCCGCGCTATCACGACACGTTTCGCGACGAGATCCTGGCGCTCGTCGATCGCAAAGTACACGAAGGAAAGACGCACGAGATCAGCGAAGGCGCGCGGGAAACGACGCGCAAGCGGGCGACGGCCGATGTGGTCGATCTATCGGAGTTGCTCAAGCGCAGCCTCGGCCGCGGCAAGGGCAAGCATGCGGCTTGATGGCAAGTACATCGGCACGTAGAACACACGGAAAGTACACGGCATGGCGGACAAGCTCGAAACCTACCGCAACAAACGGCACTTTAACGAAACGCCCGAGCCGTCGGGTGCTGAACGCGCGCGCCGAGCGAAAAGCCGCGCGTCTAGCCCGGATGCCGGACCTGCGCTCTCGTACCTGATCCAGGAACACCATGCGCGGCGTCTGCACTATGACTTCAGGCTCGAGCTCGACGGTACGCTCAAGTCGTGGGCCGTGCCGAAAGGGCCGTGCCTCGATCCTTCGGTCAAACGTCTCGCGGTGCACGTCGAAGATCACCCGCTTGAATACGGGACGTTCGAAGGGGAAATCCCACCGGGTAACTACGGCGCCGGGACGGTGATCGTCTGGGACCGCGGCACCTGGGAGCCGGCGGGCGGCGTCGAGCAGGCGCGCAAAGCCTATGCGGCGGGCAAGCTCAAGTTCATCTTGCATGGGGCGAAGCTGCATGGCGGATGGGCGCTCGTTCGAAGCGGCATGCGAGGCAGCGGCGACAAGGAGCAGTGGCTGTTGATCAAGGAACGCGACGACGAGGTTCGGCCCGAAAGCGAATACGACGTCATTGCAGCGCAGCCCGGCAGTGCGCTCGCGGGGGACGCGGCGGCTTCTAAGGAATCCGCAAGGCCATCCGCAAAACGAGGGGGCAAGCGACCTGTGAAAGAGGATAAGCGGGAGGCGAATGGTACCCGCGCCCGCACCGCGGGCAGCGGCAGCACGGCTGCGAAAGCGGGCACGGGGCAGATAGCGGTTCCCGCCAAAGCGCCGCATGCCGGCGAAGCGCACTCGGGCCATCCCGACATCGTCGCCACACGCACGACGCAGTCGCTGCGCGAATTGGCCGTGTCACCGGCGATCAAAGGCGCCGTCAAGGCGCGCCTGCCGGAGTCGTTGAAGCCGCAGCTTGCGACGCTGGTCGAGGACGTCCCGCCCGGCGAAGATTGGTCGTATGAAATCAAGTTCGACGGCTATCGCACGCTGGCGCGGATCGATCGTAGCGACACAAAGAAGGTTCGCATCTTCACGCGCAGCGGGCTCGATTGGACCGCCAAGTTCAAACGGCAGGCGCAGGCGTTTGCCGCACTCGATGTCGACACGGCTTGGATAGACGGCGAAGCCGTGGTGCTCGACGAGCGTGGCGTGCCGAGCTTTCAAGCGCTGCAAAACGCGTTCGATGCGAACCGTCCGCAAGACATCGTTATCTTCGCGTTCGATTTGCCCTATCTAAACGGCTACGATTTGCGCGACATTCCGCTCGTGCAGCGCAGGGCGTTGCTGCGTGCCTTGCTGGAAGGATTCGACGACGACACCGTGCGCTTTTCCGAAGACTTCGCGCTCGATGCGAACGATCTGCTGCACAGCGCCTGCGAAATGGCGCTCGAAGGGATTGTCGGCAAGCGGCGCGATAGCCTGTATAGGTCGACGCGCAGCGGTGCTTGGATCAAGCTGCGCTGTCGCCGCCGGCAGGAGTTCGTCATCGGCGGCTATTCGGAGCCCGCGGGCAGCCGAACCGGGTTCGGCGCGTTGTTGCTCGGTGTCTACGATGCGCGCGGCAAGTTGCACTACGCCGGGCGTGTGGGAACGGGCTTCGATGCCGCTATGCTGCGTTCGGTGAAGAAGGAACTGGATGCATTGGAATCGACGCGGTCGCCGTTCGCCGAGCCGCCGAGCGAACGCAGCCGCACGAAGGTGCATTGGGTGCGGCCGGAACGGGTTGCCGAATGCAATTTCTCCGAATGGACCAGCGAACGCATCGTGCGGCAAGCCTCGTTTATCAGCCTGCGCCGCGACAAGCCGGCGCGCGACATCGTGCAAGAGGCGCCGCGCGGAAAAACCTCGAAGACGGCGGACGACGTGGAAGCAACGGATACCCCTAAGCGGTCGCAGGATCGCTTGAAGGAAGGCGACACGGTAGCGGGCGTGCGCATCTCGCATCCCGATCGCATGATCGACAAATCGATCGGTTTTACGAAAAGCGACCTTGTCCGTTATTTCGAGCGTATCGCACCGTGGCTGCTGCCGCACGTGAAGGGGCGGCCCGTCGCGCTGGTACGCGCGCCCGACGGCATCGACGGCGAGCGCTTCTTTCAGAAGCACAGCAACCGCCTTTCGATTCCGAACGTTACCCAGCACGAAGGGCTGGATCCGGGTCATCCGTCGCTGATCACGCTCGACTCCGTCGGCGCACTGATCGGCGCAGGGCAAATGGGCACGATCGAACTCCACACCTGGAACGCCGTGGCCGCCAGCATCGAAAAACCGGATCGCATCGTGTTTGATCTCGATCCGGACCCGGCGCTCGGATGGGATCGCATGATCGAGGCGGCGCAGCTCACGCGCGAGTTGCTGGCCGAGCTGGGCCTGCAATCGTGGTGCAAGACGAGCGGCGGGAAAGGGCTGCATGTCGTCGTGCCGCTCGCTCGTCACGCGGGGTGGGACCACGTCAAAGCCTTCGCGCAAGCCGCGGCGCAACACATGGCAGCGACATTGCCGGATCGATTCAGCGCAAAGATGGGCGCGCAAAACCGCCGCGGTCGCATCTTCGTCGACTACCTGCGCAACAACCGAGGGTCGAGCACCGTTGCCGCGTTTTCTCCGCGTGCGCGGGCCGGGATGGGCGTGTCCGTTACGCTCAGTTGGGATGAACTGGCTGATACGACAGGCGGTGCGCAGTGGACCGTCGAAAACGTGCACGAACGCCTCGAAGCCTTGCACGCAGACCCGTGGGCCGATTACGCGGGCACGAAACAGCGCATCACGCGCGGCATGTGCGAACGCCTCGGTATGAAGGACGATTGACGCGCTGTGTTTTGGGCCTCGTGGGCGCGCTTTTTGCGCCGATTCGGGTTTCCCTGACCGAAAGTATCGGAGGCACAGATGGCGCAAACGGTAGGCGATTTCATCGTCGAAAGATTACATCAGTGGGGCGTGCGGCGGATCTTCGGCTACCCCGGCGACGGTATCAACGGTATGTTCGGCGCGCTGCGGCGCGCGGGTGGAAAAATCGAATTCGTGCAGGCGCGCCACGAGGAAATGGCCGCGTTCATGGCGAGTGCGCATGCGAAGTTCACGGGCGAGCTCGGCGTCTGCATTGCGACCTCGGGGCCCGGCGCGGCTCACTTGGTGACCGGGCTCTACGACGCCCGGCTCGACCACATGCCGGTGCTCGCGATCTGCGGGCAGCAGGCGCGCGCGGCACTCGGTTCCCACTACCAGCAGGAAATCGATATCACGTCGATGCTCAAGGACGTTGCCGGCTCGTACGTTCAGCAAGCGAGCGTGCCGGCACAAGTGCGGCACATGGTCGACCGCGCTGTGCGCATCGCGCTTTCGCAGCGGCGCGTAACGGCGATCATCCTGCCCAACGATCTGCAAGAACTAGATTATTCGGCGCCGCCGCGCAAGCACGGTACGGCGCATTCGGGCGTCGGATACTCGCGTCCGCTCGTGATGCCGCAGCCGGGTGATCTCGCGCGTGCCGCGGAAGTACTCAACGCCGGCAGCCGTGTGGCCATGCTGGTCGGGGCAGGCGCATTACACGCGACCGACGAAGTGATCGCCGTGGCGGAGCGGTTGAAGGCCGGTGTGGCGAAGGCGTTACTCGGCAAGGCCGTCGTGCCCGACGAATATCCGTGGGTGACGGGCTCCATCGGCTTGCTTGGGACGAAGCCGAGCTGGGAGTTGATGACTCATTGCGATACGTTCCTCATGATCGGATCGGGTTTTCCGTATTCGGAATTCTTGCCGAAGGAAGGCGAGGCGCGCGGCGTTCAGATCGATCTCGGTGCGGACATGCTGAGCCTGCGCTATCCGATGGAAGTTAACCTGGTGGGCGACAGCGCGGAAACGCTGCGTGCATTGCTCCTGTTGCTCGATCAAAAAACAGACGATGCATGGCGCAAACGAATCGAGGGATGGACCTCGGAATGGTGGGCGACGCTCGACAAGCGCGCCAAGGAAAGCGTCAAGCGCGGCGTCAATCCGCAGCGCATCTTCACCGAGCTTTCGCCGAAGTTGGCGGCGGATTCCATTCTGACGAGCGATTCCGGATCGTGCGCGAATTGGTATGCGCGCGATTTAAAGATTCGGCGCGGCATGATGTGCTCGCTGTCGGGCGGGTTGGCTTCCATGGGCGCGGCCGTGCCCTATGCGATCGCGGCCAAGTTCGCGCATTCCGACCGGCCCGTGATCGCGCTCGTCGGCGATGGCGCCATGCAGATGAACAACATGGCCGAACTCATTACCGTGGCCAAATATTGGCAGCAATGGAAGGACGGCCGGTGGATCTGCATGGTCATGAACAACGAGGACCTAAACCAAGTGACGTGGGAGCAGCGCGTGATGGAGGGCGATCCGAAATTCGAGGCGTCGCAGGATTTGCCCAACGTACCGTACCATCGTTTCGCCGAATTGATTGGGCTCAAAGGCATCTACGTCGATACGCCCGAAGCGATCGGTCCGGCTTGGGACGAGGCGCTGTCGGCCGGTAGGCCCGTCGTGCTCGAGATCAAGACAGACCCCGAGGTACCGCCGTTGCCGCCGCATGTCACGCTCGTGCAGGCGCGTAAATTCGCCCGTACGTTGATGGAGGGCGATCCGCAGGAAGGTAGCGTTATCGTGAATACGGCCAAGCAAGTCATGGCTTCGGTGCTGCCGGGAAAGAAGGAGTCCTAACTAACGCCGTACCTAGGCTGCCGGACGACGTTCGGATGGGGGATAGACGGCCTTCTATGACTCGATAGATTAATGACTCGATGGCTCGCTGGCTCGATCGCGCATCCGCCATTTCAGAAGGCCACGGTCAGCTTGGCTTGCACACCGTAATCCTGCGCGTGGGCCGCGTATTGGCCGGTATAGCCGATGCCGAACGTCGCTGCCTTCGTCAGCGCGATGTCGAGCCCCGCGTCGATGCTTGCAGCGTCGCGGGCAATCGGTACGCCGGCGATCGTGAAGGGGCTGCCGCCGGCGAAGTTGAACATCGACAGCGGCGTCGTGTCGCCGACGGCATGACGCCAGCCTACCGTGCCGTGCATCGTTGCCTTCCAGCCATAGAGAAAATAGGCTCTTTCGCCTCTGACGCCGATCGTCGTGAACATCACGTTGGTGTCACCGCCGGCACTCGTCAACGCGGCTGCGCCGCCCGTTTCCGTGAAGCCGCTCGTATGCAGATTGATCGAGGCTACGTCGATGAAGGGTTCGAACGTGGCGACACGCGAATCGAAACGGTAACCGGCTTCAGCGAAGCCCTGAAGCGTCGCCGCGCCGTAATGCGCACTGAGATTTTCGGATAGGCCGGGGAAGGCAACCGAACGATGCGTGTCGATGTCGTGCCACGTATAGCCGATACCTAAGCGCAGCCCGAGCGGGCCCCATTGCGAGCCGCCGTAGAGCGCCAAATGGCCGTCGACGATCGAGCCTGACGAGCGGCGGGCACCGACGTCGAAGCGCGAATTGCCGGCACCCGCCAGGAGGCCGACGCGCCAGGCATTCATCACGGGCACGTCGGCGCCTACAAGCAGGCCGCCGAGCGAGCGGTCGAAGGTTGCTGCATTGCCATTGCCGTTCCATTGGTTCCACCCGCCGAAGCCCTGCGCCCAGAATGCGACGCGCGCGGGGCCAGCAAGGGTAAGGGAAGTTCCATTCCCATTTTCTGCAGGGAGCGGTGCCGCGGCGTCGAGGTTAGCGGTGTCGTCGAATGCCGTTCGCATACGTGCGATGGCTGCATCGCGGGGGATCCGGCTGTCATCCACCATTGCCCCTTTCTGCGAGGCATAGACTTCGCCCGACAGCGCATCGAGCGCCTGCCGCGCACTGGCGTTGTCCGCCGCCGACGCGACAGCGTCATAGACCGCGTTGCCTTGGCCGAGGCTTTCCACGCCGTTGCCCGTGGCGCACTGGTTGCGCGTTCCCGCTGCGCTGCAGAACGATGTGCCGTTGCGGGCCGCATCGATATAGACGTGATTCGCGTCATAGGCGAGCGACAGACTGACGAACGGCATGTTCTGAGTGAGCGCACCGAACGCGCCGGTTACGCCGCCGCGCGCGGAAACGATCGTCCACTGGCTGCCAGGCGTGTAGAGGCCGCCCGCCTTGACTGCGAAGACGGTGCCGCCGTTGAGGATTGCTTTGCCGCTGGCGGCGATCAGATCGCCGCTCTGGTTCGGTGCGATGTCGGCCGAATAGATCGAACCGGCATCGAAGGCGAGGTCGCCATTGATGTGGAGCGTGCCGGGCGAATGTCCAGGCGCGATCGTTCCGCCCGAGGCGATCGTCGTCGCGCCGACGGAGCCTGTGCCGGCCAACGTGCCGCCTGCACCTACCGAAACCGTACCGCCGAGCGAGCCGTCGACCGATAACGTGCCGTTCGAGATGGCCGTCGTGCCGGAAAACGCCGAGGAATTGCCGGTCAGGTCGGTGGTGCCGGATCCGATCTGCTTCACGTTGCCCGCGCCGCTGATTTTGCCGCTGTAGACAAGCGTATCGGAGCGGTCGAAGGCGAGCGTGCCGTGGTTGACGATGTCGCCCGCAATCGCCCCTGATATCCCGCCGCTACCCAACTGCAGGGTGCCCGAAGCGATAGTCGTGCCGCCTCGATAGTTGTTGTTACCGGTCAAGACGACGGTGCCCGTGCCCGCCTGCGTCACGCTACCCGTGCCACCGATTGTTCCCGTCAGTGCGAAGACGTCGGAGCGATTGAAGACGAGTTGACCGTCGTCGTCGATGTTTCCCGCGATCAAGCCGGTGTTGCCGCCGTTGCCGAGTTGTAGTGTCCCTTGCGAAATCTGAGTCCCGCCGGAATAGGTGTTGTTGGCGGTGAGCGTCAGGGTGCCGCCGCCGGTTTTGACGAGACCGCCGATCCCGCCGATCGCGCCGGTCAACAGGAGGTCCGCATCGGTTTTGACTTGGCCGCCGCCGGCGCCGAGCGTGACGTTGCGGGTCGAGCTGAAAGCCGACGTGTTGTAGAGTGTTCCCCCATCGAGGGTCACGCCGCCCGCGGCTGCGCCGAGGTTGGCATCGGAGGACACGGACAGCGTGCCCCCATCGATGAAGGTGCCGCCCGTATAGCTGTTGTTACCGGAAAGGACGAGCGTGCCGTTGTCGGTCTTTTCGAGCCCACCGGAGCCGGTAATGATCGAGGCGATGGTCGCGGTAATGCCTGCGGCGATAGCGCCGCCTCCGGTGCCCACGCGGATGATCGTGTTCGGATTGGCGAGCGCAATTGCATCGCCTTGGACCCGATAGCCGTCGGTCGCGAACTGCATGCCGTCAACCGAAATTGCGCCGGCAGTATCGTCGACGGTCACGGTGCCGGCCTGTCCCGCGAACACGGCAAATTGCCCGTTGTCCCAATTCGAGTTGAGCGAGCCGTTGGCCGTTGTCCAGTTGTCGTTGGTCGCATTCCAGATGCCGTTGCCGCCGTCGACCACACCGTTGTTGTGATTCGACGTGGTGCCGCCGTCCCAGAAATTGACCGAAGCTCCACCGGTATTGACGAGGTTCACTTCATGGGTGGTCGAGGTCTGCACCGAAAGGTCGCCGGCACTTATCCCGGCGGGCGTACTGCCAATTGTGAGCCCGTTGTTCGTGAGCCCGCCGCTATAGTCGAACAGGCGATAGAGGCCGGGGCCGAAGCCGCCGAGATCGGTTACGTTGAGCGTACCGGCAAGCGTAAGATTGCCTGCCACGCTGAATAGGCCTGTCGATGCGTCCGGCACGCCGAGCGATACATTGACATTCGAAACAGTCGACAGGGAGAGATTGCCGCCGAAGGTCAGTATGTCTCCTTGCCGTCCCACGAGCGCCGCGGTGCCGATTGTCGTATTACCGTTGATCGTGCCCGTGCCTTTGAGTGCGCCGCCGGCGACGGCCATCGTGCCGCCAAGCGTGCCGTTGACCGCGAGCGTGCCGGCATTGACCGTAGTCGTGCCGGCGAAGCCGCCGCTGTGGCCGGAAAGCGTGACGGTGCCGGCACCGTTTTGCACGATGGCGCCCGTCCCGCTAAGTGCACCGGCGTATGAGAATGCGTCGCTGTCGTTGAATTCGAGCGTGCTGTTATTCGTCACGGCGCTCGTAAAGGTATTGTTCAAGCCGTTGCCGATTTCGAGCGTGCCTGCGGAGATCGAGGTGTCACCTGAGTAAGTCGCGGCGCCTGTCAATGTGAGCGTGCCCGAGCCTGTCTTGGTCAGGCCTCCGTTGCCCGAGATCGTGCCGGATAAGCTGAGATTGCCACCCGTTTGAAATGTACCGCCGTTGATATCGAGCACGACGTCGCGCGGCGAATCGAAGTTCGCGGTATTGATCAGCGTCCCGCCGTTCATTTCGAGTACGCCTGTTCCCAGGTTGGCATTGGCCGATACCGACAACGTACCGCCTTCGAGCGTTGTGTTGCCTTGATAGGTATTGGCGCCTGAAAAGACCTGCGTGCCGCCTGCAATCTCGACGCTACCGCTGCCGCCGATGCTGCCCGCAAAATTGCCGGGATCGACCGGCGTGTTTCCGCCTTGGCCGTTGGAAATAACGAGTGTTTTGCCGCCCAGCGCGACGTTGCCCGTAGACTCACCCGACAGGCTTTGGATAGTGGTGCTGGTCGGCCCCACGCCGGAGACATCGAGCGTGGCGTCGACGTTGACATTGCTGGCGGCCGCGAGATTGCCGTTGCTGCCGAGCGCGAGCGTGCCTTGCTCGACCGCCCAGGGGGGGCTGTCTCCGACGCTGCCGGTTACTGTCCAAGTGCCGAGGCCAGTTTTTTCGTACACCGCGAAGCCTTGGTATTGCTCGGCGTTATTCGTGTTATCGAGCGATGAAACGATCTTCGAAAGATCGAAGGTGCCATCGGCCGAACCGCCGAGCGCGAGCGTATTGCCGCCGCCCGCCGCGATGACCTTGCCGTTGACGACATATCCGGATTGCAGTTCGACAATGTTGCTATTGCCGTCCAGCTTTATCGCAATCCCGCCGGGCGCGGTTTGCGACGAATCCAACAGGGACCATCCGCCTTCTATGTCACCGCCGGGGGCGTCGATGATCGTGTTGTCGTCGCCGTGCACATGGACGCCGATCGCGAGCGGAGCATGTCCGACCGAAGCGCCGGGATTCGTGAAGCCCCGATTGACGAACGTATTGTTACTGCCGTAAATGTCGAGACCGTCGCCTCCGCCGCCATCGGGGATCCCGCCGCTGCCCGCGGCGCCGTTGCCGCCGTTGAACCCGGTACCCGAGCTGTTGCTGATGTTGGTTATCGTCGCGCCGTCCGCGCTCACGACCACGCCTGTGCCGCCGCTGCCGCCCGACTGGCCGCCGAGGCCTCCGATAATCTTGTAGCTGTTTTCTGCATTGAACATTAGCGTGTTGCCCTGGAAATACAGGCCTACGCCTCCGCCGCCGCCCGCGTTGTTCGATGTGCCCGTACCGCCGCCACCGCCATAGATGTACGTGCCGTCGTCCACGAACTGATTGCCGATAAAGACCAAACCGGCTCCTCCGCCGCCGGCACCGGCCGAACCGCTTCCGCCACCCGCGCCGCCACGCACCGTGGAACTGCCGGCAGGGCCCAGGAACAGATTCCCTGAAGTGATCACGGCGCCCGCGCCGCCACCGCCACCGGCCACCCCGGTTGCTCCCGCGACGCCGTCGCTCCCATTCACATTGCCCGTGATTTGCGGGTTATTGAATATCTGTGTGGCACCGCCACAGCCTGGGCCGAACGGTTGCGTGCCGCACGATAGCGCACCGGCGCCGTTGCCGCCTTGATTGAGTGTTCCGGTGGTGCCGGCGGTCGAACCGACACTTCCGCCCGCTCCGCCGCCATTGTTGCCGCCGCCCGTGCCGCCGCTGCCCGATGGGCTAGAGGCTCCCGCTCCGCCGCTTACGTTGACGACCTGAGCAAGACATGCCGGCATCTCCGCCGCGGTGATGGCACCGGCCATCGACAGTGCAACCACGCAGGCGCGCAGACGATAGTGCGGCCATTTACCCGACAGCGCAGTGCGATGCGGATCGATCCGCCGCGACCGCCCCGATGTGTCCCGCGCCACCGGCCGTCCACCGCTCGACAAGCTGCGGCTCCGCTGCTTGTTTTGACCGGCAGCGCTGTTTTGTTCGGTTGTCATGTCAGATTACGTTTTTGCAGATCCGCTTCATTCGATGTTCGATACGTTGCCTGCCGTATCGCCGTTGCGAACTTACTGCCCCGATGAAGTGCCGCGCTAGGCATTGATACGACGATCCGCGGAAAAGCGCCATTGATCGATCAACGACTTTTGTCGAATTCTCAGTATTTAGTCTTTTGACCATTTCGTCGCGGTTCCAGCGAAACGTTTCTCAACTATGGATGTGTCATGGCACCGCATCGCGGCGCGCGATCGACGTAGTGGGGTTTCGTTGTCGAGTTCCATTAATTGAGAGTCGATCGATAATTCGTTGAGGCAGTTCGATATTTGATTTCCATTTTTAAAAAAGTAAACGATGCTAATGACCTGAAGTGAACGCGGCCAGACCGAAGGCCGCTGCCCATCAACGAGTAGGCCGGACCCATCCCACGATTTATGCAGCGACTGGAGGCATTGATGACGTTCAACGATGGAAGAGTAGGCAGCTTAGCCGGCGGTGGGGGAACGATAACGATCGGTCCTGCCCAAACGACAAAAATCTACCCGAACCAAGGGCGATACATCACCGCGACGGTCAAGATGAAAGTCGGAAACCCGATTCCCGAGGGGGCGACGATCGATTTTTCAAAAAACAGCACCACCGACAGTGCCGGCTTCAAGACGCTCTTCGGCGAGCCCGCGGAAACCAGCGTGCGGATCGCGATCGACCCGCAGGACAGTACGCAGGGCGTGGCAAAGCTTTGCATTCGCTACGACCCGACTGCTGGCACAAACGCCATCGTCGTGAACGCGCAAGCGGGTGCGGCGGGTTGGACCGGTCCTAAACCGGACGACGCCGCGACGGCCACCTACACGGTTCTCGCTGGGGACCCGACGATCATTTGCTCGGGCGCGAGCAAAACGGTGCTTGCCATCCCGTCCGCCACGGATGGTGACACCCTTACCCCGAGCAACGACGAATGCACCACCCAATTCACGTGCACGGTCACGGATGGCGGCACGCCGGTTCCCGACTACGTCGTTGAATGGCATGAGTCCGCCACCAGTTCTCGGGGGCTTTTCAGCTTGTTGATGAACGCGTACACGGCGGCGACGGCGACGATTGCCGATAAGCTTCCGTCCAGCGACGCAGTCTTCCTCTTGGATAGGAATAAAGGCGACTTCGTGCGCACGGTCACCGACATTAACGGGACGGCCAACCTCTATCTGGTTGCGAAACACACTTATGGGGCGATCGCGCAGGGCATTACCGCGTGCTACGACTTCGGCGTGAACTACGAGTACCCGAGACCGCTCCTCGTTATCGATACGAGAGCTGCTGATTTGAAGGAGTTGTATCCACAAATCGTCGATGTCATGGTCAAAGATACGCTCGACTACGGCACGCTCGAGAACCCTCCGTACGTGAGCGTCACCATCCCCGACGATCCCGCTGCTCGTCCAAAAGATGACATCTATCTCATAGTCAACAAAACGGTCGCAGCCGGACCGTATCATCGCGACTCCGGCGGTGCGGCTTTAAGCGCCCGCGTTCTGGCAAGCTTGTGCTTTAGCGACTACTTCAGCGGCGGTGGCGAACAGAAGAATCAGTTGCTCTTTGTCGTGGGAAGCGTAGACAAAGGGCATGCTTACGCGAGTTCCATCACTGGGTTTTTCGGTACGGGCGATAATACTCAATTGGTGAGCGGAGGGCTCGACGCGCCTTTGCTCGACCCCAGTGAGGCGTCCATCAACAGTACGACGCTTGATGTGGGTTGGGTGGGCATAGACGTCCAACTCGACCAGTCGGCGAGCAACGGTTGGGTCGCCAAGGTTGGCGACACGATCGGCGCGACAGCCGTCTTAACCGGCTATAAACCGAATAGTGACGTACTGAGGCAGCCGGTGACCGTTACCGCGACCCCGCCACCGCCGATCACTAATGATGATTTAGACCGAGGCTTCGTCCTGGTCAAATTCCCGACGACTCAGTTCAAAGGCTGGGACTCAAGAAAAACCGCGCCCGAAAGGCAGGGTCGATGCTGCATCCTCTATACGGTGCAGGGGACGGGTGGCGAGCAAAGTTCCCAACTGTTGTCGGTAATACTCAATACAGCGGATTTGAGCTAGTGAGTCGGCACATGCCATCCGAGAAGCGGCGCAATAGGCCACCGCCGATCCTGGACGAACCGATCATATTGGATGCGCCAACACTCCCGCAAGCTGCGCAAGAAGGCGGCGGGGAACTTGTCATCCACGTCGACGATTTTGACCCGGGCGACAAGATCGTGGTTCAGGTCCCGAGCGTTCAACCGAACTGGCACCCGTCTCTGAAGGATACGCTGCGGGGTTATCTCAACGATACGCCGTCCGAAAACGTGGTTTATATCGATGTGAATAACCAGGACGATGGCTCGTGGGACACCTACTTCGATCCGAGCAATATTCCCGATGGGACGTACGTTGCGACATACACAAAGACGAATGCGGTCCTGGACGTCGTAGGCTCACATCCGCAGCCGGTAACCGTGGAAGGCAGTACCGCGCTCAGCTATGCGCTTCAGTTGAGTTCGCTCACGCCTAACGGTGCGCAGGCGAACAGCACTGCCGAAAACCAAGGCCGAGCTGTTGTCACGTGCGGCGATGCAGCGCTACAGCAGGCCGAGATCGTGAAGTTCACATTCGACCGCGGATCGGCAACGTTCGATACGACCAAGCCTTATGTGAAGCTTCCAGATTCGACTAGTACCGTTCTCTATGTCGAGACGCATTTCGACGATGGTGTAAAACACGACATCGCCGATGCCTATTTCACCGATGCGCAGGCGGAGACGGTCACGCTGAAGGCTTCTTTACCCGACGCGGGGGAGGCTCCCGCGAAGACGCAGGACTTCACGTTCGCTGCGAATGCAGGGCAGCGCTACAAGGTAAAAATCACGGACTACAACTCCCTGATCTCCGATGGAGAATCGACGAACGTTTCGGGAACGGTATTCGATACGTTGACGGAAAAGGGCGTAGACGGCACGTGTAGCGTCCAATGCCAGTGGCCGGTGGGCGGGCCCGACAGCGCTGCCGTGACAAAGGGGAAATTCTCGTTCAGCGTCTACGGGGAATATTCGAGTGGAAGACTACCGAGACATGGCGAGGTCACGGTGATCTACGGCGACGGTCGCGACAAGGCCCGAATTAACGTCCAGCCACTACCGCCGTAATCGCCGAACGCTCCGCGCACTTAACCGGTCAGTCTTGCGCGGCGCCGCGCGAACCAGGCTGTGAGCCCGATTCCGAGGGCCACGGCGGCGCCAACCGTCGCGCCGCGATGCGTGTCTATCCATAGCGACGTACTGCTCGACTTTGCCTCGTCGCTGAACGGGCCGTGCACCGCGTGTAGACCGGAAACCGGATGCCAGAGGTCGATCGGCCGTTCGGGGTCGGTTACTTTGTCGCGCTGCTGTGCCTTGAATCCTCGCTTGGCAAGATAACGGTCCAGATAGCCCGGGGCGATCTTATTGGCGACGATCGCTTTGATCGACGAAAAGCCCACGTGAAGCTCGCGTCGCGAATGTTGGGCTGCCCATACGATTGCGCTCGCCGCTACCTCGGGCTGATAAACCGGGGCGACCGGACGCGGTGCGTGAGGTAACCGAGTAAGCGCCCAATCGAACTGGGGGGTATTGAGCGCGGGCATTTGTACCATGGTCACACGCACACCGCTCTTGTCGTGCAGGAGTTCGCAGCGCAGGGCATCGGTGAAGCCTCGGATCGCGAATTTAGCGCCGCAGTACGCGGATTGCAACGGGATCGCACGATACGCGAGCGCAGAGCCCACTTGCACGATGACACCTTTATCGCGCGGCTTCATCCGCTTGAGCGCGGCCATCGTGCCCCAAACATACCCGAGATAAGTGACCTCGGTGGCGCGCGCGAACTCGGCCGGCGCGATGCTCGAAACCGGCGCGAATATCGTCACCATCGCATTGTTGACCCAGACGTCGATCGGACCGAGTTCGTCTTCCACGCGCTGCGCCGCCGCTTCGACTGCTTCCGCGGAGCTCATGTCCGTCGCAATGGGCAATGCGCGTACGCCGCAGCCGCGCGCGATTTCGGCCACTTGTTCGAGGGCTTGTTCGTCGCGAGCGAGTAGCGCGACATGGGCGCCTTGACGCGCGAATGCGAGCGCTGCCGCCCGGCCGACGCCTGCGCTCGCGCCGGTCACGACAACGATGTTCGGGAAGCGGCGAGTGCGCGTCATGGTGGTGCTCCTAACGAGTGGGTAATCGTTGTGATTGTCGATGCGCTTGAACCCCTTGCGCATCCGCAGCTACTGCGCTGCCCCCACGCATATGCCGTGCCAAATCGATGACGCCTCCATGCTCGCATCGGCACTAGTCTTGCTCACCGATGTGACGGATAGACGTCTGTCTCGATTGTCTCGATTTTTCCTTCGTTCCTCGGTGGTCACTCTCCGCCATGAGCGCTCTCTTGTTGTCCCGTTTGCAGTTTGCGTGGGTCATCGCGCTGCATATTCTGCTGCCCGCCTTCACAGTGGGCCTCTCGTGTTACATCGCGACGCTCGAAACGCTCTGGTGGGCCACGGGACGCGATATCTACCGGCGGCTGTCGGCGTTTTGGATTCGCATTTTTGCCGTGTCGTTCGGGATGGGCGTCGTATCGGGCATCGTCATGCCGTTTCAGTTCGGCACCAATTGGAGCCGGTTCGTGGCCGCCACCTCGAGCACCATCGGTTCGTTGATGGCTTACGAGGTCCTGACGGCATTCTTTCTCGAATCGGCTTTCCTCGGGATATTGCTATTCGGTAGAAAACTCGTGCCGCAGTGGGTGCATGTCCTTTCCGCCATTTTCGTCGCATTCGGCACGCTGATGTCCTCGTTCTGGATTCTCGCGGTGAACAGTTGGATGCAGACGCCCACCGGTTATCGGATCGTCGACGGCAAGTTCGTGCCCGACAGCATGCTCGCCATCATCTTCAATCCGTCGTTTCCGTTTCGGCTGGCGCACACGGTCACGGCGTTTGTCGTGACGACGGCGCTCGTCATCCTGGGCACCGGCGCCCATTATTTACTGAAAGGGCGCTCGCGCGAGGAAGCGCATGTCATGGTGAAGATGAGCCTGTGGTTCCTTGCCGTCATGGTGCCCGTGCAGGTTGCGATCGGCGATGCGCACGGGCTCAATACGCTCAAGTATCAGCCCGTCAAACTCGCCGCAATGGAAGGGCTTTGGGATACAGGGCGGCGGGTACCGGCGAATCTGTTTTCGATTCCCGATGACGACGAGGAACGCAATCACTTCGAGATTTCGATTCCGGTCTTGGGAAGTATTTACCTGACGCACAATCCGAACGGTCTCGTGCGCGGCCTGAAGGATTGGCCCCGCGCCGATCGGCCCGTCGTTCCCATCGTCTACTTCGCTTTTCACATCATGGTGGGCATGGGTTTGCTGATACTGGCCGTCGTGATTTGGGGCCTCGTGTTGTGGCCGAAGCGAAGGCTTTATGCGAGCCGGCGATGGCTTGGCGCGTGCCGTGCAGCGAGCCCGCTCGGCTTCATCGCCGTCCTCGCGGGTTGGACGACGACCGAGGCGGGGCGTCAGCCATGGACCGTTTACGGCCTGATGCGTACGGCCGATTCGGTCACGCCCTCTCTGACGACCGGCGACGTGACCTTGTCGCTCGGGCTCTATGTACTCAGCTACCTCTTCATCTTCGGCGCAGGCGGCGTGCTGATTGCGCGGCTCATGCGGATCGGCCCCGATGCGCCCGAACGCGAGCGCGCGACACTCGATCGGCGCGCCGCGCGCCCGTTGTCCGCCGCGCAGCCGGCGCATGGCGACAGCGTGCAAGCCCCTGTATTCCCCGGTACGACGGGAGGCGACGATGACGCAGCTTGACTTAGTGCCGCTTTGGGCGGCGATTCTCGGCTTTGCCGTGTTGATGTATATCCTGCTCGATGGGTTCGATCTCGGCGTCGGCATTTTGTTTTTGCTGCGCAAGAACGAAGCCGATCGCGACATCATGATGGCGTCGGTCTCGCCGGTGTGGGACTTCAACGAAACGTGGCTCGTCCTCGGCGGCGCGGGATTATTGGCCGTTTTCCCCGGTGCGTTCGCGATCATCATCCCGGCCGTGTATTTCCCGGTGCTGCTGATGTTGCTCGGGCTTATCTTCCGCGGTGTCGCGTTCGAATTCAGAGGGGTGCCGCACGCTAACAAGCGTCTTTGGAACATCGCGTTCGCGTGCGGTTCGGTGCTGGCAAGCTTCGCCCAAGGCGTGATACTCGGCATGTTCATCGACGGTTTCAAGGAAGCGGGCGGAGTATTCGTCGGCACGAGTTGGGACTGGGTCAGCCCGTTTCCGATCTTCGCGGGCTTTGGCGTTGCCGCGGGCTACGCGCTGCAGGGCGCGACGTGGCTCATCATGAAGACGCAGGGCAGTCTGCAGATATGGGCGCGCTGGGTCGCCCAACGTGTGATGGGCCTCGTGTTCCTGTTCATCGCCGCGATTAGCGTGTTCACGCCGTGGCTCAGTCCGCGCATCGCCGAGCGGTGGTTTTCTTGGCCGAATCTCGCCTTCTTTGCACCCGTGCCGCTCGTGACGCTACTGCTTGCAGGGCTGCTAGTTCGAAGCGCCGACCGAGAGCGCGAGGTGTTGCCGTTCATCTGCTCGGTGGGACTCTTCTTCTTGTCGTTCTCGGGGCTCGTCATTAGTCTCTGGCCGATGATCGCGCCGCCGTCCGTCACGTTATGGCAAGCGGCGGCGGCGCCCGCGTCGCATGAGTTCCTAATGATAGGAACCGCATTCGTGCTGCCCATCCTGCTCGTGTATGTCGTGTGGTCGTATTGGGTGTTCCGCGGCAAGGCGAGCGCGGAAGGAGGCTACGGGCACGAGTGAGCACGAGTGAGTACGAGTGAGGGGACTTACCCGTGCGTATACCCATTGCCAATCCGTTCCAAGCTAAACACATGCTCGCCACGCGAGCCATTGCGTTCCTTGATATCGACTGACCCGAGATAGACCACGCGCCACCCTTGCCGCGTTGCGATGACAGGCAGATTGCCGCCGGGGCGGCTGTCCAGATTGACGAGACCTTGAGGCCGCACCGGTATGTTGTTTTCGAGCGTCGCGTTGGAATAGATCACGTTGTCCTGCCACATCGACGCATCGCGTCTCGCTTCGAGCCCCTTGCCGTCCGTGTCGACGGTGTCGTCCGAAGCGGCCATGCCCGCATTGTCGACCGAAGTGATCCTCGCGTTCGCCCGCACGACCGGATCCGGACTGTCCGCGTCTTTTATGCCATGCTCGATCGACGGCAGCGGCGCCGGGTTCTTGGCGGCGACCGATTGCGCCGACGTGGCGTGCTGGGTCTTGCCGAACTCGTGTCCTTGGGTTTTCGCATCGGGCATGTCGCCTGCAGCCGGCGTCTTTGCGGGGCTCTTGGCCGCTATTTCCTTTTGCTGCGATTGAGTCGGGTTGTTCTCCGCGTTTTCCACGGTCGTTGTCCTCCAAAAATTGGACGGCTATCGTGGAGATTATGCAACGATCATGCCGGGCACGGTCGATCCGAGGTGCAACGGTGGAGGGCCGATGTTCTCCGTTCTCGCCCTTCATAACTCGCCGCGCGAACGCAGCGCCGCGATGCGATCGGCCGTGCGGCAAGCGATCGCCTGAATCGTCAACGACGGATTGACCCCGCCTACAGTCGGAAACACCGAGCCGTCACAGATCCACAGATTCGGAATGTCCCAACTGCGGCAATCGGCGTTGACGACGCTCGTGTTCGGGGCATCGCCCATGCGTGCCGTTCCATTCAGGTGACACGTATCGTCCTCTTGGCGCCAAATCTCTTTGCCGCCCGCCGCTTCCAGCGTCGTGCTCATGAAATCGAGCGCGTGCTGTATGAGCCGTTTATCGCTGTCGCACAGCGAGTGGGTGATGCGTGCAATCGGCAATCCGTAAGCGTCTTTTTCGTCGGCGAGTGTGACGCGATTCATCTCCTGCGGCAGCGTCTCGCCGACGATTTTCAGTCCCGCCTGATGGTTGTATTTCTCCATCTCGCTGTGCAGCGCCTCACCCCATAGGCCGCGCCCCGTCTGGACCGCGGCCCACGCATTCGGCAACGGTCCCTGGCTCATGTAGCAGTAGCCGCCGAAGAAATCCTTTCCTTCGTCCGTATAGTTCCAGTGCTCCGTCATGGCAAGCGACGGCGGCCCTTTGTACCAGCGGATCTCTTCGTCCATCACGCCCCAGACCGCTTGATTCGACTGCACCATCAAGTTCTTGCCGACTAGGCCCGAGCGATTCGCAAGGCCGTCGGGAAAATGCGGCGTGGCCGACATCAGCAGCAATCTCGGCGTCTCGATCGCGTAGCCGGCGACAACCACGTTGCGGGCGCGCTGAAACTGCCAGCGTCCTTCCCTAACGTACTCGATGCCGTGCGCGCGGTCGTGCTCGTCGAGCACCACGCGGCCCACCATCGATAAGTCCCGGATCTCCGCACCCGCCTTGACCGCGCGCGGAATCCAGGTGACGAGCGCGCTTTGCTTTGCATTCGTCGCGCAGCCCGTCACGCAAAAGCCGCGGTAAACGCAAGGGTGCGCCTTGCCGCGGGGCGCGGAGACCGTGGCAAGCGGCGTCGGACACCAAGGGATGCCGAGCGCATCGCAGCCGCGTGCGAGCACGTACGCTGCCGCGTTGAGCTCGTGCGCACGGTAGGGGTAGCGAGGGCGATGCGGGCCCCAGGGGTAATTGATAGGACCGGAGATCTTGAGCGCATCTTCGACATACGCGTAATAGCGCCACATCTCGCGCCAATCGACCGGCCAGTCCGCACCGTAGCCGAGCAGGCTGCGCGCCTTGAACCACTCGGGGCGAAAGCGCAGCGACACCATTGCAAAGTGCACCGTGCTGCCGCCCACGGCTTTTCCGCTGTTGTTGCTGCCCATCTGGAGCGGTTGCTCGCCGTCGCAAATACGTTCGTCGGTCCAATAAAGCTTGGCTTGGTGCGTCTCGTCGGAAGCGAACTCTTCGAGCGGACGCCACCAGGCGCCTGCATCGAAGGCCACGACGCGAAAGCCCTGTTCGGCGAGGCGGCAGGCCAGCGTGCCGCCGCCGGCACCGGTGCCCACTATCGCGAAATCGACGGGATCGTCTTGACGGTATTCCTGCATCGGCACCCATCCGCCCACGGTAAATACGTCGGGTGCGCGTCCGTCCTTGCCGCGAGGCGTGTGCATCGCGTCATCGTGCACGGCGGTTCTCCGCGAGTGCGCGCGCTTCGCGCCCCGGCTTCGCTTCGGACGGCTCCCATGGGTCGCGGCGATTAGCTTGCATGCGGACGTAGCCGCGCGGATTCGCAGGCCCGCCGAAGCCGATTTCATTCCATGCTTGCGGGTGCGCGTAGTAGGCGCTGCCGATGTCATAGAGCACGCGCATGCTGAAGAAGACCTTGCCGGACATGCCTTGCCAGGCGGCATTGTTGAGCTCGCCGCGCTGCATGCGCGCGAGAAGTTCGCGCTGGTGCGTTTCGTCGATGTCGGCAAAACCCGCGCCGTAAGCGTGACGGCTCTCGGCGTCGAGTGCGGCGAGGCCGATGCGCCATGCGTCTCGCAGCGGCGGTAGCCGAGCGTCGCGATAGCCGTCTCGCTCATCGCGCAAGAGCTTCGTGTCGACGAGTGCGGCTACGGGCACGGATGGTTCAGCCCAACGATTCGCGTCGCCTTTCGTCATTGGATCGTCGGAGGCGGCGTGCTTCGCTTGCCGGCATCGAGGCACGATCACCGTGCACAACGCATCGAGCGCGCGCCACTGCGCATCGTTGCAAAAGCGCGGCGTATTGCGCTGCGCGAGCCGTTCATCGATGACCTCGCGCGTGATTTCATCCCACGAGGGCGAGTCGCGCTTGCGCAGCACGTCGTAGCCGGGATAGCGCGATGGACGATCTGCACTCATCGTTCGGTCTCCCTTAAACGCAGTGCGGCGAGACCCGCCGTCGCCAAAGCCGTGAAGCTCGGCGGCGCGGGCAACGGCGGCCCGGCCAAGATGTTTTGCGACCAATTGCGCCAGCCGCCTTGATTGCGTGCGACGCCCCGGATATGAAAGCCGACACCGACGGCGCCGAGCAGGGCAGTCGCGCGCAGCCAAATGCGCGTCCACCAGTTCGGCCGCGCGGGAGCCAGCGCGGCTCTGACAAGTAGGGCCGCGGCGATCGGCGGTACGGTCACGGGGGCATACATGGCGCGATGCTGGAACGCGCCGCGAAAATGCAGTAGTGCGACCTCGCCGACCGTCCCGATCATGCCGATCGCCGCGAGCAGCGCGAGCGCTTTTCCCGCCGGCATGCCGAGTAGGCGCGGGGCGTGGCCGGGCTCGTCGCGCAGCCGCTCCGCGACGGCGCCCAGCGCACCCGAGAGCAACAGTGCCGCCGGTGCACCGAGCGGCGCGCCGTAAAACAGGTTGTGCCAACTGAATCGGCCAGGCCGCTTCGTCACGTTGTAGAGATGGAACCCGGTGCCTGTAATGCCGACGCCCGCAGCGGCGAGATAGATGGCGTGTCGTATCGGGTGGCGCGTTCCAACGTGATCGGTGCCGCCATGTAGTCCGGCTGCCAGCGAAAGCGAGCCGACGATCAGCGGTGCGTACATCGCGGGATTTTCGAATGAACCGCGATAGTGCTCGACCGCGGAATCCGTGAGCGCCGACCATGCGAGCAGCGCCGAGCTGCGGTTGAATGCACGGGCGGCGTGAATGTGCGCATCGATCTCTTTGCCTTTGCCGGCGAGACGCAGCGCGGATGCGCCGAGATCGCCCGTCGCCTGCGGCGCGCGAGCGCTTGCTGCGTTGGGTGGCGGGGCGTGCGACGAAGCGGCTTTGACCATCGCTGCTGCGGCTGCCGCTCCTGCAGCTACGCCGAGGGCGGCGACGATACCGTCGGCCGTGCGATTCATTACGCGTTTCTCCGTTCAAAGTGCATAAGGCTGCGCATCGGCACGTTTGAATTCGAGCCCGCAGCCGGGCCGCGAAAGATCCGGCGCGATGGTGCCGTTTTCGGCGCGGGGGGCGCCGTCGAACAGCATCGACTCGATGCGCACGTGATCGTGAAACCACTCGATATGCCGCAAGCGCGGGGCAGCCGCAGCCAAGTGACGATGCAGCGCCGGCGCGCAATGGGCCGAGAGCGGGATGTGCCAGGCGTCGCACAACTGCGCCGCTTGCATGAAACCGGTTACGCCGCCGCAACGGGTCGCGTCGGCCTGCAACACGTCGACTGCCTGCGCTTCGAGCATTCGGCGAAAGTCGTCGGCCGTGTACGCATATTCACCGGCTGCGATATCCATCGATGCGGGGGCGGCATCGCGCACTAAACGCATGCCGGACAAATCGTCGGATGAGACCGGCTCTTCGAACCAAGCGACGCCGTCATCGACGAACCGTTCGGCACATTGGAGTGCAGTTTTGACTGGCAATGCACCGTTGGCATCGACGAATAGCGCCGCGTCGCCGATCGCGTCACGTGCGGCCTTGACGCGTTCCGGATCGCGTTCGGGCTGTGCGCCGATTTTCATCTTGACCGCGCGGCAACCGTCTATATCGACCCAATGCGCGAGCTGCTCGCGCAATTGCGCGTCGTCGTAACTCGTAAAGCCGCCGCTTCCGTAAATCTGCACGCGCTCGCGCAGCGCGCCGCCGATGAGCCGCACGAGCGGGATGCCGAGCAACCGGGCATTGAGGTCCCATAACGCGAAATCGAGCGCGGAGGTGGCGGTTGCACACAAGCCCGCTCGGCCGATGTTGCGCACGCGCCGCCATAGGTGCTGCGTGAGCGCGCGGATGTGGCCGGCGTGCTTGTGAAGCAGTTCCTTTGCAAGCGTGTCCCTGATCAGCGTGACCGCGCTGGCATCCGTATAGGTATAGCCGAGCCCCGTGCATCCGCCCGCCTCGATTTCAACGACGACAAGCGTGGTCGAGGTCCATTCGAACGTGCCGTCGGCTTCGGGAGAATCGGTCGGAATCCGGTAGGCATGCGCCCGCACCGCGGCGATCGGCGTCGCGTCGAGTGGATCGGCCGCATCGGCCGCGTCCGGATGAGGGGGCGTTACCGTGCCGCTGGGCGGCCGGGCGTGTTGCGAAGGATCGTCGGGACCAGGCGTCATCGTCGTGCAAGTCGTGTGCAAAAGTCGTGTGCAATAGGCGTGTGCCGTGTGCGGCAGCCGCTACCGCGTTCGACGGGGCAGCAAGCGCTATGCCGCGTCCTGCCAGCCGCCGCCGAGTGCTTTGTAGAGCGCGACGAGATCGGTTTCTACCTGCGTCTGCGCTTGTATGAATTGCGCTTCCAGTTGCGCCAGTTGCCGCTGTGCATCGAGTACGTCGATGAAGCTGATAAAGCCTTTTGCGTAGCGTTCGCGGGCGAGATCGTAGGCGCTTTGTTGGGTATCGACGGCCGACGATAAGGCGTCGCGGTGTGTGAGGTCGGTGCGGTAAACGGCGAGTGCATTGTCGACGTCGCGCAGTGCGACGAGTACGGCGCGACGATAGGCGAGTGCCGCTTCCGCTTGGCGCGCGTCGGCCATACGAAGGTTCGCGACGAGCGCACCGCCGGAAAAAATCGGCAGCGAGATGGCCGGCCCGAACGAATAGAACAGATGCGACCAGCGTGCAAGATCGGAAGCGTTCGTCGCTCGCGTGCCGACTCGACCCGTCAGTGTAATGTCAGGATAGAACTGCGCCACAGCGACGCCGATGTTGGCCGTTGCGGCATGCAATTGCGCTTCGGCCTGGCGGATATCGGGCCGGCGGCGCGCAAGCGTCGAGGGTAGCCCGACTGCGATGCGCGGCGGCAGCGCCGGTAGCGCGGCCGGCCGCGCCGATTGCATCAATTGCGCGTCGAGCGCACCGGGCGCTGCGCCGACGAGCAGCGCGAGCCCGTTGGCGGCCTGCGCGATCTGTCCGTCGAACGGCGCAACGCGCGCTTGAGCCTGGGCGAGTTCGGCCGCGGCCTGCTTGACATCGAGCGAACTCGCGAGTCCCACGTCAGCCTGGCTCTGGGTCAGCGCCAGCGTATCGCGGGCGTCCTCCACCAGGCGCACGGCGATCTCGCGCGAAGCCTGCGCGCCGCGCAGTTGCAGATACGTTTGAGCGACTTCCGCTTCGAGCGACAGCAGTGCATCGTTGCGGCTTTCGCGCGCGGCGTCCACGGCGGCCGACGCCGCTTCGACCGAGCGGCGCACGCGGCCGAACAGATCGAGTTCCCAAGAAGCGTCGAATCCGGCTTGCCACAGGTTCACCGGAGCAGTGAGTTGTTCGAGCACGTTATCGGCTTGCTGCTGCAACGCCGGGCCGGCGCCGGGCGCAATGCTATCGATGGGCGAACCCGGTTGGCCGAGGCGATCGACTTTGTCGTAGACCCCGTTCGATTGCAGGAAGCCTTTTAGACCGAGTTGTTCGCGCTTATAGCTCGCGCTCGCACGCAAGTTCGGTAAACCTTGTGCGACCGCAGACTGCATTTGCGTCCGGGCTTCGACGATACGCAGCACAGCCTCCTGCAGATCGAGGTTGCCGGAGCGCGCTTCGTCGATCAATGCGTCGAGCGTGGGATCGTGAAAGGTGCGCCACCAGCGAGGATCGGGATCGCTATCGACCACGACGGCGGGCCGAGTCGCGGCGTTCGGCGCGCTCGCTGCGTGGGCGCCGGCGGCATCGGAAGCGGCCGTTTCGTTCGCGCCCGCGGGGCGAGTGAGATCGTGCCAATCTGCGGGAACGCGCGCTGGCGGTGCGTGAAAATCGGGTCCGACGGTGCAAGCCGCCAGCACGGCCGCCAGACAAAAAGCGAGCGCGGCCGGACAGGGGGTAGCGCCTTTACGGTCAACGTACGATGAAGAAGGCGTTTCCATCTCAGTGCCCTGGGCGGCCGGCGGCCTTGACCGGCGAGAAGAAGAACATGAGCGGCACGCAGAGCGCGCACAGCACGGCGAGCATCGCGAACACGTCGACATAGGCGAGGATCGTCGCTTGCGAAATAAACGTCTGATAGAGCAGGCCGTTTGCCGTTTTCAGCGCTTCTTTGGGCGGTTGGCCCGCGAGCGACGAGATCGTCGCCGCGCGCGTGTTCAATGCATCGGTGAAATTCTGCGAAAGCGGCGTCATATGCGAAGCCAGATGCGCCATGCGCGCCTGCGCCCGCTCGCGCACGAGTGCCGTCGAGACGGAAATGCCGATCGACCCTGCGACGTTGCGGAACATCGTGAACAGCGCCGATGCATCGTTGTTCAGTTCGCGCGGCACGCTCAGATAGGCGAGGGCGGTCGTCGGCACAAATAGACACCCGATTGCAAACGACTGCGCGCTGCGCATCATGACCAACGTCCGGTAATCAATGTCGGGCGTCAGAAAATGCGCATAGGCCAGCGCGGCGGAAAGTAGTGCGAAGCCGAGACCGATAATGAAGCGCGTTTGAACGTGCGGCATGATTTTGCTGACGATCGGAATCTCGAGCGTGATCAGCAATGCGCCGGGCGAGAGCACGAGCCCCGCCAGCATGGCGGTATAGCCAAGATGTTGCTGCGCGAGTTGCGGGATCAATACGGAGCTGCCGTAGAGAATCATCGCGAACGCGGCCATCGCCACGCTGCCCAGTGCGAAATTGCGATCGGTCAGAGGATCGAGCCGAACGACGGGCTTTCGTGCATAGCTGAGCCAGAGCGCGGCGCCTGCGAGTCCGATCGCAGCCAGGGCGGCAAATACGCGGATGAACGATGACCCGAACCAATCGTCGTCTTCGCCGCGATCGAGCATGACTTGCAGGCAACCGAGCCCGACGGCGAGCAATCCGATGCCGATGTAGTCGATCGACAGCTTCTCGTGTTTCGTGCGCGCCCACGGCGGGTCGTCGACGACCTGCTGCACGCCGAGCGTCGTCAGGATGCCGAACGGCACGTTGAGCAAGAATACCCAGCGCCACGAGAAGTGATCGGTGATCCAGCCGCCCAGCGTGGGACCGATCACCGGTGCTACGACGATTGCCACGGCTGAGATTGAAAAAGCACGCGAGCGCTGGGCGGGCGGGAACGTGTCGAGGATGATCGATTGCTGATTCGGCTGGAGCCCTCCGCCGAAGAAGCCTTGCAGCACGCGAAAGACGATCAGCTCGCCGAGGTTCGACGCAATCCCGCAGAGAAACGAACAGATCGTGAACGCGATGATGCAGAGCAGAAAGTAACGCTTGCGCCCGAGCATCCGCGCAAAAAAAGCGGAGATCGGCAGCACGATGCCGTTGGCGACGAGATACGAGGTGAGCGTCCACGTCGCTTGATCGTAGCTGGCCGACATCGTGCCGGCGATATGCGGCAGCGCCACGTTGACAATCGTCGTATCGAGCACCTCCATGAACGCGGCGAGCGTCACGACCACGGCGATGAGCCAACGATTCGCTTTGGGGCGCCAATTCTCGTTCGCCATGGCTTGATCGATGTGCGCGGTTTACTTCAAGTAGACGGTCGGCTCGACGGAGAGGCCGAGCGGCAGCGGGTGATCGGTCGGCAAGCCGCTGTCTATGACGATTTTGACGGGGACGCGCTGCACGATCTTGACAAAGTTGCCTGTGGCGTTTTCCGCGGGGAATGCCGAAAAACGCGACCCGCTGCCTTGCTGAATACTGTCGATGTGCCCGTTCAACGTCAGCTTCGGGTAGGCGTCCACATCGATCGTCACCTTGTCGCCGGGCCGCATTTGATCGAGTTGCGATTCTTTGTAATTCGCCGTGACCCACACTTGCGGCGTGACGATCGAGAACAGCGATGCACCCGGCTGCAAATACGTACCGAGTTGCACGTTGCGTCGTGTAATCCAGCCGTCGGACGGTGCGCGCACTTCGCACCACGAAAGATTCAACTCCGCCTGTTCGACTTGAGCCCGCGCTTGATCGACCTGCTGGCGCCGCTCCTCGACCGCTGCGACCGCCTGCCGGATCTGCTGCTGGACGAGCGATGCCGTGGCGAGTTGTGCATCGGCTTGCTTGACCGATGCGCGCGCCGATGCGGCCTTGGCATCGGCCGCATCGATATTCTGCTGCGAGGTGGCGCGCGCATCGACGCCATGCTCGCGCTCGTACGACGCCTGCGCTTGCCGCAGTTGCGCGCGCGCCGAATCGGTTTGCGCTTGTGCTTGCCGATATTGCGCCGGGTAGCGCACGCGGGCGATGTCAAGCTGAACCTGCGCCGTCTGCAATTGTGCCGTCGCGAGCCCGAGCTGCGCGCGCGCGGCATCGACCTGCGCTTGATATTCGCGCGGGTCGATGGCAACCAGCAGATCGCCTTGATGAACGTAGACGTTATCGTTGACGCCGAGCTTGACGACGTAACCGGCCACTTTCGGCGCGATCGTGATCGCGTTGCCGTCGGTGTAGGCATCGTCGGTGCTTTCTTGGTTGCGTGTCATGAACCACCAGACGAACGCGACGGCGGCAAGCAGCACGATGACGACCGCCAGTCCGATCAATGGCTTCTTGCTGCGCGGCTTGCGGTCGTCGCCGTCCGCGGCTTCATCGGCTTCAGGCATGGAACCAGTTCGTCTCGAAGGTGCCCTCGCGTCCGCAAATCGTGTGCCCGTGCCGTGTGGCGGGGGCTTAGGCCGATCGTCGAGCAAGGCGTACCGCCATAGGCATGCGCTTTGCGTCGCAACGCTCATTTCCCAGCATCGAGGAGAGCACGTCATGTCAAACGCAGGCAGCAAGCCAGACAAGAAAAAAGATCCTGAAGAGGAGCGCATCGACCACGGTGTGGATGAAACATTTCCCGCCAGCGACCCGCCCGCTGTCGGCGGCGCGACACGCATCGATCCGAAGCACTCGCCGGAACCGGGCGAGGGCGGTTCGAGCGAGAACGGCGGCGGCAGCGACGATACGCCGAGCGGGGGTTCCAAAAGCGGCGCAGCGAATCCGGGAAGAGAAAGCGAAAGTGGTTTGAGTGGAATCGCCGGCTGACGAACACAGCAAACACAACGAACAAAACGAACTTAAGTGAAATAAAGCGCGATGGGCGTCGCACCGCTTCAATATCTGGTTCATGCGGCCGGGCCGGCGGCGGCGCCGACGTACCGGCTCGGCTGGGCGTTGATTGCGCTCGTCACGGCCGTGATGGTCATCATCGCCGTGCTGCTGGTCGTGGCGATCGCGCGGCGCCGCCGCCCGCTGCCTACGGGTGAGGCGGAAAAGCTGCCCCCCGACGAAGGCGGGATGAATTGGCTTGTGATCGGCACGGGCATTTCGTCCTTTGCGTTGTTCGCTGCGCTCGTCTACGCGATGGTGACGCTCGATTCCGTTGCCGCACCACCGCGTGAGCCGCCGCTCACGATCCTCGTTACGTCATACGACTGGTGGTGGAAGATCGACTATCTCGATGCGCAGGATCCATCGCGCGCGTTCGTCACGGCCAACGAGATTCATATTCCTGTCGGCGTGCCTGTGCGCGTCGAACTCAAAAGCGCCGACGTCATTCACACGTTTTGGGCGCCGCAACTCGCAGGCAAAACCGAAATGATCCCGGGGCAGACGAACGTGCAATGGATCGAAGCGGATACGCCCGGCGTCTATCGCGGCCAGTGCTCGCAGTTCTGCGGCTCGCAGCACGCACACATGGCGTTCGAAGTCGTGGCGCAGCCGCAAGCTCAATTCGATGCCTGGGCAGACGCGCAACGGCGCGGTGCGCCGGCGATCACGACGCCCGATGCGCGGGCCGGTGCGCACATTTTTGCGCAGCGCTGCGCCGGTTGCCATTCGGTGCGCGGCACGCCGGCTGCGGGCATGCAGGCGCCCGATCTGACGCACCTTGCCTCGCGCCGCTTGATCGCGGCGGGGCAATTGACGAATACGCCCGAGCATCGACTCGATTGGATCGAGCACGCACAGCGCATCAAACCCGACTCGCTGATGCCATCGATGGCCTTATCGACGGCCGATGCAGCGGCATTGTCGGCCTACCTGTCCACTTTGCAGTGAGCGAGGAACGATGTCAGAGCCCCCCATCTCCGCCCTGCCCGGCGATCCCCCCGGCACGGTGCGCCTTGCGCGTCCGCTCCAGCGCGGCACGCTCGACGAAGCCGGCAAAGCCCGGTTGCATGAAATATGGGAAACGCGCCCCGGCTGGCGCGGATGGCTCTCGACCGTCGATCACAAGACGATCGGCCTGCGCTATCTCGTGACGGCATTCGTCTTCTTGCTGATCGGGGGTATCGAGGCACTGATCATGCGCGTGCAGCTCGCGCGCCCCAATGCCGGCATTCTGACACCCGAGCAATACGATCAGCTGTTCACGATGCACGGCGTGACGATGATTTTTCTCTATGCGTTGCCGGTGCTGTCGGGTTTTTCGAACTACTTGTGGCCGCTCGTGCTCGGCGGACGCGATATGGCGTTCCCGCGGCTCAATGCGTTTTCGTATTGGGCCTTTCTATTTGCCGGCATCTTTCTTTATGCGAGCTTTCCGCTCGGCCAAGGCGCGGACGCCGGATGGTTCAATTACGTCCCGCTCTCGAGCCTGACTTACGATCCCGGCCCGAACATCGACGTCTACGCCCTCGGCATGGTGCTGCTCGGCATCTCGACGACGGCCGGGGCCGCCAACTTCGTCGCGACGCTGCTGCGCATGCGCGCACCGGGCATGTCGATCGATCGCATCCCCGTGCTCGTGTGGGGCACGCTGACGATTTCCGTCGGCAATCTCTTTGCCGTGCCGTCGGTGAGCCTCGCGTTTCTCATGTTGTGGCTCGACCGCCGCATCGGCACGCACTTCTTCGACGTCATGGGCGGCGGGGCGCGCGCACTGCTTTGGCAGCACCTATTTTGGATATTCGCGCACCCGTGGGTCTACGTGGTCGTGCTGCCTGCAATGGGTATCGTCTCCGATGCGCTTCCCGTATTTTGCCGGCGTCCGCTTGTCGGGTACGGGCCCGTCGCTATCTCGACGGTCGCGACGATGGTGATCGGCTTCGTCGTCTGGATCCACCATATGTTCGCGACGGGCATCGCGCCGCTGGCATTGGCATTCTTCGGCTCGGCCAGCATGGTCATCTCGATCCCGAGCGCGGTCGCGACGTTCGCCTGGATCGCAACCATCTGGCTCGGGCGCCCCGTATTCAAGACGCCGTTTCTATTCTTCGCGGGCTTCGTGCTGCTCTTCGTCATCGGCGGTGTATCGGGTGTCATGACGGCAGCCGTCCCGCTCGACTGGCAACTGACCGATACCTATTTCGTCGTTGCGCATTTGCATTACGTGCTGATCGGTATCAATGTGTTTCCCGTTGTCGGCGGCACGTACTTCTGGTTCCCCAAATTCACGGGACGCATGATGAGCGAACGGCTCGGGCGCATTGCGTTCTGGCTCATGTTCGTCGGCTTCAACCTCGGCTTTTTTCCGATGCACATCGCCGGCTTGCTCGGGATGCCGCGCCGCATCTACACGTATGCGCCCGACATGGGATGGAACACCGTGAACATGCTGACGTCGATCGGCTCGTTCGTCTTCGCGTTCGGCATCCTCGTTTTCCTTGCGGACATCCTCTACAGCTTGAAGCGCGGACCGATCGCCGGGCCCAATCCTTGGGACGCGCCATCGCTCGAATGGTCGATCCCGTCGCCGCCGCCGCCGTATAACTTCGCGGTCGCACCGATCGTCGCAAGCCGCCATCCGCTGTGGGAAGGGCGGATGCAAGAAGAAGCGGACAAGCCCGCCCGTGCACGTTCGCATCTCGACGAAGGCTACCTGCTCGGCCAGGGACGCGAAGCGTTGGGCACGACGGCGGTGGGCGGCAAACCGCACGTGATTCTGAAGATGCCCGAAGATTCGTACGCGCCGTTCATACTGGGTCTATTCGCGGCGTTGTGCTTCGCCGCGCTGGCCATGCGCTGGTGGGGCGCCGCGGCGGCAACGATCTTCGCGTGCGGCGTATCGATCGCGGTCTGGCTTTGGCCCGAGCGTCAGTTGATTCAGCGCGAGCCGGCGCCGATACGGGAGGGGTGATCGATGAGCGACGATACGCAAGCCGTCTTGCTGCGACCGGCGAACGCGCTGCCGGTGGGCAGTGCCGGCGAGCGCGCGAGCGGCTTGCTGGGCTGCTTGATGTTGATCGCGACGGAGGCGTCGCTGTTCGGCTATCTGATCTTTTCTTATCTGTATCTGGCCGTGCAGCAGAGCTCGCATTGGCCTCCGGAAGGCCTGCCGAAGTTAGGACTGTCGTCGGTCAATACGGCCATTCTCTTATCGAGCAGCGTGTTCGCCTGGCTGTGCGAGCGGTTCGTGCGCCGCAGGAAAAAGCGCTGGGCCGTTGCGTCGATGGCGGTGGCCGTCGTGCTCGGCATCGTGTTCGTCGGTACTCAGCTCCACGAATGGCACGACCACCCCTACGGCATGACGTCGCACTTGTACGGCTCGCTTTACTTCACGATCACGGGTTTCCACATGGCCCACGTGCTCGTGGGCATCGTCGTACTGGTGCTGCTCGGCTGGTGGACCGCGCTCGGCTATTTCGACGAGCGGCGCCATGCTGCGTTGACGATCGGCAGCCTGTATTGGCACTTCGTCGACGTCGTGTGGCTCTTCATCTTTACGACGCTTTATTTGACGCCCTATTGGTTATAGCAACGCGAGTGGTAGCGACATGCAAGCGAATCGTCCCGATCTCGGTGCACCGGTTTCGAAACTCGTCTTGACGGTGGGTGTGCTGGCAACGCCGGCGGCTTGGCTGCTGCTTATTTGCGCCGGTGAGACGGTCATCGCCCATGCGTGTTTTCCGCACAACGTACCGCTGCGCGTGCCGCTTGCGCCGGCCGTTCATTGGGGCATCGTGGGACTGGGCGGCCTGACGCTGATCGCGGGCGTGTTCGGGACCCTGCTCGCGTGGCGTAATTGGCGACGCCTGACGCAGGCGCGACGCCGGCAGACGCCCGAGTCGACCGATACGAAAGTGGAGGGCGAAGCCTTCGTCGCACGCGTCGGTTTGATGGCGAGCGTGCTGTTCTTGTTCGCGCTCGTGGCGACCGACATCGCGACGGGGCTCGTCTCGGCGTGCGTCTAAGCCACGCATCGATAACGAGGGACATTGAGATGGGGTTTGGCGAGTGCCGTCGATCGCTTCGACGGCGTTTCGGATATCGCGCATTGGCGTTCGCATGCCTAGGTGCATTCGTGCTGGCGGGGCCGTGCCGTGCCGATGACACCGCCGATGCGGCCCTCGTCGCGCGTGGCGCGTATTTGGCCAAGCTCGGCGATTGCGCCGGCTGCCACACGAATGCGCCCACCGGCCAGCCGCCCAAGCCGTCCCCGCCGTTCGCCGGCGGATTGCCGATGGGCTCGCCGTTCGGCACGATTTGGACGAGCAACATCACGCCCGACCCGGTGTTCGGTATCGGCCGATATACGTACGAAGACTTCGAACGCGCGGTGCGCGAAGGCGTCGCGCCAGGCGGCAAACGTCTGTATCCGGCTATGCCTTACCCCTCGTTTTCCAAGATCACCGACGACGATATGCATGCGCTCTATGCGTACTTCATGCATGGCGTGAAACCGGTGGCGACGCCGGTGCCGCAAACGAAGCTGCCGTTTCCGTTCAGTCAGCGCTGGGGCCTCGCCGTCTGGGACGAACTGTTCGCGCCGCACGAGCGCTTCGATGCGCGCAGCGACCGCGATGCGCAATGGAACCGCGGCGCCTACCTCGTGCAGGCGCTCGGCCATTGCGGCGCTTGCCACACGCCGCGCGGGCCCGGTTATGAAGAACGAGGCTACAACGACGGTGACCCTCTCTATCTGACGGGCGGCACGAACGATCATTGGTTCGCGCCGAACCTGACCGGCGATCCCGATTCGGGACTCGGCCGGCTTTCGGCCGACGACATCGCCGCGTTCCTAAGGCACGGCCATGGCGGCGGGTTGTCGGCTTTCGGCAGCATGGTGGAGGTGATCGAAAACAGTGGCCAATATATGACCGATACCGATCTGCAAGCGATTGCCGCGTACCTCAAGACGCTGACGCCGCGCGAGAAGAGCGGGCATGTCGATACCGATCCGGCGCGCAGTGCCGCAACGGTTCACGTGTTACGCAGCGGCAGCATCGAGTATCCGGGCGCCGGCGTGTACAACGCGTTTTGCGCACACTGTCACCAGGCCGATGGCCGCGGTGTACCCGGCAAGTATCCGCGCTTGGCGGGCAATCCTGTTGTCGTGGCACCGCATTCGACGTCGCTCATTCGCCTGCTCATCGACGGCTCGCGCAGCGCCGAGACGAACGGCGGGCCGAAGCCGCGCGAGATGACCTCGTTCATCGGCAAGCTAAACGACACGGAGATGGCGCGCGTACTGACTTTTATCCGCAATGCCTGGGGCAATGAAGCACAGCCGGTGGCGCCGCGGGAGGTCTCGACGTTGCGCTCGACGCTGCATCGATGAGGCATCGCCCATGGAGGCTGTCCCGTGGGCAGATCCGTTTGCGGTCCAAGCCTCCGGCGAAGCGAATTATTCGGACTGCTTGGCTAACGGTGCGGAGGTCATCGACGCCCCCGCGACAACGGTGTAACGGCGGGTGTAACGGCGGCCGTCGTGCAAGGCGGCCGCCGGCACCACTGCAAGTCTAAAGCTTGACGCCTCCTGCTTCGGGTGCATCCGGATCCAAGTCGTCGCGTGCCACGTCGTAATCGCCTTCGTATTCGTCGTCGGCGCCGAGGCTGCGCCAGTACGGTTGACTTCCGTAGTACTCATGCAGGGACGTCGCCCAAGTAGTGTCGGCCATCGACGGCCAATTCTGCTTGTCGAAGCCCGGCGCGTTCTTGATCCGTTCCGACGAGAGCGCGACCAAGAAGCATTTGCGCGTGGTATCGAGCGTCAGTGCGTTCCACGGAATCGCGAGCAGCTTATCGCCAATGCCTAGAAAGCCGCCGCTCGACATAACGACGTAAGCGATGCGCCCGGCTTGCACGTCGAGCATGATGTCTTTGACCTTGCCGACTTCGTCGCCATCGGTGCTGAGAATCTTGTCGCCGTCGAGCGTGCTGGCGGCCATGACTTCGGGGCCCGGCCCCGCTGCCGTTTCGCTGCCCTTGCCTACGATGCGCGCGCCTTGCGGGGCGCCCGTCGTACGGGTCGTGCTAGTTGTGCTGTGAGTACGCATAGCATCTCTCCTATGGATGAAGCGCTGGTGCGCTAGCGCAGTTCTCAAGCGAGCAACGCGCGTTCCAAAATCGATGCGGTGTGCGGGTTATCGGCGCTTGCCGCCGCCGTCCATACCCGTTCCGGTTTGCCAGGCGCGCTTGCCGGCTTCGGACAACTGGCCGCTGCTATGGGTTGCATCGGCCTGCGTGCCGTCGACTGCCATTTCGCCGCCGGGCTGCTCGAGGGACGGCTGCTTTCGATGTTTGCGGGCGGCGACACGCTCGTCCTGCGATTTGCCGCTATGGACGTTCATCAGGAAGCTCCTTCGGAAATGACTGTCCACCGGCGTTCCGCGCATAACGCGTGCCGGGCTTGGCGCCTGCTCCGGCCAGTGCGGGGGCCGGCCGCTAGGCCATGGGGAGCGAAGGTGAGCGAAGGAAGGTGAGCGGCACGGGCAACAACGGGCCGGCGTGCCGGCCCGTTGAGGGTTACTGCAAGTGCTGGCCGCCGTTGATCGCGATATTCGCGCCCGTGACGAACGCGGCTTCGTTCGAACACAGATAGGCGACGAGCGCGGCGACTTCCTCGGGCTGGCCGAGGCGCCCGACCGGAATTTCCGGCAGGATCTTCGTGTTCATGATTTCTTCGGGGACGGCCGTGACCATGCGCGTCGCGATGAAGCCCGGCGACACCGTATTGACGGTCACGCCTTTACGCGCCACTTCGAGCGCGAGCGATTTCGTGAAGCCATGCATCCCCGCTTTGGCTGCCGCGTAATTGGTTTGTCCGAACCCGCCCTTGGAGCCGATGACCGACGAGACGTTCACGATGCGGCCCCAGCCGCGTGTCGTCATCGTCTCGTACCACTGCTTTGTCATGTTGAAGACCGAATCGAGATTCGTGCTGAGCACGGCGTCCCATCCGCCTTTGTCGAGTTTCTTGAAGCTCGCATCGCGCGTTATGCCCGCGTTGTTCACGAGGATGTCGACGGGCCCAACTTCGGCGTTGATCTGCGCGGCGCAGCGTACGCACGAGTCGTAATCCGCGACGTCGACGGGATAGGCGCGAAACTGCCGGCCCGTCCCTTCCATGCGCGCGAGCCAGTCGTCGGCGCCCGTATTGTTCGGCGAATAGGTAACCACCACGGCATGGCCGACGTCATGCAGCCGGATGCTGATCGCCTCGCCAATGCCACCCATGCCGCCCGTCACGAGGGCAACCCTTTTTGTCATGTCCGCTCTCCTTTTATTAGCGATTGACGTAGTTGAAAGCAGGCCGGCGCGATGAAGGCCTCTCAACCTTATCGCGCAGCCTAGCCCGAACCGCACTGCGTTACCGCAAGCGCGAGCAGGCTTCGAGAATGGAATTTCCGTTTTCGGTGATACGCGGACGGCGTCGGCCGATGTCCTCCACCGGTTCGAGCGCGATGAGATGGCGCTCGAGCAACGCGCCGAGTTCGGCGCGGTCGACAATCTGGTCAGGTGCATCCCTGACCAGCATCAGCGTGGCAAGTTCGTGTGGGCTCAGCATGTTTGTCTCCAATCGAATAGACGGTTGGTTTTTTTTCATCGTGACGGGCAGTAGCAGTTGCACCGGTGGTCCACGCATCAATTACCTACTCGACATAAGACGCTGAGCTTGACCGGAAAGAATTCCAGTCGGGAAAGAAAAAATATGGGTTCGGAATGGCTATTCATGTGACACATTAAAAACGTTTGACTATATATTGTTTTCAACCGAACAAATATGGTAGCAATTACCAGCAGGGGCGTGCATCCCCGTGGGTGATGCGGTAATTGTTTCGCAACCCCTGTCTATGCGGCCCGCATAGACAATATTCTCGGTAACCGAAATACTAATGCCGTCTTCAGAAGTTCGCAATACGAAAGATGCATCTTTCTTTGCTGCCCTATTTGTTTCGATGGGTTCGGTCGAATGTCCTTTGCAAAGAACTTGAGAATGGATCCGATCGGCTTCGGTGCGTCTAATGAGTATCAGTTAATTCGCTGGGCATAATTGACCGATACCAGAGTCCGGCGCCGGTCCGCTTTTTGCTACCGCTGCGGGTGTCGGCGAGCGACCCACGGCTGCGCCGCGAACTGAGGAAAACGTCCATGCCAGAAAGCCAGGAACCCAAGAACCCAGGAGACGAAGCGCCTCCGGACGCCCCGGGCGTCGGCGAGAGCCCCTGCCGTGTATGCCGCGGCACCGGCATGGTGGAAGGGCAGCCTTGCACGATCTGCGGGGGGACGGGGCGCGTACTGCAGGGTATCGGCGGAGGCTAGTCGCTTTCGCAAAAATATCCGCCCGCTTGTTCGCCCGTTATGAGCCACGCATGAGCCACGCGGGCGGCCTCCAAACCAAGGGCGGCGCCCGTGTGGCCGCCGCCGCGCACTACACCGGCGCCGGCGCCCTCCAAGCACTCGACGCTAGTGGCTACTAGCGACGCTCGTCACCTGTCGGGGGCGTGCCCGGCGCCACGCCGGTCGTTTCGACAGGCTCCATATTCGAATCCCAATAGGGCGCGCTGCCGTAATAGTCATGCAATTCGCTAGCCCACGCGACGTCGGCCATGACAGGCCAATGATCCTTATCGAAGCCGGGAGCGTTCTTAACGGTGTCGGCGCCCACGGAAAGCAAAAAGCATTTGCGATCCGTATCGAGCGTCAATGCACTCCATGGAATCGCGAGCAGCTTATCGCCGATGCCGAGAAAACCGCCGCTCGACATGACCGCATAAGCGATGCGGCCCGTGTAGACATCGAGCATGATCTCCTTGATCTTGCCCACGTCCTTGTCATCGGAACTCATGACCTTATCGCCCTCGAGCGTGCTCGCGGCCATCACATAGGGGCCTGGGCCCTCGGCCGTTGCGCTTCCCTTGCCGACGATGCGGGTCTCCCCGCTGCTGCCGATGGGATCGGGTGAGATGCTCATAGATCCTCCTTTATCGGTTCGTGACTTGACTCATTGCACTTGCGCGATCGCCTTCGAGACCGCCGCTGGGCTGTCGTAGTTCTTATCCGGCAGCCGATCGATCAGGTCCACGATTTCGCTGTCCGCATGATGCGCGCGTGCTGTTTCGGCGAGATGCTCGCGCGTCGTCGGATAGTCGACGCCTGCGAGCGCCTTTTGGACCGCCACAGGCGACGGCTGGCCGGGATGCCGGTGATCTTGCGCATGGGCCGGATGCTGGGCCATGTATGCCTCCTTGAACGATGTTGGACACGCCTAGGAATCGAGCAACGACCGTTCCATGCCGTGGCAGAGATGCGCCTCGCCGCCCGTATCCGCCCACCGCCGGCAGCATGTCGTAAAAGGTGCAGCGGCGTTGCAGCATTTTCCGGGTGCCATCCGCTTTTCGCCGGCACGCGTTCACTACGCCCAATAGCGAGGTACGGGCGTTGCTCGACGAGTCGCATCGCCCGCGCCCCTTCAATAGGAAGCTTTCGCCATGCGCTTAGATCCTGCACTCGACCAGCTTTGCATCGATACGATCCGCACGCTGTCGATGGATGCCGTACAAAAGGCCAATTCCGGTCACGCCGGCGCGCCGATGGGGCTTGCTCCCGTCGCCTATCAGCTCTGGCAGCATCATTTGCGCTACGACCCGAACGAGCCGTTGTGGCCCAACCGAGACCGCTTCGTCCTCTCCGTCGGCCATGCGTCGATGCTGCTCTATTCGCTGCTTCACCTCGCTAATGTAAAAGCCGTCGACGATCGAGGCTGCGCGACACAAGAGCCGGCGGTTTCGCTCGATGACATTCGTCGTTTCCGGCAAATCGACAGCAAGACCCCGGGCCATCCGGAGTACCGCTTGACCTCCGGGGTCGAAACGACAACGGGCCCGCTCGGGCAAGGACTCGGCAATAGCGTCGGCATGGCGATCGCCTCGCGCTGGTATGCGGCTCGATACAATCGCGACGATTTACGGCTGTTCGATTATCGGGTCTATGCGTTTGCCGGCGACGGCGATTTGATGGAAGGCGTCTCGCACGAAGCGGCGTCATTGGCCGGGCATCTGCGTCTTTCCAATCTAACTTGGATTTACGACAGTAACCGCGTGACGATCGAGGGGCACACCGATCTTGCCTATAGCGACAACGTGCAGTCGCGTTTCCACGGTTATGGCTGGCATACGTTGACCGTGGACGATGCGAACGATCTAGCCGCGCTCGAGGCGGCCGTGACCGATGCGAAACGAATGGACGATGCGCCCACGATAATCATCGTCAAGAGCGTGATCGGCTGGGGTGCGCCGCATAAGCAGGGCACGTCGGCCGCGCATAGCGACGCACTCGGGGAAGAGGAAGTCGCGCTCGCGAAACGCGCCTACGGCTGGCCGGAGGAAAAGCAGTTTTACGTGCCGCCGCACGTGCAGGAGCGATTCGCGCAAGGCATTGGCGAGCGCGGCAAGCACGAGCGCGAGGCGTGGAAGGCGCGCCTTCAGGCTTATGCGCAGCGCTATCCTGAACTGGCTCGCGAACTTGAACTGATCGACCGGCACGCGCTGCCCGATGGCTGGGACGCCGGATTGCCGTCGTTCGACCCCGATGCCAAAGGCGAGGCGACCCGCGCATCTTCCGGCGAAGTGCTCAATGCGATTGCGAAACGCGTCCCGTGGATACTCGGCGGCGCCGCGGACCTCGCGCCTTCGACTAAGACATTACTGACATTCGACGGCGCCGGCAGTTTTTCCGCCGAAGAGCCCCAAGGCCGGAATCTGCACTTCGGCGTGCGCGAGCATGCGATGGGTGCGATCACCAACGGTCTCGCGCTATCGAACTTACGGCCCTATACGGGAACGTTCCTGATCTTCAGCGATTACATGAAGCCGCCGATTCGCCTCGCCGCGTTGATGGAAATTCCTGTCGTCTTCGTGTTCACGCACGACTCTATCGGTCTAGGCGAAGACGGCCCGACGCATCAACCGATCGAACAACTCGCCTCATTGCGTGCGATTCCGGGGTTGACGGTACTGCGTCCCGCCGATGCCAACGAAGTGCGCGAAGCCTGGTGCGTCGCACTGAGCGACGCGCGCCGGCCCGCTGCGCTCGTGCTTTCGCGCCAGCCGCTGCCCACGCTCGATCGCACGAAGTACGGTGCGGCCGAAGGCTTGCGCCGTGGAGCCTACGTGCTGGCCGATCCGCCCGACGGCAGCGCGCCGAAGGTGCTCTTGCTGGCGACGGGCAGCGAGGTGCAGGTCTGCATTCAGGCGTACGAACGGCTCACGCAGGAAGGGATTGCGGCGCGCGTCGTATCGATGCCGTCATGGGACATCTTCGAACTGCAGAATGACGCCTACAAAGATACGGTGCTGCCGCCCGAGATCGATGCGCGCGTGGCGGTCGAACAAGCGGCGACGCTCGGATGGGATCGCTATGTCGGGCGCACGGGCGAGAAAATCGTGATGCACACGTTCGGCGCATCCGCGCCGATACGCGACCTCCAGGGGAAGTTCGGTTTCACGCCCGATCGCGTGTACGAGGCGGCGAAACGGCAAATCGCTCGTGTCGTCGCCTCGACGCGACTTCCGGGCGGGGACTGACTCGCTTATCCGCGATTAATGGTGTTCGTGGTCGCTGTTATAGGTTTGTCCCTCTTCTTTGGGCGGGTAGCCTGTCGTATCGGACGGTTCGCGTTGGTTCATTTCCGGCGAAACCGTCGAGCGGCCCGAGTTCGTCCCCGTCGCGCCGGGGCTCCCGTAGCCGCCCTTGTTGTGGCGGCTGCGCATCGACCGGTGCTGCTGGTCGTAGGTGCTGGTGTCGCCGTTCATGCCCGGCTGAACGCTCGGTTGCTCCAAGGTGTTGCCGCTTGGGGCGACTCCGGTTCCGCCCCGTACCCCCGCGCCGGCGCCGCCCGCGCCGCCTGCCCCGGCAGAGCCCCCCGCACCCTGGGCATAGGCCCCGCCTGCACATGCGATTGTCAGTGCTGACACGAGCAGCGTCTTCGTCGAAGTTTTCATCATCGTCCTCCGTTAAGGTTGCGTGGATGCGCGTCCAATTTCAACCGTCGCACGCACCCTTTTCCCCGCCGCAACGAGCATGCCGCGAACGGCGCTCGAGCCTGCCCAGCGAATGCGGGCATAGGGCAGGAACGGGGATTGCACAACACATTGATCGCGGGCGCGGCGGTACGATGGGGCCGCCAAGGTGCCCGTCAGCGGAGAGGATTGCACGATGAGCGTCTCACTCAATGCGCAGCAAAGCCTTGCGGAAATCGAACGAGCTTTGTTCAAAAGTTTCCCATTCCCGTCCACATCGATCACGCACGTCACCGATTCGGAAGGCGTCGTCACGATTCAGGTTTCGTGGGTCGAATCGGCCGGCAGCATGAGTATTCTCGATTCGCGCTGTGCGATAAATCTCATCATCGAGCCTGCGGTGCTCGCCCGCTACGGCGAGCTGCACGGCGCTGCGCGATTGCGCGCACGCGAATCGCTGCGCGCCACCGCCGAGGACGCGCTGCGCCGGCATATGTCGGAGAGCGGCACTGACCTCGACGAATGCAATCTGCTGATCGAGGTCGGACAATCGATCCTCGTCGACGCCGAACGAGGATAGGCGTGTGAAGCGAACGGAGCCCCGCATCCGAGCACGGATAAAAGGGCGCATCGCCGCGGACATCTGGCAGGCGATGTGGCGTTATCGGGCGCAAACGTTAGGCGCCACCGCATTGATGATCGCCGCGAAGCTCGCCGGTGTCTCGGTGCCGCTTGCGCTGCGCGAGATTATCGACGACCTCGGTCATCGCCCCGCGCTGGCTCTGTTCCCGGTTTTTCTGGTGCTTGCCTATGCATTGCTGCGCTTCGTCGGCGATGCGCTCGGCGAGGCGCGCGATGTCATATTCAGCACCGTCACGCAGCACACGGTGGCGGAACTCGCGGAGCGTACATTCGCGCGGCTGCACCGGCTCGGCCCGCGCTTTCACTCGCATCGCGAGACGGGATCGATCGTACGCGACGTGCAAAAGGGGACCGACGGCGTCGGTTACCTCCTCGGCGTGGGTTTGTTTACGATCATTCCCGCGATAATCGAAATTGGCACCGTGATTGGCATTATTGCTACCAACTTCACGGCCACGTTTTGTTGGATCATCGCGGCAACGCTCGTGAGCTACGCGGGCTACACGATTATCTTTACGCGCCGCCGCATGCGCGTGCAGCGGGAAGTCAATCATCTCGAAGCGGCGTCCGACAGCCGGCTCGTCGATAGCATGCTCAACTACGATACGGTGAAGTACTTCGCTGCCGAGGAGTTCGAGACTGCCCGTTATCGCAGCGTGCTGAGCCGATGGATCGTCGCGCGCTTAGCCAATCAGCGCGCGCTCACCACGCTGCATATCGGGCAAAGCGCCATTGTTTGCCTCGGGATCGGCGTGATGATGCTGCTGGCCGTGCAATATGTCGTCGCGGGGCGTATGACGCTAGGCGACCTCGTGCTCGTGAACGCGTATATCGTGCAGGTCTGCATGCCGCTGAATACGCTCGGCTTCGTGTTCCGCGAGACCAATGACGCCCTCGTCAATGTAGAGCGCATGTTCACCGTGCTGGCCGGCGACAGCCTCGAGGGCGGCGACGAAACGAGCGACGAGGATCGCGACGCGCCTGGCGCCAGGCCGTTGATCGTCACGGCCGGCGAAATCGCTTTCGAGCATATCGAGTTCGGCTACGATGCGGCGCGCCAGATCTTGCACGATGTGGATTTTCGCGCGAGGGCGGGTGGCACGCTCGCCGTCGTCGGCGGCAGCGGGTCCGGCAAGTCCACGCTTATGCGGCTTTTATTTCGCTTGTACGCGCCGACGCGCGGCAAAGTGACGATCGATGGGCAAGACCTGCAGCACGTCACGCGGCGTTCGCTGCGCGAAGCGATCGGCATCGTGCCGCAAGACACAGTGCTCTTCAACGATACGATCGCCTACAACATCGGCTATGGACTCGAGAAAGCGATGCGTGCCGATATCGTGCGCGCCGCCCGCGCTGCCCAGCTCGACGAATTCATCGAACGGCTACCCGACCATTACGACACGCGTGTCGGCGAGCGGGGGCTGCGGCTCTCCGGCGGCGAGCGGCAACGCATTGCCATCGCGCGCGCGTTTTTGAAAGATCCTCCGATCATCGTGTTCGATGAAGCGACTTCCGCGCTCGATACACGCTCCGAGCGCGCGATTCAGCATGAATTTCACCGGCTCGCCGAAGGGCGCACGTCGATCGTGATCGCGCACCGATTGTCGACGGTGGTCGATGCCGCCAACATCCTCGTTATGGAGCATGGGCGCATTGTCGAGCAGGGAAGGCATAACGATTTGATCGCTCACCCGGACGGCGTCTATGCGCGGATGTGGGCGCTGCAGCGCGAGCAGGGCGAGCTCGAACACACGCAGCGCAGGCTGGCTGCAAGGCCGATCCGCGTGGGCGAGCTCGCGGCGGAAATCGCCGCGCGCGTGGTGACCGAAGCGACCGCGCACGGGGTCGAGTTCAGCCTGCGCGTGGCCGACCCCGATCTTCCGGTGACGGGCGAAACCGAGCAAGTGCAGCGCGTCGTCGCCATGCTGTGCGCGAACGAGATCGCGCATGCGGCGCCGGGTTCGCGCGTCGAGTTGCGTGCGCAACGCGGGGGCAACGCCGCATGGCTGGCCGTGCTCGGCGCCCAGGCCGAGCCGGCGCCGCTGACGGCCGAACAGGCGGCCGAAGCCGAGCACATCCTCGGCGCGGCGGGCGGCACGTTTTTGCCGATGGCGATCGATGGGCACGTGGGCTACGTGGCATCGCTTCCGCTGCTGCCGGTGGTGGGCGCGGACGGCGTGGTCACGCCGATCGCGCTCGTTACGTCACGGCTCGACGGCATCAACGTGCTCGCCATCGACGACGATGAGGAGGCGCGCGATGCGCTCGAAGCCGCGCTCGTCGCGAACGGTGCGCGCGTCGCGCTCGCTGCGTCCGGTGCCGACGCGTTGCAGCACCTGAAAGACACAGCACGATCGCAGTGGCCCGGCGTCCTCGTCTGTGACATCTCGATCGGCGATGAGGATGGGTGCGAAGTCCTCGCCCGCATTCAGGACATGGCTCGCGAGTACGACAGTGCTTCGCCGCCCGCGATTGCGCTGACGGGACACAGCGATCCGGCGATGCGTGAGCGAACCGCCCGGGCGGGGTTCGGTGCGCATTTCGTCAAGCCGGTTCCGATCAATGCGCTGGCCGCCGAGATCCGGCGGCTAGCCGCTCATGCGTGAAGCGGCGATTGCCGCACCCTCGAGACGCGCCCGGAAGTGTGCGGCCGTCGCGCGTAGTCCTTCATCGAGCGATGTGGTCGGACGCCAATCGAGCAGCGCCCTTGCGGTTGAAATGTCGGGCTGGCGATGCCACGGATCGTCGAGCGGCAAAGGACGAAAGACGATTTCACTCTCCGAGCCCGTGGCATGGCGTACGTGCTCTGCCAATTGAAGCATCGCGATTTCATGCGGATTGCCAAGATTGACGGGATCGCATGCGCCGTCGGGCGCATTCATCAAACGAATGAACGCGTCGATCATATCGTCGACGTAGCAAAGCGATCGCGTCTGGGTACCGTCGCCGTAGACGGTCAAAGGCTCGCCCGAGAGCGCCTGCACCATAAAGTTGGAGACGACGCGCCCGTCCGCCGGATGCATGCGGGGCCCGTATGTGTTGAAAATGCGGGCGATGCGGATTTCGAGGCCGTACTGCCGCCGGTAATCGGCGAACAGCGTTTCGGCGCAGCGTTTGCCTTCGTCGTAGCAGGAGCGCGGGCCGATCGGGTTGACGTGCCCCCAATAGTCCTCCTTCTGCGGATGAACGCGGGCATCGCCATACACTTCGCTCGTCGATGCTTGAAATATCTTCGCGCGTACGCGCTTGGCCAGCCCGAGCAGATTGATCGCGCCGTGCACACTCGTTTTCGTTGTGCGCACGGGGTCGTACTGATAGTGAACGGGCGAAGCGGGGCAGGCGAGATTGTAGATTTCATCGACTTCGACATAGAGCGGAAACGTCACGTCGTGCCGCATCAGTTCGAAGTTGCTGCGCTCGAGCAAGTGAGCGACATTCTCGCGCGTGCCCGTGAAAAAATTGTCGACGCATAGGACGTCATGGCCCGCCTCGACGAGCCGTTCGCACAGGTGCGAGCCGAGGAAGCCCGCACCGCCCGTCACGAGTATCCGCTTTCGATCGAGTTCTTTCATTGCCGGTGGCTCCAGTTCATTGCGGATGGCTCATGGCTTATTGCTCATGCTCATGGTCATTGCGCGACCTCGCGCAGCAGACGATCCCAATCGCGAGCGAACCGGTCGATGCCGAACCGTTCGAGCGCTGTGCGGCGCGCCCCTTCGCCAAGCCGACGTGCTTCCCGTGGGTTGGCTAGCAGTTCGCGCATGTGCTCGACGAGTGCGTCGATGTGGGTGGCGACGTAGCCGTTCTCGCCGTTGACGATGACGGTCGGCAGCTCCGTGCTCGCCACGCCGACGATCGGCATGCCGATCGTCATTGCCTCGATCACCGCAAGCCCGAGGCTCGTCCATCGAATCGGATTGAAGAAGAATCGATACCGTGCCGTGAACGCTGCCAGATCGAGATTCCCGATTTCGCCGAGGCCACCGGCAGCTTGGGCGTCCATGCCGACGAGATCGAGCGGAATGCGTTCGGCCACCGAGCGATAGAGGTCGGCGCCTAGCCGCCGGCCACGTGTCGCGAGATGGTTGATGACGACGATCCCGCGATCGAGCTCGCCGGTATAGCGCACGTCCTCCGGTACCCGCACGCCATGCTCGATGACGCGTGTCGGCACGTCGCCGCAGTCCCACATCAAGCGGTTGAAGTGCGTAACGTGCACGATCGGAACGGCGGGATCGTCGACCCAGTGCCGCTCGCAAAACGGGTTGTTCTGAGGCGGGTCGTGTTCGAGATAGATCGTCGGTAGCTTGCGCTGCGCCTCGGAAAGCACGGTCAAGCGGTCGCGTTCCCAATGATCGCGATGCTGATAAAGCACGACGTCGAACTCGCGTTTCGATACAGCGGCCGCATCGACCTCGTGCACATTCTCTCCCCATGGCAGCACGCCGGTGCGGCCCGCGTGCCCCGGCGGGTTGCCGGGGCGCGTGACGAGCCAGAAGTCGTGTGGTGCCTGCGTGAGGTAATAGAGGTAGTTGCCGTGGACGTGCCACGTCAGCACGCGTAACGGTCGATCACGTTGCATGGCCGCTCTCCTGCGATCGATGCGCGATGCGCGCGTGCAGCACGCCTTCGCCGAAAGGCCGAGTGCGTGCACAGTGCGCGAGTTGATCGAGCGCCGTTTCGACGACATGCGAAACGCTCACGTTGAGCGCACAGGTGTGGCCGAACGGACAATCGCGAAACGCGCACGGACGGCACGGCGGATAATCGGCCAGCACGCGATGGCGCGTGCGATCGAGCGGCGCCCAGCGGCGCGTATCGCTGCCCGAGGCGATGACGGTACTCGGCGTGCGCATGGCCGCGGCGACATGCGAGATACCCGTGTCGTTGCAGATAACCAGCCGCGCGCGATCGACCAGCGCGGCGAGCCCGCCCAGTGTGGTCGATCCGGTCAGATGCAGGGCGGGCGCGGTCATGGCGCCGAGCACGGAGGCCGTGATCGCTGCTTCATTCGCGGTGCCCGTGATCGCGATCTGCCATCCGTGGGCGGAAAGCGTATCGGCCACTTCGGCAAAACGCGCGGGCGGCCAGCGCCGCGACGGCAGTTGCGCGCCCGGATGCAGCACGATCAGCCGCTCAGGCTCGATCCCGTACTGCGCCTCGAGCGCCGCATATTCGCAGCGATCGTGCGGCGTGAGCGGAAACCAAAGCGTGTCGTCGTGCGCATCGATGCCGAGCGCGCGAACGAGCGCGAGATAGCGGCTCGGCTCGGGCAGATCGTCGGGCCACGGGATGAAGCCCGGCTCAGGTGTTTCCTGCGGCTGGTGAAACCCGGCATAGGCCGCGGCGCCCATGCGTTTGACGATATCGTTGGCCGGGCCGCCGCTGCCGTGCATCTGCAAGACGAGATCGAACCGCCGTGCGCGCATGGCGGCGTAGAACTTCGGCAGGCCCACGTCGGTTTCCGCCTGCTCGGGAAAGCCGCGCGCGCCCGGGAAAATCACGAGATCGTCGATCAGCGACGAGAACCGCTCGACGAAGCGTGTTGCCCATGGCAGTCCGATCAGGGTGAGGTACGTATCGGGCCAAGCGCGGCGTAGCGCGCGAAGCGCCGGCACCGCGCAGAGCAAATCGCCGAGCTGCAGCGCGCGAAAAATCGCGACGCGTCGCGGCGGCGTGAAGTCCGGTGAAGCGGGAGAGAAGCGCATTAGAGAAACCATGTCCGGTAGCGAATGGCGCCGCGCAGACGCCAGTAAATGGAGAGAAACGGAATCAATGCGGAGGTTGCAGCCATTTCGGCGACGTGCGTCCATGCCCGGCTGCGGGCTCGCATGCGCAACGAAAAAAAGCGTGCGGTCAACGCGAGCCAGATAAGCGCGCCGGCGCCGGCCGCCGACGGCGCGCGCGCCGCGGCGCCGGCGATCGCGATGAAGGCCGCTCCCACCGTCGCGTAATAGGCGAGGGGGGCTGTGCCGGCGATCCGCTGGCGATATAGCGCGGGATGCTTTCGATAGAGCAGCGCTTCGAATGCACTCTTGCGCTGTTGCGAGAGGCTGACGCCCCAACGTGCCGGCCGCACCGGGTGGACGACGATTGCGTCGGGCGCTTTGACGACCTGCCCGCCCGCGTCAAGCAGCGAGAACTGCAAATCGGAGTCCTCGCGCCAAGCCGAAGTGAAGCGTTCGTCGAAGCCATTGACGGCGATCAGCGCCGCGCGCTTCACGAACGCGTTCGCCGTGACGAATTCCGCGCCTTCGAGCCCGCTCGCGTCGGCCTCGTAATCGGTCGGGCGATCGGGCAGCGGCACGACGATCCCCCCTGATGCGGCGCATGCATCGCCGGCCATCGCGGCAAGTCCTGCTTCGAGCCAGCGCGGATCGGGGATCGTATCGTCGTCGGTGAATGCGATCGTTTCGCCGCGTGCGCGCCGCCATCCGGCGTTGCGCGCGCCCGCCGGCCCTTGCGTTGCCACGATAGGCAAATAGCGAATAAGCAGCCCTCGCGCACGATGCGTATCGGCGACACGCTCGACGAGCGCGCGCGTGGCATCGTCGGGACCGTCGTCGCAAACGATGATCTCGTAGCGTTGCGGCGCGAGCGTTTGACGCACGAGCGCCTGGAGGCATCGGTCGAGCAGTTCCGGGCGGCGCCAGGTCGGCACGACGACCGAGACGCCCGGACGCAAGGCCGCTGCTTCGTCCACCTCCTGCGGCGCAGCCAGATCCTGCTGGCGTTGGGCGGCCATATCGGTGCTCACGCCACGGCTCCTTGCTTCGTGACGAGGAACGGCCCTATCACCAATGCATCGAGGGGCGATGTCCAGAATGATTCGAGCGCATCGCGCGGCGAATTGACCATTGGCTCTCCCCGCGTATTGAACGACGTATTGACGAGAATGGGCACGCCGGTGCGCGCATGGAACGCCGCGAGCAGATCGTAATAAAGCGGATGCTGCGCACGGTTCACGGTCTGGACGCGCGCCGTGCCGTCGACGTGGCACACGGCCGGGATACGCTCGGCCACTTCGGGGCGCACGTCGAAGATAAACAGCATGAATGGCGCGACGCGTGCGCCGACGAACCATTCGCCCGCGTGCTCTTGCATCACGACGGGCGCGACCGGGCGAAAATCTTCGCGGTCTTTGATCTCGTTCAGTTTGGCCTGCATGCCCGGATCGATGGGCGAGGCGAGAATCGAGCGAGCGCCCAGCGCCCGCGGCCCGAATTCGGTCCGCCCTTGATACCAGCCGATGACCTTCCCCGCTGTGAGCAAGTCCGCCGTCTGCCCGGCAACATCGGTTAGCCGCTCGAACGGCATCTTCGACCACCGAAGGAACGCTTCGATTTCATCGTCCGGGTAGGCAGGCCCGAGGTACGCGTGATCCATCGTCCAACGGCGCGACGAATCGCCCGTCAGGCAGCGCTCGCGCCAATCGATCCACAGCGCTGCGCCGAGTGCGGTGCCGGCGTCGCCCGCGGCCGGCTGGACCCAGACTTCATCGAACGGGCCCTCATCGCGTATTCGGGCGTTCATGACGCAGTTCAGCGCGACGCCGCCCGCCATGCAAAGCCGCGGCAAGCCCGTGCGTTCGTGCAGCCAGCGCGCGAGTTCAAGCACGGTCTCCTCGAGCACGGTTTGCAGCGAGGCCGCGATATCGTAATGACGCTGCTCGAGCGGGCCGCCCCGTTCGCGCGGTTGCCCGAAGCGTTCGACCAAGTTGGGCTCTTCGACCGTATAGCTGCCGTTACCGCGGTAGCGGACGATTTCTCGGAAGACATCGGCGTAACTCGGATGGCCGAAGGCCGCAAGTGCCATGACCTTGTACTCGTCCGACGAATGCAGAAAGCCGAGCCAACTCGTGACGGCCTCGTAAAGCAGCCCAAGCGAATGCGGCAGCTCCACTTGCTTGATGCGCTTGTATTGCCCGTCCGCGAATTGGCCAAGACTCGTCGTGGCGCCTTCGCCGCGGCCATCCATCGTCAGCACGGCCGTGTCGCCGATCGGCGCCGCGAGAAAAGCGCTGGCCTCATGCGCCAGATGATGTTCGACGTAGTGCCAAGCGAAGCGGTGTCCGCCGTCCGGCGCGCGAAAGCGCTTGGCGAGATGGTGCGGCGCGCCGTCGACGAGTTGTGCGCGCGCATTGACGATATAGCTGACGAACAGCGGGTCCCAAGGCGACTCGTTCGGATTCGTCGTGCGTTGCAAGCTGGGCTCGAGCGGCAGCGCAATCGTCGCGGTGCCGCGCGTAGGACCGGGCATCGCCGGCAAGAGTGCGGGGTCGTACGAATACGCGACGTGATCGACATCGGCCAATGTAACGCCCGCCTCCTTCAGGCAATAGTCAATCGCATCGAACGGCATTTGCCAGGTCGAGAACGGCACGGGCCGCTTCGCGTGCTTCACGTGCGTGAAGCGCTCGTCCTCCGCGGCGGCGATCACGACGCCGTCTTTGACGAGCGTCGCGGCACTATCGTGATAAACGGCATTGATTCCGAGTGTGTACATGACGGTTTTCCGGCGACGGTCAGGAAAGGATCGAGGCGCGCGCCGATGCCGCGTTCGCATCAGCGGGCCAGGCATCGATCGGGTGCGTGCTGCGTTCGGTGGCCAGCTCGAGCGCCGCGTCCGCCACCTCGGAGGCGGGCACGCCTAGCAGGCAACGATGGTGCCGCTGCGGGCAAACACTGCGGTAGCACCAGCGGCAATCGACATCGCGAAAGAGCACGCGCTGCACGGTTTGCCACGGGGTGTGTTGAGGATTGGTGAGCGCGTAGAGATCGACCACGGGCGTAGCGAACGCCGAGGCGAAATGCACGGGGCCGCTATTGTTCGAGACGAGCACCGTTGCGCGCTCGATCAGTGCGGCGAATTCGGCGATGTTAAGGAGTCCTGATAAATCATGTAGGCGTGCGCGAACGGCGGGTCCGGCGGCGGCGATCACATTGCCGATCAGCGGCGCCTCGTCGGCGCTGCCGGTCAGCAGGATCGGCCACGGCGTCGAGCGCGCAAGCCGCGCGGCGACTTCACCGAAGCGCTCAGGCGGATAGCGTCTTGAAGGCGCGCTGGCGCCCGGATGAAGCACGAAACACGGGCCGTGTGGCGCGATGCCGCGCGAGGCGAGACGCGCGGTCAGCGCCTCGCGCGCGGGGTTGTCGACGTGAAATCGCATGCGTGTGTCGGTGCAGCTCGCGCCGACGCTGGCGACGAGCGCCAATTGGCGCTCCACCTCGTGGCGAACGCCGGCGTGCGGCTCGGTTTCGCACACCCAATCCGTTAGGAGTCCGTAAGGATTTTCTCGGCAATGGGCGAGCCGTCGCGATATGCCGGCCTGATAGCAAAGCATCGCAGCCGGCAGCGCGCTCTGACTGTAGACGGTGAAGATCGCGGCCGCATCGAAATGGCCGGCTTCGAGCTTGCGTTGCATGGCGATATCGGCTTGCCGCGACGACGAGGCCGTGAGCCCGTGCCACGGTGCGTCGTAAGCGATGACATCGTCTATGTCGCTCAAGAACGGTGCGGCCTGCGCACCGATGCTGGATGTGAGCAAAGTGATATGCCGGCCCGGCACCGCCGCGCGCAATGCGTGGATGGCGGGCGTCGTCATCAGGATATCGCCGAGCCGATCGAGGCGGACGCAAAGGATGCGCTTCACCTCCGCGCCCCATGGATGGACCGATGTCTCGCGTTCGGGTGCCTGCGAGAGCACCGGGGCGATCTTGAACGGGAGCGCGCTCATCGGCTGCCCCCCGTTGCCGCATCTACGTTGGGCGGTGCGGCTGCATGGGCCGGGCGATGATGTTCGGTTGGAGCACAGACAGCACCGCGAGCGAGCGCGGCCTCATGCTTGCGAACGATGGCCAGGACCGCGTGAAGCAAGTCGGGCTCCCGCAGCGTCGGCACGCGGTTGGGGCCCGGCACCCATTGCGTTTCGTTGCCGTTGTCGATGAGCACGGTGCGGCATCCGGCCCGGGTGCCCGCTTCGATATCGTCGAGGATGTCGCCGACGAGCCAACTCTGCCGCAGGTCGATCGCATGCTCGCGCGCCGCGCGTAGGAGTAACCCCGGCGCCGGTTTGCGACATGTGCAGCGATAGGCGTAGCGCGGCACCGTGCCGTCCGAATGATGCGGGCACCAGTAGGCACCCTGGAGCGTCGAGCCGCAGGCCTCGAACATGCGCCGCAAGTGGGCCTCCATTTCGGTTAGCGCCTCGTAGTCGAAGCGGCCCAGCGCGACGCCGCTTTGGTTGCTGACGACGAACAAGCGAAAGCCGTGCGCCGCGAGTATCGCGAGTGCATCGGCGGCGCCGGGCGCGAACCGCATGAGGGCAGGGTCGACGTTATAAGGGACGTCCTCGAGCAGCGTCCCATCCTTATCGAACAACACGGCGGCGTTCGTCATGGTGCAATCGCCTGTGCGAGCGGGCCCAAGCATGCGAGCGTCGGCGTCAGCCGCGGCCTGCGGCGGCGCGCGCCTGACCGATGCTTCGCACGCGGGGAGTGCGCTCGTCGTCGAGCGAGAGCTCGTTCGACGGCGCGCGCGCAACTTGCCGGTATACGTCTTCCAACATGCGGGCGACGCGCGCCCACGTGAAACTCGCATGAACGCGCTCGTAGCCGGCTTCACCCATCCGCTCTCCGAGCGAGGCGTCGTGCGCGAGGCGGGCCAAGCGTTCCGCCAGCGCATCGGGGTCGCGCGGCGGCACGAGAAAGCCCGTTTCGCCGTCGACCACCGTGTAGCGGATACCGCCGACATCCGCGCCTATAACTGGGCGGGCGCAGGCCATTGCCTCGATCGGCGTGATGCCGAACGGCTCGTACCAGGGCGTCGTCACGAATACGTCCGCCGCGCCGTAAAACTCGCGCAGTTGCGCGCGGCCGCGGCGCCCGACGAAGGTGACATGATCGGCAATCCCGCAGCCGGCGGCGATCCCGCGCAAGCGCGCGATTTCGGGGGTGGCGATCTCGTTGGGCAGCTCGGCATTACCGCCCACCACATAGAGATGCGCGTCGACGCTCGTTTGCTCGCGCAGCCGGGCGAGTGCGCGCACGACCGTGTCGATGCCTTTACGCGGAACGAGCCGCCCGAGTTGCAGGACGGCGAATGGGTGCTGCGGCCACCCAAGCGCGGCCCGGGCCGCAGCGCGGTCGACGGGGCTGAACTCCGCGGTATCGAAGCCGCACGGGACGATTTGAACGCGCGCCGGGTCGGCCCCGTAGTGCTTGCGCAGATCCACAGCGTCCTGCGGACACTCGGCGACGATGGCGTCCGACTCGCGCACGAGTTGTTCCTCGATCTCGAAGCGGGCGTCGGGGAAGCCATCGTCGGCCCCTTGATGAATCCGGCGCACTTTTCCTAGCGCATGAAACGTGGTGACAAGCGCAATGCCGAGCGCCGCCTTGACCTTCAAGCAAGCAAGCCCAGACATGAAGAAATTGGCGTGAACGATGGCGTACGGGGTCCGCTCGCTTCGGCAGAAACCGACCAGAAAGTCTGCGAATTCCGGCATGAACGGGAGAAGCTGCTCTTTGTGCATTTGCGTGGGCGGGCCGGCCGGAACATGAATCACGCGCACGCCATCCATATCCGACACGGCCGGCAGCAGCGCACGATCGCGCCGCGTGAACACATCGACTTGGTGGCCCGCCCGGTGCAGTTGCCGCGCGACATGAGCGACATAGATGTTTTGGCCGCCGCTATCCACGCCGCCCGCCGCGGCGAGGGGCGATGCGTGTTCGCTGACGAGTGCGATTTTCATGTTCAGTCCTTTGTATCGAGAGACCGCCGGGACGCCCGCGCGACCTGCCCCACCATTGAGTTCGCGAAGCGATTGCGTGCGTTCGAGCACACCGTGTGCCCATCGTTTTCGGCGATCGGTCGAACGTGCAGAAGCGTTGCAACGGTGGGAAGCGGTCCTGTGATCTTTACTTGGCCGTGGCAAGCGTATGACGCCGTTACAGGGGACATGTAATAAAGCGATAGACGCCTTTCTCCGCGAGCGGCCCGTGGCGGGGCGCTCGTGGGTGGGAGTCGTTTTTGCTGCTATGCGGGTCGCGAACCGCAGCGTTTTACCTGTCCTTTTCGAGTGCATGCTGACGCCCCTTAGTTTTACGATGAATGCCAACACGCGAATCTCCCTAGTCGTGCTCACGCATAACCGGCTCAAAGAAGTGACGAGAACCGTCGAGCGATTGCTTGAGTTGCCTGAGCACCCAGCCATCATCGTCGTCGACAACGGCTCCTCGGATGGCACGGCGCGGGCGCTGCGGCATCGGTTCGCCGATGTCCGAGTCGTCGAATGCGAGGCGAACCTCGGCGCGGCCGGGCGCAATTGGGGCGTGGCGGCGGCGCAGACCGAATACATCGCGTTCAGCGACGACGACACGCATTGGGCGCCCGGCTCGCTCGCGCATGCAGTCAAGGTCCTCGATGCGGCGCCGCGCGTTGCCGTGCTGTCGGGGCGTGTCCTCGTCGGCGACGAGCAGCGTGCCGACCCCACGTGTCTACGGATGAGCGCGAGCCCGTTGAAGCGGGACGGATTGCCCGGCCCGGCGCTGGTGGGCTATATGGCGGGAGCCTGCGTCTTTCGTACCCAGGTGTTTCGCGAGGTGGGCGGGTACGAGCCGCGCCTGTTCATCGGGGGAGAGGAGTCGCTGGTGTCGCTCGACCTTCTCGATCGCGGCTATGCCATCGTGTACTGCGACGCGCTGACAGTCACTCACCATCCGTCCCCCGTGCGCAATGCGGGCCTGCGCAGGCGCCTGCTCGCCCGTAACGCGGCGCTCGTCGCGTGGCTGCGCCTGCCGTTAGCCGAGGCTGTCGCCGCATCGGGCCGGGCACTGGCCGTATTTGCCAATGAGGGCGCGTTCATGCAAGACGTGGGTTCGCTCGCGGCGGGCCTTGCCTGGGCTTTGCCGCGCAGGCGGGTTGTCGGTGCTTGCGTGCTGTCGATGCGCAACGAAGTGCGCGAAGCGGAACGGGCCGCCGCTACCCCGGTGCCGATGGCCGCGGCCGCGGAGCCGGATCGATGAAGAGGTGCAGATAACGCTCGGGCTCGCGTAGGTCGTGCGGATGCGCATCGCCGAGCGCGCGCAATTGACTTCGATAGGCGTGGACCGCTCGCCATTTTGCATTGGCGGCACCTGGGGGGCGCAGCGATGCGGCCGCCGCTTTATCGATTGGCGCGAACGTGCAGCCTTCGCGCGCTAGCGCCGCGAATCGGGCGCCGACGACCTGCCTCATCGTTCGATACGGTGCCTCTTCATAGACAATGACGTCGGGCAAGCGCTGCCGGCGCGCCAGCAAGCGGCAGGCATCGCCAACCAAGAGGTGATCGGAGTGATGAAGCCCGAGGGGGGCGATCAGCGGCGCGCCGCCGTGTTGCCGCCAGGCTTGCATGAGCGCTTGCGCGATATCGACCACCGCCGGGGACGCCCCGTTTCGGTACTGACTATCGAGAAAGGGCAATCGCACTGCACGCGCGCCTACGATCGCAAGCGCGCATTCGTCCTCGGCGATACGCGAACGTATCGCCACGCTCGAATCGCGATGCCCCGCCGATTGATCCCACGACGTATGCTGCGACGGCACGGGCTCGCCACAAAAGACCGTGCAGACGATCGAGCCGGGGCGGCTCGCGAGCAGCATGCCGCAACTGAACACTGCATCGTCAAGATGCGGCGAGACGACGAAGAGTGGGGCGGCGGCCTGGCGTAAAGATCGGCAAGGGGTGCGCATGGCAGGACGCGCGAGCAAGGACAATGCCTATGAACATGCGCCAAGCATGCGCATGTTCCGAAACGCTAACAGTGCGCTAACAGTGCGCGGGCGGCGGCGAGCGCTTCAGGCGGCGAGCGCCTGGCGGATCGCTTCGGCTAGGTCGCCGGCCGCGAACTTCGCGACGTAGCCGGTCGCCCCCGCATTCTTCACATGCGTTTCATTGGCGGTGCCTGTCAACGACGAATGGATGATGACGGGGATGTCGTGCATGCGGTCGTCGGCCTTGATCTGGCGCGTGAGCATGAAGCCGTCCATCTCCGGCATTTCGAGGTCGGTCAATACGAGCGCGACTTTATCGCGCGTCCGAACGCCTTCTTTCTGCGCTTCGTCGGCAATTCTCGTCAGCGTATCCCAGGCTTCCTGCCCGGTCTTCGCCATGATGTACTCCGCGCCGAGCGCCGACAGGCTTTGCTCGATGAGCTTGCGCGCGAACCCCGAGTCGTCGGCGGCCAGGATCTTGGCGCCGCCGCGTATCGTGATCGACCTGCCGACGTCGGCCGTACCGACGCTCGGGTGTTGAGCCGGGAACACGTCGCGCAGCACCTGCTCGACGTCCACGACCTGCGCGAGCCGCGAGTCGCCGGTATTGCCGTCGATGCGCGCAATACTCGTGACCGAACTGCCGCCGGCCGAGCCTTCGGCCGATAACACCTGATTCCATTCCAGCCGGACGATGTCGTCGACTTCCTCAACCGCAAAGGCTTGCGTCGAGCGCGCGAACTCGGTGACGAGCAAGATGTTCAGCCCCCGCGTCGGGTTGCAGCCCATCAGCTTCGGAAGATCGATGACGGGGATGATTTGGCCGCGAATGTCGACGGCGCCGATCATGTGCTCCGATGCGCCGGCAATCGGGGTGATCGCGGGCATCGTCATGATCTCGCGCACCTTAAAGACGTTGATGCCGTACAACTCGTGCGAGTCGTCGTGGCCGGGGGCGGCGCCGAGCCTGAACAGCAACAGTTCGAACTTATTCGAACTCGTCAGATTGGTGCGTTCGTCGATCGAATGATGATCAGCGGCCATCGAATTTCCTTTTGGTTGCGCCCGCGCGCCGCCGGGTTGCACCTGAAAGAGAAATTTACCGGCGGCGCTCGGGCTATACCGCTGATAACGGCCGCTCGCCGGGAAAATTGATACCGATTCGCGTTTCCCCCAAGAAAGGCATCAAGTTTGGCCAAACATCTGACGTTATAGAACGCTGAGGACGGTTATGCGAGTGAAGCGGCCGGTCCTTTTCAATGCCCCAATCCGACTTCGACCCAACGACTCATTCTCGCGATGATCGACGCTCCAGCGCCCGGACTGCCGCATATCCAAACCGCCTTCCAGCCCGTGCTGTCCCTCGCGCACGGCGCGGCTGTCGGCTATGAAGCGCTCTTGCGCGCCACCCATGGCAACGCGCCTTGTTCGCCTGAAGCCGCTTTCGCCGTGGCGCGACAGGCCGGGCGCTACGGCGAGTACGAGCGCGCTTGCACGCTCCATCACGTGCGCCGATTCAAGCGCTCGGCCGCTGCGGACAGCGTGCTGTTCGTCAATCTACATCCCGACGTGCTCGTCGATCCGGTCCACGGGCCCGCGCTGGCGGACGATCTGCTCGAAAGCGGAGTCGCGCCGGAGCGCATCGTCATCGAAATCCTCGAAGCGCGGCAAGAGACGCCGGCGGCGCTCGTCACCGCCGTCTCTCGGCTGCGCGAGCATGGATTCTTGATCGCACTCGACGATTTCGGCGCGGGACTGACGAATCTTGGCCGCGTCTGGGATTTGCGGCCCGACGTCGTCAAGCTCGATCGCGAATTGATTTGCAAGGCCGTTTCCAATTACAGGAATGCGCGAAGCTTGCTACGCCTCATCGATTTGCTGCACGACATCGGCACCTTCATCGTCGTCGAAGGGATTGAGACGGAAGAGCAAGCCCGGCTCAGTGCCGATTGCGATGCCGATTTCGTTCAAGGCTACTTATTCGGGCGGCCCGCAATCGACATCGATCTGCAAGGGCCTTCGACCGGCCTCTCGGTGCCGGGGGGCGGCACGCAGCTCACGGATGCGCGCAAGCTGCGCCGGATCGCCGATCTCGACGAACTTGCCCCGTATCGGTGCGCTTTCAGCCTATTCAAGGAGGCTTGGTGCGCGGGCCGGCCGGTGGAGGAGGCCGCCCGGCATTTCCTGAATGGCGAATGGGCATTGCGTGTATTCGTTCTCGACGATAGCGGCCGGCAAGTCGGCGAGAACGTCGAATCCGACCGTCACGATTATTCGCGCCGCGCGACGTTTCCCCTGTTGGCGCGCCGGACGGGCGCGAATTGGTCCAAGCGAGCGTATTTTCGCGATGCGCTCGTGCGCCCGGGCCAGACGATCGTCAGCGAGCCTTATATGTCGTCGAGCTCCAAGCATCTGTGTGTGACGCTTTCGGCTTACGTCCGAGTGGCGGGTCGTGGCTTTGTGCTGGGCGGCGACCTGTTGTTCGAAGGCCTGTGCCGAACGCTCGCCTAAACGTCACGGCAGGCGAGCGACGGCCGGCTTAGGCCTACATATTCAGCCGCACCGCTTTCGCGCCGACCAGCGGATAGGCGGTAATCACCATGCCGTTTTGAGCGAGGATGATTCGAACGTCGTGGATCACGTACAGGGCGCCGCTGTACGTGAATCGGAAAGATCGGTATGTGCGCGGGCGGTTGCCTTTCGCGTCGGGGCGTTGTTGAACGTAATCGGCGTTCACGTCCGTCAAGGCCGACATGACGATGTGCGCCAGCATATCGAGCGAATCGACCGGCAGCCCGTCCAACGCGGCCCAATCCCCTCGATGGCCCGCGTTGTCTCCGCCGCCCGTGCCGGGCGCCCAAATGTGTTCGAGGCCGAACGAGAAGCGTCGCCGCCCTGGTTGCCGCCTATCCGTGGCGTCGTTCAGAAAGACGATGCCGAGATTGTCGCCGGTGCGAGCGCCGTCCACCGCGATCGCGCGCGTCATGTGGGGGAGTTGCGATTCGGGGACCCCGCCGGGGCGGCTTCGTCCCGATGCATTGAATTGCGCGATCAAACGCCGGAAAGGATGGGTGCGCGGCAGTTCGGCGAACGGCTCCGCGGGGCGCATATGGTATTGGCCGTGCGATTGCACGAGCGGTGGCGTGGCGAAGCGCTTACCGTGCATGCCGGTCTTTTTCTGACTCTTCTTCGTGCATTCCTGCCAGGCGTTGCTGTTGTTGCCGTTGCTGTCATCGTCGTCGCTAACCGTGGCAGGGTTGGGCTCGCCGAAGGCGTCGCTGTGCGCGCAGCTTGCTTTGACTAACACGGCGCTGCCGCCGCCGGCGGCAATCGGCTGCTCGGGGGCGAGCGCCGCGTCGGAGACAGCCACGACCGAGAGCGCCGCATCGAGCGCATTCGATGCGCGAGCCCAATCGGCATTGAGCCACTGATCGAGGCGCGTATTGCCGGTTCGAAGCGGTTGCGTTTCCCCCCGGGCCGACGAGCCGATTCCCGCGATCTGATCGATCAGCCGGCGCACGGTACGCGGAGATAACGCGCCGATCGCTGTGAGGGCCGCGTGATCCTGGGCCGTGCAGGCATCGTTCGAGCCGGTGCCGCCGTTGGCGATATCGTCTCCGCAAAAGAGAATGCCGGCTGCGCGTGCGAATGCCGATGCTTCGTCGTCGGGGTAGGCCGCTGCTTCATAGACGGCATGATCGGCGTTCGGACCCGCTTCGACGAATGGAACGACCTGAACGACCGTGAGGTCTCGATAAGGTGCGTTTGCATCGGAGGCGCCGTCGAGCGAACACGCGGAATCGGCTCCGAGGAAGACGCGTTCGATGAACCAACTGCCGAACGTTGTCGCCGCCAGAATCCAGTCTTCGACACATCGCTTCTTGCGCGCGTTCGATTCGCCTGCGTTGCCGCCGCCGCTGCTCAATGACAGCATCCGTTGCTCCACGAACGCGGCTGCACCCACGGTGCCGGCCACGAGCGCCTGATTTGTATCGGCCGATCCGGCGCGTATCGCCTGCTTGATCCAGTTCGTCCAGGCCTTCGCGTCTACGTTCAGCTTCACGTCCGAAATCAGCCGCGCCCGTGCGACGATGCGGCCGGGCTGGGCGGGCGAGTTGTGGCCGGCTGTAGCACGTTTACCGGACTGCACGGACGCTTCATCGACCGTCACAATCATGTTGCTCGGCTCGGGCCCGGTGAGCCGTGTGTGCGTGAGCGGTAGGAAGTACGCTGTGACGAGCAAATGGGTTGCACCGCGCGAGAGGGCTCGCGAAAACGGAATCAACCGCGCCCAGGCGCTTGCATCGCTGTTGGCGAGCGCGAGGGACTTTCGTTCTTGCGTGGGTGTGAACGGATTGGCGTTGCCCGACGCCGACGGGCCGCGGTAAATCATAGTGAGCGCATAGTCGTTCGTTTCTCCGAAAATGCCGTCGTTCGCGTTGTCGGCGACCATGGCGAAGCGCGCCGTGCGCTTCGCATCGATGGGTATGACAAGGCGTACCGCGCGCAGGGCATCGCTTGCCGTGCCGGGAAGTGAGAGTTGTTCGGCGGGGCGATGGGCGTCCTCGAGTTCGGGGAAGGCCGCGCCGTTTGAGAACTGCGTTACGGCGGCGCCGTTGATCTGAACTTCGTCGCGGACGTGAAAGCGTGCGGCATCGGCGGCGTCGACGAGCGTCGTTGCGAGCGTGGCGACGCAAAGAACGAATGCGCGAACGGCGCGCGAAACGAAAGGATGAGACATGAGCAGGTCTCCATGAAATGGGAAGCGGGGCGGCCGATGCGTTCGCGCCCAAGAGCGCGCATCGACGAGCCGCAGAAACTAACGCTTCATAGAAGAGGAGACGCCGAAGTTGTTGAATTCTCGGACGGGGTCACCGCACGCAAGGACGGTTCGCCTACGCGCGATGCGCTAGACAAAGCCGTGCGGCTTCCCGATCGGCGGGGGACAATTGCGCTTGGAACTCGAACTGGCCAGCGATCAGCGTGGCAACGCACGCGCCGTCGCGCAATGCGATGCGATTGCCCACCAGAGCCGGCACCTTCTCCCCGGGCAAGATCGTGCCGACGACGTTGAGCGGATCGGCGGCGCACACGCACACGAACTGTCCATCGGGTGTGCGCTTGCGGACGTCGCGCAGCAAGGCTAGGGCTTCGGGAAGCGCGAATTGCTCGCCCGAGAGCCCATTGACGAAGCGGCCGCCGCGCACGAGGCCGCGCGCTTCGAGCCGATGAAACACATGCAGCAGATCGCGCCACCGCGGCAGCCATCCCGCCTCGCGTTCCAGCAGTTGCCAAAACACGACGCCGTAGCGGCGCAGCAGCGACAGGGCAATATGCTCGCCCACCTCGGACGGTAATGCATACACGCTGGAGCGGAGTGCCGAGGCGCGTTCCGAAGGCCGATCTGCTTGCGCTTGCGCCGACGGCTCTGACCGCTCTGACCGCTCCGATGGCGATACGCGCCGCAATAGCGCCCATCGTCCCGCATCCTGCATTCCGCCGATAAAGGCCCCGCGATGCGACCCTCGCCGAGCCGCCGCGCGCGATCCGCGATGTCGTGCCACGGCAGGCGCAATGAGGGCACGCAGGCCCGCAAAACTGTCGGCGTTGACGAATCCGCCGGCGACGAGCTCCCCGAGTGCCGTTTCCACTTCGAGCGGCAATGCACGCGCCTCGCCAACAAGCTCATCGAAGAACATCGCACCGTGGCGCGACAGTGCGTCGAAGAGCACCCTCGCGCGCGCTGACAGCCCATCGACATTAGACGGCTGATCCGAGCGCCGATCGGCGAGCCCATGCCAGATCGACAGCGTGCGCCGCGGCAGCAAGACGATCGGCGTCGTGCGCACGGGCGCACCGGCGCCTCGCCCTACCGCGCCGAATCGTGCCCAGACGAACTTGCCGGCGCGGCATAGTTCATCGAGCGTGCTGCCGGTATAGTCGCGCAATCGCGCGGGCAGAATCTCTTCTTCCCAGGCCGCAGCCGCCGCTTCGAAGCCTTCGAGCTGCTCGAGCGCAGCCGCGAGCGCGTCGCGCCCCATGCCGCGTGCAGCCGGCGCGACACGTTGCCACTCGGTCAGGAAGCGCACGAAATCGGCGCGTTCGACAGGCTCGATTTCTCGACGCAGCCGCTTGATCGTGTAGCGATGAATGCGCGCCAGCAAATGGCGCTCGCACCACTCGTCTTGCGTCGCGCCCGGCGTGAAGCGGCCTCTCATCGCATAGCCTTCGCTTTCGAGCTTCACGAGCGCTGCGGCGACGTTCGAAGCCGGCAACGCGAGCGAGCGCGAGAGGGTGGGAACGGGCTCGGGCCCAAGTCCCGACAAGCGCGCGCGTAGGATATCGACGAGCGCGTCTTCGTGCGTCCATTCTTCGTCGAAGCCCTTGGGCGCCTCGAGTCTCGGGGCGAAAGCCGCATCGGGGTACACGGCGCACAAACAGGTAAGGCGCTCGACGGGCAGCCACAACGCTTCGTCTTGCGCGATCCGCATGCGCGTGGCGCGTCCCGATCGTGCGAGGGCATCGAGCCATTCTGTCCACCCCTCGTGCGCCCGCGCTTCGGTTTCGTTGATACAAGCGAGGCCCGTCAACGCTTCATGCATTTCGTCGATGTCGCGCGCCTGCGGCCACGCTTCCTCGCGCACGGCTGCGATCGCATCGGCGTCGAGTGCGCCCAGATCGGAGGCATCTTCCGGGTTGCTCCAGCGTCGCGAAAGCACGGCCTGAGTCCGGCGCTCTTCAAGCGGAGCATCGTCGAGGAAGGCATACGGCCGCGCATTGAGAATTTCGGCGGCGAGCGGCGACGGAGCCGAGAGTTCGCGCGTGATGAGATCGATTTCGCCTTGCTCGATGCGGCGCAATAGGGCGAGCCATCCTTCGCAATCCATCGCTTCATGCAGGCAGTCGTCGATGGTCTGATCGACGAGCGGATGCCGCGGCAGCTCGCGTTCGCCGACGACGTTCTCCAGACACGCGACCTGATCGGGGAAGACGGCCGCGAGCAAGTCTTCGCTTTTCATGCGCTGCAGTTGCGGCGGCGTCTTGCGTCCGCCCGTGAAACGCGGCAGTGCGAGCGAAGTCGTTGCATTCCAGCGCCAGCGGACGTTGAATAGCGGCGCGTCGAGCAAGGCCTGAATCAAGACGTGCTCGCCGCTATTCGAATGCAGGAAACGCCATACTTCGTCGAGCGCGAAGCTATGGCTACCCGTCAGCGACAGGATGATCGCGTCCTCGGTCGCAGCCGCTTGCAGCTCAAAGTTGAATGTCCGGCAAAACCGCTTGCGCAGTGCGAGGCCCCACGCACGATTGATCCGGCTGCCGAACAGCGAATGGATGACGAGTTGCGTGCCGCCCGATTCGTCGAAGAATCGCTCCATGACGAGCGTGCGTTGCGTCGGCAATACCGATAGCGCCGCTCGCGCACGAGCGAGATAGTCGACGATTTGACGCCCGGCGCTTTCGTCGATGGCGAGCGCTTCCATCAGCGCGTGCACGACGTCTTCGCGCGCGGGATCTTCGCTGCCGGACTTCTTAAATGATTGTTTCGCAGCGCCAAGCAATGCATCGATGTGCATTCTGAGCCGAGACACGGCTGCCGACAATTCATTGCTGCGCCCGGGCGCTTCGCCGAGCCAGAACGGGATATTCGGCGCTTGTCCCTCGGCGTCGACGACGCGTACGCGGCCGGGCTCGACGCGCAGAATCTTGTACGACGTATTGCCGAGTTGGAAGACATCGCCGGCAAGGCTTTCGACGGCAAAATCCTCATTCACGGTGCCGATGTTCAAGCCTTGCGGCTCGAGCAGCACGGCATAGTCGGCGTTGTCGGGAATGGTGCCGCCCGAGGTCACGGCCGTCATTTTGCCGCCGCGCCGGCCGCGCAGCGTGCCGCTCACGACATCGCGGTGTATGTACGAACCGCGCGGTCCATACCGGCTCGTATAGCCCTGCGCAAGCATGTGCAGAACCGCATCGTATTGGTCGCGTTCGAGATCGGCATACGGGGCTGCGCGCTTGATTGCCATATACAAAGCGTCTTCGCTCCATTCCTCGCATGCAACTTCGGCCACGATCTGCTGCGCGAGCACGTCGAGCGGCGCATGCGGCATCGTCAGTGCATCGAGTTCGCCGCGTCGCACGCAGTCGATCAGCGCCGCGCATTCGACGAGATCGTCGCGCGAGGTGGGGAAGAGACGCCCCTTCGGCATGCCGCCGACTTGATGGCCCGAGCGCCCGACGCGTTGCAGGAATGGCGCAATGGCGCGCGGCGAGCCGAGTTGGCAAACGAGATCGACATCGCCGATATCGATGCCGAGTTCGAGCGAAGCGGTCGCGATCAGCACGCGCAGCGTACCGCCTTTCAAGCGTTGCTCGGCATCGAGCCGATGCTCCTTCGCCATGCTGCCGTGATGAGCGGCGACCGCTTCCTTACCGAGGCGCTCGGTCAGATGGCGTGCCGCGCGCTCGGCCATGCGTCGCGTATTGACGAAAACGAGTGTCGTCGCATGCGCGCTTGCGAGTTCGGCCAGCCGGTCGTAGACGCGCTCCCACACATCGTTCGGCATGACGGCTTCGAGCGGCACTGGAGGCAGTTCCAGCGCGAGATCGCGTTCGCGATGATGGCCGACATCGACGATCGTGCAACGCGCTTCGTCGCTGACCCCCACGAGAAACCGCGCTACCGCTTCGATCGGTTTTTGCGTCGCCGAAAGCCCGATGCGCGGCAAGCGCCGTTTGCACAGTGCGTCGAGCCTTTCCAGCGACAGCGCGAGATGCGCACCGCGCTTGCTGCCGACCATCGCGTGGATTTCGTCGACGATCACGGTCCGGGTTGTCGACAGCATGCGGCGCCCCGAATCGGACGACAGCAGCACGTAGAGCGATTCCGGTGTCGTCACGAGAATATGCGCGGGCCGCTTTTTGAGCGCGTTGCGCTCTTGGGCGGTCGTATCGCCTGTGCGCACGGCCGTGCGGATATCCACGCGCGGGAGGCCGCGTTGCGCGAGCGCTTCGCCGATGCCTGCAAGCGGGCGTTCGAGGTTTGCGTGAATATCGTTCGACAGCGCCTTCAGCGGGGAGACATAGACAACCAGCGTCTCGTCGGGCAATGCACCGCCATGCTCTAGACCGTCGCGCACGAGTTCGTCGAGCGCCCACAGAAATGCCGTGAGCGTCTTACCCGAGCCGGTGGGCGCCGCAACGAGCGTCGACTCGCCGCTGCGAATAGGCGGCCATGCGCGCATCTGTGCGTCGGTCGGCGCGGTGAAGGCCGAGTCGAACCACGCGGCTACGGCCGGATGAAATGCGGCGAGTGGGTCGACGCTCGAGGGGGCATTCATATCCGCGATGTGGGGTGCGCGATCGAGTTGTCAAGTATCGCGCGGAAACATGTCGAGGCTCGCCGCATACATCGAAAGATAAACCAGCGGAGTCACGACGAGCATCGCGACACCGAGCGTCAACACACAGGCGAGCAGCAATCCCGCGACGATGAGCCCATAAACGAGTGCGGCCGCTGCGTTGCGCCATGTCGCCGCGAAGCTAGCGCGCAGCGCGTCGGCCGGCGCGGCGCCGTTCAGCACGATGAGTGCCGGCGCGACCCATAGTGCCATCGTCCCGATGACGGCGGCCGTCAAATAGAGGGCGCCGGCAATCAGCGCGAGCACGGAAGGCGTATTGATGGCCGCACCGCCGAACGCCATCAAGCGCAGGGCGTTCGACGCACGGGCGCTCGTCAGATCGCAGACGATCGCCATCAGCAGCGCGAACACCGCCGCCGCGAAAAGCGGCTGGAAATTGACCCGGATGCCGCGCAGGACGTCGGCCAGCCGCACGGAGCCCGTCGCGCGGCAGTGATCGGCGGCGAAAACCATGCCGCCGGTCCACAAAACGGTGAAGACGGCAGTCAGGTCGCTGGCGTAAGGTAGCTCGTACAGTACGGCGGTGACGAGCAGATCGATGAGGCCGAGCAATATCCACATGACGGGGCGCTGCTGAAACAGCGACCAGGCCTCGGCGAACCAATGGGAACCTTGACGAGCGGCGACCGCACGCATCTGCATGTAAAGACACTCCAAATTGAAAGAAAGTCGTAGGGTGACGCACCGCCGCAATTATCGCCTGGTTGGCTCCCTCGGGCTGTCGATCATGGCACAGCGGGAGAACGGACGACACGCAGGCACTCGAAGCGAAAGGCGATGTATTGAAGGGGCAGAGCTTCAACGGCGACATCCAAGTGATCAAGGTCGATAGCATGACCCCCGAAGCGGTTGCCGATCCGCGCGGTCGAGGGGTGACGCGCACGGTGCATTAAGCCGCTGGAACGGTGTTTGCACGCTAAATGCGCTTGTCTGGCACTGAAACGCTATACAGCGGCGCCTATTCGGAAACAGCACTCGATCGATGGGCTCAACGTATTCGGAACTGGGCGCGCGGGGCAGAGCCGCGCGACGCCAAACGTGTGTCTACCGTGCGCTCCGAGCGAACGGCGAGAGACGTCTTTTGCTCGTTCGATAACGATCAAAAAGTGGAGGCCCCGTTCGATGCGCGACGATTGAAGGCACGCCTGAGCCCCGATATCGAGCCGCTGCCCGAAATTGCGTCGATTCAGCGGCGGCATACGTCGCACGGCCGAGCAGCGCAGCCGAAAACCCCTTAAAGTAATGCGCTCGCGGTACGCCGAGACGTGCCCGCATTCGCGGCCGGTTCTTGCCGGCCCACTTACCCTCAAGGATAGGAGGGATCCGATGAGTGTCGTCGTATCTGGATTGCAGCGAGCTTACGACGAGGTTCGGGAGCATAGCCTCGCGCTGGCCGAACCGCTTTCCGCAGAAGATCAGGGTGTGCAGTCGATGCCTGACGCGAGCCCCACCAAATGGCATCTCGCGCATACGACATGGTTCTTCGAGACAGTCGTGCTGAGGCCGCACGCGCCGGCCTATCGGCCGTTCGACGAGCGCTACGCTTATCTTTTCAATTCGTACTACGAAGCGCTGGGCCCGCGTCACGCGCGTCCGCAGCGAGGCTTGCTGACGAGGCCATCGCTTGAAGCCGTGCGCGCGTATCGGCGCCATGTCGATGAATCGATAGCGGTGCTGCTCGATGAGGCCGATGCCGAACTGACCGCGACCCTCGAGCCGTTGATTACGCTCGGCTTGCATCACGAGCAGCAGCATCAAGAGTTGATGCTGACGGATATCCTGCACGCGTTTTCCTGCAATCCGCTCATGCCGGCCTATCGGCACGTGGAGGCTGAAGCAGCGCCCGGGCGGACGCATACGCAGCCGATCGAGTGGCTGCCGCAGCCTGGCGGCGCCGTGAGCATCGGCCACGACGGCACCGGCTTTTGCTTCGACAACGAAGGCCCGCGGCATGACTACTTGCTGAGGCCCTACGAGATGGCGCATCGGCTGGTGACATGCGGCGATTTTGCGGCGTTCATCGCCGACGGCGGCTACGCGCGGCCTGAACTCTGGTTATCGGACGGTTGGGCCGCCGTTAAGCGAGAGGGATGGACGGCACCGATCTATTGGGTTCGCGACGACAGCGAGAACGGCATCGAAGACACCGGATACGGGAACTGGCGCATCTTTGGCCTGTCGGGATTGCATGCGCTCGATCCCGATGCCCCCGTTTCGAACGTCAGCTTTTACGAAGCGGCCGCCTATGCCGAGTGGGCGGGCGCGCGGCTACCGACTGAATTCGAATGGGAAGCGGCGTTCGACACGCCGGGCATCGAGCAGATGACGGGACACGTTTGGCAATGGACGCGCTCGTCGTACGACCCCTATCCGGGTTTTCGTCCATTGCCGGGCGTGGCGGCCGAATACAACGGCAAGTTCATGGTTGGGCAGCAAGTGCTGCGCGGCGGCAGTATCGCCACGCCGCCGGGGCATACGCGCCGTACCTACCGCAACTTTTTCCCGCCGGCGGCGCGCTGGCAATTTACGGGAGTACGCCTTGTACGAGACAACTGATGCATCCGCCCTCGTAGGCGCGGCGCTCCCGCGGGGCGTTCGGGCCGATCTATCCGACCATGCGTTTTGCCGCGACTTGCTGGCCGGTTTATCGCAGACACCGCGAAGCATCGCGCCGAAGTACTTCTACGATGCCCAAGGCTCCGCGCTGTTCGACCGTATTTGCGAGTTGCCCGAGTATTACCCGACGCGCACGGAGCGGCGCATTCTCGAACGGCATGGGCGAGAGATTGCCGAAGCCGTCGGGCCGCAAGCAGACATCATTGAATTCGGAGCGGGTTCGCTCGAGAAGATTCGCATCCTATTGCGATCGTTCGACGCACACGCACTGCCTTGCCGCTATTTTCCGATCGATATTTCCGCGGCTCATTTGGAGGATGCGGCAAGTCGATTGCACGCCGAGTGTCCTTGGCTGCAGGTGCGGCCCGTCGCGGCGGACTACATGCAGGCGGCGCAGCTATCGGCGCTCGATACTTCGAGGGGGCGTCGAGTGGGTTTCTTTCCGGGTTCGACAATCGGCAACTTCGACGAACACGAAGCGATGACGTTCTTGCGTTTAGCCGCGGGTTTGCTCGAAGGCGGAGGCTTGCTCGTTGGCGTCGATCTCGTCAAGGATCCTGAAACGTTGCATCGTGCGTACAACGACGCACAGGGCGTGACCGCTGCATTCAACTTAAATTTACTGCGGCGTGCGAATGCGGAACTATCGGCAGATTTCGACCTGAGTGAGTTTGCGCATTACGCGTTTTACGATCCGCGCAAACGGCGAATCGAAATGCATCTCGTGAGCCGATGTGCGCAGACTGTGCATGTCGCGGGAGAGAGCTTTCGCTTCGATGAAGGAGAAAGCCTTCATACCGAGAACTCGCATAAGTTCACGGTAGAAGGCTTTCGCAAGCTGGCTTTGTCGGCCGGTTTTCGGCCCGGGCCCGTCTGGACCGATGAAGCGCGCTTGTTCAGCGTGCATTGGCTCGAGAGCCCGGCGGGCGGGACTGGGGCGTCGTAGTTTGCGACGCCCGGCAAGGAGCGGGCCGTTAGTGGGGTAGCGGGGTTAGCGGGTTTAGCGAGTGACTAGCGGTCCCAGCCGCGATGTCCATGCCACTCGCGTTCGCGCCATTCATGCTCGCGCCACTCGCGGCGGCGCCATTCGCGCTCGCGCCAGCCGTTGTCGCCACGCCAGCCGTCGTCGCCGCGCCAGTAGCCGACGGCAACCGGCGCCGGCGCGACATAAGCCGGTGGCGGAGCGACGTAGACTGGAGCGGGCGCTACCAGAACCGGCGAGGGAAAGCCGAAACCGACGGCGACATTGACGTGTGCCGAGGCGGCCTTGGACATCGCGAGCGCCGCAATACCGACGCCGAATACGACTGCGACGAGCTTCTTGTTCATTGGGTCGACTCCTTGCGCGTTGGCTGCGCTCGTTTCTGTGGAAGACGAGCCCAGTGTAGGAGCGTGTTCGCGATACATGTGAAAGCGGTATGAGAGATGGGTAACGGTTCATTACTAGCCGATCTGACCGATCTGGCCGACTCCGGGATGTGCGTTGCCATCGTCAGGGGCCAAGGTCGCTCACTCTGCGCAGGACCGGTTGCGATCGCTTGGGCAACTCGACGCCGAGCGCCCGCTGCTGTGTCGAAACTATGGTCGTCCGTGGATTACTCCTTCGAGATATCAGAAACGTCTTCTTGAATATCTGAGTGGGCTGTGCGGAGGTTCTATAAAAATTTAACCTATAAAAATAGTCCGGTACCATACGCGCTTTCGAATCAAAACAACACAGAGAGCCTGAGAGATAGATGGAAGAACTACTGCCGTACTATGAGCGGGAATTATCGTATTCGCACCGCTATTCCGAGGATTTCACACAGCGCTATCCAAAAATTTCAGCCCTGCTTTTACCCGAGGGCGAACGGGGTGGCGATCCGCATATCGAGCCGGTGATCGAAGAGATCGTGCGATGCAAGCCGCGCAGCTACGGCGCGAGTTCTCGCATAGTGGGCGGAGGTTTTTGCCAATGAATACGGACTACGACGACTTCGACGACGACCTGCTGCGACACTACTACGACCAGGAACTCGAACACCTTCGCCGCGATATGCGCACCTTCGCGCAGCGGCACCCGGACGCGGCCGCGCGCCTGTCGATTAACAGCGACGGGCATTCGGACGACGCGGGCGTTGAACGTCTGGTGCAGTCGACAGCGCTGCTGCACGCGCGCCATAGCGCGAAGATCGATGACGACTATCCGGAATTGACGGGACCGCTGACGCAGATGTTGTATCCGCAGTATTTGCGGCCTTTTCCGTCGTATTCGATCGCGCAGTTCGACAGCGCGGGGGTGTTCGACAGCCGGAATGAATCGACCCATATCGCACGCGGTACGCCGTTGCAGACGACGGTGGGCGGGTGTTCCTTCCGAACCGCGTATGACGTCGTGCTTGCGCCTGTGCGAATCACGCGTGTGCAGTACGCCTCCATGCCAGCGGCCCCGCTTAACGTCAAGTTGCCGCCAGAGGCCAGCGGCATGTTGTCGGTTACCTTCCGCGTGGCCAATAGCGTGGACGGTGTCGATGTGGTCACACCCGCCAACCTACGCGTCCATGTTGCGGGCCAACCGCTCCTGGTCGCGGCGCTGATCGACACGATGCTGCTGCGCACGGCGACCGCTTATGCGGAAGATAGTAAGGGGCGCTGGACTCGTCTTGTGAGCCTTCCCGTCTCAGTTGTCGGCTTCAGCCCTGAGGATTGGCTGTGCACAGACGCGAAGGAGGCCGGTCAACCCTTTGGCCTGCTCGGCGAGTATTTCGCATTCGCGCAACGTTTCCATTTTGTGGACGTCAATTTTGCCGCGCTGCGAGCGGCCGCGCCTGGCGACCAACTCACGCTGCATTTAGTTGTGACTGGCATGCCGCCCAATTCGCGCAGCGCGCAGCAGTTAGCCCATGTTTCTGCGGATCATCTGAAACTCTTCTGCACGCCGGTCGTGAATTTGTTTGTCAAGGAGAACGTAGCGCTCAAGTTCGACCGGAATAGTGGTGAGTGTCCGGTCCGGGTGCAGGGCAGAAAGGACGCGCTCACCGAGGTCTGGTCGGTTGATCAGGTTCGCACAGAGCAGGGCGTCCCGCTGCAGTCATCGACGGCGCTCATCACTAGCTTTGCGAGTAACGCACCCCCCAGGTGGACGCTCATACAACGCGGTCGTCCCGCGTCGCCCCATACTGGGCGCGCTACAGCGCTCCGCTTTATCGATGCTGCCGGCCCGGTGGGAGCGGAAGGCGGCATTGATTCTTTGCGGGCCGGCGTGACCTGCACAAATGGCGACCTGTCTCGTTCGTTGCCCTTCGGCGCCCCGGACGGGGACCTGCGGATGGAGGACGAGACGGGAGCGGCGACAAAGATCGCGTTGCTGCATGCGCCGACAGCGGTCGTGGAGCTTTCCCGCACAAATGGGGCGTTGTGGAAGCTCATCGGTCAGCAGACGCCGCACGCCATGCGGCTGAATCAGTCCGGCTTGCCTGCTTTTAAGCAGATTCTTCAGCAATTCGCTGTGCTATCGCCCTCCCAGGCGCGGCATATCGACGGGATCAGGGGCCTTCACCACCGGTCGGTTATGACGTTAATCGTGAGAGCGCCGCAACCGGCGATGGTGCGTGGCATCGAGATTACCTTGGAAATTGACGAGCAACTGTTTGCCGCGAACAGCGTCGCTGTGTTCGCCGGCGTCATGGAGCGCTTTTTTGCACCCTATGCGCCGGCCAATAGCTTCGTGCAGTTAATGATTAAGTCCACCGCCGGATCGGATCTATGGCGGGGCGAACCGGTAAAGGGAACCAGCCCCCTCTTATGAAACTCGCTGGCAGCAAGAATTTGCTCGGATAACCGCTGAATTTGCTCGGATAACCGCTTCGAGAATTAGTCGAAGCCGTTCCGTCGCGAGCCCCTCGTTACATAAGTCAATGAGGGGCCCGCGCCTGGGCCGCGATACACCAAGCCGTCATAACTGCAGAGACGGGTTTGTGGGCTATTGCGAGGCAAGAATTACTCGCAGCCATCAATGATGGATCGGTAACATTTTCCCTCCGGCATTACGGGACTTAATTTGCTCGCCCAGTTGCTCTCCGGCCGCGGTTTTGTGTGTAGAATCGCCCGACTCTAAATCCCGGCTTATCCGTCAGGCCCGCCAATGAATACGAACCTGTCTGTCCAAGATCTCCGGAAGATCGCCACGGGGATGCAGAACAACCGGCTACTGACGCTCTCGTTTCCTGAGGGCGATGCGCCGTACCCCATTCTGTTGGTGAACCGACTCGAAGGCGAGGAGTCGCTTTCACGCGATTTCCGATTCGTTATCGAGATACTGTCCGATAACGCCAAGCTCGATCCAAAGGATCTCGTCGGCAAGCTGATCTCGGTGCAGTTGCTGCGCAACGACGGGAGCTTTCGGTATTTCAACGGTTATGTCTTTGGTTTCCGACTGGTTAAAACAGACGGTGGAATCGTTTTCTATGAGGCCGAAGTGGGCCCGTGGCTCAGATATCTGACGCTGCGCAAAAACAACCGGCTGTTCCTCAATCAGGACATCTGCGGCCAGACGAGCATCATCTTCGAAGACTACGGCACGCTGCCGGTCTGGGAGTGGAAGGTCCGCGAGAAAGATCCTTCGATGTCGATGGCGTGTCAGTTCGACGAGCACGACCATAACTATGTGCATCGTCGTTGGGAGCATATGGGGCTCTGTTACTGGTACGAGCACACGGCAACGGGGCACACGCTGATCGTATCCGATCCAACGCGCACGGAACCGGCCATCGACGGCGAGAGCCCTGAGATCCCTTACCAGAGCGAGGCGGGCTCGCAGGAAGCGGACGGCATCGCATCGTGGTCGCCCTTTGAGCAAGTCACGCCTACGCACGTTGCGGAGTCATGCACCGACTTCAAGAACCCAAAGCGGAGCGCGCGCACCGGCGGCTTGGCTTATGGGCGGACCGATGCGTGGAAGGCCCGTGGCGGTCAGAAGCTGGAATGGTACAAGTACGCCGGCTCGTACGGGCATCGCAACATGGACGACGGCGACAGGTTGACCTGCGTGCAGGTGGAAGCGATCGAGGCGATGGCGCGGCAATACGAAGCAACCGGCAATAACCGCTTCGTGATGCCGGGCCGCTGGTTTGAACTGACGGACCACTTTGGCCGCTCGATCAGTGCCAGCCGCTACGACGATCAATATTTGATTACCTTCGCGCACCACGTCGCGACGAACAATTATCTTCAAGGTGTCGGCGCGAAGTCGGCGTACAGCAACCGATTCACGTGCGTGAGAAAAGACACGCCCTGGCGGCCGATGCGTGGCTACAACAGCGTCGACACGCGTATCTTGGCGCCGCAGACAGCGATCGTCGTGGGGGTCAAGGGCGAGAGTGTTTTCACCGACAAGTATGGCCGGTGTCTGCTGCAGTTCCACTGGGACCGCGAGGGCAAATATACGACGTGGGTGCGTGTATCGAGCGGCTGGGCCGGGGGAGATCAGGGCATGAGCGCGCTGCCGCGGATTGGCTCCGAGGTCCTCGTCATGTGGCTCGATGGCAATCCGGACCATCCGATCGTGATCGGCCGCATGCAGAACGCTTTGAACCCGTCGGCGTGGCAGTTGCCGCATCAACGCGCATTGACGGGGATCCGCAGCCGTGAATTGGTGGGCGATGCCGGTAACCAGGCGGGCGGTCGCAGCAATCACCTGGTGTTTGACGACACGGCGAAGGCCATTCAAGCG
>CBIHOQ010000022.1:0-82660 GCA_966212065.1 uncultured Burkholderiaceae bacterium
ACCGATTCCGATTGGTCACGACACGGCAACTTTATGATGCGGCATGTCGGGTGCGAGCATAAACCGCCTTCGTATTACGTTAGTTACGGCTACTACTACTGCTCGAACTATGGAGCAAAGTTGTATCCGAGGCTAAGTTCACAGGGGCAAGGTTGGCTTCGAAACACCAGAAAGCTTCTGCAGACGAATATGGAGGAGGGGCTACATCAAAACATGGTTGGCGACCAAATTCAAATGAGCAGTATAAAGCCGGGTAACGGTAGCTTTAACATGATCGTGCGCCGGTATGGGCTCGAACTTGACGACGATACCTTCATGTCCTTTGCGTTCAAAACGCACCCTCTAGCTTACCTGGATGGAGGCCTCGCGGATCTTCCTATTTCCGATCTGATGAGGATCACGGCGCAGCCAAACATTCAGGAGTGGGGCGACATACGAACGTGGGAGCAGGCTATCGATAGTGGCAAAGTTGTCTTGCCGAAGATGATTAGAAATTCCGACATTGATGATCCGGTCGGCAATGCGCTCGGTCGTTTGTTGGCGAAGTAACATGCAAAAATTGAAACGCGGGAAGTTGCTATTAGGATGCCTCGCTTTACTGGCCGCTTTAACCTATGGATATGAGAGCATGACCACGGGCTGGAAAACGATTGCGACGAATTTCGGGAGAAACGATAAGCCATACGGCGGTGGGGCATTTCGAGTCCGTGGAGACGACATCATCAGTCTCAAGACTGCGGGACCTGAGCTGAAGTTTAAACCGGCAGGCGAGCTTAAGAATCCGGAGGTCGCAGAGTTCACTGAGGCGTGGATGGACGACCCTTCCGAGCGGCTGAATCGACGCACCGTAGCTTTCCTCCGGGGCTCGCTCAACGGCGGCTTGACACGCACCTTCCAGCAAAGCGGCCAGGACGCCGCCTGGTGGTATTCGAAGGATTGGGGCAGGGTGTACATCAGCACCGGATGGATGGATTACAAAGTGCCTCCGCCTGCGAACGGGCTGACTCCGCAAATTACGAAACTATGGCGCTCGAGCGACGGTGGTCAAACATGGACTCAATTGCACTGGCCGGAGGACCACAACATCGAGCAGTTGTTGTTTCTCGATCCGCAACGGGGTTATGCAATCGGATGGGGACCGCACGTTTGGCGTACTGCGGATGGCGGACAGGCATGGCACGAAATCAAAGTGCCGCCGCTCGCCGATGTCGGCAGGCCCCGCAAGACGTTCGACGCAGTGAATCTTGGCCCCGACGGTGTGCTGCGTGTTGCCTACTACGTTGATCAATTAGGCGATATCAAAGCATCGAGCCTCGTCTACCGGATGGCGTGGAGCCAACAAGACTTCGAGCCGGATGTTGTGCTGCCGAATCAGACAGTGGTGGATCTTCAATCGACCCCGCCAACGACGCAAGGCTATTCACTATATGTCCTATCCCGGCTGGGCAAGCCGCGTAATTGGGATGACCCGCGCGACAACGGACGCCGCACCGGTGCAATCTCCGTATGGGAAAGCGCTCAGCGCCCCAGCGTAAAGCAGTTGCATACGTTCGACGAACGCTTGCTGCTCGATGGGCTCAGCGTGGGCACGCAGGGCGTACTGCTCGCCTATGTCACCGATGTCGGCGATGGCGCACCACGCGATCTCACTTTCCTGAGCAAAGACTTCGGAAAATCATGGGACACGCTTAACGACGGATATGCCCAGGGCGGGTACTTCGATCCCGATACGAACACGCAATATGCACTGTTTGCCTATACGCTGAAGAAACGCCGATTGTAGGAAGTCAGGCGGGCGGCTGCTTCACAGCAGTCTTCCGCCGAGCGGCCACTGCAATCAACAGCAGTCGACGCGCGCAATCGCGGCTGCCGTGCCGTTCGGCGTCATACGATCGCACCTCGCAAGGCATCACGACACGCGCATATACCGACACACCTCGTGATCGGCGCGAATCCCCGGATGCGCGCGCGTCGCTTGCCAAAGCGGCGACGTGCCGATGCTGCCGTGCTGGCCGTAGTGGCCGCGCGCCAGGGCGTGCCGATGCGCCTCGGCGCTCGTCCAGCGGGCGAAGTTGAGCACGGTGGCTTCATCGTGCGTAGCAAAAAAATTCGCCGAAATCAAACCGTCGGGCGGCTCGGCATCGCCGTTCAGCGCGCGCAGCACCTGATCGATCCAACTCGCTTGTATGATGGCGTCCGGCCTTTCCAGCGGCTGGCGCACGAGCACTAAGCATTCCCCGGGCCCGCTGCGCCCCGAGGTCCACGCACCGGCGGGGACGGCCACATCGACCCATTCCGGTGTGGCCTCCCCACGCAGCGGCTCGATCGCATGGGCGATGGCCCCGACGACGGTGCTCTCGGCCGCCTCGAAGCGGTTCACGCGCCAAGCCGCGGCGAACAGCAGGGCGTTGGTATCGACGTCGCGAAAGACATCGGCGAGCGTGCCCGTCGGCACCGTGCGCGCGCGTTCGATCAGCGGCGCCGTGGCGCGCTCGACGGCGTCGCTCGAGGCAAAGCGCACACGGCCCGCGGCCAATAGGCGGATGTCGGGGTCGGTGCAGCAGAAACGATTGGACATGTTACTTTCCTCCTCGGTATTGCTGCCGGCGCGTTGAACCGCTTCGCTCTATCTACTAGACGAGTGGGCGCGCGCCGGTATTCCCGTCGATGTCTCGATGGACCGATGCGGCGCCTTCGAAGTTCGTCGCGCATGAGACTACGTTAGCTCGTCTTCGCTTCGCCTGCAGGATCGCCGCGCGGCGCGTGCGGTCATTTGACAACCCCATTTGACAACCCCCCGACGCTCGCGTACATTGCGCGCACGCGTCGGGAGAGCGTGTCCGCAGCAGGGTTTAGGCCCGCAAGCGGCGCCGCCGAAGGGGCACACCCATAAACTCTCAGGCAAAAGGACCGACCGCGTCGAAACGCCGCTTTTTATTCGGCTTTTCGCACTCTGGAGAGTGGCGGCTGCTCGCCGCTGCGCAGCGTCTACGAGTTCGAGACGCCGCGCGCGCGAGCCGATCCGCCCACCGAAGGGGCGCGCGCAACGCCCGGCAACGCAAGTCGTTTCCGGCAGCGCAATCTCTCAGGTACCGAGGACAGAGGGGGCATGCATCGCATTCGCCGGGGGCACTTGAGCCTCGCGCGCGTATCGGTCCGCATGGCCCTTTTTTGTTTTCGCGAAACCTTTGCGCGCCGAGGCCCCGATGACCGAACTGAAACACACCCCGCTTAATGCCGTTCACCGTGCCCTCAATGCGCGCATGGTCGATTTCGGCGGCTGGGACATGCCCGTCAACTACGGCTCGCAAATCGACGAACACCATGCCGTGCGCACCGATGCGGGCATATTTGACGTCTCGCACATGTGCGTCGTCGATTTCACCGGCGCCCGCGCCCGTGCGTTCTTCGAATACGCGATCGCCAACAACGTCGGCAAGCTGAAAACGCCCGGTCGTGCACTGTATTCGTGCATGCTCAACGAGCGCGGCGGCGTCATCGACGATCTCATCGTTTACTTTTTCTCCGAGCAAAGCTTGCGCGTCGTCGTCAACGCGGGCACGGCCGAAAAGGACATCGCGTGGTTCAACCATTTGAACGCGCAGCGCGACTTCGGTCTAGTCATCTCGCCGCGCCGCGATTTCGCGATCGTCGCCGTTCAGGGGCCGAACGCGCGCGCCAAGGTCTGGAACGTGCTGCCGTCGGCGCGCGAGGCGACGGAGCCGCTCAAGCCGTTTCACGCGGCGCGCTTGAATGTTGCGCCTTATCAGGAGCTTACGATTGCGCGCACGGGCTACACCGGCGAAGACGGCTTCGAAATCATCGTGCCCGCCGCGCAGGTCGTCGCGCTGTGGCAAGCACTGCAAGCGGCCGGCGTGCGTCCGTGCGGGCTCGGTGCGCGCGACACGTTGCGGCTCGAAGCCGGCATGAACCTGTACGGCCAGGACATGGACGAAGACGTTTCCCCCCTCGATGCCGGCCTCGCCTGGACCGTCGATCTCCTCGCCCCGCGCGAATTCGTAGGCCGTGCCGCGCTGGAACAACACGGCTCGCAACGGGACTTCGTCGGTCTCATCCTGCAAAAGGAAAACGGCAAGGCCGGCGGCGTGCTGCGCGCGCATCAGAAAGTCCTGACGCCGTTTGGCGACGGCGAAATCACGAGCGGCACATTTTCGCCGTCGATGCAGGAATCGATCGCGTTCGCGCGCGTGCCGAAGGGCGTGCGCCCCGGCGATATCGTGCAAGTTCAAATCCGGGATAAGGCGCTGTCCGCAAGCGTGGTAAAACTGCCGTTCGTGCGCAACGGCAAGGTGCTCGCCGCGTGAGCGCGGCGTTGCGCGCGCGTTTCGGTTTTTAACGCTTCCCCATTCAACGCATTTCCTATTTCACCAGGAGCAACAAATGAGCAACGTCCCGGCCGATCTGAAATACACCGAGGAACACGAGTGGATCAGAACCGAAGCCGACGGCACGCTGGCGGTGGGCATCACCGACCACGCGCAGGAGACGCTGGGCGACATCGTCTTCCTCGAACTGCCGGCAGTGGGTAAGTCGGTCGTCGCCGGCGACGCCGTGGGCGTCGTCGAATCGGTCAAAGCCGCCTCCGACATTTACTCGCCTGTCTCGGGCGAAATCGTTGCCGTCAACGAGTCGCTGGCCGACACGCCCGACGCCGTCAACCAGGACGCCTACGCGAGCTGGCTGTTCAAGGTGAAACTCTCGGCCGGCGCGTCGACCGACAAGCTGCTCGACGCCAACGGCTACGAAAAGCTCGTAGGCTGACTGTCTCTTTTCTCTTCGTTTATTGCCGCGCGGCGCGTTTCATGCGTTTCATGCCGAAACGCCCGCGCACCATCCTGCCCGAATCATGAAGCTCGAACACCCGGATCGTCTGATGAACCGCACCCCCCTCTCGCTTGCCGCGCTCGAAGTGCATGACGCCTTCGCCGAGCGGCACATCGGCCCGGATGCCGCGGACCAGCTCACGATGCTGGAAGCGCTCGGGTTCGAATCGCGTGCCGCGTTGATCGATGCGGTCATCCCGCGCGCGATCCGTCGCACCGAGGCGCTGCCGCTTGGCGCGTTTGCCGAGCCGCGCAGCGAGGCGGAGGCGCTCGCGGTGCTGCACACGCTGGCAGACAAGAACGAGGTGTTCCGCTCCTATATCGGGCAGGGCTACTACAACACGCATACGCCGGCCGTGATCCTGCGCAACGTGCTCGAGAATCCGGCGTGGTACACGGCCTACACGCCATATCAGCCTGAGATCTCGCAAGGGCGGCTGGAAGCGCTGCTGAATTTCCAGCAGATGATCGGCGATTTGACCGGGCTTGAAATCGCGAACGCGTCGCTGCTCGACGAAGCAACGGCCGCGGCCGAGGCGATGACGCTGCTGCAGCGCGCCGGCAAAGCCAAGTCGAATATCTTCTACGTGGCCGACGACGTGCTGCCGCAGACGATCGAAGTCGTGCGCACACGCGCGCAGCCGATCGGCATCGAGGTGCAGGTCGGTCCCTTCCATGCGGCTGCGGCGTCGAACGCGTTCGGCGTGTTGCTCCAATATCCGGGCGCGGGCGGTGACGTGCGCGATTACCGCGCGCTAACCGAAGCCGTGCATGCGGCGGGCGGCCATGTCGTAGTCGCGGCCGATCTGCTCGCGCTGACGCTGCTTCAGCCGCCGGGCGAGTGGGGTGCGGATGTCGCCGTGGGCACGTCGCAGCGTTTCGGCGTACCCGTCGGCTTCGGCGGGCCGCATGCCGCGTATATGGCCGTGCGTGACGCGTTTAAGCGTCAGATGCCGGGCCGGCTCGTCGGCGTGACCGTCGATGCGCAGGGCAAAAGCGCGCTGCGCCTCGCGCTGCAAACGCGCGAGCAGCATATCCGCCGCGAGAAAGCGACCTCGAACGTTTGCACGGCGCAGGCTCTGCTCGCGATCATGGCCAGCATGTATGCCGTCTATCACGGGCCGCGCGGGCTCAAGACGATCGCGCTGCGCGTGCATCGCATCGCCGCGCTGCTTGCGGCCGGCGTCAAGCAGCTCGGCTACACGCTCGTCAACGACACGTTCTTCGACACGCTGACGATCGAAACGGGCGCCCGCACGGCAGCCGTGCACGATGCCGCCAAGCGTATGCGCATCAATCTGCGGCGTGTTGGCGACACGCGCGTCGGCGTCTCCATCGACGAAACCACCAAGCGCGCCGATCTGGCCGATCTGCTGTCCTTATTCGCCCATGCGGCGGGGGCGATCGACGTCCCGCACGTCGACGTGCTCGACGCGGCCCTCGCGCGCGCCGAAGAGCAAGGCCGCAACGGCGAATCGGCCGCGCTGCCGCCCGCGCTCGTCCGCACGAGCCCGTATCTCACGCACCACGTCTTCAATCGCCATCATTCGGAAACGGAGATGCTGCGCTACCTGCGCGGCCTGGCCGACAAGGACCTCGCGCTCGATCGCTCGATGATTCCGCTCGGTTCGTGCACGATGAAGCTGAACGCCACCTCGGAAATGCTGCCCGTTACGTGGCCCGAGTTCTCGCAGATCCATCCGTTCGCACCGGCCGAGCAGACGGTCGGCTACCGCGAGATGATCGATCAGCTCGAGAGCATGCTCGTCGCGGCGACGGGCTATGCGGCGGTGTCGCTGCAACCGAACGCCGGCTCGCAAGGCGAGTACGCGGGGCTGCTCATCATTCACGCTTATCACGCCTCGCGCGGCGAAGGCCACCGCGATGTCTGCCTGATTCCCGCTTCGGCGCACGGCACCAACCCGGCATCGGCGCATATGGCTGGTATGAAGGTTGTCGTCGTGGACTGCGACGAGCAAGGCAACGTCGACATCCAAGACCTGAAGAAGAAGGCCGCCGAGCATGCGGCCAATCTCGCGGCAATCATGATTACGTACCCGTCGACGCACGGCGTGTTCGAGCAGAACGTGCGCGAGATCTGCGAGATCGTGCATGGGCATGGCGGCCAAGTGTATGTCGATGGCGCCAACATGAACGCGATGGTTGGGCTCACGGCGCCGGGGCAGTTCGGCGGCGATGTTTCGCACCTGAACCTGCATAAGACGTTCTGCATTCCGCACGGCGGCGGCGGCCCGGGCGTCGGTCCTGTGGCGGTCGGCGCGCATCTCGCGCAGTTCCTGCCGAACCAGACGTCATCGGGCTATCGCCGCGCCGAAAACGGCATTGGCGCGGTATCGGCGGCGCCCTACGGTTCGGCATCGATTCTGCCGATCTCGTGGATGTACATCGCGATGATGGGGGCGACGAATCTGACGGCGGCGACCGAAGTGGCGATTCTCAACGCGAACTATGTCGCCAAGCGCCTCGCGCCGCACTATCCGGTGCTGTATTCGGGCCCCGGCGGGCTCGTCGCGCACGAGTGCATTCTCGATTTGCGGCCGATCAAAGACGCGAGCGGGATCACGGTCGACGACGTCGCCAAGCGGCTCGCCGATTACGGCTTCCACGCGCCGACGATGAGCTTCCCCGTGCCGGGCACGTTGATGGTCGAGCCGACCGAATCGGAATCGAAGGAGGAACTCGATCGTTTCATCGAGGCCATGATCGCGATTCGCGAGGAGATCCGCGCGGTCGAGGACGGCCGCGCCGATCGCGAGGACAATCCGCTCAAGCACGCGCCGCATACGGCTGCCGTCGTGACGGCGAACGAGTGGCCCCATGCGTACTCGCGTGAGGCGGCGGCCTATCCGCTGCCGACGCTCGCGGCACGCAAGTACTGGCCGCCCGTCGGCCGCGCGGACAACGCTTATGGCGACCGGAACTTGTTCTGCTCCTGCGTACCTGTCGCCGATTACGCGTAACGGCCACGGTGGCGGCGACGGCCGCCCTCACGCGCGTCGCGGCGCGAGCCTTGCGCGCAACGGCGCGCGTGCGTACGTCGTTGGTCGTGAATACCGGCTACCATCTGACTCCTCGATGAAGCCAACGAAGGAGCGACGGATGGGGCGAGAGATGCCGATGACGACCACGCGCACGCCGGGCGCGCAACGGCGCGCATGCAGTGTGCAAGCTAGTGTGCTCGCAAAGCGGCAGTGGGAGCAGGCGATCGAGCCCACGCCGGGATCGGCCGCATCGCTGGCGGGCTGGCTGCTCGCGTGCGCAGGGATGCTCGCGCCCATGCACGAGGCCCGCGCAGCGATGAATTTTTGCGCTGCACCGGCCATGCAGACGAGCGAGCGTGCGAGCGCGGTACCTGCCGTGCAGGGGCTCATGAAAGACGTGGCGGCGCGGCTGAACGATCAGCCGAAACCGCTCGCGCGCCTGCATACGGAGGGCCAGCTTCCCCATGAAGGCATCTACGATCAGAGCATCGAGGCCGAGCGCGATCTCGATCTCATGCGCGATGCGGCGCTCGTCTGGCGCGCGACCGGCGATGAGCGTTATCTGCGGCTCGTCGATCGTTTTTTGCTGGCCTGGGCGAGCACCTACCAGCCGAGCTTCGATCCGATCGACGAGACGCATTTCGATTCGATGATCCTCGCGTACGACTTGACTGCGAGTGCCTTGCCCGTGAAAACGCGCAATGCGACGGCCGCGTTCATCGGCAAGCTCGCGAATGGATATGTCGCGCGCGTCGATGCGCAGCCTCGTCCGCTCACGGGCACGTATCGCAACAATTGGGAAAGCCATCGCGTCAAGCTCGTGGCAATGGCGGCCTTCACGCTCGACGATCGCAAGCTGATCAACGCGGCGCAGCGGCTGTTCATCGAGCAAATCGGCGAGAACGTGGCGCCCGACGGCGCGACAGTCGATTTCGCCGAGCGCGATGCGCTCCATTATGTGACGTACGACTTAGAGCCGCTCGTCGTCGCGGCGCTGGCTGCGCGGCGCCACAACCGCAATTGGCTCACGCAGCGTGCGCAAAACGGCGCATCGCTGCAGCTTGCGCTCGATTGGCTCATGCCCTACGCGCTAGGCGAAAAAACACACGACGAGTTCGTCCATTCGAGCGTCGCGTTCGATGCAAAGCGGCGCGAGGCCGGCTTGCCGGGCTACTCGGGACCGTGGGACCCGAAGAATTCGGCGCAATTGTTTCATCTTGCGGCGCGGCTCTCGGGCCGATACGCGAGCGTCGCGCTGCGCCTGGCGCCCACGCCGCCGGCATGGCTCGCCGTCTGCCTGCCGCTGCCGGCGAGATAACGGATTTGCGCGGCTCGCAACGGGGCGAGCTTCATCGTTGCATGGAGCGGCGGAGGTTCGCTGCCGAGTGCTAGCACCTATCAACCCGAGGCGCGAGCGCGATCTGCGAACGCCGCCCCGATCAGTCTGTGGAGCAGCAATGGCAGTCAGCGTCTTCGATTTGTTCAAAATCGGCATCGGCCCGTCGAGTTCGCACACGGTCGGGCCCATGCGTGCGGCTCTGCTATTCGTGCAGGGGCTCGAGCGCGACGGTTTGCTTGAGCAGACGGCATCCGTCAAAGTCGAACTCTATGGATCGCTGGGCGCGACGGGCAAGGGCCACGGCACCGATCGCGGAGTCATGCTCGGCTTGATGGGAGAGGCGCCCGATACCGTCGATCCTTCGACGATTGCCGCGCGGCTAGAGGTCGTGCAGAAATCGCGCCGGCTCGCGCTTTTGGGGCGGCATGACATCCTTTTTACGCCGAAGGAGCAGATTGCCTTCTATCGCCAGGCGCTGCCCGAGCATCCGAACGGTTTGAAACTGCGGGCGGCCGACGCGGCGGGCAACGTCTTGCGCGAGGCCACTTATCTGTCGGTCGGCGGCGGCTTCGTCGTAACGGCCGGCGCGCCCAATACGAAGGTGCTGCAGGCCGCCGATGAGCGCGCGCATCCGTTCGGGACCGGCAACGAACTGCTCGCGATGTGCGCTGCGACGGGCAAATCGATTGCTCAGCTCATGTGGGATAACGAGCGGGTGTGGCATACCGAGGAAGAAACGCGCACGGGCTTACTCAAGATCTGGGACGTGATGCAATCGTGCGTGGCGCGCGGCTGCGGCATCGACAATCCCGATGCCGACGGTACGCTGCCGGGGCCGTTCCAGGTCAAGCGCCGCGCACCGCAGCTCTATCGCTCGCTGTCGGGCAACCCCGAGCACGGGCTGCGCGATCCGCTGTCGATGATCGATTGGATCAATCTCTATGCGATCGCGGTCAACGAAGAAAACGCGGCCGGCGGGCGCGTCGTGACCGCCCCGACGAACGGTGCAGCGGGCATCGTCCCCGCCGTGCTCCATTACTACACGCGCTTCGTGCCCGGGGCCAACGAGCAAGGCGTCATCGATTTCCTGATGACGGCCGCCGCCATCGGCATCCTCTATAAGCTCAATGCGTCGATCTCCGGCGCCGAGGTAGGCTGCCAGGGCGAGGTGGGCGTGGCGTGTTCCATGGCGGCCGGCGCGCTGGCCGCTGTGACGGGCGGCTCGCCGAAGCAAGTCGAGAACGCGGCGGAGATCGGCATGGAACACAACCTCGGGCTCACGTGCGATCCGGTGGGCGGCATGGTGCAGATCCCGTGCATCGAGCGCAATGCGATGGCCGCGGTCAAGGCCGTCAATGCCGCGCGGATGGCGTTGCGCGGCGACGGCAGCCACTACGTGTCGCTCGATTCCGTCATCAAGACGATGCGCGAGACGGGCGCCGATATGAAGACGAAGTACAAGGAAACGTCGCGCGGCGGGTTGGCCGTGAATATCGTGGAATGCTGATTTCCGGCGCCGTCTCTCTCGCTTAGCTGTTCCGCCGTGCCTGGTTCGAAGAACGTTGCAGACAGTCAGGAGGTTGCGCAGATGTCGAATGCCGCCGATAACCCTACCGATAACGCCGCCGTGAACGGAGCGCGCTTGCTCGTGGATGCGCTGATTACGCACGGTGTCGATCGTGTCTTCAGCGTACCGGGCGAGAGCTTTCTCGCCGTGCTCGACGCGCTTCACGACGAAACCGAGCGCATCCGGACGTACGTCTGCCGTCACGAGGCCGGCGCCGCCAATATGGCCGAAGCGACGGGCAAGCTGACGGGGCGGCCCGGCGTCGCGATCGTTACGCGCGGGCCGGGCGCAACGCATGCGTCGATCGGCGTGCACACCGCGTTTCAAGATTCGACACCGATGATCCTGCTCATCGGACAGTGCGCGCGCGAGCACCTCGATCGCGAGGCGTTTCAAGAGATCGACTATCGGCGCATGTTCGGACAAATGGCCAAGTGGGTTGCGCAGATCGACGACGCGCGGCGCATCCCCGAATACATGAGCCATGCGTTCCACACCGCGTGCGCGGGCCGGCCGGGGCCCGTCGTGCTTGCCCTGCCCGAGGACATGCTGTCCGATCCGTGTCCGCGCATGCCGGCCGCCCCGCCGTTCAAGCGCGTTGCGTCATCGCCTTCGGCTGCGCAGATCGACACGCTGCGCGAGATGCTCGAGCGCGCGCAGCGGCCCGTAGTCATTGCCGGCGGCAGCGGATGGAATGCGCAGGCCTGCGAGGATCTGCGTAGCTTCGTCGAGGCATGGCAATTGCCGATTGGCTGCGCGTTCCGCTATCAAGACACCATCGACAACGATCATCCGAACTACGCCGGCGATGTCGGCCTCGGTATCAATCCCGCACTCGCGCAGCGCATCGGCGATGCGGATTTGTTGCTCGTGATCGGTCCGCGTCTGGGCGAAGCGACGACGGGCGGGTACGTCTTACTCGACATTCCAAAAACCCGACAAACGCTCGTGCACGTGCATCAAGGGGCGGAAGAGCTAGGCCGTGTTTATGCGGCCGATCTGCCGATTGTCTCGGGCATGCCGGAGATCGCGGCCGCGCTGGCGGGGCTCGTCCCGCGCGGCGAGCCGGCCTGGACGGGGACAGCCGGCAAGGCGCACCATGCGTATTTGGCGTGGCGTGCGCCGCGGCCGATGCTCGGCGACGTGCAACTTGGCGAAATCATGACGCAACTGCGCGAACGGTTGCCTCGCGATGCAATCGTTACAAACGGCGCGGGCAACTACGCGATCTGGCTGCATCGGCACTTCGCGTATCGGCAATGGCGCACGCAAGTCGCGCCGACGAGCGGTTCGATGGGCTACGGCGTGCCCGCCGCGATCGCGGCGAAGGCGCTTTATCCCGAGCGAACGGTCGTCGCGCTGGCCGGCGACGGCTGCTTCATGATGGCTTCGCAAGAGCTCGCCACGGCAATGCAGTACGGCTTGAACGTGATTTTTATCGTCGTCAACAACGCGCATTTCGGGACCATCCGCATGCATCAGGAGCGGCACTACCCCGGCCGCGCGCACGGCACCGGGCTCACGAATCCCGACTTCGCCGCGTTCGCGCGCTCGTTCGGCGCGCATGGCGAAACGGTCGAGCGCACGGCCGATTTTCTGCCGGCGTTCGATCGATGCGCCGCGAGCGGGCGGCCTGCGCTGATTGAAATCCGGGTGCCGCAGGAAGTCAGCACGCCGTCGGCCACGCTCGACGATATACGCGAACAGGGCCGGCGAGCGCGCGCTGCCTCATAGGTTCGGTTTTCGCATCGTCAGCGGAGGCGGGGGCGCGCACCGCGGCAACGGGCGCGCGCGCGGGAAGGTGCGCTGACCGACATACGGCCGCGTAGTAACCGTTGTTCATGTAGGTGATCGACGGCTCACCTGCCGCGAGAAGACGGGTATGACGAATCGGCGCGCGCATCGATGGCTGGCGGGCTTGGCGGTGGCGCAGGCCTTGACGGCGATGGCGGCGGCCGCAGACGCGGCGCCGCTGCCGGCTTGCGTGCCCGCGCTTTCGGTCGCGGACGTCGAACACGGTTTCCATTTCGATCGTGATTGCGGGATTGAGCCGCAGCAACTGAAGGCGTTCACCGTTGACGCCGATCGCGCGGCACGCCGGGCGCATCTGCCCGGCAGCCAGCGCGTTGCCTTCGCCAAAGCCGCCAATCTGATGTTTGGGGCGGCACCCCCCGATGCATTCGAACGCATCGCGCCGCTCGCGCTTTCGCTTCCCGCACAAGGGGCCGGAAGGCCCGACATCGATCTGACCGCGCTCGCGCGCAACTGGGTCGCTCGCTACGCGCTGCTGCGCCGGCAGACGCGCGTGGTGCGGACCGACGATCCGCTCGAGCCCGACATCGACGCCGCTATCGACGCCCTCGACTTCGACACCGCGGCTATGCTGCTGGCTGACGAACTCGCCGAACCCGGTGCGCCCGTCGATCTAACTGCCGTGCGTACCTTCGATGCCGGTCTCGTCGAGTGGCTCAGATTTTCCTCGAAGCGGGCGCTCACATTCATTCGCATCGCCCATGCGCTGCAGCCGAACGACGTCGATATCGCCGAGCTATACGGCGATCTGCTCGAAGAAGCCCGCCTGCTCGAGCAGGCACAGCCTGTCGTCGAGGTGCTCGCACTGCGTTACCAACTGCTTGCCCAGGACAAGCCCGGCCGGTGGCGGCGGCGTTTTGCGCAGACGCTCGCCAAGCTCGGACACCTGTATGCCGCGCTGGGGCTGCCGCAGGATGCCGAAATGGCCGATCTGCGCGCGCTAGGGGTGTATTGGAGCTTGGCGCGCGAGCAGCCGGAGCGGTACGGGCCGGCTGTGGCCGACTTGCTCGACGCGCTCGGTGCGCTCTACCGCGATGCCGGCCGCCCCGACGACGCCATCGGCGCGTACCGCGAAGCGCTCAAGCTCGAGCGCGTGCTCGCGCAGCACGACGCCGATGCGTACACCACCGATTTGGCCGCGACGCTGAACGAGCTGGGCGTACTGTATGCGATGACCCACCGCGCCGATGAGGCACAGCAAGCCTACGCCGAGGCGCTTGGCCTGCAACGGACGCTCGTGCGCGCGAATGCGCTCGCCCACCGGGCGGCGCTGGCTCGCACTCTGAACAATCTCGGCAATCTGTACAACGAGGGAGGGCGATTGGCGGATGCCGAGCAGGCCTACGCCGAAGCACTCACTATTCGCCGTCGATTGGCGCGAGAAAGCCCGACGCACGACGCACCGGACATGGCGCGCACGCTGACGAACCTCGGCGTGCTCTATCGCAAGCAGGGCCGTGTGCCGCAGGCTGAGCGCGCTTACCGTGAGGCGCTGCGGACGCTGCAGCCGCTCGCGCGCGCCGCGCCCGGTACGTTCGGGGCCGACGAGGCGCGGGCCTTAAACAACCTCGGGGTGCTGCTCAGCAAGACGCGCCGTCGCAGCGAAGCCGAAGACGCCTATCGGCGCGCGATCGCGCTCTATGGTCCTCTGGCGAAAAAGGAGCCGGCCAGCTACCGCGCAGACTATGTCCGCGTGCTGGGCAATCTGGCGAGGCTCTATGGGGAGATGGGCCGAACGCGTGAAGCGCAGGCCGTGCAGCAGGCGGCCAGCAAGCTGCGCCGCGCCGAGCCATCGCCTTAGGGCGAGTGCAAGCTTGTCATTGCGTGAACGAACGCTGCTGGCATCGGCATCGGCATCGGCATCGGCATCGAACGAGCGCTGCCGATGCGGCCGACGCAAGCTTCATCGCCGCGCAGAGTGCCGCGAGCGCGGCGGCACGTAACGCCACGTCAGCAGGACGACGAGTGCGAACAGGACATAGGCGAACGTGAAGACCCATGCTGGCAGATCGTAGTAGAGCAGTCGCCCGACCCAATGCTGAACGAACCCTTGCGCGCCTGTGCTGCCCATGCGCAGTCGGTCTTCGAGCACGGTCAACGGACAGGGAATGTTCAGCGCCGCGAGCAGCGCGACGATGCCGATAGCGAAGAGGTGAGCGAATCGAAAACCCCGCCCGCGCACCCATTCCCAGTGCAGCGCGACACCAAGCCAAATCGCGGCGAACCCGCCAACGATGAACAGCACGACGAGCGCGTGCAGGACGAGAACGGCATCGGCCAAGCGAGTAGAGGTAGGCATCGGGAGTCATCCGCGAACGGCGGTCAGTATCGCACCGTCTTGATGACGGGGGTGCCGCGTTGAGTACCGGAGCTGGCTCGTATCCCATATGCCTCCTCGGCCCAGCGGGTGAGCGGCAGGTGAAGCGAGCCTGCGAGGCGTGACACGCCGGCTGTGCTCATTCCGTGCCCCTCCGCGTTTCGGCGCATGAGGGGCCTGCGAGCCGGCCGGATACAATTGCGCACCACGGCGAGCGTCTTTCCCTTTCTCCTTTTCATGCCCAATGTTGCCCGAGCCGATCTCCTCGGCCCCCTTCTCAAAAGCGTGTCGCGCTCGTTCTATTTGACGTTGCGCGTCTTGCCCGCGCCGATGCGCGATCCTGTCGGCCTTGCGTATCTGCTCGCACGCGCGGCCGATACGATTGCCGATACGTCGCTCATCGAGCCCACGCGCCGCTTGGCGCTGCTGCTGGCATTGCGCGCGGCCGTAGGCGGCAATACGAACGACGACACAAAAGTCGCGATTCGCCAAGTGGCCGACGAGGTGGCCGGCCAGCAAGCGCTTCCCGACGAAAAGCGCCTGCTCGAATCGCTCGAGTCGGCGCTCGCGGTGCTCGATCAACTCGATGCCGCCGATCGAGCGGCTGTGCGCGACATCGTCGCGACATTGACGACGGGAATGGAGTTTGATTTGCGCACGTTTCCCGCGGAGGGGTCCGGCGATATCACCGCATTGAGCGATACATCGGAGCTCGACCGCTATACGTATCTCGTCGCGGGCTGCGTCGGAGAGTTTTGGACGAAGATGACCTACGCTCATGTGCCGCGCACGTTCGACGCGCCCCAGGAAATGGTCATCGCGCGTGGAGTGCGCTTCGGCAAGGCGCTGCAGTTGACCAATATCTTACGAGACTGCGCGAAGGATCTGCGCATCGGCCGCTGCTATCTGCCGGCACCGATGCTCGAGCGATATGGCTTGACGCCTGCCTCGCTGCTCGCGCCCGGCGCATCGCTGCGTGCGCGTCCGGTGCTCGTCGAATTGATGGCGACGGCGCTCGCGCATTACCGCGCGGCTGTCGACTACACGTTTGCGATCCCGCGCTTATCGATCCGTCTGCGTTTGGCCTGCTTGTGGCCGATCCTGATCGGTTTAGAGACGCTACGGTTGCTGGCGAGCAACGATGCCTGGCTCGATCCCGACCGAGTGTCAAAGGTGCGCCGCAACGATGTCTATCGGCTCGTTGCCGGCTCGACGGCCGCTGTGTGCTTCGACGGCATCCTGCGCCGCTGGATCGAGCGCTTACTGGACGACGTCCAAGCGCGGCTGGGGCCTGCGGCGCCCGAGACGGTTGTTGCGTAATTGCAAGTGGCTGGCAGTTGCGCGTGCGGTTGAGAGCAGATCGCCGCGAGCCTTACCGTCAACACCGTGGTGGCGATGATGGCTGGTTCGATCGAGGCGTTTCTCGCTAGCCGGCCGAGCTGGGTCATGGTGCAGCGCCGGGTGATGGGAACCGTGCTCGCGGGCCTCGCCGTACGGATGGCGACGCAAGCACGCCGCTGATGGATGGCGGCTCGACGCACTCAGCGCAGGTCGGAGCCGTAGTCGAGCTTCGGGTACCAATCGAAGCCGCGCCCCTGCGGCGTCTTGTCGAGGATCGTTGGCGCCGCCGCGTATTATCCTCGATGCGGCATTGCACCGCCCGGCTGCGTCAATTGCCGATCGCTCTCGCCGCGCTTTCGAGTTCTTGATAGAGGACGCGCTGCTCGTCGGCTGACAATCCGCCCTCGTGCTGTCCGGACATGTCGCGCATTTCCTGGTGGATTACGTCAAGGCGATGGTGCAGTGCGCCGCCCGTCGGCGCCGGGTAATAGCCTTGGCTGACGCGCTCGTCAATGCGGCGGTGCAGGCTGTCGATGCGCTCGTCGACCTGCGCGTAACGGGCGAGGTCGGCTTCATGCGGATTCGGTGCCGGTGCGGGAGCCGGTGCCGGTGCGGGAACTGGTGCGGGGGCCGGGGCCGGAGCCGGCCGCGCGGCCGGCGGCGGTGGCGGCGGCACATGCCGGCGGGGAGGGCGCGGCGCCACGCAAGCGGCCAGCGCGAAAGCGAACACGCAGCAAACGAGTGCGCGGATCGAGCGTTGCATCCCATTCTCCTTGTGGGTTTGCATGGGGTTCGAGAGAGGGGCCAATCGTCCAAGCCAGGCAATGGCCAACATCCTGCGCGCGCCAACGGATGACACGTGCCGCGGGAACATGTAACGAAGTCTTCTCGGTCGCCCTGTCACACGGGCACCCGCACGAACGGCAACCGCTTGCCGTCGCGCGCGCTTTCGTTCGCGAGCTCGATGATCGTCATGACATCGACGGCATCTTGCGGCGTGACGGGAAACGGCGTGCGCTCGGCAATCGTCTTCGCGACCGCACGGTAGAACTCGACATAGGCACCGTCGCGTGTCGGCACGGCGCGCTCGACTTCACGCTCGCCCTCGATAGCACGCAGCGTGCCCGCGAGATTGCCGGCCCCAAAACCCGCCTGCCCCGGCCGCAGTCCCGCCTTCAACTGGTCCTCCTGGGTATCGAGCCCTGTCTTCACGTAGCTGCCGCGCGTGCCGTGAATTGCAAAACGCGGTGGCTCGATAGCCGTCAGCGCACTGGCATGCAGCACCACTTCTTTGTCGGGGTACCCGAGCAGAACGTGAACGTAATCGGGCGCGCTCGCTTGATCGCGATGCAGTTTTACCGTCGCATAAACCGATTCGGGCGGGCCGAACAATGCAAGCGCTTGATCGATAAGATGCGGCCCGAGATCGAACAGCAGGCCGCCGCCGCGGGAGGCTTCCTCGCGCCAACGCTGGCGGACCTGCGGACGGAAGCGATCGAAGTGCGACTCGAAATGAACGATCCGCCCGAGCGTGCCGGTCTGGATCAGGTCGCGCACGGTCAGGAAATCGCCATCCCATCGACGATTGTGGAACGGGGCGAAGAGCACGCCATGATCGCGAGCGAGCCGGGCGAGCGTTCGTGCCTCGGCGGCCGTGAGCGTGACGGGCTTGTCGACTACGACGTGCTTGCCCGCCGCGAGCACCTTGGCCGCTAGCGCATAGTGCGTGTCGTTCGGCGTCGCGATGACGATGCAGCCGACGTGGCTCGATGCGATCAGCGCATCGATGTCGGCGACGACCTCGGCCTGCGGGTAATCGGCGCGGGCTCGCTCCGGCTGGCTCGTGGCGATGGCCGCGACGCACGCGTACGGCGTATTGGGCGCATCGGCCGGTGCGCCGCAATGATCGATAACCGGGGCGTGAAACGTCGCGCCCGCGAATCCGTAGCCCATCAAACCGATTTTCAACGTCGAAGCCATGTGTGCTTTCCTCCGCCTAACGACAAATGAACGAGGCGCGCGCAGCGACTATCCCATCCAAAAGGGGCCAGAGCGCCGCGCGGCAAGAGAGTCGAGCATTGTGGCACGCATCGTCTTGGCGCAGAACCGATCCGCATAGAACCGGCCGGTTTGGCACTGCATCCGTGTTAACATCGCGCACTGACCTCACGGCTAAGCGCGCGCATCTGCCACAGCACCGATGCGACCCGGCGCGGGCCGGCCAACCTCGTTACACCCATCCACAGACGATGTCCGCAGGATTGAATCCCGCCCAGAGCGAAGCGGTGCGCTATCTCGACGGCCCTTGCCTCGTGCTGGCCGGCGCCGGTAGCGGCAAGACGCGCGTGATCACGCAGAAGATCGCCCATCTGATCGAGCACAAGGGCTTCGAGCCGCGCCATATCGCGGCCGTGACATTCACGAACAAGGCCGCCGCCGAAATGCGCGAGCGCGTCGGCATGCTGCTCCAAGGCAAGACACTGACCACGCCGGGCAAAGAGGGCCGCAAGGTTCCCGTCAATCAGTTGACGGTGTGTACGTTCCATTCGCTGGGCGTCCAGATCTTGCGGCAGGAAGCCGAGCATCTCGGGCTCAAGCCGCAGTTCTCGATCATGGACGCCGACGACTGCTTCGGCCTCGTGCAAGAACAAGTGGGCTCGACCGACAAGGGCTTCATCCGCAAGATCCAGTCGATCGTTTCCTTGTGGAAGAACGGCCTCGTCGATCCGCAAACGGCCCAGGCCATCGCGGCGAACGAGGACGAACATCAAGCGGCGATCGTCTACCGGAACTATGTGGCAACGCTGCATGCTTATCAGGCTGTCGACTTCGACGATTTGATCCGCTTGCCTGCTGAGCTTTTCGCGCAAAACGAAGCGGTGCGCGACCGGTGGCAGAACAAGCTGCGGTATCTGCTCATCGACGAGTACCAGGACACGAACGCGTGTCAGTACGAATTGCTCAAGCTGCTGGCCGGGCCGCGCGCCGCGTTCACGGCCGTGGGCGATGACGACCAGGCAATCTACGGCTGGCGCGGCGCCACGCTCGAGAATCTCGCTCAGCTTGGTAAGGATTTTCCGAAGCTGCACTTGGTCAAGCTCGAGCAGAACTACCGCTCCACCGTGCGGATTCTGACGGCGGCGAACAACGTCATTGCCAACAATCCGAAGCTGTTCGAGAAGAAGCTATGGTCCGAGCACGGGATGGGCGACACGATCACCGTGACGCCGTGCAACGACGAAGAGCACGAGGCCGAATCGGTCGTATTCAGGCTATCGGCCCATAAGTTCGAGCGGCGCACGCAGTTTCGCGACTACGCCATACTTTATCGCGGCAATTTTCAGGCGCGGATCTTCGAGCAGGTGCTGCGCCGCGAGCGCATTCCGTATGTGTTATCCGGCGGTCAGTCGTTTTTCGATAAGGCCGAGATCAAGGACATCTGCGCGTACCTGCGCTTGATCGCGAATTCAGACGACGATCCCGCCTTCATCCGCGCGGTCACGACGCCGCGCCGCGGCATTGGCAATACGACGCTCGAAGCGCTGGGCTCGTTCGCGGGGCAGGCGAAGGTGTCGCTGTTCGAGGCCGTCTATATGGGCGGGATCGAGGCGCGCTTATCGGCGCGGCAGGTCGAGCCGCTTCGCGTGTTCTGCGATTTCATGCAGCGTATCGCCGATCGAGCGACGAAAGACGCGGCCTCGACGCTGATCGACGACCTCATGGAGGCGATTCACTACGAGGCCTATCTTTACGACACGTTCGACGAGCGCCAGGCGCAGTCTCGCTGGCAGAACGTGCTCGAGTTTCTCGAATGGCTTAAGCGTAAAGGTACGAAGCCCGAGCCCGAGCAGGCCGAGGACGGGGAAGCCACCGGCTTCGACAATGCGGACGGGCTAGCCGATACCGGCAAGAACCTGCTCGGCTTGATCCAGACGGTGGCGTTGATGTCGATGCTCGAGGGTAAGGAGGAAGACCCCGACGCCGTCCGTTTATCGACCGTGCATGCATCGAAGGGGCTCGAGTATCCACACGTGTTTCTCGTCGGTGTCGAAGAGGGGATCATGCCGCACCGCGGTAACGCCGACGATGAACCGATTGACGACGCGCGGATCGAGGAAGAGCGCCGCTTGATGTACGTCGCGATTACGCGAGCGCAGCGCAGCTTGCATCTGAATTGGTGCAAGAAGCGCAAGCGGGCGCGCGAGACGGTGGTGTGCGAGGCTTCGCGTTTCATCCCCGAGATGGGGCTCGACGAGGCACCGCCCCCGACGGCCGAAGAAGCGCCGATGACGCCGAAGGATCGGCTCGCGAGCCTGAAGGCGTTGCTGCAGAAGCCTTGAGGTAGGGGACCGGTTTGCTTCTCGGTCTCGAGCCCTTGTTGCTCGGGGCTTACGCGGAGCGCTCCACTGACTCAATCACGCCGAGCGCGGGCGACTGGCATCGGTGGTTCGGCATGGGTGCCGACCGTTCTGGATCGGCACCGCATGCCCCTCTCGGCCCAACACCCATTACTACTTCGCCGCGTTGACCATGTAATCGACGGCGGCTTTCACGTCGTCGTCAGACGCGTTCGATCCGCCTTTGGGCGGCATTTGTCCCTTACCGTGCAGGGCGTAGTTGTAGACCGTATCCATTGGCTCTTTCAGCCGGGGCGCCCAATCGGCCTTATTGCCGAATTTCGGCGCGCCTAGTACGCCGGCGGCATGGCAAGCCTGACAGACTTGGGTGTACAGCGCCTTGCCGGCTTGTGCCTTGTCCGCGCTCGACGATGCCGGGGCCGGCGCACTGGGCAGCGCGGCGATGGCGGCGGCGGCCTGATCGTTCACCGTGCCGGTGCTGGCACTCGCACTCTGAGCGGCCGACGGCGCCGACGCAGGGGACCCGGCGTTTTGCGTTGCTGCGGCGCCTGAGGCGGGTGCGGGCGGTTCGGGGAAGTTTGCGCCGGCGTGATCGGCCATGTAGACGACAGCGCGGGCGATTTCGTAGTCACTGTAATCGTCTGGGCTTGTGCCGCCGCGTGGCGGCATGGCGCCTTTGCCGGTCAATGCCGTGTGCAGCAGCGTGTCGTAGCCTTGGGCGATGCGTGGCGCCCAATCGGCACTATCGCCGAACTTCGGGGCACCAGCTGCGCCGGGCGTGTGGCAGGTCGTGCAGACGGCCTTGAAGACTTCTTCGCCGGTCTTGAAGACGTGGGGGGCGTTGGCGTCGCGGACATTGACTTGGGCAATCGGTGCGATGCGCTGGGCGACCGTCGCATCGGCGAGGCCTTCGGTTCCGGCGCCGGTGCGTACAGACTGATTGACGTAGTACGCGAGGAGCCAGATGGCGACGATCGGAATGAGGAACGCGGCGACGACCGCGGCGATCAGCTGGCCGGGGGTTTTGATCGGGGCTCCGTGTGGTGCTTCGCTCATGCTTGTCTCGTCTCCCGGGGATTTTGTTGGTGAGCGGTAAAGCGGGACGGCAACAGCTAAAAACGTAAAACGGCTAAGCCGGCAACGACTTAATTAATTCGATCAAACACGGACGATTATAGACGGAACGTTTTGCCGCGGGCGAGCGGGTGAGGGGTGGGGTAGGGGCCGCGTTTACCCGGGGCTTTGGCGTGGTAGTGAAGCGTCGATGGGTGTTTGGGGGGATTCGGGGACGCGGTGCGCAGAGGCCGGCCTTGATTGGGTCGTCCCAGGCCGGCTGCGGCGCGGTGGACGCGTTAGGCGAAACGGGGTATCCTCTCGGTCTTGCTTGGCGCTGGAGGCTCGTCCACAGCGCCATCATGCCTCAAGCGCCCGTAGCTCAATGGATAGAGTACTGCCCTCCGAAGGCAGGGGTTGCTGGTTCGATCCCAGCCGGGCGCACCAATAGCCGTAAGACTTTCAGCGATTTCCCCTTTTCCGCGAACTGCGTCTTTGCAGCTAAATGCAGCTAGCGTCGACGCGGGCCCGGCTGGGTATTGCGCTTTGACGTGCGTTCTCACTACGCCCCAATTGGTTGATGCTGCGTATGTAAGGCTTAGCCTTGCGCAAAGTAATACCCTGCGTTAGCATCTTCCGCATCGAGCCCCTGGCAGTACGCCGACGCAATCATCCAGCGTCGCGCCGAACCCTTGGGCTTTTTTGCGTTGCGAGTGTACCGGCGTCGGACCTAATTTTGATTCAGTTATTCACGGGCACTCCTGCGCCGCACCCGCCCACACCCCCATAGACCTCAACGTAGGCGCGCACGGGACGCATAACGCACGCGATAGCGACGTCCGAGAAGTCTAGCCGCGCTACACCAACAAAAACGAGCGCGGATGTAAACACAGTGTGGTAGCATGTTTACATACATGAACCTCCGTGTTTACATGACTCATCCAATCTTCGATCCCGAGACGGCGCGTCTAATGGCCGCCCAGTTCAAGTTTTCCGCTCCCCGCCCCATCGCGCGCGTGCTCGAAACAGTGCGTGGTGTGTCTCGTCAAGCCGCCGCTGCGCAGGTTAGGCGCTGGGTGCAGGCCGGCTTGCTCGAAGAAGAGGGCAACACTCGACCCAAAAGGTTCCGATTGAGCGTGTTCGAACGGTTCGAACAGAGTTTCCCGCTCGATGGTTTCGACGAACATGTCGTGTGGTCTACGACGTTACGTCCCGTCATCGCTCAATACGCAAGTGATGCCGCGATGAAGATTTGGGACTACGGGGCAACGGAAATGCTGAACAACGCGAAGGATCACTCGCAAGGGACGTGCGTGCGGGTACGCATCGGCATCACCGGCGCCTATGCCACACTAATTATTTCGGACGATGGCGAAGGGATTTTCAAACGTATCGCGCGCTTGTGTGAGTTGCCGGACGAACGGCTGTCGATTCTGGAACTGGCTAAGGGAAAGCTCACCACGGACCGGACGCGCCACTCGGGCGAAGGGATTTTTTTCACTTCGCGGGCGGTCGATCAGTACCAGATCCAGTCGGGGGACCTGATATTCGACCACACCGACCACCACGACGATACGTTCATCGATGCGCAAGATCACAATCCCGGGACGACCGTCGTGCTTCGCCTTTGTCATACGACGGAAAGAACCATGAGGTCGGTGTTCGATGAATACACGACTGAGGATGATGATGAGGGGCTATCTCGGTTTAACAGAACCGTGATACCCGTCCGTCTTGCGAGGCTTGGTACGGAGAGCGTCGTCTCGCGATCACAGGCTCAACGGCTGCTTGCCCGAATTGATCAGTTTCAGGCCGTGATTCTCGATTTCGATCAGGTTGACAGTATCGGACAGGGTTTCGCAGACGAGATTTTCCGGGTGTTCAAGCAACAGCACCCGGAGGTCGACATTAAGGTGTGGAACGCTAGCGACGACGTGCAGTACATGATTCGGCGAGTGCGTGGAAGTTAGCCTTTCGGCAATCTCGCCGATACAGGTTTCCCACGTCAGGCGTTGTCCCGAGCATACGGCCGCCTCAAGAGCAAGGAGGCCAATATCCCCACCGGCGCCGGCAACGTCTTGACCTCTAGTGACGGGGCGTTGTCTCAGGCGTCGCCTGAAGCCTGTGCATGAACGGCTTGAGCGCCGGGTAAAGTCCGACATAGACCTCGAAACGATCGGCGTACAACGCGAGACGATCGTCATTCGGTCGCGCGCGCTGCATCAGTTTGGCCCATCCGCCGCGCGCCACCTCATCCGATACGAGAGCGATACCAATCGCGGCCAATAGCGCGGCCCCCATCGCCGCCTCGACTTCCTGTTCGATCGTGAACACCGGGTAGCCCGTGATGTCGGCGATGATCTGCATCCAAAGGTCGGAGTACGCGGCCCCGCCCACGACGATCAGCTTGTCGTCGAGAAACTGCGCGCCTTTGCGCCCCGCCTCGATGTTGTGCTTCAGCGCGAACGCTACGCCTTCGAGCACCGCTCGATACAAATGCGCCCGTGTATGCACGAGATTCAAGCCGATGAATGCACCGCTCGCCTTCGCATCCCACACCGGACTCCGCTCGCCTATCAGATACGGCAAAAACATCACGCCGTCAGAGCCGGCCGGCACACGCGCGGCCGCTTCTTCGAGCAGCACGTGCGGGTCCCCATGCGGCAGGGCGCGCGCCGCTTCGATCTCGGCATGGCAGAACTGCTCTCGATACCACGTGACGGACGCACCCGCCGTGATAGCGCCGCCGAACACATACATGTCGCGCCGGCCATTGAATACGTGCGGCATGCTGATGAGTCCATGCCGCGCATCGACCGCTTGATTGATGTAGCCCCAGCACATGCTCGTGCCGATCATCGCCACGTGTTGACCCGCGTGGGTCGCGCCTGCCGCGAAGGTGGCGACCGCCGCGTCGACCCCGCCCGCGACGATCGGGGTACCCGCCGCCAAGCCGAGCCGCTCCGTCCACTGGGACAGCAGCCCACCCACCACGTCCGTCGATTCGACGAGGCGCTCGGGCATCATCGTTGCCGGGATGCCGAGCCTGTCGAGCATCACGTCAGACCAGTCGCGGCGCGCGAAATCGTAGACGCCGCCGATGTTGCCCGCCGAGCTATGATCGACGGCAATCTCGCCCGTCAGCAAATAAATGACGTACGCATTCGGCGGCAGAAAATAGCGGGTGTTCGCCCACACGTCGGGGCGATTCTCGCGCAGCCACAGCATTTTCGTGAAGCCGTAGTAGCTGTCGACCCCGTTGCCCGTAATCGCGTAAAGCTGTTCCAAATCGACGTTGTCCCTCACCCAGTCAACTTGGTCTGTCGCGCGACGGTCCATCCAGATCAGGCACGGATGCAACGGCCGGATGTCGTTGTCGACGGGAATGCCCGATCCGCCGTACAAGCTGCTCACGCATACCGCGGCAATGGCCGGCGCCTCGATACCCTGCGCGCGTGCCGTCTCGACACATCCCGCGATGCATGCGAGCACGGCATCGAACCAGACCGAGGGCCATTGCTCGGCCCAGAGCAGCTTCGGCGTATCGGGCTGATAAGCGGCCGAATGCTTGGCGACGATCGTGCCGTTACGGTCGACGAGCAGCGCCTTCGTGCTCTGCGTGCCAATGTCGACACCCATCACGTACTGCATGGAGCCTCCTCGATCGATCAAAGATCGACGTTGTTGGGAAGAATCACGAGATCGCGGATCGTCACGTGACGAGGCCGCGTCAACATGAAGAGCACGGCATCGGCTACCTCCTCGGGCTGCATCAGGCTGCCCGAGGCAAGCGCCTCGTCCATCTTGGCCTGCGGCCAGTCGTCAAGCAGCGCAGTCACGACGGGCCCCGGCGCCACCGCGCCGACGCGTACGCCATACTTCGCCACCTGGCGCCGCGTCGTATGAACGAAGGCCTGAACCGCGAACTTGGAAGCAGTGTAAATCGGCTCCCATACAACCGGCACGATGCCGGCGATGGAACTCGTGAAAATGATGTCGCCGGTTTGGCGTGCCACCATGTGCGGCAAGACCGCATGGACCGAACGAAACGCGGCGTTGATGTTCAGATTGAGCACGCGATCCCAATCGTCGGGATTGCCGTCCACTACGTCGCCGCCGATATAGGCGCCCGCGTTGGCATGGAAAATATCGAGGCCGCCGGCCAGATCGAGAATCCTCGGCAGCAACGCCGAAGCCTGCGACGGCTGCAGCAAATCCGCGACGAGCGGCAACGCGTCGCGCCCGAGTTCCGCGCAGCATGCGGCGAGCCTTTCCTCCGCGCGATCGATCAAGACGACGCGCGCCCCAGCAGCGATCAGCGTGCGCGCACACGCGAAACCGATACCCGAGGCCGCACCGGTAATGGCGGCGACCTTTCCCTTCAACGATTCGGACATTTACTGCTCTCCTGATTGACGGCTCTTAAGCGCGGCCGTGAGAAACGCGAGATTGCCGGGCGAGCGAATCGACGATCACCGCGACGGCCAGAACGGCGCCGGTGATCATGAAGCGCAGCGACGAGGACAGGTTCAGCAGCGTCAAACCACTCGCGATGGACTGAATGACGATGATGCCGAGCACGGCCGAATAGGCGCTGCCGCGCCCGCCGAACAAACTGGTGCCGCCGATCACGGCTGCGGCGATAGCGTTCAAGTTCACGTCGCCGGTACCCGCCTGCTGACTCGCCGAGGCCAAACGCGCCGCGCTTAACACCCCGCCCAGCGCGGCGAGGCTCGCGCAAAGCACGAATGCGCTCGTGTAGATGGCGCCGACTTTAATGCCCGCACGACGCGCGGCCTCATGGTTGCCGCCGACGGCGTTCATCGACCTGCCCCACCGCGTGCGCGTCAGCGCGTAATCCATCACGATGGTCAAGCCCAGGAAAATGCCGAACATCAGCGGCACTCCGCGGCCTTGATCGAGGTACGTCACGACGCTCTCCAAGACCACCGTAATGGCGAGGCTGCGCGCGAGCAGGCCGCCGATCGATGCCGCGGACAAGTTGGCCGCATGACGGCGCGCGCGCGTACGCATGCCCACCAGCAGAATGACCACGCCGGGCAACAGCGCAAGCAGATGCGATACGACGGCAGGGATGACGATGAGTTGCCCTAGGTTCACGAGACGCGAGCCATAGGGAAGATTGATCGATCCCGCCGCGCCCAGCACATAAAGCTGCATCCCGAGAATCGCGAGCAATCCGGCCAGCGTCGAAACGAAGCTCGGCATGCCGAGCCGGTTAAAGAGCAGCGCATAGAGGGCACCCACGATTGCGCCGACGACGACCGCAACGACGATGGAGAGCAACACCGGCCAGCCGTGTTCGACCCACAGCATGCCGACGAGCGCCGACGCGAAGCCGCTCATCGAACCGACCGATAGGTCAATCTGTCCGACCATAAGCACGCAGACGATGCCGAGCGAGATGACGCCTACCGTCGAGCAGTCGAACAGCAAATTCACGAGATTGTTGGCCGAGAGGAAGATCGGGTTCAGGCTCGTGAACACCGTCCAAATGATGACGAGGCCCACGATGACCGGCAGCGATCCCACATCGCCCGAGCGCACGCGGTCGATAAAGGTGGAGACTACGTCGCCGATCCCGCTCGTATGCTTGACGCGGACGTCGCTGCGATCGAGCGGTTGGGACGGCGGGGTATCGCCCTGTGTTTTATGCTCGGCGGCATGTCGAGTTTGATGGCTCATGGTCATTCCTTTGTTTGACCAGCCTGCTCGGCCTGGCGCCGTTCGGCGCGGCGTGACACGGCGTTCTCCGTCGCACCGGTGATCGCGGCGACCAGGGCTTGATTCGACGAATCGGGATAGAAAATGCCGTTGTTGCGGCCGAGCCGCAGTACGACGATTCGATCCGCTACCGCGCGCACGTCTTCCATGTTGTGGCTGATCATGATCACCGCATGGCCGCGGTCGCGCACGCGCTCTATCAGGTTCAACACCTCGGCGGTTTGCGCCACACCGAGCGCGGCAGTCGGTTCGTCGAGCATGATCAGCTTCGGGTCGAGCAGCAACGAGCGTGCGATCGCGACGGTTTGGCGCTGCCCGCCCGAGAGCGAGGCGACGACGTCGCGCACGCTGGGGATGCGCGCCGATAGCTCGTTCAAAAGCGTCCAGGCGCGCACTTCCATCGAGACTTCGTCCAAGCGGTATGGCGAGAGTTCGCGCCCCAAAAAGATATTCGCCACGACATCGAGGTTCTCGCAAAGCGCAAGGTCCTGGAACACGGTGGCGATACCCAAGTCGAGCGCGGTGCCAGGATCTGACAAGGCCACGTCCCGGCCGCCGAACGTTATCGTGCCGGCGCTCGGCTGATGGACGCCCGCGAGGATTTTGACGAGGGTGGACTTGCCGGCCCCGTTGTCGCCCACCAACGCAACCACCTCGCCGGCACGCACATCGAGCTCGATATCGGTAAGCGCGGAAACGGCGCCGAAATTCTTTGAGATGCCGCGCAGACTGAGCACCAGTTCGCCGGGCTTCGCGCGTGTACTTGGTTGGTCGGTCATGGGAGAAGTCCCTCTTCGTTTGGTGGGGCCCGACATGGGCCGCGAGCCCCGTCCGGCATCAGATCAGTGCTTGATGCCGAGCTTCTTGCAGCCGTCCGCATAGCGTCCCGTGCAAAGCTGAGCGGCCGTCGCGAAGCCTTTGTCGACGACGTCCGCCTTGATGTTGCTTTGGGTGATCACGGCCGGCTTGAAGAGCTGCGTCGGCGTCTTGAAAAGTGTCGTCTCTCCCTTCGGCGCTTGCCCCGACAAGAATCCGACAGCGGCCTTCGCCGCAGCCGCCGCGACGACTTCACTGGGCTTAAGGATCGTGTTGTACTGATCGCCAGAAATGATCAATTGCAACCCGGCAATCGTCGCATCGTTGCCCGTGACGGGAGGGACGGGGTTCACGCCGGCTGCCTTGAAGGCCGCGATCGTTCCGCCGGCCGTGCCGTCGTTGGCGGCGACGACCCCGACGATCTGTGAGCCGAAGCGCGTGATTTGTCCGCTGACCCATTGCTGCGCTTTCGGCGGCGCCCACTCGGGGGTGTCATATTCGGCGAGCGTCTTGTAACCGCTGCCCTCCAACCCTTCGTGGATGCCCTTGCGAATGAGCCCCGCGGCCGCGTCGGTGGGCGAACCGTTGACTTCGAGTACGCCACCCTTGTCGGTCGCCACGCCCTTGTCCTTCAGGTGTTGAACGAGCGATTGCGCGATGGCCTTGCCGATCCCTTCGTTGTCGAACGAGACGTAGTAGTCGGCCGGGGTCGACGGTACCGGTCGGTCATAAGCGATGACCTTGATGCCCTGGCTTTGCGCGATGTGCACGAGCGACGCGGCGGCCGTCGAGTCGACCGGATCGAGCACGATGACTTTGGCGCCCTGCGCGATCGCCGAGTTGAACTGCTGCTGCTGTTGAGCGGCGTCCGCATTGGCGTTCTGATAGAGCAGCTTGCAATCGGGGCACATCTTTTTCATCGCGGCTTCGAAGCCGGGGAAGTCGTGCTGCTCGTATCGGGTCGAGGCCTCGTCGGGCATCAAGAAGGCCACCGTTCCACTCGGCGCAGCGAGCGCCGCCGTGCTGCCGATCACGCTCAAGGTCAATGCACTCGCGCCGATCAGTTGGTTCGTCAGTCTCTTCATCGTTCGTCTCCGTTGTTAGAAAAATAGGGGTCGGCGCCGTCGTGATTGAAGTGCGGCTGAGGTCGTTACCCCGTTTGTTGCCGGTTGCGTCGCGCTAGCGATGGACAGTGCCTCCGATGTCGTGATGCATTTCGAGGTTGAGCGAGGCCTTCGCGCCGCCATGGTGCGAAGAACGGAAAGGCAGTTCAACCAGCCCGCGCCACCGGTCGGTCAACCCGGCGGCGCTGCAGCCGGCGGCCTGTTGGCCGGGCGCGCCAATCGCGGTTGCAACGGCGCGGTCTCAGGTGTTCGTATGTCGTCGGCTGCTACCGCCGCGTCACGGCTGCGCGCGTTCATGCGATGCAGCGTGCGGAATTCCGACGGCGACATTCCCTTCATTGCGCGGAACTGTCGGTTGAAGTTGGACACGTTGTTGAACCCGGACTGGAAACACGCCTCCGTGATGTTCGCTTCGTCGGCGATCAGCATTTGGCAAGCGGATTCGATCCTCAAACGGTTCACGTATTGCACGAAGGGCACGCCGGTGTGCCGGTGGAACGCACGCGAGAACGCGCTGACGCTTTGCCCGGCCAGTTGAGCGAGATCCGATTCGCGCAGATCGGAGGCGAGGTTCTTGCCGATATATGAGAGCGCATGACTGAGCCGCATCGATGCCGCGTTGACCTGCTCGCATGCGGGGCTCGCTAGCAGCGTCCGATCGGCTGCGGCGCAAAGGCGATCGAGCAACAGCAGAAATAGGGAAGTTCGGCGAATCCCTTGGGCGGTGAGCGATGCTTCGAAGATAGGCGCGACGTCCGCACTCGTGGCTGCATCGAAGGCGATGCCTCGACGCGCGTCGTCGAACAAGCCTTGGGCCTCCCTGCATTCCGGAAACGCGTCGATGCAGCGTCGCACGAAGTCCTGGCTGAACTGCATGACGAGGTTGCGGCGCTCGATCGTCCCGCCGTCGGGGACCTCGCTGACCCAGTTATGGGGCAGGTTCGGACCCAGCAGCACGAGGTGCCCCGGGCCAAATGTGCCGATGTGATCGCCGACGAAGTACTTGCCTTGCGTCGCGACGATCAGATGCAATTCGTATTCGGGATGAAAGTGCCAGCGGATCGTCCGGTAGGGATACCCGTGCGACCAAACCTTGAACGACTCGTCGCGGCGTACTTCGACTACTTCCAGGTCCGGACGCATGATGGGCTGTCTCCAGTCTGTACTTTTCGCGCGCTGCCGCCCACGTATCGTCGCTGGGCGGCGGGTCGACGCCTTATTGCTGAATTTAGGGCGTTCGGCCGTACGATTCCACCAACTTTACGCCGTTTTTTCTGTACTTTTTTGCGGGAGCGGGGGAGCTAGACGCCGAAACGGCAAAATTGTGCATTGCGGTAGCGGGGCGCGCCAGATATCGGCGACAAGCTCGTGCCCCGCGGACGTGGGCGGCCGGTAGGCAGTCACAGCATCCCGACAACGATGCGGCTCGATGATGATGCACTCGATGGTTTCAAGGCGAGGTGCAACGCCGGCAGCTTGTGCTCATCGGTGGTACCCAGTGCACGCCCCAAACCCGCTTGCCCATGCGGCGAGTGAACCAAGTGTCGGCGATTCGATCTCCGGCGCCTGCGCGCCGTCGACGAGCGGCAACCCAATCCTGTTGTGCCAATACGTTCGCAGTCCAACCGCCGCAGTCCCGAACATGTCGTAACTGGACCCTGCAACGAACGCCGCTTCCTCAGGCCTAACATCTAGCTTCTCGAGCGCAAGCCGATAGGGCCGGGGATCGGGTTTGTAGCTCCCGGCTTCTTCGGCCGTCACCACGACATCCCATCGCACCGGCAGTACCGACGCCGCTTGCCGCCCAAGCCGTTCGGAGCAATTGGTGACGACTGCTAGCTTGCAGTGCGGCTGCAATTGATCCAACGCCTCGACAGCACCGCTCCACGGAGCAAGCTCGAGCCAATTCTTCTCGAGCGCTTGCGGCGCAGATGCCGGAAGCCCGACCTCTTGCGCTGCCTGTCTTACCAGCGTTTCATATTCGACGTATTGCCCGCAGCCGTAAGTGAGCCGCAAGTACTCCGCCCGCCAAGCTCTGCCCGCTTCCTCTGAGCCGGCACATCGATTCCAAAGAGTCCAGGAATCGAGTAGCGCGGTCAGAAGATCGAACAGCACCGCTTTCGGATAGCGGGGATAAGCCGATGCATCTTCCAGAGCCATAGAGTTCGATACCGGAATCGAGAGGTGAACTCGATTATAGGTTTCGGCATCGCCCTGCAAGTTAATCGGCATTAAATCGACGATTCAGCCCAACTAAATACGAAACACGGCCCACACAGGCAATTCTACTCAACCGCGGCACGACCCGATCTCGCTTCTCTCACGCGCCTTCGCTACGACACATCACGCGCGCTGCTTCCAACTGCTCCCAATACCGCAGCAGCTTCGTCACCATCAGCACGACCGTGCACGCGAGTATCACGAAGAACACCGCAAGCGGCTGCAGTAGGTCTATCGACACGAAGCCCGCTAGCGCCATCATCGCCGATGAGACAAGCAGCAGCGCACAGCCAAGAATCGCAGCCGTCAAGCCTGCGATATTCGGGAATAACGAGTTGCCCTTGGCCATCAGCGTGGGATACATCGCGCCGGCGCAAAAACCCATCACGAGCACCGGTGCAGCGAGCGTCAAAACGCGCAACCCGATCGTCATCGCGAGCACGAGCATGACGATCGAGGCCGCAACCATCGTCCACGCCCCGATGCGCAGCCGCGTTTCAGCGCTGGGCAGGCGCCGGCCGTAGATTCGATTCGACAGACCGCCCAAGAAGTACATCATCCCAATCGCGAGCGCGAGGTAGCCGAAGTAAGTCGGATCCTTATGCAGCGTGGTCTGAACCATGAACGGCCCCACGATGTTGAACACGAGCAGGATGCTGTAGCAAAGCCCCTGCGCCAGAAAGCAGCTCTGAAATACGGGGCTCGACAGCACCATCGCCGTATTCTTCAAGAGCGTGCGCGGCTCTAGCGGCACTCGTGCAGGCAGCGTCTCGCGATAGCGCAACACAATGCCCCACATGATGAGCGAATAAACGAGCAGAAAGACCAAGCACGCTTTCCAGCCGAACCACGTCTGCAAATGCGCACCGATGACCGGAGCGACGATCGGCGCGAGCCCCCATGCGATCGCCATATAGGTGAACACGTGCATCAACGCCTGCCCCGAAAACGAATCGGTCACGATCGCCTTTGCAAGCAAGTTCGTCGCGGCGATACCGAAGCCTTGCAGGCAGCGAGCGAGGATGAACGTTTCGAGGTTCGGTGCGACCAACGACAGCACACAGCCGATTGTGTAGACGACGAGCCCGAACGCGAGCACGCGCTTGCGTCCGTAAGCGTCGGCAATCGGGCCGAACATGAGTTGGCCCAGCGCGTAAGCCGCCATGTAACCGGACACGCTCGATTGGATAGCTTGCGGCGACGTCGAGAAGAAACGCGCCATCGCAGGCAATGCGGGCACATAGATGTCGATGGCCAGTTGCCCCGCGGACGAGAACAAGCAAACCAAAAGCAACAAGAAGCCCGGAGAATTGCGTTTCGCCGCGGCAATGGCGGAGTGGTCAGAATGATTCAAGGGCATCACAACGTAGCGAAGCGGGGTAGGCGTCCGGCGGCGGCTCGCGCGCGCGGCGGCAAGAAGGTTTTGCGCGCTATTGTAGTGAGTCGCGGACAAACTTGCTTGCGCGCGCGCACAGCGGCGGCGCGCTCATCGCAGGTTTGGCAAGGCTCGCGCATCCACTCGTCTCCGCGGAACGCATTGAATGCCTCGCTTTCATACCAGATGTCCGTGAGGGACATGTCCTGCACGTTCGGCAAATTCAGCCCCGGTAAGGACCGGGCGGCATGACAGGGCAACGCCGTGCCATCCGGAGCATGGTTGTGCGATGGCGGGCGCGGATCAGTCGACCCAGCCGCGCTGGCGTGCGTGATCGAGAAACCGATAGACATCGGAGGCGAGATCCGAGGCGTTGAACAGACGTTCCAACTCCGTAATGATTTCGTCGAGATCGCGCGTGCCGTCGCATCGCTCGAGTATCTGCCCCGCGCTAGGATTGAGTTTCACCATCCCCTCGGGATAAAGCAGCACATACGAATCCTGCACGGCTTCCCATTGCAGTCGAAAGATTGGGCGCAGGCGCGGGCGAAGCGGAGCGCCGCCGGCGGCGTTCGAATCAGTCATGACGAGTACGCCTTTTCGATTGAATCGAGCGACGATGCACTCGGGCAGCTACCGAGCACGAAGCGAGTCGACTTCGAGCACGGCGCCGCCGGCTCCTTATCGGTTGGCGATGTACATCGTGATTTCGAACCCGAAACGCAGGTCGGTATAGGCGGGCGTGGTCCACTGCATGGTTGTCTCCTTGTTTGATCGAATCGATGAAGAAGCGAAACCGCGATGATTCGTTGCGGTCGCATCGATAAAGCAAGGGGTATGCCGACGGGAGAGGTTTTACGAGGCAGGCAATGCTCGATGCCGCCGGATGTGAACGCCGCGTTACCGCGTCCGGTCAGCTGCATGCATCGACGCGTGGGCGGCAATGCGACCGCCCATTCATGAAACGGTCACTGTTTCATTCGGCGACAGCGGTGTCGCAAATTGCGACAGACGTTTGCTTGAGGTTGGCGACATCGACATCGACATCGACATCACATCGCTTCGCGACGCCGAGCTAAGCCGAGCCGATCAATCGCCGTCGCCGCGCTTATGGATGGAACACGCAGGCATATTGCGGTAGATGGTTGCCCGCGATACGCCGAGCGCCCGTGCCGCGGCCGATACGTTGCCACCATGCCGCGCGAGGGCCGCCGCGATCGCTTGCGCGGTGACGTCCTGCAGTCGCGTGCCTTGCAGCACCGGCGCTTCGACCGCAGCCCCCGATTGCGCGTCGCGCTGTTGAAGGTCGTCGAAGAAATCGTCGGGTAGGTGCTCGCCGCGGATCTCGCCGTCGTCGTCGACCATTGCCGCAGCCGTGCGCAGTAGATTGCCGAGCTGGCGGAAGTTGCCCGGCCACGCGCATTGCTCGAATAGGGCCATCACGTCGGGCGCGACCGTCAGGCGTTGACCGTCGCCGCCGCTCAACGCTTCGCGTTCGAGCATCTTGCCGATCACGATGGCGAGGTCCTTGCGTTCGCGCAGCGGAGGCAGCTTGACGACGAGGCCGTTCAAACGATAGTAGAGGTCTTCGCGAAAGCGGTTTTGCGCGATCATCTCGCGCAGGTCGCGGTGCGTCGCGCAGACGATGGCGACGTCGACTGGGATCGACTTTGCGGAGCCCAGCGGGTTGACGACGCGCTCCTGCAGCACGCGCAGCAGTCGCACTTGGAGCGGGTACGGCATATCGCCGATCTCATCGAGAAAGAGCGTGCCGCCGTGAGCCTGCACGAGTTTGCCGACACAGCCTTTGCGACGCGCCCCTGTGAACGCGCCTTCGTCGTAGCCGAACAGTTCCGATTCGATCAGCGTTTCGGGAATCGATGCGCAGTTCACGGCAACGAAAGCCCCCGAGCGGCGCGGTGAATCGTAGTGAATCGCCTGTGCGAGCAATTCCTTGCCCGTGCCCGTTTCGCCGGTGATCAGAATTGGGATGTCTTTGCCTAGTACCTTGCGCACTTTGGCGATAACCGCGGCGACTTGCGGGTCGCCCGTATCCAGTTGAGCGAGCCCCAACGCACGCGTGGCGGGCGCCGCCGGCGCCGCACGCGTATGTCCTTCCGCGCCAGGATCGCGTCGCGTTTCGCTTTGTACGGCCGTGCTGGAAACGGCCATGCGCCGGAACGTGACGTTTGCATAGACGACCGCGCCGCTGTGCAAATTGAGCGAGAGCATCGAGTCCCGGCTCGTGCGCATGCAGTCGATCAATTGGGCGCTTGTCATGCCGAATAGCGACGAAAGCGTATGCGCGCGCAGCGCGGCGAGCGGCATGCCGAGTTGGAATTGAGCGCTGCGATTGGCCGACAGGAAGCGGCCGTCGCCCGTGAAGGCGGCAATGCCCTCCATTAGCGTGCCGAGAAATTCCGGCCGGCTGTGAAAGGCCACGCGCAACGTATCGCGGAAAGTCCACGCAAACAGATGATTCTCGATCATCTGCACCGACATTTTGGCGAGCGCCATCGTGTGCTGATGGTAGCTGCGATAATCGCCCGTCACATCGAGCACACCGATGAGATCCCCGTAGGGGTCGAGAATCGGCGCGCTCGAGCAGGTCAGGAAACGATTCGCCTCTAAAAAATGCTGATCGCCGTGGACGACGGTCGGGCTACGCTCGGCGAGCGCAGTGCCGATCCCGTTCGTGCCTTGCTTCTCCTCCGACCATTGCGCGCCGGGACGCAGGGCAACCTTCTCTGCGCGTTCGAGGAAATCGTCGTCGCCGATTGAATGCAGAATGAGTCCTTGCGCGTCGGTCAGCACCACCATGCTTTGCGTGTTGACGATCTGCTCGCGCAGCGTCTCCATGACCGGCATCGCATGCGCACAGAGAATACGGCTTTGTTCGACGCGCAGCGAAAGCTCGGAGGGGGCCAGGACGTCGTAGTCAGGGCGCGTGCAGGTGGCGAGGCCATAGCCCTCGGAGCGTTCGTGGGCCTTTTGAATACACGGCGTGAGCCAGTTCGATTCGCCGGCCGCAATCGGTTGCGGCGGACGATGAACGAGGTTGCGCATTGTCTCCTCCGGGGCGAGCGTCCGCACGTGGCCTACGCTTTTGTGGCGCCGACAAGAGCAAGAACTGCGCCAGTTGTCACGCCTGCTGCATGACTGCTTCGCGTCAGAACAAAGATGCGCTATCGATGCCGACTCTCCACCATGCGCCGTTCGCCGCGCGCGGAGTATCGGGGCTTATCCCCATTCGTTGGAAGCCGCACGCGGGCTAATCCCACGCATATCGCATCCCAACCCAAGCGCCGCGCGGCGCTCCCGGCCCGACGAACGCTTCGTTGACGGGCGCCAGCGGGTCGAACGTGTGATTCGGGCCGTTAAAGAAGTTCTGTCCGAGCGCACCGAAGCTCGCGTAGCGCTTGTTCAGCAGGTTCGATACGGTCGCAAACAACTGCAATCGTTTGGTGAGGCGATAGGTCGTATCGAGATCGATCAAGAAATAGCCGGCGATCTTGCCGTTCGCGTCTTGGTTGTTTTCATCCCCTTGAGCATAGATGCCGCTACGGTAGGTCGTAGTCGTGCCGATCGTCCACTTTGGCGTGGCCGCGTAATCGAGCCGCAGCTTGACGGAGTTCGCCGCAATGCCGGGAATCCGATTGCCCGGCCGCACGGCGATGTTGCCGGCTGCGTCGGCGCTCGAATTGCTGGGGCTGCTGGCCACCCAGCTTGAACGGTAAGTTGCATCGACGTGGCTATAGCTGGCTGTCACGCCGAGCGGTCCGAAGCGCGTATGACCGGCGAGCTCGATGCCCTGGCGGCGCGTCTTGCCCACGTTCCGAAAGTAGCCTTGCGCACTGGTCGGCGCGCTGATGAACTGGATATCGTCGGTAAGCGTCGTGCTGTAGACGGCCGCGCTCCACGTCGTTTCGCTGCCGATCTTGCCGCGCGCGCCGGCTTCGTAGGTCTTCGACACCACGGGCGCAAGCGCCGGGTCCGCGACGAAGTCGTTAGGCAGCGAGCACGGCGCCGCTGGGTCGGCGCACGTCAGTTCGATTGCGGTCGGCGTGCGCATGCCTTCGTTGTACGTCGCGTACGCGGTGAGCCAGCGCGCGGGGTGCCAGGTTAAACCGATCGCCGGATTCAAGCGCGAGAAGACATGACTGCCATCGAGTTGCGGCTGAATGCCGCTCTCGTCGCCGATGTTTTTCTTGGCCCAGTCGTAGCGGGCCGAGAGCGTCAGCGCCCATTGCTGTGTCAGCGACAGCGTATCTTGCAGATACGCCGCGAGGTTGCCGTCGCGCGTTTTGGCATTGACGGTCTGCGCATAACTGCCGATCCCGATCGTTGCCCTCGTGGGAGTGAATTCGGCATTCTGCGATGACGAAGTGTAGTGTGAGTTCGCGAAATCGGCGGCGACGCCCGCGACCCATTGGTTTTCCATGCCGCCGAGCTTGCCGAGCAGCGTCAATTGCAGGCTTGCGCCGTAGCTGTCGGTGGTGACGGCCGACGCGACATTCTTGGCTTGGAGCGTGTCGATGGTGCCGTCCGGCAGAAGCTGGCCGTAATCCGCATTAATGTTGCTGCTCGTGTTCCTGTTCGCAAAGTGGCGATAGTAGGCGGTGCCGCTCAGTTCGAGCCCGTCGTTGAAGTGGTGTTCGCCCGATAGCGTCAAGTAGCCGGCGCGATTCACGTTTCGATCGGGAAAGGTATAAGGCTGCCGGAAGTCGCTGAGAAACGAGCGCGGAATCGTCTGCGTGCCGAGCAGGTCGTTGTCGGCACCGCCGGCGGATAGTGCGATCTTTGTGTCGACATCGGTGTACCGCAATTTGCCGAAGGCCTGGCGTATGCGGCTCGCATTCTGTTGCGCCCACCCGTTATCGTTCGCGACATTGCCGGTCACGTAATAGTCGAGATGGTCGCCGATCGTGCCGCCTTGCTGAACGTCGACGGTCTTTCGGCCCCAAGAGCCGCCCGTGACCTCGGCCTCGCCGCCGGGGTCGTCCTTGCCGTTCTTCGTCACGATTGCGAGTGCGCCGCCGAGCGTATTAAGGCCGAATATCGGATTGGAGCCTGGCACCAGCTCGATCGTGTCGATCGCTTGCTGCGGGATCAAGTCCCAGTTCACGACGTCGCCGAACGGTTCATTGATGCGCACGCCGTCCATAAAGACGGACAGGCCCTCGGGCGTTCCAAGCAGCGCCGAAGCCGTGAAACCGCGATAGTTGACGTTGACTTGATACGGGTTGCCCTGTTCGTTGTTGATATCGACGCTCGGCAGGTTCTTTTCGAAGTACTCGGTCAGTGTCTCGCGATGTTGTGCGTCGAGCTGCGCTGCGTACACGGTCTGCACGTTGGCGGCCACGCGTGTGAGCGGCAAGCCGATGCCCGTGAGCGGCGTCGTGCCGACGACGACGATCGGCGCGAGCGTAACGCTTGCGGCCGCGGAGGGCGAGTCGGCGACGGCGGTCGATGCGGCGGAGGGGCCGGTCTGTGCACTTGCCGAAAGGCAACTGAGCCCCATGAGCGTGCCGCCGGCGAAGCGGCGCGCGATGCGTCGCCGGTATATCGAAGCGCTGCCGCACCGCAGCCGATCTACGGCCGAATGACGATCTCCCATGACGCGGTCACGCTGCCTGCGCATGCATCGTCACGCCCGGTTGCTCGGGCGGGAACACCTGCCAGGCTCCGTCAGCGTGACGGAAAAAGTACAGCGCGATCGTGCCGCGTGGGCTTTCGACCTCAACGCGAACGTGATGCCGGCACACGGCACCGCCGGACAACCGCTCGACGCGAATCGAAGCTTGGGGCGCTGGCGCCAGCCACTTTTCGACGACCATCCGCAACCGTTTCATTGCATCCTCCTCGTGCCGCGTCTTATGGATACGTCTGGTGTTAGCCACATCCCGACGCATCTTGTCCTGTGAATCACTTTGCTGAAGGGCGCCTAGTCAACGCTCTGTCCACCTTTGTTGCCTATGCGCCCTTTCCAAAGCGAGAAGCATGCCAATGCTTTTTTGACACAGAGTGCGTCGCCGCTCGACGCGGGGGCCCAAAGCCAACTACGCGAGGGCATGGCGGCAGCATCGGCGAAATGACCTACCGCTTGTCCCGTCTGTCCCGTTTGTTATCGAGCTCGACATGGTGCGGCAGTGCGCGAGCGCGGCGGGCCGCATACCCGCTCGATGACTGTCTAGAACTGAGACAGTCATCGAGCTCAACCCATCAAATCTGTTCAGAAATGAAGCACCTTGCGCGACGAGGGGAGGCCGCTTCGTCGCGCACGTTGAGGCTTTCAATTGGCATGCTTGTTGCCTTACGAGGCCGGCCGTTTGGGCGCCCCGAATCTCAAAGAAGTGCCATCGAAGGAGACACGCAATGGATCTGTTCGACCTGAAACAGCTCGGTTTGGACGTCGAATTTCCCTACCGCAAGCAGTACGACAACTATATCGGCGGCAAATGGGTTCCTCCCGTCGACGGCGACTATTTCGAGAATGTGTCGCCCATCAACGGCAAGCCGTTTTGCCGCATTCCTCGGTCGAAGGCCGCCGATATCGACGCGGCCATCGACGCGGCCCATGCGGCACGGCGCAAGTGGGCGAAGTCCTCAACCACCGAGCGCTCGAACGTGTTGTTGGCGGCAGCCGATCGGATGGAAAAGAACCTGAAGCTGCTTGCTGTCGCTGAAACGATCGACAACGGTAAGCCGCTGCGCGAGACGATGGCCGCGGACCTGCCGCTTGCGGTGGACCACTTCCGCTATTTCGCCGGCTGCATCCGCGCGCAAGAAGGGGCGATTTCGGAGATCGACGACAACACGGTCGCTTATCACTTTCACGAGCCGATGGGCGTCGTCGGCCAGATCATCCCGTGGAACTTTCCGCTACTGATGGCGGCCTGGAAGCTTGCGCCCGCGCTCGCGGCTGGGTGTTGTGTCGTCATGAAACCCGCCGAGCAAACACCGGCGTCGGTGCTCGTACTGATGGAGTTGATCGGCGATCTGTTTCCGCCGGGCGTGATCAATATCGTGGGCGGCTTCGGCAAGGAAGCCGGCGAAGCGCTTGCCACGAGCAAACGTATCGCGAAGATAGCGTTCACCGGATCGACGCCGGTCGGCAAGCATATCCTGCGCGCGGCCGCCGAGAATCTAATCCCTTCGACCGTCGAGCTCGGCGGCAAGAGCCCGAATATCTTCTTTGCCGATGTGCTGGATCAAGACGACGCGTTCCTCGATAAGGCGCTCGAAGGCCTCGCGATGTTTGCGCTTAATCAGGGTGAGGTTTGCACCTGCCCGTCGCGCGTGCTGATCCAAGAATCGATCTATGACCGCTTCATCGAAAAGGCCATCGCGCGCGTCGATCGCATCAAGGCCGGTCATCCGCTCGACATGCAGACGATGATCGGCGCGCAAGCGTCGCAGCAGCAACTCGACAAGATCCTGTCGTACATCGATATCGGCCGCGAGGAAGGCGCGCAGTGTCTAACGGGCGGGGCGCGCACGACCCCGGGACCCGAACTCGGGACCGGCTTCTATGTTCAACCGACGATGCTGCTTGGCAACAACAAGATGCGCGTATTCCAAGAGGAAATCTTCGGGCCGGTGGCCTCGGTGATGACCTTCAAGGACGAGCAAGAAGCGATCGAGCTCGCCAACGATACGTTCTACGGGCTTGGGGCCGGCGTATGGACCCGAAACGGCACGCGCGCGTATCGTATGGGCCGAGAAATCGAGGCGGGCCGCGTCTGGACCAACTGCTATCACCTGTATCCGGCGCATGCGGCGTTCGGTGGATACAAGCAGTCGGGCATCGGGCGTGAAACGCACAAGAAGGCGCTCGAGAACTATCAGCAGACGAAGTGTCTGCTCGTCAGCTATCAAGCCGAGGCACTCGGGTTCTTCTGATTGCCGGCTTGGCGCCCGCGCGAGGTGCGAGCAGCAAGCAAGGCTCGCAGCGCCGTATATTCATCTTCGAGCGCCGCATAGGCCGCTCCGACCGCCGGGTCGGCGAGTAGCTGTTTAGTGTCTTGCGCCGTATGCGACACGGGATAGAATCTCTCGGATTCCGGGCGGTTTGGCAGACTCTTAGGCATCGCGTACCTCTTTTAGGCGGTGATGGTCAGGCGTGGCACGTTATCAAATATGCTATATCCGCGCAATCGATCGCCATGCTCGCCGCGTCACGGGGTGCGTGTTCGCCAACCCAATAAAAAGCGGCGACCGGCCGGGGAACACCCCGCCGATCGCCGCTTTTCATACTGCAGAGACTGCTACGTCAGAACCGGTGCACGATCCCCGCGCCGACAGCGAACAAGCTGCGCGTGGCCGAAGGCGTTCCGTTGAAGCCGTCGCCGATCGTGGCCGTCGCACCGATCACGGCGCCGCTCGCGTTCAGCGTCTGCCCGCTAGCATGCGTGTACGCCTCGAGCAGATAGAATGCCGTGCGCTTGGACAGCGAGTAGTACTGCGACAGGTTGAATTGCTGATATTGCGCGCCGTCCGTCACGCCGTTCGCTTTCGCCGCTTTCGTGTAGCTATAGCCGGCGGCCAAATCCAACGTCGGGATCGCCTTCCAATGCAGCACGGCCCCATACGTGTTGAACACCGCCTCGCTCGCGAACTTCGAGTTCACGCCCGGGATGTATTGAACGTTCGAATAGGACACCGAAAGATCGAGGGCCGGCGTGAACTGCCAGCCGCCCGTCACCGCGATCCGCTGCTGCGCTTGCGCGAGCTGATAACCGTTGTTCAGCGCCGACACTGCGGGTTGGCTGCCGTTGTTGCTCACCGTCGAGAACGAGCCCCAAGCACCGCCGCCGGCGGCCGAGTTGTTCACCCGCTGAATGCCCGCCGCAACGCCGAGCGGCCCATTCTTGTATTGCGCCGCGGCGCTCCACGTCGAACCGGCGTTGAAGCTGCCGGGCGCGCCGCCCATCGAATACGAGCCGCTGACCGTCAATCCGGCGATCGTCGGCGTCGTATAGACGAACGAGTTATTCGCGCGATAGTTCGTGTCGAGCGAATCGATGTCGCCCGGATGCGCGCCGAAAGCGCCCGTTAGCCATGTCGTCGGGCTCCACGGAGAAAGCAGCGTGTAGTACGACGTGTATTGCCGGCCCGCCGTGAACGTGCCGAGGCGGGCGTCGGTCAAGCCCACATACGCTTGCCGGTTGAACGCGAGGCCCGATACGCTTTGGGCGCCGGTCGCGCTATTGAAGCCTTCCTCGAGGGTGAAAATCGCCTTCGTGCCGCCGCCGAGATCCTCGCTGCCCTTCAAGCCGAAACGGCTCCCGGCCCAGATCCCGTTGATCATCTTCGTCGACGCCTTACCGCCCGACGTGGCACCGAGTGCGGGTGCTTGGTTGCTTTGATAACCGATCCCGGTATCGACGACTCCATACAACGTGACACTGGTTTGCGCCTGCGCGGCGCCTGCTGCCAGGCCGGCAGCCAGAGCGGCGGCCGACAGTTTCCATACGCGCTTATTCACTTGCGTCTCCGTGGTTGGTGTCTACATGGCGACGGCGTCGGCCGGCAGCCGCTCGCCTGAATTCATATCGCCGGCGCCGCACAGATGTCATATCTCCTACGTCATCGTATGACTTAGCGGCGAAGCGCATTGTCACCAGCCAGGCGGCTCTATTTTAGTAGGGAAACTCCCAAGGAGACGCGAGCCAGCGCGTCATATAGCAGTTGTACGATGACTTGAGTCGGGCGCGCCGACGGGGCGTTTGGCCGTCGGACGATGCATCCGGGCGGCCAGGGGCACGCTGCCGAAGCGCCGTGCGGATGCGAGGGCGAAGGCAAAAAAGCAACACAAGGATGAGGCCGCGGCGACCACGTGATTGGATCGTACCGGGGGTATGCCCGTATGCGGGCGGGATCGCTGCGGCGCGCTCGAGCGCGTCAGTCGTTTCCACTCGCGTGTTTGTAGGCGCGGCGAAGCCGCTCGCGACTGTTCGACAAGTGCATGCGCATCGCGGCGCGCGCGTTGTCGGCGTCGTGCCGGGCCACTGCGTCGAGAATGCTTTCGTGCTCGCGATTGACGTGCGAGAGATAGGCTTGGGGATCTTCGTCGGCAATGCCGGCCGAATCGATACGCTCGCGCGGAATCAGCGCCGTGCCGAGTTGCGTGAGAATGTCGACGAAGTAACGGTTGCCCGTTGCCCGTGCGACTGCGATATGAAACTTCAAATCGGAATCGACGCTGCCGCGCCCCGCGTCGTGCGACGCTTTCAATGCATCGAGCGCGGCTCGAATGCGCGCGATGTCGTCGGGCTGTGCGCGCTGTGCGGCCAAGCCCGCGCATTCCGTCTCGAGGCTGATGCGAAGCTCCAAGATCGAGAGCAAGTCGCGCAGAGTCGTGGCCGGAATCATGTCGATGTCGAGCCGCTTGGCCCGCGATTCGAGCACGAAGCTCCCTATGCCGTGGCGCGTCTCGATCATCTTCGCCGCTTGCAAACGCGAGATAGCTTCGCGAATGACGGTGCGGCTCACATGCATCGTCTCCATCAACTGCGTTTCAGTCGGCAGTTTGTCGCCCGGCTTCAGTACACTTGTTTCGATCTGCTCCGTCAATCGGCCGACGACCATCTCTGCTAAATTGCGGGCGCGCCGCGGCGGGGCGACGGTGGGCGATGCGGACATCGGTGACCTCTTCGAGACGGCTCGGTACGGAATCGCGCCCATTATAGCCGCGTGGGTATCGTGCGACGGATTCGCTCGGGTTCAGCCTGCATTCGGGTCGAATCCGATCAGGTTCGCTGAATTCACTGATTCGCTTGAATTTGCTCGAAGTTGCTTCGTTTAACTCAAGCGCAAACATTTGCGAGCCGCATTGATACAAATCAAGGCGCGCGATCATCTCCGGATTGCGCATCGTACATCGAGCTCGGCCCCGTTTATTCAGGGCAAGCCCGCCCTTTAGCGATCGCATGTTCGAGCCGTTAGCAAGGCATGGACGAATACGGGGCCATGCCTGCGCTTCGTAGCGGTCGATGAAAGCGCACCGGCTTTGATCGGGCCGTCTCGATTCGAATAATTGCTGGGACCACGAACTATCCGTGCGTCGCGGCGTCGCGGCGTCGCGGCGTTGCGCGAGGAGCGTGGTCGGGCATACGCGCAGTTGGGCGCTTTGGAGAAATTATGTTTGTCGCAATTGGATGGCTCATGGTGCTTGGCGCCGTGGTCGGGAGTTTCGTCGGCGAAGGCGGGCATCTGTTCGCGTTGCTTCAGCCGTTCGAGCTGATGTGCATTTTCGGCGCGGCGATCGGCGCGTTCGTCGTCGCCAACCCCGTGCACACGTTGAAGAAGACGCTCAAGAGCTTGCCGGCCTGCTTCAAGGGGCCGCGCTATGACAAGGCGAAGTATCTGCAACTGATTGCGCTGCTTTATGAACTCATGCAAAAGGCCCGTAAAGAAGGGATGATGTCGCTCGAAGCGGATGTCGATGCGCCCGAACAAAGCCCGCTCTTTCAAAAATATCCGGCGATTGCGAGCGACCATCACTTGCTCGATTTCCTCATCGACTATCTGCGCATGATGTCGACCGGCAACATCAACGTCCTCGAAATGCAGGACTTGATGGACGAAGAACTCGTTACGCATCACGCCGAAGAATCGGTCGTCGCCAATGCGCTGCAAAAGATGGCCGACGGCTTGCCTGCGTTCGGCATCGTGGCTGCCGTGATGGGTGTCGTGCATACGATGGCATCGGTGGGCGAGCCGCCCGCGGTGCTGGGCAAGATGATCGCGGCCGCGCTCGTCGGCACGTTCCTCGGCATCCTGCTGTCATATGGATTCGTCGGGCCGCTGGCCGAGTTGCTCCATGCGAAGGGCCGGGCCGCTGCCAAGCCGTTCCAGTGCGTGAAGGCGGTCCTGCTTGCGTCGCTGAGCGGCTATGCGCCGTCGGTGGCGGTGGAGTTCGGCCGCAAGGTGCTGTTCACGAACGACCGCCCGACGTTTCAAGAGCTCGATGACACCGTCCGTGCGACGAAGGTCGCGAAGCCTGCCACTTCTTCTTGACGGACGGTTGAGCCATGGGTGACAGACTATCCACCGATGCGGCTGCCAAGCGGCCGATGAGCATCGTCATCAGACGCAAGAAGGGCGACCACCATGACGGCCACCACGGGGGCGCATGGAAGATCGCGTATGCCGACTTCGTCACGGCGATGATGGCGTTCTTTCTGCTGATGTGGCTGCTTGGGTCCACGTCGAAATACGACAAGGAAGGGATTTCTCAGTACTTCAATACGCCGCTTTCGGCGCTGTTCGCCGGGACGGAAACGTCCACCGGTACGCGTCAGAACATCGTACAGGGCGGCGGTCGAGATATTTCGGACACGCGTCCCGGCGCCGGTGCGATGACGCAACCCAGTCCGCCTATATCGCTGGCCGCGATGCCGCAGTTCGCCGATAACGACGCGCAGCGTTTGCAGGAACTGAAGCAGAAACTCACTTCGCTGATCGAGCATGTGCCGGCGCTCAATGCGTATAAGGATCAGATTCGCATCTCGATCACGGCGGAGGGGCTGCGCATCGAGATCGTCGATTCGCAGAAGCGGCCGATGTTCGCGCTCGGCAGCACGAAGCTGCAGCCGTATGCCGTGACGATTCTGACGCAGATCGGCGGGGCGCTTAATGATGTCGACAATCCTATTTCGATCGCGGGACATACCGATGATGTGCCGTACGGCGGTGGCGAGAACGGGTATACGAACTGGGAGTTGTCGTCGGAGCGGGCGAATGCGGCGCGGCGCGCGCTGGTGAGCGGGGGCTTGCGGGTGGACAAGGTGTTGCAGGTGCGGGGGCTTGCGGATGTTCTGCCGCTGCAAGGTAACGATCCGAACGCGCCGACGAATCGCCGCATCAGCATTCTTGTCATGAACAAGGTGGCCGAGCAGGCGTTTTATCGCGACGGCGGACGAGCGACGACGGTTAATGGGGTAGCGCCGGTGGGGCCGGCGGTGCAGGAGGCGGTGAAGCCGGTGGCGATGCGGGGGGCGGTTTCTAAAACTATCGAATGACGCCTACTTTCCGGTCTGTTCGCTCGATTGCCCCGGCCCTTTCTCCTCTACGCTTGTAGCATCGAAAAGACCGTCTTTGCCGGGGCGGCACCCGCTAGTCCTGTGAGCAGTAGCGCCGCCCGGCCTCCGAACCCGCGAGGACCGCTTGAATGCAGATTGGACCTCGGGTAGCCATGAGGCTGCCCCCTACGTACCCGTCACTGTGCCGATGAACGCACCGGCGGGCGCGCCCACGCTAGCGGGGTGGCTCGACAAGGCCACGCCAGACGGTGTCGCAGGCTGGGCCGCAGACGTTCAGCGGCCCGACAGGGCCGTTATGCTCGCGTTCTACCTGAATGGCGAAAAAGTCACCGTCGCGACGTGCGAGACGCCGCGTTCAGACGCCGTGGCGGCCGGATTCCCCGGCGCGCGCAGTTTCGCCGTCAATCTGCAGGGCTGGCTCAAAGACGGCTCCAACGCGCTCGAAGTGCGGGCCGAGCCGTCGGGCGCTGTGCTGCCCAATGGACGGCAATGGGTCAACGCCGGGCGCGCCGGCGAGATCGGCGGCTACTGGTCGGCGCAATACAGTACGGCGAGCAGGTTGACTACGCGTTGGTGGGAAAGCGACTACATCGTCAAGCGCATCAATCGGCGTGTCTGCGGCGAATCGATCGGATGCGGCACCGGATCGAAAGAGCGCAATGTCATCCGCAGCGGCCTCGTCGAGCATTTCACGCTCTTCGAGCTTTCGTCGGTGGCGATCGAGCAGGGACGCGCGCAGGCTGCGCAGGCGGGACTTGCGCAGAACATGACGTTCCGCATGGAAGACGGGCTGACTGCCGAGACAGGCGACGGCGTCTACGACCTCGTGTACTGGAACAACGCGCTGCATCATATGTTCGACGTGAAGGCCGCGCTCCAGTGAAGTTGGCGCGTGCTGCGCAAAGGCGGCGTGCTGCCGATGGACGATTTCGTGGGGCCGACACGCATGCAGTGGTCGGATCGGCTGCTCGAAATCAATAGCGCGGTGCTCGCGGCGCTGCCCTCGCAATATTTGCGGCACCCGGTGCGGCCCGATGTCATGCTCTCGCCGCGGGCCCAGCGCTCGCCGGTGTCAGCCATTATCGCGACGGACCGTCGGAATGCGCGGATTCGGCCAATATCCTCCCGGAACTCATGCGAATCTTTCCCGATGCATGGGTGCGAAAGACGGGCGGGGGAATCTATCACGTAGCGCTCAATGACGTCCTGCGCAACATCCTCGCCGCACAGGACTACGCTTTACTTGAGAGGCTGCTCGAATATGACGATCAGTGTGTCGAACTAGGAGAGACGCATTACGCGGTCGCGATCGCGGCGAAGTGACTACGTGAGGCGGCACGAGAATCGGCTCTCAATAACTACCGAAACCGATCGCAGTGTGCCGACGACTCGCCGCATCGGCATTCCCCTCATGAGGAGGGCCGCCGCCCCGGCATTTTAGCGCGACGGCGTGCCGGACAAGCGGTTAGATGGCCGGTCGAGCCAGCCCCCGCGCAAACCGGAAAGAGGCACCCAATTCCCGGTCTGTTCGGGCGATTGAATTCACGTTTTCCCCGCTAATCTTTCAGCATCGCAACGACCGCGCAGACCGCGGCGGCCGCCCGGGCTCGTCCCGGCCCATTAGGCCGCGCGGCGTCGCTACATCCGGAAGGACCGCCTCAATGCCCACTGTCAGTATTCTCATTCCGGCCTATAAGGCCGAATATCTCGGTCGTGCCATCCTCAGCGCGCAGCGCCAGACATTCGAGGATACTGAAATCCTCGTCGGGGACGATACACCCGACGGCGCACTGCGGGAAATCGTCGAACGAGTCGACGATCCGCGCGTCCGGTACTTTCATCATGGTTTTCAAAAGGGCACGCGCAACTCGAGGGCGTTGTGGGAGAAGGCGAGCGGTCAGTACGTCAAGTGGCTTTTCGACGACGACCTCTTGATGCCCGAATCGGTCGAGACGCTAGTCAATGCGCTGCGTGCGAATCCAGGCGTTGTGCTTGCCTTCCATGAGCGCGTCGTCATCGACGAATCGGACGCGATCGTTATGACGCCGACGCCCCTGCTGCCGGTCGGCCAGGCGGCGCTGATTTCGCGCCAGTCTCTGGTCGAAAACGCGCTCGGCCGCATCATCAACTTCGTCGGCGAGCCGAGCAATACCATGCTCGTGCGCGATCGCATCGACATTTCTCGCGCATTCGACTATCGCACGTGGGTGCTCGATTTTCTGGGCGATGTGGCGCTATACCTGAACTGCGCCGAGCAGGCGCCGCTGCTGGTCGTCGGTGGGTGCTTAAGCGCATTTCGGCGACACGCGGGGCAAGCGTCGGCTGCCCTCGGGTCGAACTTCGCGGCTGGCCTGTACGAATGGGAACTGATGGTGCGGGGCGAGGCGGCTGCGGGCAACCTGTCGAGCGCTGCCCTGCAAAGCGCTGAGCAGGGGCTGCGCAACCTCTATTCGCGTTGGGCTCCATCGATGCCCGAGATCGCTAGCCTGCTCGCCAATCTTGGGGAGTTGACGCGCGCGCCGGCTCATCAACTCTATGCGTCAGAGCGTTTTATTGCGGACGTGACACACGCCAGGTCGATCGTTGCCGAGCGTGTCGCGCAGCGTAAGCGCCCCGCACCGCTTTCCCCGCAAAAATTTTGCGTCGTTTGCGAGCAGCCGGTAGCCGGATGGTTGCCGCATCCCGAGGCGAGCAGCGCCAACCGCGCCTTCATGAAGCAAGTGGAGTCAATCGGCTCCACGCTCGAACATCACCAATGCCCTAGCTGCGGCTGCAACGACCGAGAGCGGCACGTCTGGCTTTACCTCGCGTTCTCGCGCATCCTCGAAGACGTGGCACAAAAGCGAGTATTGCACGTCGCACCCGAGGCCGGCATCGAGCGGCGCATTCGCAAGCTTGCGCCGGGCGAGTATGTCGCCGGCGATTTGGCGCCGCGATCGCCGCATCATCGCCGCCTCGACGTCGAACAACTCGATTTTCCCGATGGCTACTTCGACCTGATCATCTGTAACCATGTGCTCGAGCACGTCGACAATCCCGACGCGGCGCTGGCCGAGTTCAATCGATGCCTTGCGCCTGGCGGGCACTTGATCGCGCAAACGCCGTATTCGCCATTGCTGCGCAATACGTTTGAATTGAACAAGCCCGTGACGCCTGTTTTTGCGGCGCATTATTTTGGGCAGAGCGATCACGTGCGGCTGTTCGGCTCGGATCTCGTCGATCGATTCCGGTCGGCCGGGCTTGCCGGTGATCTCTACGCTCACGAGACGGTGCTCGGCGAAGCCGATCCAGACACGTACGGCTGTAACCGCCGAGAGCCGTTTTTCTTCTTTACGAAGGGCGCGCACGCGCCGCAGTTCGGCACTTAACCTTCGATCGCGGCGCCGCGCGAGTTTAGTTAGCTCCGAAGCAGCGCTGCGATGTCGATAACGCCAACGATATAAGGACGCACATCTTGTTGACCCACGCCGAACCGCAACGATTCGATTTCGACGGCGAGGAACCGCGGACACCTGCTGGGGCCGCGCCTAACACGCCGAACGATCCTCTGCCCGCGATTAATACGCGCGTCAGCTCACTTGCCGACCCAAAGCAAGGCTTTATTCCCGTTACGCAGCCGCATCTGCCGCCGCTTGCGCAGTTTATGCCGTACCTGGAGGAGATATGGCGTCGCAAGTGGGTGACGAATAACGGCATATTCCATCAGCAGCTCGAACAGGCGCTATGCGATTACCTTGGCGTCGAACACTTATGCCTGTTCTCCAACGGTACGCTGGCATTGATCACTGCACTGCAGGCGCTGAAGATCACCGGAGAGGTGATTACGACACCGTTCAGCTTCGTGGCGACGACGCATGCATTGCATTGGAACGGCATCAAACCTGTTTTTGTCGACATCGATCGAACGTCGATGAACCTCGACGTAACGAAGATTGAAGCAGCGATCACTCCGCAGACGACAGCAATCTTGCCGGTGCACGTCTACGCGAATCCGTGCGACGTCGATGCGATCGACACACTGGCTGACACGTACGGTCTGCGCGTCATCTATGATGCGGCGCACGCATTTGGCGTGCGAGTGCGCGAGCGTTCGGTGCTCGAGTTCGGCGATATGTCGGTGCTGAGCTTTCACGGAACGAAAGTTTTCAATACCTTCGAGGGCGGCGCGATCATTTGTCGTGATGCAAAGACGAAGCGCCGCATCGATAACCTGAAGAACTTCGGTTTCATCGATGAGACGACCGTCGTAGCCCCGGGTATAAACGGCAAGATGAACGAAGTGCAAGCGGCGTTCGGACTGCTGCAGCTTCAGCATATGGGGCACGTGCTCGAGCAACGCGCGCGTATTGACGCCCGCTACCGCGAGGCGTTTTCCGACGTGCCGGGTATTGTTCTGCATGATGTGGCGCCGCATTGCTCCCGCAACTTTGCATACTTTCCGGTGCGCATCAGGCGTGAATTTCCGATCGATCGCGACGCGTTGTACGCAAGACTGCGTGATCATCAGGTCGCCGCGCGTCGCTACTTCTTCCCGCTCATCAGCGAATTCCCGACTTACCGTGGGTTGCCGTCGTCAGCTCCGGGCAATCTGCCCGAAGCGACGGAAGCGTCGAGGCAAGTATTGTGCTTGCCGATCTATCCGGCGCTTGAGGAGCACGACCAGCAACGGATTATCGACGTCGTCCTTTCTTGCATCGACGGCGGGCCCGCACATTGAGCGGGGTTTTCGCCTGCGTCGTTATCGGATCATCATCATGTCAAACGCTACCGCTTCGTCCAATCACAACAGCTATCCCACCGTCGACTACGACGCGCATGCGCGCACATGCGCGCCCGACGCATTCTGGGCACAGGTCAAACGCACCGTGCACGGCAAGCCCGTGTCGGAGGAGCAGATCGAATGGATTGTCGGCGAAATAAAGCGCCAATTGATGCTCGCTCCCGAAGACGTCGTGCTCGATTTGGCGTGCGGCAACGGCGCGCTTTCGCATCGACTCGTTGATACCTGTGCGGCGCTCGCCGGGGTGGATATCTCCGAATATCTGATTGAGGTCGCCAACCGCCACTTCGCCGAACCTCAGCGGGTAACTTTCACGGCCGAGGATGCTGCTCGGTACGTAGCCACCGTCATCCATCCGGAGCGGTTCACCAAGGTGCTTTGCTACGGCAGCTTTGCGTACTTCTCAGACGGCGATGCGCGCGCGACGCTGCACTCGCTCAGCGAGCGGTTTGTCAACGCGCGGTCGATTTTTATCGGCAACCTCCCGGATCGCGATCGCGCGGCCGCGTTCTACGCGCCGCGTGAGCCCGCTCCTGGCGAACTGGACGATCCGCGCGCACAAATCGGGATCTGGCGCACGCGCGACGCTTTCGCCGACATGGCAGCGGAGGCGGGCTGGGAGGCACAGTTCTCGACGATGCCGGACGGATTTTTTTCTCTGCATTACCGCTATGACGTGCTGTTGCACCGTAGCGCGCAAGGAGCGTGACGATGGATGAGTATGTCAATCGAGGTTCGGTGAATGAGCTTGCGCTGTTCGGCGGCGCGAAGCGGTTCACGGTGCCGAAGTCGACATCGAACCTCGTCGCCCCGGATTTCGACCGCTTTCTCGATTACTCGCGGCCGATTTTCGAGGCCGCCGGGCGGCCGCCGGGCGTTGTGACGGCTCAATTCGAAGCCAGGCTGGCGACGTTTCATGAGGTAGCGCATTGCGTCGCGTTTTGCAGCGGTTTTTGGGCGATTGCGACGGCGATCGTCGCGCTGGCACGGCCCGGGCGGCGTGAAGTGCTCATTCCGTCGCTGACTTATCGCCGTATGGCGGACGTCATAGCATGGACCGGTTTGCTGCCGCGCTTTTGCGAGGTAGATGCCGAGACCTTGGCGATCACCGCAGCGACGGCCGATCCTTGCATCAACGACGACACGGCTCTGCTACTGGCCGTGCATCCGATCATCAATTGCTGCGACGCACAAGGTTTGGTCGATTTGGCCGACGAGACCGGTTTGCCGCTTTTATTCGACGCAGTCGAGTCCGTCTACGAGCGGTGCGTCGCAGAAGGGGGCCCGTCTCGAAAGGTGGGCGCGTTCGGGCATGCCGAATGTTTCTCGCTGCATGCAAGCAAGCTCATCAACGGCTTCGAAGGCGGCTATGTGACCACGAACGATGGCGAGATCGCACGTCGGCTCGCCATGTTAAGGGACGGGGAAATAATCCTGCCGGGCGCCATTGATGCGCGCTTGGCCGATGTCCACGCGGCCATGGCGCTCGCCAACTTGGACGAACTCGATGCGCAAGTCGCGCGCAACCGAGCGCGCTATGAGCGTTACCGGGCAGCGCTTGCCGGAGTACCGGGCGTTCGCTTGCTTACATTCGACGAATCCCAGCCGACGAGCTACAAAAACATCGTCGTCGAGCTAACACCCGAATGGCCGGTTACGCGCACGCTCACGCTCGAGATTCTCAATGCGGAAAACGTTCTGGCGCGGGCTTATTACGCGCCTGCGTTGCACAGCAAGCCTATGGCCTATCCGTATATTCCCGCCGAGTTGCCGGTGACGGACCGGCTTGCGCAGCGGTTCATGCTGCTGCCATGCGGTGACTTCGTCACGCTCGAGGATATCGAGGCAGTCGCCGAGTTGCTCGCGTTTATAGGTGCGCAGGCGGACGCCATAAACGCTTGCAGCACAAGTCAGAGGACGACGCGATGACGTTGCACGTCGGGCAGTACAACCTACCCTCGCGGGCGCGCTTCGAAGCGGCCATGCGCGGCATATTCGAGCGCCGCTACTATACCAATCAGGGACCGCTCGTCCGAGCTTTCGAGGAGCGCTTACAAGCGATCCTAAACGTAAAGCACGTCATCTGCGTCACCAACGCCACGATAGCGTTGATGATGGCAAGCGAAGCGGTCGGTATCAGCGGACGCGTCGTCGTACCGGCGATCCATAATGTGACGCTCGCCCAGGCCCTGCACTGGTGTCGCGTCGAGTCGGTCTTCGCGGACGTCAATGCGAGCGACGGTCAACTCGACGTGGGTGCGCTCGCTGCGAGCATTGGAACGCTTGGGCCAGTGAGTGCGATCATCGGTGCGAACTTGTGGGGCGATGCGTGCGATGCGCCAGCACTCGTTGAATTAGCGCGGGTACACAAACTACCGATCTTGTTTGACTCCTCACACGCATTCGGGTGCACAGCGGCGGGGCGGTGCATCGGCAGTATGGGTGACGTCGAAGTGTTTTCGTTCGACGCAGCCGACATTGTCAATGCCGCGGGCGGAGCATGTGTCACGACCGATGACGACGAACTTGCCGCGCGTTTGCGCAACATTCGCAGCAGCTACGGCTCAGGCACGAGCGTCGCAGTTGTGAAAACTTCTAATGGGCGCATGTCGGAAGCTCAGGCAGCTATCGGCTCGTTGAGTTTGGATGACTACGAAACGAATCGGGCGCATAACCGGGCGTTGTTCGATGCTTACGATAAGGGGTTGCATGCGACGCCTGGAGTCCGCATCGTCGAGCCTCGTCGAGTCGATGCCTCGAACCATCAAGCCCTCGTATGTGCTGTTGCGGAGGACGCAGCGGGCTTATCGCGCGATGCATTGATCGCTCGGCTCGGTGAACGCCAGATCGAAGCTGTTGCCATCCGAGCGCTGCATGCGAGCGAGCCAGTCGGTGCGCATATCGGAGCATCATGGATGTGCTTGCCACTCGGCTCACACGTCAGCGCACGTGACGTCGAGCGGGTGTGCATGATCATCGGCGAAGCCGTGGCGCGATGCCGCGCGGCGGGGAGCGTCGCATGAGGCTCGGAATTATGCAGCCTTACTTCTTTCCCTACTTCGGTCACTTTGCGTTGATCGCGGCTGTTGATGAGTGGATCGTGTTCGACGTCACGCAATACACGCCGAAAACGTGGATGAACCGCAATCGGATTTTGCATCCGAAGGAAGGCTGGCAGTACGTGAATGTGCCGCTCGCGAATGGCTCGATATCTATCCGGACACACGAGGCGAAGCTGCTTGATCCGACTGCCGCCGAGGCCGCGTTGATCGGCAAGCTGTCGGCGTTTCGCAGGCAAGCGCCGTATCATGCGCCCGTCGTCGATTTGATCCGCCAAGCGTACGCAGGGCGCAAGAACGACACGCTTTGCGCACTGAATATCAGTGCGCTGCGGGCCGTGTGCGGCTACCTCGACGTGCCGTTTGCCTACCGGGTGTGTTCGGAGCTCGGCCTGGCGTTTCCAGAGCGAATGGACGCCGGCGACTGGGCTCCATTTATTTGCGAGGCGCTCGGCGCTACCGGCTATGTAAATCCAGCCGGGGGACGTGCGTTGTTCGATCCGGCGCAGTTCGCACGCATCGGCGTCCAATTGTCGTTCGCCGAGGTGACCGAGTTTGCCTACGAGCCCACGCCGTATCGATACGAGCCGCACCTGTCGATCCTCGACGTGCTGCTCTGGAATGAACCGGAACGCGTCGCGAGTGCGCTGCGCGAGAACCTGACTCTCGCCGCTGCCTGAGCATCGCGCGAACCTACGAACGTATCGACTCCATGAAACCCATCCGACTCGTCTGTGCTACGCGCCACGACGAAGCCCGATTTGTCACCGAATCCGCGCTCGGGCGTTCGCTCAAGCTCTACAACTATGTGCCCGGGCAGCAGTTGCTGCTGTTCGACAACAACCGGACCGGCTTGTCGACGATCTACAACCGCGCGATCGAGCACGCCCGGCAGTCCCCGGCTACCCTCGTGTTCATTCACGACGATATCTCGATCTGCGATTTCCACTGGATTGAGCGCATTCTGGAGGGGCTTAAAAGCTTCGACATCATTGGGCTTGCCGGCAATACGCGCCGGATGCCGCGTCAGCCGTCGTGGGCCTTCACCCCCGAGATGAAATGGGACCAGCGTGAATTTTTGAGCGGGACGGTGGGCCACGGCGACGGCTTCCCATGCAATGTCGTGTCGCATTTCGGGCCCGCCGGACAAAGCTGCAAGCTGCTCGACGGCCTGATGCTGGCCGCCGATAGCGAGCGGCTCGTGCAAAGCGGCGTGCGCTTCGACGAGCAGTTCGAGTTCCATTTCTACGATCTCGATTTTTGCCGTCAAGCCGAGCTGAAAGGCTTGACGATGGGTACCTGGCCGATCAGCGTGGTCCATCAAAGCGGCGGCGCCTACGGCAAGCCGGAATGGTTAGCGGCTTACGAGCGCTATCTGCGCAAATACGGCGGGTGAAGCACAGATGCAAACGGTGATGCATTCGGGCATCGTGCCGATCGAATCCGGTCTCGCGCTACTGCAGGCCGGCCGCTTGGCCGAAGCCGCCGTGGTGTTCCGGCAGATTCTAGCCGTGCAGCCAAATCATGCCGACGCGTTGCATTTGCTCGGGCTTGTTGCCTATCACGAGGGCAACTTCGGTGCCGCTATCGATCTGATTATGGCGGCGTTATCGCACCATACGAGCGAGATCTTTTATGGCAACCTTGGCAATGCGTATGCGGGGCAGGGCAAGCGCGCGGCCGCGACCGAATGTTTCCGGCAAGCGATTGCGCTGAAACCGGATTACGTCCAAGCACACAACAACCTCGGCAATCTGCTGCGGGAACAAGGTGACTTCCCAGGTGCCGTCCGATGCTTCCGCACGGTGATTACACTAAAGCCCGACTACGCCGAAGCCCACAACAACCTCGCCAATGCACTCGTCGATCTAGGCGACCTCGACGCCGCGATCAAAGCCTATCGGCGAGCGATCGCACTCAAGCCGGATTTGCTCGAAGCACGCAGCAATCTGCTGTTCATCCTCAGCTATCGCGACGATTTGAGCCAGGCCAACTATCTGGCCGAGGCTATCGATTTCGGGCGCGTCGCCACCGCGAAAGCGAAGCCCTGGCGCGACTGGCACGTCTCATTTGCACCGGGCGATCGCACGCGGCCTTTGCGCGTCGGCCTCGTCTCGGGCGATCTAAAAACTCACCCGACGGGCCACTTCCTAGAAAGCATCCTCGCCCATATCGATCGCAGCAAGATCGAACTCGTCGCCTATCCGACGAGGCGTGTCGAAGATGCATTGACCGCACGCATCAAGGCGTACTTCTCGGCGTGGGCGCCGCTCGCGTCGCTAAGCGACGAACAAGCGGCCACGCGCATCCGCGACGATCGCATCGATCTGCTGCTCGATCTGTCGGGGCATATGAATTTCAATCGCCTGCCGTTATTCGCATGGCGCCCCGCACCGGTTCAAGCAAGCTGGCTCGGCTATTTCGCGAGCACAGGCTTGCCCGCCATGGACTATCTGCTCGGCGATCCGCACGTGTTACCGCCCGATGCGCAGGCGAACTACACGGAACAATTGCGCCGCCTGCCCGACAGCTACCTCTGCTTCACGCCGCCGGCCGAGCGCGTCGACATCGGCCCGTTGCCGGCCCCGACGCAAGGCCACATCACCTTCGGCTGCTTCAATCATCTGATGAAAATGAACGACGGCGTCGTCGATGTCTGGGCGTGCATCCTGCGGGCCGTGCCGGGCTCGCGCTTGTTCCTCAAGGCGAAGCAGCTCGACGATGCGCCCACGCGCGAAACGACGCTCGCGCGGTTCGCCGCGCACGGCATCGACGCATCGCGGTTGACGCTCGAAGGGCGTTCGCCGCGCGCGGAATACTTCACTGCCTACAACCGGATCGACATCGCGTTGAGCCCATTCCCGTATCCGGGCGGCACGACGAGTGTCGAGGGGCTTTGGATGGGCGTGCCGGTTTTATGCCGCCGCGGCGACCGCTTCTTGTCGAACATCTGCGCGAGCATGCTGCATTCGGCTGGGTTGCCCGATTGGATCGCTCAGGACAATCAAGACTACATTGCGAAGGCCGTTGCCTTTGCAGCCGATGGGTCACGCCTGGCGAAGCTACGCTCGACCCTGCGCGCGTCGCTGCTCGCATCGCCGTTATGCGACGCGGCGCGTTACGCCCGCAACCTTGAAGCAGCACTCGAGGGGATATGGCGTGACGGCGTTGCGCGCGCGAACCAAGCACAGCCGACGGTGACAGCGTGACGGCGCGCGAAATGCGGCGTCCCGCAACGAGAGGGGCTCGCGCTTTTTCCATGACCGGATCGAACATGCAAGACACCGCGCGCTTGCTGAATGCAGCGTTGGCGCACCATCAAGCGGGGCGGCTTGCCGATGCCAAGGCGCTTTACACGCGCATCCTGTCCCAACAGCCGAAGCATGCCGACGCGCTTCATTTCATGGGGCTGCTCGCCTGCCAGATCGGTCAGAGCGAAGCGGGCATCACGCTGATGCGCGAATCGATTGCGGCTTACCCGAGCCCGATTTACTACAACAATCTAGGCAATGCACTGCGTGAGGCCCGCAAGCTCGAAGACGCAGTCGGCGCATATCGTCGCGCGGTGGAACTCAAGGCCGATTACGCCGAGGCGCACAACAATCTCGGCAACGCATTGCGCGAGAGGGGTGATGCCGCAGCCGCATTGACAAGCTGCGCACGCGCGATCGAACTCAAGGCCGGCTACGCCGAGGCATATAACAACCTCGCCAATGCATTGAAAGATCTTGGCGAGATCGATGCCGCGCTTGCCGCCTACGGCAAGGCAATCGGCGCAAATCCCGCATTCGCCGAAGCCCACTTGAATCTGGGCGTTGCCCTGCAGGTGAAGGGGCACGGCGATGCGGCGCTCGAATGTCTGCGCGAATGTGTAAAGGTTGCACCCCAACTCGCTGTCGCCCACGACAAGCTCGCCGGCATGCTGATGCACCGAGGCGACATCGCTGGCGCGATAGACGCCTACCGCCGCGTCGTCGAACTTACGCCCGATTCGGCGCAGGCGCACAACACGCTCGGCAACGTGCTGAACGGCGCGGGTTGCGTGCCTGAGGCCGTGCCGTGCTACGAGCGCGCCATCGCACTCGATCCGAGTTTCGCCGATGCTTATCACAATCTAGCCAATGCGCTGCGGCGTCTGGGCGCGCCCGAGCGGGCACTCGGATACGCGCGCCGCGCTATCGAGTTGCGCGCCGATACGCCATCGTTCCACAACAACCTCGGCACGATCCTGGCCGATCTCGGCGAGCCCGATGCCGCGCTGGCCTGCTATCGCGACGCGCTTGCGCTGAACCCCGATTTCGGCGAATCGCATACATGCGTGTTGTTTGGACAATCGTACGTGCCGAATTGGTCGGCGCAGACGCATCTTGCCGATGCGCGCTACTTCGGCGAACGGATGCGCGCACGGGCGAAGCCGCACATCCAGTGGCCGGGGCTCACCGATATCGCAAATGGCGCGAAGCGTCCGCTGCGCGTTGGCTTCGTCTCGGCCGATCTGCGCAAGCACCCGGTCGGTTATTTTTTTGAATCGGTGCTCGCGCAACTCGATCGGGCTCGCATTGAGCCGATCGCCTACTCGAACGCGGTGCATAGCGATGAGCTGACGGCCCGCATCAAGCCGTGCTTTGCGCTCTGGCGTCATGTGGCCGAGATGGACGACGCCGAGCTCGCGCAGCGCATTTACGATGACCGCATCGACGTGCTCGTCGATCTGTCCGGCCATACGGGGCGCAACCGTCTGCCGATGTTCGCATGGCGGCCCGCGCCGCTGCAGGTGAGTTGGCTCGGCTACTTCGCGACGACGGGACTCTCGGAAATCGACTACCTGCTGGCCGACCCGCACGTCGTGCCGCCTAACGAGGAAGCGCAGTACACGGAACGCATCTGGCGCTTACCTGACAGCTACCTCTGCTTCACGCTGCCGAGCGAGCCCGTCGCGGTCGCGCCGCTTCCCGCGCTCGCGAACGGCTACGTCACGTTCGGCTGCTTGAACAATCACAAGAAGCTAAACGATGGTGTCATTACTGTCTGGTCGCGCATTCTGCGTGAGGTGTCGCATTCGCGGTTGCTGTTGAAAAATCATCAGCTCGGCGAGCCTTCCATTGTGCGCGAGACATCCTCGCGCTTTGCCGCGCACGGCATCGACGAGACGCGCCTGCTGCTGGAAGGCCCGTCCGCGCGCGAGCAATACTTCAGCACATACCATCGCGTCGATCTGGCGCTCGACCCGTTCCCTTATCCGGGCGGGACGACGAGTGTCGAAGGGCTTTGGATGGGCGTGCCGGTATTGACGCGCCATGGCGACCGCTTCCTTTCGCACCTCGGCGAGCTGGTGCTCAAGACCGTGGGACTCACGGACTGGATCGCGGCCGATACCGAAGACTACGTTGCACGCGCTGTCGCTGCGGCAGCCGATTTGCCCGCGCTGGCCGTGCTTCGCGCCGGGCTGCGCGAACGAATCGAACGCTCGCCGCTGTGCGACGCGCCGCGCTTCGCCGCGCATTGGATGACGGCGATCGAACAGATGTGGCAAACGAAATTGAAGACTCCGAAGGAGATCGCGCAATGACGGCGGTCGATCAGGGTGCATACGCACTCGTCGAGGAAGGTCTGGTCCATCATCGAAGCGGCCGTTTGCAGGAGGCGCGCACCCGATACGAAGCGGCGCTTTCGCGCGTGCCGCGCCATGCCGATGCCTGGCACTTGCTTGGCGTCCTCGCGATGCAGCAGCAGCGCCATGCCGATGCGCTCGATTTGATCAGCCGCGCGATAGAAATCAGTCCGCAGGCCACTTACTTCGACAATCTCGGTAGTGCGCTCAGGAGCTGGGGCAAGTACGCGGCAGCGGTGGAAAGCCACGAGCAGGCCATCGCGCTCGATCCCAGCAATTTCCGCGCACACAACAACCTCGGCATGGCACTGCTGGACATGCGTTTGCCTGCCGCGGCGGCCGCGAGTTTTCGCAAATCGTTGGCGATCGATCCGAACTTCGCCGAAGCGCACAGCAATCTCGGCAACGTCCTGCGCGAGCTCGGCGAGCTCGAGACTGCGGCCGATCACTGCCGCAAGGCCATTGCGCTGCAACCCGGCTTTGGGCAGGCGCACAACAATCTCGGCAATGCATTGAAGACGCAGGGCCAGCTGGCCGATGCGGCGGCCTGCTACGAGCAAGCGCGACGGTTCCTGCCGCACGAGCCGCAGGTGGTGCTGAACTTGGGCATCGTGCGGCGCGAGACGAACGATCATGCCGCCGCAATCGAAGCGTTTCGCCAGGCGATCGCCCTGCGGCCATCGTGGGGCGAGGCATGGAGCAACTTGCTGTTTACGCTGAGCTTCGCCCAGAACATCGCACCGCGCGAGTACTTGACCGAAGCGGCCGCGTTCGGACGGATGGCGGCGGCGCAAGCGCGGCCGTTTACCGATTGGCTCGTCGATAGGACGGCTGGCGCACCGTTGCGAATCGGTTTCGTTTCCGGCGATCTACGCACACATCCGGTGGGGTTCTTCCTGGAAGGTGTGCTCGCGCATCTGGATCCGACGCGCGTGCAGTTGTGCGCTTATTCGACACGTCCTTTCGAGGATGCGCTGACGCAACGTCTGAAGCCGCGCTTTGCACAGTGGCGTACGCTCGCCGGCGTGAGCGACCAAGCCGCGGCGGCGACCATTCGCAACGACGGCGTACATATCCTGTTCGACATGTCCGGGCATACCGACAGCAATCGCTTGCCGATATTCGCCTGGAAGCCGGCGCCTGTGCAAGTGAGTTGGATCGGCTACTTTGCCTCGACTGGGCTGGCGGCGATCGACTATGTGCTCGGCGACGAATGGGTGCTGCCGCCCGATGAAGCGGAACACTTCGTCGAGCGTCCATGGCGGTTGCCGCACGGATACCTGTGCTTTACGCCGCCCGGGCCGGCCGTGCCGATCGATGCGGCGGCGATCGAAGATGCGACCCGCCCGTTGACATTCGGCTGCTTCAGCGACCTTGTGAAAGTCAACGATCGTGTGGTCGCGGTGTGGTCGCGCATTCTGCACGCGCTACCCGATGCGCGGCTGTTTCTCAAAGCGCAGCAACTCGCCGACGAAACGCAGCGTGCCGCAACGCTCGCACGCTTCGCCGCGCACGGCATTGCGCCCGATCGCATTTTGATGGAAGGGCCTTCGCCGCGCGCCGAGTATTTATCTGCCTACAACCGTGTCGACATCTCGCTGAGCCCGTTCCCGTATCCGGGCGGTACGACGACGGCCGAAAGCCTCTGGATGGGCGTGCCCGTTCTGTGCCGGCATGGCGACCGCTTTCTTGGCCACCTGTGTGAAAGCGTGCTCCAAAGCGTCGATCTCGGTGATTGGATTGCGGCCGATGACGACGATTATGTCGCGAAGGCGGTTACGTTCGCGCGCGAGCGGCAGGCGTTGACGGCATTGCGCCGCGAGCTGCGCTCGCGCGTTCTCGGCTCTTCGCTCTGCGATGCCGCGCGCTTCGCCCGCACGCTCGAAGCCGAACTCCAGCGAATGTGGTGCGCCCACCGGGATATCTGATCGTCGCGGTGCGGCGTATCGGTTGACGCCCGATTCGACCGATGCCCTTATACCTTCGCGTGCCGCGCCGTGTCGACTAGCGCAGTGCGCACCTGCAGGAACATCGTCAAGTAGTGGTCGCGCCCGGTCTCGATTGCGGCGGTTTTTAGTGCATCGAGTATGAGTAGGTCGGCCGGATACGCGCTGACGATCGAACCCGACATCGGCAGTTGCAAAGGATCGTAGTGCTTCACGCGCCAGTGTCGCTCGTTACGCAGCAGAAGCGCGACGATGCGCTCCTGAACAAAAACCTTGGCCGGCACAAAGCCGCCCGCATGCGGAATAGGCCCGTTGAGCAACTGCGCGAGCGAACTGGTGCCGGCCTCCGAGACCGAGAACAGGACCTCGTTGACGGCAAGCCAGCGCCGCCAGAAGGCGGCCGTCGCCACGAAATAATTACAAAAAATGCTGTGCCGCGAATCCATTACGACATGGTGTGGATCGATGCCCGGCGCGACGAACGAGACGGCTCGCTCGAACACCGGCCAACTGTTCGCGTGATTGTTGGCCGCCTGCTCGAACGTATTCAGATGAGCCGCACCTTGATCGAAGTACGGCGAAAACCCGATGACGTCGACATCGCGCGGCATGGTGTCGATGAAGGTATGCACAGCCGCCGCGTCGAGGCCGGTCTTGGTCCCGAATTTCGGTGAAAAGAACCCGTAAAGCGTGTTTTCGTCGAGCGTGTGGTTTTGCAGGTAGCCGCGAATCGGCCAGTACTCGCGCCAATCGGGCCGCTGGCCGCAATTGTCCAAAGCAATGAAGCCGGGGTCGAGCTGCTGACGCGTCTCTTCGGAGTAGAAGATCTGGCGAATTTCGACGCGGCGGTTGCCGGCTGGGGTGCTCGACGGTGCGTGCATGAATGACTCTAGATCGATGAGATAACGCGTCGCGGCAATGGCGAACTCGCGGCGGCATGCTGTTGCGAGCGGCTAAGCGGACCACTGCGGCAAGCTGCAGTGTGCCAGTGTGCCCGTGAACCGCATTGCCCGAACAGCGCACCGTTTTCGGTGCAATTCGCGCGGCCGCCGAAAGCCGCCGAAAGTCGCTGAAAGCGAAAACCAATAAAAAAGCCGCGTCAGTTCACCGCCGCGGCTCGAGGATCATGCGCCGCACCTGACACATGCGGATTATTGTTGGCTATTTGTTATCGCGCCGCCCCGCCTTACTTTGCGGGTGCGGCGCAGGTCTCAACGCAACTTCCCCGTTGTTTGATAAAAGCCGGCCGCCGCGATCCGTTGCTTCGCATCGTTGAACTCGCTCGACATCGCCTCGTGCGCATGGCGTGCGCGGCTCATGACGGCCGTATCCATCTGCTGGATCGTACGGATCGTCGCCAGCGATTCGTCGGTTTGATCGCGTTCGAGCGTCATGATCAGCGGCGAGCGCTCTTCAACGAGATCGGATGCAAGCTGCCAGTCGCCCGATTCCACCGCGGTGACGAGTGTGCGCGTCAACTCATAGGCGCGCGCGAGCGATTCGGTAACCATGTCTTGCCTTTTATTTAGAAGGCGAACGATTAAGACTTGTTCAGCGTACCGGCGCTGCCGTTGCCGCCGAATAACTGATTCAGATACGACGTGTTGTTCTGCATCTGCGTCATCAGCGTGTTCAGCGCGGTGAACTGCGCGTTGTACTGATCCGTCAGCGATTGCTGGTAAGCCGTCAATGATGCTTGCTGTTGCGTGATGCTCGTGAGATCGGAGTTGATCGACGACGTGCGTTGATCGATCTGCCCGACCGTCGATTCGGTGTACGAATTGATGAAATCGCTCAACTGCTGGCCAATGCCGTTCGTGCCGTTGAACACGTTCTGCACCATCGTGGGCGACGAGGTGAGCGTGGACTGCAGTGTCGAGGAACTGAAGGTCAACGTACCGTCGTTGTTCAGGTTCAGGCCGATCTGCGCCAGGCTGTACGTCGAGCCGCCGACCGTGACGCCGCTCGCCATGACAGAGGCGATGCCGTTGACGGCCGAGTTCAGCATCGCGTCGCCGAGCAGCGGGCCCGCGGTCGAGGAGCTCGTGTCGTACGAGGACAGCGACTTCTCGGTCGAGATCCACGAGTTGTAGGCATTGGCGAAGCCTTGAACGGCGTTCGTGATGGCCGTCGTGTTCGTCGCCACACTCATCGTTTGTGTCGTGCCGACGGCGGCGGACGTCAGGCTCAGCGTGACACCGGTCAGTGCGCCCGTCACGGTGTTGCTCGCGCTCTTAACCGCATTGCCGCTGATCGTGAGCTTTGCGTCTTGGCCCGTCGTCACTTGCGCGAAGCTGGCCGTGTTAAGACCCGCATCGACACCGGCGCCGGCCGAGATCGTCACCGTATTGGCCGCACCCGTTTGCGTCGAAGTGAGCACGAGATGCTGGCCGTCGGACGCCGTCACGACAGAAGCCGACACGCCCGGGTTGCTCGTCGATGCATTGATCGCAGAGGCAAGGCCCGCCAGCGTGTTGTTCGTTGAATCGAGATTGACCGTCATCGAACCCGAGCCGACGCCGATCGTCACCGTACCGGTGCCGAGCGTGGCGCTGCTCGCATAAGCGCCCGAGGAAATCTGGTTGGCCGTGGCGATCTGCTGGACGCTAAGCGAATAGGATCCGGCCGCCACGCCTGTCGAAGTCGTCGCCGTGATGCCCGTGCCGCTCATCGTGGCGCCGAGCTGGCTGAAGATGCTGCCGTCCGAAAGTCCGGTCAGCGAAGTTTGCAGCGCCGTCAGCGACGACTTCATTTGACCGATCGCCGAGAGCGTCGTGTTGTCGCTCGATTGCTGATTGGCGAGCGTGGTGGCTTGCGCCGCGGTTTTGGCCGTCACGAGCGCGGAGACGAGCGAATTGACATCGAGCGACGACTTGGTCGCGCCGCTCAAAATGGATTGCGCTGCTTGTTGCAACGCCGAAGTCGTGCTCGTTGTCGTGCTCATGCCAGGCTCCGTGCGTTCCCGCGAAAATTCAGTGCAGTGTCATGCGTTGGCCGCTCATGTACCGCTCGGCCGTTTTACGAGCGCGTAACGGGAGGCATGCCTCCCGTTCGCGTCCGTCCTGCTGTGTTGCCATGTTGCCGGTTGCTATATTGCTTCGGAATCGGTGCTTGGGAGATGCGCCGCGCGCCGATTCCGTTTGCATGGCGGCCCGAACGGCGGCTTGCCATGCGGCGCTCAGATCTTACTGGAGAAGCTTGAGCACTTGTTGCGGCAGCGAGTTCGCTTGCGCGAGCACCGAGATACCGGCTTGCTGCAGCACTTGCGCCTTCGACAGGTTCGCCGTTTCTTCCGCGAAGTTTGCGTCTTCGATCTGCGACTTGGCGGCCGACAGGTTCGTCGATTGCGTTTGCGTGTTCGTGATCGCCGCTTGGAACGTGTTCTGCGTTGCGCCGAGCGTTGCTTGGAAGTTGTTCACGCTCGAGAGTGCTGCGTCGATCGCCGTGATCGCGTTTTGTGCGCCCGAGGTCGACGAGATGTCGACGCCCGACACGCCCAGGCCTCCCGACGTCCACGCCGTCGTACCGAAGTTCGCCGTGATCGTCTGGTTGGCGCTCGCACCGATCTGGAAGTTCACGCTGCCCAGGCCGCCCAGCACGTTTTGGCCGTTGAACGACGTTTGCGATTCGACGCGGTTAATTTCCGTCAGACGCGTCGTTACTTCCGTTTGCAGGTTCGCTTGCGCGGCCGTGCCGAGCGAGCCGTCGCCCGATTCAACGGCGAGCTGGCGGATACGCTGCAAGTTGGCGACGGTAGCGGCCATCGCGCCCGAAGCCGTTTGCACCATCGAGATGCCGTTGTTGGCGTTCATCACGCCTTGGTTCAGCGCGTTGATGGCCGCCGTTTGCGTCGTGGCAATCGCGAGGCCGGCAGCGTCGTCGGCAGCCGTATTGATACGCTTGCCCGACGAGAGGCGGTTGATGGCCTGCGAAAGCGCGCTTTGCGAGCCGGACAGGTTCGTTTGCGTTTGCAGCGACAAGATGTTGGTGTTGATATTCAGCATTTTGCTTCCTCGTTTGGAATACGGTCCAGGGACTAGGCTGGTTTTGGGGTTCGGCGTCGCGCTTTCGCGAGTGGCGCTGACCGCCTGTCCTGGTTGTCGGCGAGGCCGAGAAAAAACTTTAGGGAACGAACCGCGAATTCGTATGCTTTCAGGCTCGAAACGGCCGCAAAGCGTTGACACATAAGGCTTCGAAGAAAACACAACGTTTGCGAAGATCCTGTCGTTTCGTCGCTCGCGAGGCCCTGGGGCACGACTTCAAACTCACGAAAAGAGTGCCCGCTCTCCGTTTACCTGCTATCATCGCGGGTCAAATTGAGATCGCTGCCGTTTTCATCTGGGGTCTGCCACCCTTGCCGCCCTTTCGTCGCATGGCCAACAAGCCGTGCCGCGGCGGGCTCGCGGTGACTTCGCGAGCGGCATGGGCAGTAGGCAGGTTCGGTTCCGGCAGTTAAACGCGGCGTCGGCATAGGTGCCGGCCGGCGTGCGCGGTGAACTCTCCGCTCTCTCTTTTTAGGCCTGTCCGGCCCTGCCGGTGTCGGCGCCATCGAGCGTGCGGCATGGCGGTGACTTCCGTCGGACCGGCGCGTGCGCGAAAGCGCTGCGCATTTGAACGTAACTTTGGAAACTCCATGACGACCATTCTTCTGAAGGAAAACGAGCCGTTCGAAGTGGCGATCCGCCGCTTCCGTCGCGCCATCGAAAAGAACGGCCTCATCGCCGAACTGCGTGAGCGCCAGTCGTACGAAAAGCCCACGGCTGTGCGCAAGCGCAAGAAGGCCGCTGCGGTCAAGCGCCTGCACAAGCGTCTGCGCAGCCAAATGCTGCCCAAGAAGCTGCACTAAAAAGCTGCACTAAAAAGCTGCACTAAGCTGTGCCGCGCTGTCAACGACAGCGCAAAGCCGAAAACGAACGGCGGTGTGCTTCGAGAGAAGCAACACCGCCGTTTGCATTGGCGCGTGCGTGTCGGGACGCAACCTCGTTTCGGGACGCAACCTCGTTTTCAGAGCGCAACCTCGTTTTCAGAGCGCAACCCCGTTAGCGGGTCAAGGCCCAACCTCATGCCGCCAACCTCAAGCCGCGTGCTTTTCGAGCCGTGCAGCCGAGAGTTCGAATTGCCTCGAGATCGACGCCAGCCGTTCGTGCCATTCCCATACGCCAAACGCGTCGTGCACGTTCTGCAGGCAACTGAGCAGGTTCACCGTCGTCGGATCGTAGACATTGACGCGCGCTCGCAGCAGCGCTTTCCTTAGCGCCGCGACGCCCGCGTCCATGTAGGCAGGAACGGCCGTCGGCGGTTTGTCGATGTAGCGAACCGGCACGCCCTCCATTGCGGTCGTGTAGTCGCGGGGATGGATGAGGCGGCCGATTGGGCAGCCGCCGCGATGGCCATGGTAGGCGCCGCCGCCGCGCGGCAGCAGTGCGGCCTGCCGTTGAGTAAAAAGATGGTCGACAGCGTGATCGAACAGTTCCTGATGCGTCAGGAAGTGCAAGCTTTTCATGATCTTCGTTCGCTGCGCTAGGCAGCACTTATGTCGTTGCGCGTAGGTGCTATAACGGCCGCGACGGGCAAAATTGCAGCTTTTCAGGGATCTTCCCTACGATACGCGTTCGAATCAAGCATTTTTTGCCATCTGTTGCGCCCGCGACACTCGCGGCTTATGCGATCGTGCGCCGGCCACTGCCCTTGCTACCTCCGTGGGTATCGCCGTTCGTCCCGCTTTCGGCGCCGCGCTTGGCGAGTGCGGCGCAGCGCTCGCGCGATGCGCAGTTGGTTTGATGATCGTTAACCATGCCGACCGCCTGCATGAACGCGTAGCAGATGGTCGAGCCGACGAATTTACAGCCGTAAGCTTTGAGCGCTTTGCTCAGCGCATCGGATGCCGGCGTAGAGGCCGGCGCATGCTCCTTGTAGCGCGCCCACTCGTTCTGCAGGGGTTGCCCGCCGACGAACGACCACACGAAATTGGCCAGCGAGCCGTGCTCGGCCTGAATGCGCTGGACGGCACGCGCATTGACGACGGCCGATTCGACCTTGGCGCGGTTGCGCACGATGCCCGCATCCTGCAGCATCGTTTCGATCTTCTCCGGCGTAAAGCGCGCGACCGCGTCCACATCGAAATCGGCGAATACTCGGCGGTAGTTCTCGCGCTTGTTGAGAATGGTCGACCACGACAGGCCGGCTTGCGCGCCTTCGAGCACGAGCATCTCGAACAGATGCCGATCGTCGTGCGAGGGCACACCCCATTCGGTGTCGTGGTAATGCTCGTCAGCCGGTGTTTTTACCCAATTGCAGCGCTCGGTCATGAATCCCTCTCGTGGCCCGGCGCTCTATTGCGCGAGCCGTTGGTTGCTGGCGTTGCCGATGTTGCCGGCTTGCCGATGCGTGATGTCGATTGCTCGAAAGGATAGCGGATCGCCGGCGTGCGACAACTCGGCCGTTCGGACAATTGGCGGCGATGCACGAACCCGATACTCTCTCGATGAACTTACACTTTGGCGATGCGGCTTCGCGCCGCGGGTAGCAAGCATGCAAGCAACGCACTTTCTGATTGGCGTAGACGGCGGCGGCACCGGTACGCGCGTCGTGCTGGCCGATGCGCGCGGCGTCGAACTCGCGCAGGCCACGGGCGGCGCATCGGGGCTCGCGCTCGGCATCGAGCAAGCCTGGCGCGTGATCGAAGCGGCATGCGCGCAGGCATTCGCATCGGCGGGTCTCGGTTTGGAGTGGACCCGCTGCGCGCTCGGTTGCGGGCTCGCCGGCGCCAACAATCGCGATTGGCTTACCGCGTTCGTGGCGCAGGCACCGAAGCTCGTCGCGCTCGATGTACAAAGCGATGCTTACACGACACTGATTGGCGCGCACGGCGGCGAGCCCGGCGTGATCGTGGCCGTTGGAACGGGCAGTATCGCGGCCGTGCTCGATCGCGACGGCGCCTGTCGCATGGCAGGCGGGTACGGGTTTCCGTCGGGCGATGAAGCGAGCGGTGCTTGGCTCGGCTTGCGGGCCGTCGTTCATGCGCAGCAGGTGCTCGATGGTCGCGCGAACGCAGATGCCTTTTCGTCGGCGCTGCTCGCTCACATGCGGGCAGCAGATCGCGATGCGCTCGTTGTGTGGCTGTGCGAAGCGAATCAGACGGCCTACGCAGGGTTGGCGCCCATCGTCCTCGCGCATCGCGATCACCGCGTAGCCGCGGCGCTGCTTGCGCAAGCTGGCGCCGACATTGCGCAGCTTGTGGATGCCTTGGATCCCAGCGGCCTACTGCCCGTTGCGCTCTGCGGCGGATTGGCCGCGCCGCTCGCCGGTTACGTGCCGGTGTCGCATCGCGCGCGGCTGCGGCTGCCGCGGGCCGACTCGGTACACGGGGCGCTCGAACTGGCGCGGCGCGCCGCTTTTAGCGGGGCGGCATAGAATAACGGCCCATTGGCCGTGCTTTATCTTTATCTTTCTAACGAACATCGCCTTGAAGTTTGCCATGTATAAGCTCGTCGCTACCGATCTCGATGGAACGCTGCTCAACAGCGATCATCAACTGGACCCGTTCACGGTGGCTACGGTGCGTCGGCTCGCGCAGGCGGGCATTCAATTCGTGATTGCCACGGGACGCCACTATTGCGATGTTGCGGGCATTCGCGACGTGCTCGGCATTCATTCCTATCTGATCACGTCCAACGGCGCGCGCGTCCATGCGCCGGACGATACGCTGGTCCACTCGCGCAACTTATCGAGCGAGGCCGTGCGCCGGCTCGTGCAGCCCGGCATCGTCGGCGAGCATGGCCGCATCATTGTCAATCTGTTCGCCGACGATGCATGGCTCATCGATCGGCATGCGCCCCATTTGCTCGCCTTCCACCAGGATTCGGGCTTTCGCTACGAAGTCATCGATATGCAGACGCACCACGGCGGCGATATCGCGAAAGTGCTTTATATCGGCGATCCGGACGATCTCGCGCAAATTGCCGCCCGTCTCGAGCACGAATTCGGCGATGCGCTTTACGTCACCTATTCCCTGCCCGATTGCTTGGAAGTGATGACAGAGAACGTGTCGAAAGGACGTGCCCTGCAATTCGTGCTCGACCGACTCGACGTGCATGCCTCGCATTGCGTCGCATTCGGCGACAACATGAACGACATCGATCTGCTCGAGACCGCCGGGCATCCGTTCATGATGAACAATGCCAACCCCGATTTGATTGCGCGGCTGCCGTCCGTGCCGCGTATCGGCAATAACTTCGAGGCCGGCGTCGCGCATCATTTGCGCAAATTGTTTTCGATCACCGACGAGCTCGCCGCTTCGTAGCCGCAGCGCCGCTTAGATATCGGCATCAACCAGGACGCTTCCTTTCGAATCCTTCCTTTCCAATCGATCGCAATGCAGGCCATCTGCCGGCGCCATACAGCGGCGGGCGAGCGGGCTTTCATTTGTGCGCATTGCCGCGAATAGCCCGTGCCGACAGCCAGCTATTGGGCCGGTAATGAGGTTTTAGGCACGGTGAAGCGGTTTTTAGGAACTATCATACAATTTCATTTGACGGATGTCCGGTAAAGTCGGCATTGCCAGTTGCGTGAGTTCCGACTAACCTCCGATCAAACCTGTTTTTTAATCAAGGGAGACCACGATGTCCCAATATTCAGAGTTGAAGGCGCAGATCGCAAAACTGCAGGCGCAGGCGGACGACGCCCGGCGCCAAGAAGTCGTCAACGTGATCGCGGAAATCAAGCAAAAGATTGCCGAATTCGGGCTGAGTGCCCACGATCTCGGCTTTGCCGAAGCCGCTCGACGCGGCCGCCCGCCGAAGAAGGCGCCACTGCCGCCGAAGTACCAGGATCCGAAATCGGGCGCGACCTGGAGCGGGCGCGGTAAGCCGCCGAAGTGGATCGTCGGCAAGAACCGCGACCGCTTCGTCATTGCGGAATAACGCAATGCCCGGCGCAGGGGCTCCGGGCTTTGCGAATGGCGTTCTTACGAATTATTTCAGGGCATTTCACGTGCGCCTTCCGGCGCGCATTGCCGTCATTGCGCGATTCGATGCCCCCGTATTCGCTTTTTATTCGGGTTATCCCGCAGCTACGCTGCGCAGCTTCGGACGCCCGATGTCCTGTTCGAGTAGCGCCTCATAGCATTTCACGTAGTTGCGCGCCATCGTATGCGATGTGAAGCGGCGTTCGAATTGCGCGCGAATCTCCTCGCGAGACAGCTCGTCTAGCCGCTGCAGTGCGGCCACGGCGCCTTGCACGTCTTCGACGATGTAGCCGGTCACGGCATGATCGATCACCTCGGGCACGGAGCCGCGGTTGAATGCGATGACGGGCGTGCCGCAAGCCATCGCCTCGATCATCACGAGGCCGAACGGCTCGCACCAATCGATCGGGAACAGCAATGCCTTTGCGCGCGACAAGAACTCGGGCTTGCGCGCCTCATCGATCTCGCCGACGAACTCCACATGGGCCAGCGAGAGCAGCGGCTCGATCTCCTGCTTGAAGTAATCGCGATCGACTTTATCCACCTTGGCCGCAATCTTGAGCGGCAGTCCGCTCATCGCGGCGATCTTGATTGCCGTATCGACGCGCTTTTCCGGGCAAATCCGCCCAAGGAACGCCAAGTACTCGGGCTCGCATTGCGGCTGCGGCGTCAAGAGGCGCTCGGGCAAGCCGTGATAGACCGTGTCGCACCAACCCGCTTGGGGCAGAGGCGTCCGTTGCGACTGCGAAATGGAGACGACGTTCGCTTGAGAGAACGTATCGAATACGGGCTGCAATTCGGGCAGATCGAGCCGGCCATGCAGCGTCGTCAGCGAAGGCGTCCCCGCCTCGGCAAATAGCGAGAACGGCAAGTAATCGAGGTGGAAGTGCAGCACGTCGAATTCGCCCGCCATGCGACGCACTTTTTCGAGCAGCAGCATGTGCGGCGCGAGCGGATCGCGAATCGTCGGGTCAAGGCGCAGCGCTCGGGGCCATGCGGCATCGAGCGTCGCTTGCGTAATCGAATCGCCACTAGCAAACAGCGTGACGTCGTGACCGAGCTCGACCAGCGCCTCGGTCAAATACGACACGACGCGTTCGGTGCCGCCGTAGAACTTCGGCGGTACGGCTTCGTAAAGCGGCGCGATTTGAGCGATTCGCATTCGTCAATCTCCTTTCGGTGGGGCGGCCAGTCGCCTGGCGGTTATCCGTGCAACGGTCATCCGCCATGCATCGTTGCGCTAGGCGGCGCACGCTACGGTGCCGCCGGCGTTCAGCCAGAACCGCCATTATCCGGAGCACGCGCCTTCGCTATGAGCGGGTTTTCAAACCCTTAATCCTTGTTACAGGCCGAAACAGCAGGCACTTACTTAAATGAACCATTCCGGTAGATGCAGCGTTTCGATATTCCGCACGGCCGGCATTTGTTACGTCGTGATGACGGCTCGTCTACCCCTATAATTCGGGCGGTCGGCACCCGTGCGACGGGCCAACGGGTCAGCATGTCCTGTGCCCGTTCCTGCCATAAGTCCGCCTGAATCCGCCAAACCCGCGCCGGCGTTCAATGTAAGAAAAATTCCTACACGTTTCCTAGGCACATTTCCGGCACGTATCGGCGGTGCTCTTCCTATTTCCACCCTTTTTACAATTCGACACAATTTGATCGAGGACCAAAACGGGCGACAGCACGTGTTAGATCGCGCGCCGTCGAGCAAACGTTTCCGAAGCACAGACCCCGGGGGAATCATGAGCGCTACAAGCGAAATGCTGAGCGAGATCAAGGAAGTCAATCTCTCGTACTTGTTGCTTGCGCAGCGTCTGCTGCGGGAGGACAAGCCGATGGGGATGTTTCGCATGGGCATCAGCGATCAGTTGGCCGACGTGCTGGCAAACCTCACTTTCGCGCAGACAGTGAAGCTCGCCGCATCGAATCAACTGCTATGCCGCTTCCGCTTCGACGATCATGCTGTGCTGTCGTCGCTGGCCGAGAAAGTCAAAGCCGGCTCCTTGGCCCAGGCTCATTCCGCGATCCTGTTGGCAAGCCAGAGCGTCGCATCGATCAATTGACGGTCCCGCGCCGCGCAGCGCCTGTGTCGGCGAGCGCGGTCCGTGAATCAGTCTCAGTTAAGCGGGGCACACGGCCGATATGGCAACCAAGAGCGTCGTGCTCGAAGTCAAGGAAATCACGCTGGCGATCGAGTTGATCGAATTGGGCGCGCGTCTGCAATTGCTCGAAGCGGAAACGAGCTTATCGCGCGACCGGCTCATCAAGCTGTATAAAGAATTGAAAGGCGTTTCGCCGCCCAAGGGCATGCTGCCGTTTTCGACCGATTGGTTCATGACTTGGCAGCCGAACACGCACTCGTCCCTTTTTTACAATATTTACCGGTTCATGGCGGAGCACGGCGGCTGCCAAACCATCCAGTCGATCGTGAAGAGCTATCGGCTGTATCTGGAGCACACGGTACTGAACGGCGACGAGCCGCTGCTGAGCTTGACGCGAGCCTGGACGCTGGTGCGCTTCTTCGACTCGGGGATGCTTCAACTAACGCCGTGCACGCGCTGCCGTGGCCAGTTTGTGGCACATGCCCACGATCCGCGGCACGGCTTCGTCTGCGGGCTGTGCCAACCTCCGTCGCGCGCCGGCAAGACGCGCAAGTCCATCGCGCAAGCCCAGCAGGCGTTGGCCGGAGCCAAACTGAGCGCGACCGAACTCGCCGCCTAGCACTGGAGTGCTCGAGCGCCCCAGCGCCCGGGCGCTGCGTCCCCTCCGCGGCCTCGCGCCGGTAAAACCGACCGGCGCCGGCCGGCACCCGCGTGGCATCGCGCTGCCCGGGTCTGGCGCCGTCCTGGTTTACGCGGCATCGCCGTCCCTCTTTTGCCCCCAAAGTTTTCGGCTTGCGTGCCGTAAACCAATTAACGACGGTTCCCCCGTCGCTCTTGTGAGGACCCGGCTGTGCTGATTTTCGTTGGAACACTCGTAACCGTGTTGTCCGTCTTCGGCGGCTATGCGATAGCGGGCGGCCATCTGGGCGCGCTCCTGCAGCCGGTCGAGGTCATGATGATCGTCGGCGCGGGGCTCGGCGCATTCATCTTGGGCAACGGGATCAAGACGATCAAGGCGACCCTTCGTCTTTTGCCGACGCTGTTCAAGGGCTCGAAGTACACAAAGGACGTGTACATGGAGCTGATGGCGCTGCTTTACGTTTTGCTTGCGAAGGCGCGCAAGGAAGGCACGCTGACGCTTGAGGCCGATATCGACGATCCCGAGAAGAGCCCGATCTTCACGCAATACCCGAAGATTCTCGCCGACCATCACATCGTCGAATTCCTGACCGACTACCTGCGCTTGATGGTGGGCGGCAACATGAACGCGTTCGAGATCGAAAGCCTCATGGACGAGGAGATCGAAACGCATCACGCCGAAGGCGAAGGCCCCGCGCACGCGCTCATGCGCGTCGGCGACGCCATGCCGGCGTTCGGCATCGTCGCGGCCGTGATGGGCGTCGTCCATACGATGGCGTCGGCCGACAAGCCGCCCGCGGTGCTCGGCGCGATGATCGCGCAGGCGCTCGTGGGCACGTTCCTCGGCATTTTGCTCTCGTACGGCCTCATTGGGCCGCTGTCGAGCCTGGCCGAGCAGCGCGTGGCCGAGTCGACGAAGATGTTCCAGTGCATCAAGGTCACGATCCTCGCCAGCCTGAACGGCTATGCGCCCGCGATCGCCGTCGAGTTCGGCCGCAAGGTGCTCTTCTCGACCGAACGCCCGTCGTTCGCCGAGCTCGAAGAGCACGTGCGCCGCGTGAAGGCCAAGTAAGCGCCGGGCCCGAACGAGCGAGGAAAAGCGCCACATGAACAAAAGCAAGGACAGGGCGATCGTCGTCAAGCGCGTGGCGCCCGCGAAGAAGGGGCACCACGGCGGTGCGTGGAAGCTCGCCTACGCGGACTTCATGACCGCGATGATGGCGTTCTTCCTGTTGATGTGGCTGCTGAGCGCGGTGACGCCGGTGCAGCTCAAGGGCATCGCCGAATACTTCAATCAACCGTTGAAGGCGGCGCTGCTCGGCGGCGGCGACCGCAGCGCGGAAGAGTCGAGCATCATCAAAGGCGGCGGGCGCGACATCTCGACCGATACGGATGGCGTGACGCGCCGCTCGGACGGCACGACGACGAAAGGGATGCACACGGCCGCCAAGGCCGACGATCAATCGCTCAATGCGCTGCAAGGCGCGCTCGAGCGCCGCGAGCAGATCCGGCTGCACGATCTGCAGGTCAAGCTGATGGCCGCGATCGAGGCCAATCCCGTGCTGCGTCAGTTCAAGCAGCAGATCCGCATCGATTCGACGCTGACCGGCCTGCGCATCGAAATCGTCGACACGCAAAAGCGGCCGATGTTCGCGACCGCGAGCGACGACGTCGAGCCTTACATGCGCGACATCTTGCGCGCGATCGGCCAGACGCTGAACGACGTGCCGAATCGCATCGTCGTGCAGGGGCATACGGATGCCGTTCCTTATGCGGGCGGCGGCGCGGGCTACAGCAATTGGGAGCTGTCGGCCGATCGAGCCAACGCGTCGCGGCGCGAGCTGATCTCGGGCGGCATGGACGAGAACAAGGTGATGCGCGTGCTGGGGCTCGCTTCGACGCAGAACCTGAACAAAGTCGATCCGCTCGATCCGGAGAATAGACGCATCTCTATCATCGTTCTCAACAAAAAGTCCGAGGATGCATTGATGCATGATGAAACGACGGCGACGATGCTGCCGGACAACGCGGCGAGCGCCGCGCCGCTGATCGGCAAGATCGCGCCGCAGGCGGCCCCCGCTGTTCTGCCTCCGCCGATGGGCGTCGCGGGGCAGGCGGGAATGCATTGAGTCAGGCGTGCGCCGCCCGTTCGCGCCTGCCGCGAGTGCGCTGCGATCACGAGACGAGTGTGAGTGCATGTGCGGTGTGAGGCATTGATGATCAAACACATTTTGGCGATCGACGATTCGGCCGCAATGCGCGAAATCCTCGCGGCGACGCTGCGGGCGGCCGGCTACGAGGTGACGCTGGCCGCCGACGGCGACGAAGGGCTCGCAAGCGCCGCGGCGCGCAGCTTCGACCTCGTGCTGACGGACCAGTACATGCCCAAGCGCAGCGGGCTAGACGTGATCGCGGCGCTGCGCATGCAGCCGGCTTACGCGGCCACGCCGATTTTCGTATTGACGACCGAGGACGGGGTTGCCTTCAAGGATGCAGCGCGTGCGGCCGGCGCGACGGGCTGGATCGAGAAGCCGCTCGATCCCGATACGTTGATGGAGCTCGTCGACGCGTTCAACGCATGAGCCGGGACCGAACGCGCCCGGCAGCACGGCGGGCGGGCCGTTGGCCGGCACTCAGCGAAGCGAGATAGAGCGAGATAAAGCGAGATAGATACGGATAGGCAAAGACAGGGCATACGCGGCGCGACGCGCGCGCATGGATGGAAACGGTTAGACCCCGCGCACAGCGAAGCACACGACTCTTAGCGGTGACTGAAGCATGACACTCGACATTACCCAGTTTTATCAGACGTTCTTCGACGAGGCGGATGAGCTGCTCGCACAAATGGAGCAGTTGCTGCTGAATCTGGATATCGGCACGCCCGATCCGGAGGACCTGGCGGCTATCTTCCGCGCGGCTCACTCGATCAAGGGCGGCGCGGCGACATTCGGCTTCACGGCTCTGACCGAGACGACGCACATTCTCGAATCGCTGCTCGATCGCGCGCGCAACAACGAACTGAAGCTGCGCAAGGACATGATCGACACGTTCCTCGAGACGAAGGACGTGCTGGCCGATCAGCTTGCCGCGTACCGCGCGAGCGCGGAGCCGGACGCCGCGGCCGCACACGCCATTTGCGCAAAGCTCGAGCGCCTGAATGCCGAGGGTAGCGGCGCGAGTGCTCGGAGCGCACCCGAGCCGAGCGCCGCCCCGGCTGCGCAGCCCGCCGCCGCGGCGGCGATCGATGCATCGGGCACGCCGGAGCACGTGGTCGAGCAGGCCGTCGAGGCGACGCACGGCGCGGCCCGAGCGGGCTCGGCGAGCGCCTCGAACCATGAAGGACCGCACCTGAAAGTGACGCTACGGGGGGTGGGGGAGAAGGACCAGGATCTCCTGATCGAAGAATTGGGCAACCTGGGCAACATCGTCGAACAGGTGAAGAGCGGCGACGACTTGATCGTCTACCTCGAGACCGACGTGCCGTCCGACGACATCACGGCCGTGTGCTGCTTCGTGATCGACGAAAGTCAGATCGCAATCGGCCGCGGCGCGGCGCCGGGCGCTGCGGTGCTGGAACTGGAAGCGCCTGTACCGGCGCCGACACCAGCGGTGAGCGCGCCGGAACCGAGCGCGCCGGTTGTACACGCAGCACCGGCAGCCAGCACACCGGCTGCGCGGGCACCCGAGCCGGAGCCGGAGCCCAAGGCTGAACCGGCCCGCGCCGTCGCCGCGGCGGCATCGGCGTCTGCCGGCGAGGACAAGAAGGCCCGTCCGGCAGCGGCCGCGGCCGCCGCCGAGGGCAGCTCGATTCGCGTCGGCGTGGAAAAGGTCGATCAGTTGATCAACCTCGTCGGCGAACTTGTCATCACGCAGGCGATGCTCGCCGAGACGACGAGCACGTTCGACCCGGCGCTGCATGATCGGCTGTTCAACGGCATGGCGCAGCTCGAGCGCAACGCGCGCGATCTGCAAGAGACCGTGATGTCGATCCGCATGATGCCGATGGATTATGTCTTCAGCCGCTTCCCGCGTCTTGTGCGCGATCTCGCGGCGAAGCTCGGCAAGCAAGTGGAGCTTGTGACCTTCGGCCAAGCGACCGAACTCGACAAGAGCTTGATCGAACGGATCATCGATCCGCTCACGCACCTCGTGCGCAACAGTCTCGACCACGGCATCGAAACCGTCGAGGCGCGGCGCGCGGCGGGCAAGGATGGACCGGGCCAGCTCGTGCTGTCGGCGGCCCACCACGGCGGCAACATCGTGATCGAGGTCAGCGACGACGGGGCAGGCCTGCGTCGCGACAAGATTCTCGCCAAGGCCATGAAGCAAGGCATGCAGGTGAGCGAGTCGATGCCCGACGAGGAAGTCTGGAACCTCATCTTCATGCCGGGCTTCTCCACGGCGGAACAAGTGACGGACGTCTCCGGCCGCGGCGTGGGCATGGATGTCGTCAAGCGCAACATCCAATCGATGGGCGGCCACGTCGAGATCACCTCGCACGCAGGCAAAGGCACGACCACGCGCATCGTCCTGCCGCTCACGCTCGCGATTCTCGACGGCATGTCGGTGAAAGTCGGCAATGAGATCTTCATCCTGCCGCTCAATTTCGTCATGGAATCGCTGCAGCCGGTGGCCGAGGACATCTACACGGTGGCGGGCGGCGAGCGCGTGGTGCGCGTGCGCGGCGAATACCTGCCGCTCGTCGCGCTGCACGAAGTGTTCGTGGTCGACGGCGCGCGTACGGAGCCGACCCAAGGCATCGTGACGATCATGCAGACCGAGGGCCGTCGCTTTGCCATGCTGATCGACGAGCTTGTCGGCCAGCAGCAAGTGGTCGTGAAGAACCTCGAAACGAACTACCGCAAGGTGCGCGGCATATCGGCGGCAACGATTCTGGGCGACGGCAGCGTCGCGCTGATCGTGGACGTCGCGGCACTGAATCGTGAGAGCCGTGCGTCGCACGGCGCCATGACCTTTTCGTAATTTTTCGTCATTCCCAACCGTTCGGGGGCTAACGTGGCAGAAGTCCAAACCAACCATGCGAACGCGCTCGTCGCCGGCGGGCGCCGCGACGCGCAGCAGGCCGATGCGGCCGGTCAGGAATTCCTGATCTTCACGCTCGGCGCCGAAGAGTACGGCATCGACATCCTGAAGGTGCAGGAGATTCGCGGCTACGACAACGTGACGCGCATCGCGAACGCGCCCGATTTCATCAAGGGCGTCATCAACCTGCGCGGCATCATCGTGCCGATCGTCGACATGCGGATCAAATTCCAGTTGGGCCGCGTGGAGTACGACCACCAAACCGTCGTCATCATCTTGAACGTTGCGCATCGCGTGGTCGGCATGGTTGTCGACGGCGTGTCGGACGTGCTGACGCTGACCACCGATCAAATCATGCCCGCGCCCGAATTCGGCGCGACGCTGACCGCGGAATATCTGACGGGCCTTGGCACCGTCGAAGGCCGCATGCTGATCCTCATGGACATCGAAAAGCTGATGGTCAGCAAGGAAATGGCGCTCATCGAAGCGTTCGCCTAATAAGGCGGCACGCTCGAGCGCATCCCACCGGAGATTTACGATGTTGCAAAACTGGTCGATCCGCACGACGTTGACGGCCATCGGCGCCTCGCTCGTCGCACTGACGATTGCGGTCGGCGTGCTCGGGCTGACCGCGCTTTCGGGCGCGAACCGCTCGCTCGATTCGCTCGCACACGGCGATTTGCCGACCATTCACGCGCTCGACGATGCGAGCAGCTATCTGCTGCGCTCGCGTATCGCGCTCGATCGCTTCCGCGCGCTGTCCGAGGCCGGCAACGCCGACGAAGCGAAAAAGGTCCTCGCTCGCGCGCAGGAACTGCTTGCCGCGTCGAACGGAGCCTGGCAGACGTTCTCGAATACGCCGCGCGAAGGCATCGACACGGCGGTCGTCGACGAACTCAACGCGCACCACGCGACACTGCTGCACGACGGCGTGGAGCCCGAATTCGCGGCCGCCCAAGCGGGCGATCTGGCCGGCTACCACGCGATCGCCGATACGAAGATCAGCCCGATGTTCGTCGCGTTCGACAAGGTTGCCGCACGGGTGCTCAAGGAGCGGCAGGACCACGCCGAGGCGCAGCGCACGCAGTCGGTTTCGCGCATCAGCTTGATGAGTTCGCTCATCATTGCCGTGACGGCGCTTGCGGTCGTCGTCGTCGTCTTCATTCGCCTCGTGCTGCGCGGGCTCATCGTTCAGCCAATCAACGAAGCGATCGATCACTTCGAGCACATCGCCGACGGCGATCTGGCGCGCCCTGTGCGGACCTACGGCACCAATGAGATCGGCCGCCTTTATGCGGGCATCCAGCGCATGCAGGGCGCCATCACCACGATGGTCACGGCCGTGCATGCCGGCACCGAATCGATCGATGTCGGTGCGCGCGAGATTTCGATCGGCAATACCGATCTGTCGCAGCGCACGGAAGAGCAGGCCACCTCGCTGCAGCAAACGGCGACGAGTATGGAGCAACTGACGGGCACTGTCCGTCAGAACACCGAGAACGCGCGCCAAGCCAGCCAGCTCGCGGTCAACGCATCGGATATCGCGACGCGCGGCGGCGAGGTCGTCAGTCAGGTCGTCACGACGATGCAAGACATCGCGACGAGTTCGAACAAGATCGTCGACATCATCGGGGTCATCGAAGGGATTGCGTTTCAGACGAACATCCTTGCGCTGAATGCGGCTGTCGAGGCGGCGCGCGCGGGCGAGCAAGGCCGCGGCTTTGCGGTCGTGGCCGGCGAGGTGCGCAGCTTGGCGCAACGCAGCGCGGCGGCGGCTAAGGAAATCAAGGCGCTCATCGGCGATTCCGCCGGCAAAGTGGCGAGTGGGTCCGAGCTCGTTGGTCGCGCCGGCACGACGATGGGAGAAATCGTTCAAGCCGTGCGCCGCGTGACCGACATCATGGGCGAGATCAGCGCGGCTTCGGAAGAGCAGTCGACGGGCATCGAGGGTGTGAATCGCTCGCTCACGCAGATGGACGACGTGACGCAGCAGAACGCGGCGCTTGTCGAGCAGGCGGCGGCGGCCGCGGCGTCGCTCGAAGAACAGACGCGCCAGTTGAAGATGGTGATCGCCCAGTGGCGTATCGAGGGCTCGCACGCTTCGGACGCCGCGCCCGCGCGGCACGTTGCGAAGCCGGTTGGCAAGCCGGTTGCGAGTTCGGTTGCGAGTTCGGTTGCGAGTTCGGTTGCGAAGCCGGCTGCCAAGCCGGCCTTGCAGCCGCCGCGCAAGAGCGCGGTGAAGGCGCTGCCAGCGGCGCCGCGCGCAGCGCATGGCAGCGCGCCTCAACACCCGCATCGACAGGCCGGGACGCAGGGCGAGGCGTCGGGGATATCGGCGGCGCAAGCCGCGCCGGTTGCGAAGGCTGCGCCGGTCGTTCCGGCTACCTCGGTTGCCAATGCGTTGCCGGTTGCTAAGGCGCCGCCGATCGCAAGGAGCGCCTCGGGGGCGGCCAAGCCAGTGGCGAAGGCCGTGCCGGCACCGGTTGCCGCAGCGGCATCGAGCAGCAAGTCGGACGACGACTGGGAAACGTTTTAAACCTACGGCGCGCCTGAAAGCGCGCCGCGAGCAGGAAAGGCAGACGAGCATGTTGGATTTCGGCACCCCGCCCGCGACAGGGCGACTCATTGCGCCGCGCGTGCTCCGCGCGAGCGGGGGGCTGCGAGACACACCGGCGCAGCTCGGCCTTCACGAAGCGAGAGAAGCATCATGACGATAGCGCGCGCATTCACTCGGCCCGAACGGGCCGAGCCCGGCGGATCGAGCGAACGCCCCGGCTTCGCCGATCGCGATTTCGAATTCACTGCCGCCGATTTTGCCCGTATCCGCGAGCTTATTTACCGGCGCGCCGGCATTTCGCTGTCCGAGCACAAGCGCGACATGGCGTACAGCCGGCTCGCGCGGCGCCTGCGCGCACGCAGTCTAGACACGTTCCGCGGCTACCTCGACCTACTCGAATCGGAAAACAGCGTTGAGGAGTGGGAGGCGTTCACGAATGCGCTGACGACAAACTTGACCGCGTTCTTTCGCGAGGCGCATCACTTTCCGATTCTGGCGGATTTCGCCAAGCGCCGTCCGCAGCCCTTTTCGATCTGGTGCTCGGCGGCTTCGACGGGCGAGGAGCCCTACTCGATCGCGATGACGCTCGTCGAGGCGCTCGGCGAATCGCAGGCGCGCCAGGCGACGGTGCTCGCCACCGATCTGGACACGCAGGTGCTCGCCAAAGGCGAAGCAGGCGTCTATTCGCTCGATCAAGTCAAGCAGTTGAGCCCGGAGCGGCTCAAGCGTTTTTTCCTAAAAGGAACCGGTGTGCAGGCGGGCTTCGTGAAGGTGCGCCCGGAATTGCGATCGATGATCCGCTTCGCGCAGTTGAACCTGACGGACGCCGATTACGGATTGCGTCAGCCGTTCGATGCCATCTTCTGCCGCAATGTGATGATCTACTTCGACAAGCCGACGCAGTCGCAAGTGCTCACGCGTTTCGATCCGCTGGTTAAGCCGGGCGGGCTGCTGTTCGCCGGCCACTCCGAGAATTTCACGTATGTGACGCAGTCGTTCCGACTGCGCGGACAAACGGTGTACGAGCTCATGCGCGATGCGCAACCGGCGGGCCGCGGGCAGAGCGGCACGCGGGCGCGCCAGGAGGCGATCATATGAGCGGGCTCCCCATCGCCACGAACTTGTACTTCGACAACCACTTCGGCCGGAAGGGTGTGAAACTGTTGCCGAACGAGTTCTACACGACCCGTGAGGACATGGTGCTCGTCACCGTGCTCGGTTCGTGCGTGGCCGCCTGCATTCACGACCGCACGGCCGGCATCGGCGGCATGAATCACTTCATGCTGCCCGACGACGGCGAACAGCCGCCGCAGGCCGCGTCCGATTCGATGCGCTACGGCGCCTACGCGATGGAAGTGCTCATCAACGAGCTCATCAAGATGGGCGGCCGGCGTGATCGCTTCGAGGCGAAGGTGTTCGGCGGCGCGGCGGTGCTGGCGGGGATGACGACGATCAACATCGGCGATCGCAATGCGGAGTTCGTGCGCCGCTATCTTGGCCTCGAGAAGATCCGCATCGTTGCCGAGGACTTGCAAGGCGTGCATCCGCGCAAGGTCGCCTTCATGCCCGACACGGGCCAGGCGATGGTCAAGAAGCTGCGGCTGCAGCAGGAACCGAGCGTCGCCGAGCGTGAGCAGGCGCTCGCCAAACAGGTGGCCGAAGCGCGGGCGGCGCGTCATGCTCGCGCGGTGCGGGAGCGCGGCCACGTAGAATTGTTCGCGACGAACGCAAGCGGCCAAGCGGCCGCGCAAAAGCCGCGCATCGAGTTGTTCGGCGCGCCGGCGGCAAAGCCCCGGATCGAGTTGTTCGGCGCGGCCCCGGTCAACAGCGCCAAGACGGTAGAGGAGGCGTGATGGAGTACCCCCACGCTCACATTCGTTCGCTGCCCCCCGAGGGGGCGCATGCCTCCCTTGGGACGGCCCGGCGGGAGGCATGATGGACTACCCCCACGCTCACATTCGTTCGCTGCCCCCCGAGGGGGCGCATGCCTCCCTTG
>CBIHOQ010000023.1:0-82495 GCA_966212065.1 uncultured Burkholderiaceae bacterium
CCCGCTTCTCATTTAGACGCTCATCAATTTGATCAACGCAGCGCTCGTCGGCATCGATTTCGGCAAAATCGACTTCGAAGCCAGTCTCGAAGAACTCAGTCTGCTCGCGCAAAGCGCGGGCGCACACCCCGCCGTGACTTTGACCGGGCGCCGTTCCAGTCCGGACGCCGCATTGTTCGTCGGCAGCGGCAAGGCCGAGGAATTGCGCCTCGCGTGCGAGGCGAACGACATCGAAATCGTTATATTCAATCACGCTTTGGCACCGGCGCAGCAGCGTAATCTGGAGCGAGCACTTAATCGGCGCGTCATCGATCGCACGAGCCTGATACTCGATATCTTCGCGCAGCGCGCGCGCAGCCACGAGGGCAAGCTTCAAGTCGAGCTAGCGCAGTTGCAGTACATTGCGACGCGGCTCGTGCGGGCGTGGACCCACCTCGAGCGTCAAAAAGGCGGTATCGGCTTGCGCGGCCCCGGTGAAACGCAGCTCGAAACCGACCGCCGCTTGATCGGCGAGCGCATCAAGGCGCTCAAGGCGCGGCTCGACAAGCTGCGCCGCCAGCACGGCACGCAGCGGCGGCAGCGCGCGCGCAATCGAGCGATGTCGGTGTCGCTCGTCGGCTATACGAATGCAGGCAAGTCGACGCTCTTCAATGCGTTGACCAAGGCGCAAGCCTATGCCGCCGATCAGTTGTTCGCGACGCTCGACACCACGTCGCGCCGGCTCTATTTGGGCGACGAGGCTGGGCAGGTGATCGTCTCCGATACGGTCGGCTTCATCCGCGAATTGCCGCACCAACTTGTCGCCGCGTTCCGCGCCACGCTTGAAGAAACGACCCAGGCCGATTTGCTGCTGCACGTCGTCGACGCGTCGAGTGCCGTCCGGCTCGACCAAATCGATCAAGTCAACGTCGTGCTCGACGAGATCGGCGCGCACGCGGTGCGGCAGATTCTCGTCTTCAACAAGATCGATGCCGTGCCTGAACTCGCGGCGCGCGGCGAGGCGGTTGAGCGCGACGAGTATGGTAATATTTCGCGCGTCTTTTTGAGCGCGCGCACGGGGCAGGGCTTGGATACGCTGCGCGCGGCTATCGCCGAAATCGCCACCTCAGAACATCTCCCAGAAAACGGGCGAGCCCAGCCGGCAGCCGTATCGCCGGGGCATGAACGCGAAGACGTCGACGCCTGCGCGTCGTCGGATGTGCGGGCATGGCGCTCCGATTTGCATTGACCGGCTCTCCCAACTCGAGCGAACGAACACAGGTGAACGAAAACAACGAGCGGAGTTTCTGGCTGCGTGCGCGCGCCATTCTTTCGATCAACGATCCTCGCTGGGGGCGTAGCGACGGCAACGGCAGCCAGCAACGGCCGAACGAGCCGAAGCGCAGCCCCGGTGATGGTCCGCCCGATCTCGATGAAATGTGGCGCGACTTCAACCGTCGCTTGTCGCGCTTGTTCGGCGGCAAAGGACAGGGGCCGGGCGACCGGCGTCCGGACAACGGCCGCGCCGCACGCATCGGCGTCGGCGTCGTCATCGGCGTGCTCGTTGCGATCTATATCGGCAGCGGCGTTTTCGTCGTACAAGACGGGCAAACGGGCGTCGTCCTCCAATTCGGCCAATACCGGGGCACCGTCGAGCCCGGAATACACCTGCGCCTGCCTTATCCGTTCGAGACCCACGAGGTTGTCAACGTCGCCCAAATTCGCTCCGTCGAAATCGGCCGCGGCAATGCAATCAGCGATGCAAGCATGAAGGATGCGTCGGTCATCACGCACGACGGCGACATCGTCGACGTGCGCGTGGCGGTCCAGTATCAGGTGAAATCGGCTACCGATTATCTGTTTCGCACGGCCGATCCGGACTTGAGCGTCACGCAGGCGGCGCAGGCGGCGGTGCGCGAGATCGCCGGCGCGCGCAGTACGCAAAGCCTGCTCCACGGCGATCGCGATACGCTGCGCGAGCCGCTCGTACAAGCCATTCAAACTGCACTCGATCGGTATCGCACGGGCCTCGCGGTGACCGGTGTCACCGTGCAATCCATCGACCCGCCCTCGGCCGTGCAGAGCGCCTACGCCAATGCCGTCCATGCGCAGCAGGAACGCGCGCGCGCCAAGGCGGAGGCGCAAGCGTATGCCGGCCAGATTTTGCCCGGTGCGAAAGCGCAAGCACAACGGACGATCGACGACGCAAAGGCGTACGCCGCTCGCGTCGAATCGGAAGCGCAGGGCGATGCCGAGCGTTTCAAAGAGATCTACGCCCAATACGCGAAAGCGCCTGCGCTCGTGCGCGAGCGAATGTACCTGGAAACCATGCGCGACATTTACGCCAATACGACGAAGGTGTTCGTCGGCAGCAAGACCGGCAACAACGTTGTCAACCTGTCGCTCGACAAGCTGCTCGAGGCCAACCGGCGCTCGGCGGCTGAAACCGGCGCGCCGGCTGCCGCTAGCCCGGCATCGGGTGCGTCGGTGCCGGCACCGGCCGCCGCCGCGTCGAATCCGGCCAGCCAAGCGGCTGCCGCAAGCGATGCGCTGCGCTCGCGCGATACGCTGCGCAGCCGCTCGCGTGAAGACGATCTGCCGCAATAGGAGCGCATTTTATGAATCGTATCGTTGCGCTCGTGATCGTCGTCGTGGCCGTGCTGTTTGTCGGCTCGTCGACACTACTCGTCGTGGATCAGCGGCACGTAGCCGTGGTGTATTCGCGCGGCGGCGAGAAACCGACCGTCGTCGGGCCTGGCCTGCACGTCAAGCTGCCCGCCCCGCTGCAAGCGGCGATGGTCGTGGACACGCGTGTGCGGACGCTCCAGGCGTCCGACGCCGATCGCTTCGTCACATCGGATAAAAGCGAACTGCTCGTCACGCCCGTCCTGAAATTTCGCGTAATCGATCCGCTCAAGCTCTTCAACGAAACGGACGGGGACCAGCAGAGCGCGACCGAACGGCTCGCCGCGCAATTGCGCACGTCGCTCGGCGAGGCGTTCGGCAAGCGTGAGCTCGGCGACGTCCTTGCACATGAGGAGCAAGTTGCTCAGCAAGCGCAGGCCGCGTTGACCGCTTCAGCGAGCGCGCTCGGTCTCGATGTCGTCGATCTCCAGTTCGTGCGCGTCGATTTTCCTCCGGCGAGCGCCGACGTCGTCTACAAGCGTATGGCGGCCGCGCGGGAGCAGATGGTCAGCGACGAACGCACGCAAAGCGCGGCCGAAGTCGCGCAGATCAAGGCCGATGCCGAGCGGCAACGCCAAGCCGTGCTGGCTGATGCCTATGCCGCTGCGCAGGCGATCAAAGGCGACGGCGATGCAAAAGCGGCCACAATCGCAGCCGATGCGTTCGGCCGCGATCCGGGCTTTTATCAGTTCTACCAAAGCTTGCAGGCGTATCGAAGTGTGTTCAAGGCCGGCGACGTCATTGTCGTCGATCCGGACAGCGAGTTTTTCCGCTTCATGCGCAGCCCCGATGGGAACGCCGTCTCGATCAATCCGGCCGCCTCGGCTTCACGCAAACACTGATTCTGGGGCGCCGCCGATCGACCGGCGGCGCCGGCATCCCCATGGATATGGCCGGTTCGTTACTGCTTGCGATTGCCCTGATGCTGATCATCGAGGGCATGTTTCCGTTCATCTTCCCCACGGCGTGGCGGGAGACCTTTCGTAGAATAGCGGAGAGGCCGGCGCACCATATTCGCATCGGCGGTCTGATCGTCATGGCGCTTGGTTTGCTGCTGCTCGTCGCGGCCACCTGAATGCAACGTCGATTGCCCGCGCGAAGGAACGGCGTCGTGAGCCGCTTCGCGCTTCGCTCCATCCGCTCTGGCTGCGCGCCTGTGCGCCTTCCGCGCCTTCCGCGCCTTCATTAACGTCGTAGGATCCAACCGATGTCCACCTGGCTGCTTCCCGAAAATATCGCCGACGTGCTGCCGTCCGAGGCGCGCAAGATCGAAGAGCTGCGGCGTGCACTGCTCGATCGTTTCCGCACGTACGGGTACGAGATGGTGATGCCGCCGTTGCTCGAGTATCTCGAATCGCTGCTGACGGGCGGCGGCAGCGATCTGAATCTGCGCACTTTCAAGCTCGTCGACCAGCTGTCGGGCCGAACGCTCGGGCTGCGTGCCGATACCACGCCGCAAGTGGCTCGCATCGATGCGCATCTGCTCAATCGGCAGGGTGTGACGCGCCTTTGCTATGCGGGAAGCGTGCTGCACACGCGCCCGCGCGGCTTGCACGCCACGCGCGAGCAGATCCAGATCGGCGCTGAAATCTACGGTCATGCGGGGCTCGAAGCCGATCTCGAAGTTCAACAACTGATGCTTGACGTGCTGCGTCTGGCCGGCATCGAAAACGTACGGCTCGATTTGTGCCATGCGGGTGTGCTGCTCGCGCTGTTCGAGCGCGATCCTGTTGCGGCCGCGCGCGGCGAGACCTTGTACGAGGCGCTGGCAGGGAAAGATGTGCCGTGTATTGCCGAGCTCACGCAGGATCTCGATCCGACCGTGCGCGACGCGCTGCGCGCATTGCCTTCGCTGTACGGCGATGAGCAAGTACTTGTGCGTGCACGGCAGCAGTTGCCGCAATGGCCCGCCATCACGCGCGCACTCGACGATCTCGCATTCCTCGTTGCGCGTGTCGAAGGCGCTCAAGCGACGATCGACCTTGCCGACTTGCGCGGCTATGCCTATCACAGCGGCGTCATGTTTTCGGCTTATGTCGACGACGTGCCGAACGCGCTTGCACGCGGCGGCCGGTACGACCACGTGGGCCAGGCTTACGGGCGCGCGCGCCCGGCCACCGGCTTTTCGCTCGATTTGCGCGAGGTCGCGCGGATTTCCCCGGTAGAGGCGCGCAGCAGTGCTATTTTGGCGCCCTGGAAGCATGACGAGGCGTTGCGCGAATGCGTTGCCGCCCTGCGCGATGCGGGCGAGGTGGTGATTCAAGCGTTGCCGGGGCACGACGACGCGCTCGACGAGTTCGCATTCGATCGTGTGCTGGTCGAGCGCGACGATACTTGGCTCGTTGAGGCGCGCGCGCCCAACGCGGGGGCTTGACCGAGGGCAGCGGACGCTACACGCAAGCGTGCCGGCATCGGGGGCCTTGAGCCTAACGATCCCATGCCGTTGAAGCGAAACGGAAAAATTCGGAAGCTTCGGCGAACATGGGTAAAATACGTTTTTAACCAGGTAACGAAACAACATGTCTGCCAGTGCAGTGAACGCGGCTCCGGGGCGCAACGTCGTCGTCGTCGGAACACAGTGGGGTGATGAAGGCAAGGGCAAGATCGTCGACTGGCTGACGGACCACGCGCAAGGCGTCGTGCGTTTCCAGGGCGGGCACAATGCCGGCCATACGCTCATCATCGGCGGCAAGAAAACCATCTTGCGCCTCATTCCGTCGGGCATCATGCGCGCCGGCGTCGCCTGCTATATCGGCAACGGTGTCGTCCTCTCGCCCGAAGCGCTGTTCAAGGAGATCGAAGAGCTCGAAGCCGCAGGCGTCGATGTACGCAAGCGCCTGTTCATCTCCGAAGCCACCACCCTTATCCTGCCGTACCACATCGCGATCGACCAGGCGCGCGAGGCGCGCCGCGGCGCGGGCAAGATCGGTACGACGGGACGCGGCATCGGGCCGGCGTACGAGGACAAGGTCGGCCGTCGCGCACTGCGCGTGCAAGACTTGTTCACGCCGGAGACTTTTGCGGATCGGCTGCGCGAGACGCTCGATTTCCACAATTTCGTGCTGACCCAATATCTCGGTGCAGCGGCTGTCGACTTCCAGCAAACGCTCGATACGATGCTCGGTTACGCCGAGCGCCTCGCGCCGATGGTGGCCGACGTCTCGCGTCGCTTGTACGACGAAAACGCGGCGGGCCGCAATCTGCTGTTCGAGGGCGCGCAGGGCACGCTGCTCGACATCGATCACGGCACCTATCCGTTCGTCACGTCGAGCAATTGCGTGGCAGGCGCTGCGTCGGCAGGCGCGGGCGTCGGGCCGCAGAAGCTGGACTACATTCTCGGCATTACGAAGGCTTACTGCACGCGCGTCGGTGCGGGGCCGTTCCCGAGCGAGTTGTACGACGCCGACAATCCTCAGCGCCAAGCCGCGATCGGTGTCACGCTGGCCAACGTCGGCAAGGAGTTCGGCTCGGTCACCGGCCGTCCGCGCCGCACGGGCTGGCTCGATGCCGCGGCGTTGCGCCGCTCGATCCAGATCAACGGCGTGTCGGGCCTGTGCATCACGAAGCTCGACGTGCTCGACGGCCTCGAAGAAGTGAATCTTTGCGTGGGCTATAAGATGGACGGCAAGAGCGTCGATATCCTTCCGCGCGGAGCGGCTGACGTGGCGCGCTGCGAGCCTGTGTACGAGACGTTCGGCGGCTGGCAGGAAAGCACGATCGGCATCACGCAGTGGGATCAATTGCCTGCGAACGCGCAGGCGTACCTGACGCGCGTGCAGGAAGTGGCCGGTGTGCCGATCGATATGGTCTCGACAGGGCCCGATCGCGATGAAACCATCTTGCTGCGCCATCCGTTTAAGATTTAAAGCGATGACGCAGGACATGACGATGATCGCCATGACGGACCCGCGCAATGACGACAAGCACCTCTGGGTGAACTGGGACGAGTATCACCGGCTCATCGAGTTGTTGGCGCTCGCGGTGCACGAATCGGGTTGGAAATTCGACAAGATTCTTTGCTTGGCTCGCGGCGGGTTGCGTGTCGGCGATCAGCTCTCGCGCATTTACGACTTGCCGCTCGCGATTCTGGCGACGAGTTCGTATCGCGAAGCGGCGGGCACGCAACAGGGCGAGCTCGACATCGCGCAATACATCACCATGACGCGCGGCGAGTTGTCGGGCAATGTGCTGCTCGTCGACGATCTCGTTGATTCGGGCGTCACGCTGGCACGCGTACAGCAGCACTTGAAGGAGCGCTATCCGGCTGTCACCGCGGTGCGCTCAGCTGTGCTCTGGTACAAGGGTTGCTCGCAGGTCAAGCCCGACTATTTCGTCCAATCGTTGCCGACCAACCCGTGGATTCACCAGCCGTTCGAAGAGTGGGACACCGTCCGGCCACACAACCTCGGCGCTTGGATCAAGCGCGGAGTGGCTCAAAGTTCGGCTCAAGGTTCGGCTCCCGGCACGTAAGTTGCGTTTATTTGAGCATTGCCTCTTTGGCGCATCGACGACCGAGCGGAGTCCCCTGACTCCGCTCTTTTTATGTGTATTCGACACCCGTGCGCCGCTAGAATAGCGCTCGCTCCCGGCTTATCCGGTACGAACCGCTTGTGTTTATGACAAAGAACAACCAAGACAACCTTCAGCAGCATTCCTTGCCGACGCTCGCGGTAGCCGCGATCGGCGTCGTGTTCGGCGACATCGGCACGAGCCCGCTGTATGCGCTAAAGGAAGCGTTCAGCCCCGCGCACGGCATCGCGCTGACCGACAACTCCATTCTTGGTGTGATCTCGCTGCTGTTCTGGGCAATCATCGCGGTGGTGTCGATCAAGTACGTGCTGTTCGTGATGCGCGCCGACAACAACGGCGAGGGCGGGGTCCTCGCGCTGATGGCGCTTTCGCTGCGACCGTTCTCGACGAAGTCGCGCGTCACCGGCATCTTGATGATGCTCGGCATATTCGGCGCCTGCATGTTTTACGGCGACGCCGTCATCACGCCCGCCATTTCGGTTATGTCGGCTGTCGAGGGCCTCGAGATAGCGACGCCGCACCTTTCGCATCTCGTCTTGCCGATCACGATGGTGATCCTCGTCGCGCTGTTCTGGATCCAGCGGCACGGTACCTCGCTGGTCGGCAAGTTGTTCGGGCCCATCATGCTTGTCTGGTTCGCCACGCTCGCGCTGCTCGGCGTTAATCACATCGCGCGTGCGCCACAGATCGTCGCGGCGCTCAATCCGTACTACGCGTTCTCCTTCATGCACGCGCATATGCTGCAAGCGTACGTCGTGCTCGGTTCGGTTTTCCTCGTGCTGACCGGCGCGGAAGCCTTATATGCCGATATGGGGCATTTCGGTGCGCGTCCGATTCGCCTGGCTTGGTACGTGCTCGTCATGCCGGCGCTCGTGCTCAACTACTTCGGCCAAGGCGCGCTGCTGATGCAGGACCCGACGGCGATCGCGAATCCGTTTTTCCTGATGGCGCCGCAGTGGGCGCTGCTGCCGCTGGTGATCCTGTCGACGGTGGCAACGGTCATCGCCTCGCAGGCGGTGATTTCGGGCGCCTATTCGCTGACGAGCCAAGCGATTCAGCTTGGCTACGTGCCGCGTATGAAGGTGCTTCACACATCGGATCTTGCGATCGGGCAGATCTACGTCCCCGTCGTGAACTGGTTGCTGTTATTCATCATCTTGTGCGTGGTGGTCGGCTTTAAGAGTTCCGATAACCTGGCGGCCGCGTACGGTATCGCCGTCACGACGACCATGGTCATTACGACCGTGCTGGCCTGCGTCGTCATGGTCAAGGTGTGGAACTGGAACAAGATCCTCGTCGCTATCATCATCGCGACTTTCATGGCCGTCGATCTCGCGTTTTTCGGCGCGAATCTGCTCAAGGTGGCCGAAGGCGGTTGGCTGCCGCTCGGCATCGGCGCGCTGCTCTTTTTCCTGCTGATGACATGGTACAAGGGGCGCATGCTCGTGAAAGAGCGTACGGCCGCGGACGGTATTCCGCTTGCGCCGTTCGTGCAGGGATTGCTCGCGCATCCGCCCCATCGCGTGTCGGGCACCGCCATCTATCTGACAGGCAGCGATGCCCTCGTGCCGGTCAGCTTGCTGCACAATCTCAAGCACAACAAGGTGCTGCACGAGCGGACGATTTTCCTAACCTTCGTGACGCGCGATATTCCCTACGTCAAGGACGATGAGCGCATTACGTTGAAGGAAGTCGGCGGTGGGCTGTATCTCGTCCGTGCCGCTTACGGTTTCAACGAAACGCCGGATGTGAAAGCGGTGTTATTCGAATTGGAGCGGATGGGCGGGATGCAGCAGTTCGAGCTGATGGATACGTCGTTCTTCCTCGCTCGAGAAACCGTCGTACCGACGCAGTTGCCCGGCATGTCGATTCTGCGCGAGCGCATCTTTGCTTGGATGCATCAAAACGCTGCGAAGCCGACGGATTTCTTCCGCATTCCCGCGAACCGTGTCGTTGAGTTGGGAACAAAGATCGAAATCTGACGGCGACGCGGCGGCAAGCTAGAGGCTGCCGAGCGGGCGGGCTAACTCGCGGACGATCAGCGCTGCTTGAGCTTAGCGAATGCGGCGGCCATTGCGCTTCCAGCTTCCGCTCCCGGTTCGCGCGAGCGTTGCGGCCCGCGTGCGCCGCCGCCGGCCGGCCGGCTCGCCGTGCGCTCCTCGCGTGGGCCGCTGCGCGCAGCCGGCGCGGCATCGTCGGCAAGACGCATCGTGAGTGCAATGCGCTGGCGCTTGATATCGACCTCGAGCACCTTGACGTTGACGACTTGGCCCGCTTTCACGACCTCATGCGGATCCTTGATGAACTTCGTCGACATCGCCGAGACGTGAACGAGGCCGTCCTGATGCACGCCGATATCGACGAAGGCACCGAAGGCCGCAACGTTGGTCACGACGCCTTCGAGCACCATGCCGGGTTCGAGATCCGAGACTTTCTCCACGCCCTCGCGGAACGCGGCGGTCTTGAACTCGGGGCGGGGATCGCGCCCTGGCTTCTCCAGCTCGGCAAGAATGTCGCGGACGGTGGGCAGGCCGAATCGCTCGTCCACAAATTCCGCTGGCGACAGGCCCGAGAGCGCTTCGCGGCGGCCTAGTACTTCACCGATGTGCTTGTTGATCTTCGCGAGCATGCGCTCGACGACGGGATACGCTTCGGGGTGCACCGACGAACGATCGAGCGGGTTTGGGCCGCCGTTGATGCGCAAGAACCCGGCAGCTTGCTCGAACGTCTTGTCGCCGAGGCGGGGAACCTTGCGCAGATGCTCGCGCGACGGGAACGGCCCGTTCTCATCGCGATATTCAACGATGTTGCGCGCGAGCGTGCTGTTCAGTCCCGACACGCGGGCGAGCAGCGGGATCGACGCCGTATTGGCATCGACGCCGACCGCATTCACGCAGTCTTCCACCACGGCGTCGAGCGACCGAGCGAGATCGCGTTGATTGACGTCGTGCTGGTATTGCCCCACGCCGATTGCCTTCGGCTCGATTTTGACGAGCTCCGCGAGCGGGTCTTGCAAGCGGCGTGCGATCGACACGGCGCCGCGTAGCGAGACGTCGAGTTCCGGGAACTCCTTAGCGGCGAGCTCGGAAGCGGAATACACGGACGCGCCGGCTTCCGATACGACGATTTTCTGTAGCTTGAGTTCGGGATGGCGCGCGATGAGTTCGCTCGCGAGCTTGTCGGTCTCGCGCGAGGCCGTGCCGTTGCCGATGCTGATGAGTTCAGCCTGCGTTTGGGCCGCCAGTCGCGCGAGCTTGGCGATCGAGCCGTCCCAGTCGCGGCGCGGCTCGTGCGGATAAATGGTATCGGTCGCGAGCACCTTCCCCGTGCGATCGACCACGGCTACCTTGACGCCCGTGCGCAAGCCCGGGTCGAGGCCGATGACGGCCTTAGGGCCGGCCGGCGCCGCAAGCAGCAAGTCCTTCAGATTGCGCGCAAAGACGCGAATTGCTTCGTGTTCGGCCGCCTCGCGCAACTGTGTCAATAGTTCATTTTCGAGATGAGGCTGCACCTTGACGCGCCAGCACCAGCGGCAGACGTCGGAGAGCCATTTGTCGGCGGGGCGGTTCTGATTCGAGATGCCTGCGTGGCGCGCGATCATCGCTTCGCACGGATGCGGCACCTGCGCATCGAGTTCCTCGCCCAAGCCGAGCTTGACGGTCAGCACACCCGCATTGCGAGCGCGGAAGAGGGCGAGTGCGCGGTGCGACGGCACGGTTTTCAGCGTTTCGGCGTAGTCGTAGTAATCGCGAAATTTCTCGCCTTCTTCGCTTTCCTTGCCGTCGATGACCGACGACGAGACGATGCCGCGCTCGGACAAATATTCGCGCAGCTTTCCGAGTAGATCGGCCGTTTCGCCGAACTGCTCGGACAGAATGTCGCGTGCGCCGTCGAGTGCGGCTTTGACATCGGCCACGCCTTTCTCCGCATCGACATAGGCTGCCGCCTCGAGTTGCGGGTCGAGACGGGGATCGGCCAGCAGCGCTTGCGCGAGCGGCTCGAGCCCCGCTTCGCGGGCGATTTGCGCACGCGTGCGGCGCTTCGGCTTGTACGGCAGGTAGAGATCTTCAAGAACTTGCTTGCTGTCGGCGGCGTCGATCGCAGTGCGCAGTTCATCGGTCAGCTTGCCTTGCTCCTCGATACTTGCAAGGATCGTTGCGCGTCGTGCTTCCATTTCGCGCAAGTACAGCAGGCGCTCTTCGAGATGGCGCAGTTGCGTATCGTCGAGGTTGTCGGTGACTTCCTTGCGATAGCGCGCGATGAACGGAACGGTGGCGCCTTCGTCGAGAAGTTGCACGGCCGCCGCGACTTGGCGCGGGTGCACGGTCAGTTCGGTCGCGATGCGCTGTACGATCTTGAGAGCTACGGTATCCGTCATAGAAGCGTCTGGCTGGGGCCCGTGCGGCGCGCCTGACCGAAGCCGGCAACGCTGGCCGAGGCCGGGTTGCTAAAGCGGCGCATTTTGCCACAAATGCTCGGGTGGTCGAACACGGGTGTTAGAATTTCGACCATGTTCCGATCCCCGCCTACGACGTTGTCGACCTCCCGTTTTTCCGTTGTACTGCACTCTGTTGTCTTGGCTGCGGCGGCGCTTGCGTTGCCGCTCGGCCTGCCCGCCGCTGCGCTAGCACAAGGCGTACCTGCCGCGGGCGCCGGTGCCTCCGCGCCTGCGAGCGGCGTCTCGCCCTCGCAGCCCGCCGATTTTCACGCGCGCCAGCAGGCGCTCGATGCCCGCACGGCGGAAAACGAATACACGTACGGGGTTGCCGTGCACAACTGTTACAGCAAGTTTTTTGTCAACGCTTGCTTGGACCGTGCGCGCGACAAGATGCGCGACGAGCGCGCGAAGATCCACGCGGAGCAACTCGCGCTCGACGACGAGCGGCGCTCGGCCCGTGCGCTGCAGCGCAGCGAACAAGCGTCGCTGCAGCGGGAACGCGAGGCGGCGGATGCACCGCAGCGCGCGGCGGCCGAGGCGAACAACGCACAAGCGTATGAGGACAAGCAGCGCCAGCATGCGCTTAGCCAGGCGCAGCGCAATGCCGAGGCGCCGCAGCATGCAGCCGATCAGGCGGCGTACGATCGCAAGCAGGCCGACTTCCAGCGCAAGCTCGGTGAGGCGCGAGCGCAGGCAGCGCAAGATGCGAAGGAGCGCGCCGAGCGCGCTCAGCGCTTCGCGCAGAAGCAAGCCGACGCGCAGCAGCATAAGGCCGACGTCGAAGCCCGCCAGAAGCAGGCTGAGCAAAAGGCGCAGGAAAAGCAGCAGCAACAGCAGCAGCAACAGATGCAGCAAGAACAGCAAAAGCGCTTGCAGCAGGAGCACTAAAGCGACTGAGACAGGACGTTTTTGTTGGACGGCAACCTCTGGCGCGGCAACCGCACGGCGGCGTCGCGCCTCACCAACCGAGGAGGCGACCATGCACGGCCATCAGGCGATCCAACCGGAAATGCTCCGCGACCGCATCTTGCAATTGCAGTCCGAGCATAGCGAACTCGATCGCATGATCGACAAATTGGCGGTCTCGTCGGACATTACCGACCTTGAATTGCGGCGTCTGAAAAAACGCAAGCTCAAAGTCAAAGACGATATTTTATTGCTGCAGTTGCAGCTAGAACCGGACAAACACGCGTAAGCGGCGAACGGCAGGCCTTGTTGCCGCGCGTTTTGCGCGGGTCATTGCAGGGAAATGCTTGCCTTGAATTCACCGCTCGATGCTTCTCCCAGCGTGCCGCGCGTCGCGGCGCAGAGTTTGCCCGAAGGGGCGGACGATCGCGGCGCGCAGCCCGCGCAGCCGACACGGCAGACGCGCGAGCCGCACGCGCTGGCGGCGGCGCTCGCCCCGCGCCGGCGTGCCGAACTCGACGCCATTTTCGCGAGCGACGGCCTGCTGGCACGGGCCATCGACGGCTACCGGCCGCGTGCCTCCCAGATCGAGATGGCATCCGCTGTCGCAGCCGCGATGGAGGCGTCGGGCCGAGCCATGCCCGAGCCCGCGATGTTCGAGGCGCAGCGCCGTCCAGCGCGGCGTCTACGCACCGATGCCGATCCTCGATCGGACTCGACCGGCCGTACATCGGATTCCCAGACCGACACGGAGGACGGCTCCGCCGGCGAGAACACGTTGATCGTCGAGGCGGGCACGGGTACGGGCAAAACGTTCGCTTACCTCGTCCCCGCCATGCTTTGGGGGGGCAAAGTCGTTGTCTCCACGGGCACGAAGCACCTGCAGGACCAGCTTTTCCAGAGGGACATCCCCACGGTGCGCGATGCGCTCGTGGTACCGGTGTCGGTCGCGATGCTCAAGGGGCGCGCGAACTATCTCTGCCACTACTATCTGCAGCGCACGGCCGACAACGGGCGACTGCCGTCGCGGCAAGACACCGCCTATTTGCAGGACATTATTCGTTTCGCGAAAATCACCCGCACCGGCGATAAAGCCGAACTCGCGAGCGTGCCCGAGACGGCTTCCGTTTGGTCGATGGTCACGTCCACTCGCGAGAATTGCCTCGGCCAAGAATGTCCGCATTACAAGGACTGCTTCGTCATGCACGCACGCCGCGAGGCGCAGCAGGCGGACATCGTCGTCGTCAATCACCACCTGTTCTTCGCCGACATCATGCTGCGCGATACGGGCATGGCCGAACTCCTGCCGACGGCCAACACGATCGTATTCGACGAGGCGCACCAGTTACCCGAGACGGCTACGCTGTTTTTTGGCGAAACGCTATCGACTGCGCAACTGCTCGAGCTTGCGCGCGATACGGTTGCCGAAGGGCTTGCCCATGCGCGCGACGCCGTGGAATGGGTCAAGCTCGGCGCGGCACTCGAGCGCGCGGCCCGCGACGTGCGCCTTGCATTCAAGGACGATACGCTGCGTGTGTCCGCGGCGCAGCTCGGCGACGACCATGCGCTGTACGGCGCACTCGATGCGCTCGATGCCGCGCTCGATGCTGTCGCTGCCGCGCTCGCTGCGCAGGCCGAACGTGCCGAATCGCTGGGCGCTTGCCTCCGGCGCGCGCGTGAATTGCAAGACCAGCTCGCGCGATGGACCACGCAGCCGGGCGATGAGGCGCCCGCTACACCCGCGGTGTCCGGCATGAACACGTCATCGTCCGCGCCCGGGCAGCAAGCGCAAACCGATTTCAACGAACGCATTCGTTGGGTCGAGGTATTTACCCACTCGGTCCAGCTGCACGAGACGCCGCTTTCTGTCGCGCCCATTTTTGCGAAGCAGCGCGCCGGCGTGCCGCGTGCATGGATTTTTACTTCCGCGACGTTATCGGTGCGGGGGGACTTCACGCACTACGCCGCGCAAATGGGCCTCGACGCGCGTCGCTCGATGACGCTTCCGAGTCCGTTCGACTACGCCACGCAAAGCTTGCTTTACGTGCCGCGCCAGGTGCCTCAGCCGTCCTCTCCGGCGTTCACCGATGCCGTCTTCGAGGCCGCGTTGCCGGCGATCGAGGCAGCGGGCGGCGGCGTATTCTTCCTATGCACGACCCTGCGCGCCGTCGATCGAATTGCCGGCAAGCTGCGCGAGGTCATCGAGGCGCGCGGATGGTCTACGCCGCTGCTCGTACAAGGCGATGCAAGCCGCACGGAGTTGCTCGATCGCTTTCGCGCCTATGGCAACGCGATCCTCGTGGGCAGCCAAAGCTTTTGGGAAGGCGTGGATGTACGAGGCGATGCACTATCGCTCGTCGTGATCGACAAGCTGCCGTTTGCGCCGCCCGACGATCCGGTCCTTTCGGCGCGCCTCGATGCACTGACGAAGAAGGGCCTCAGCCCATTCGCGGTCCATCAACTGCCGCAGGCCGTCATTACGTTGAAGCAGGGCGCCGGCCGTTTGATTCGGGCTGAAACCGACCGTGGCGTACTGATGATTTGCGATACCCGTCTCGTGGACAAGCCCTACGGCCGGCGTATCTGGCAGAGCCTCCCGCCGTTCAAGCGCACGCGGGAAATCGAGGTCGTGCGCGAATTTTTTGCCGACAGCGCCCAGGACAGGACGACGGACCGTTAGCGTTAGCGTTAGCGTTAGCGTTAGCGTTGGCGTGCAGGCTGCGCGGAGCCCGAGGTAGGCCGGTTGTCGTGGCGAGCCGGTCGGTGTGGATTTTCGAGTCGAGACGAATGGGCTTCTAAAATGACAAACCCGGCCGCGCGAGCCGGGTTTGTCTTTAACAGCGGCAGCGGCAGTGGCCTGCCGCTTATCCCACGCTTAAAACGTTAGAACTGCCACCACGACTTTTTCGTGCCGGGGCGCGCGTGGCCCGTGATATAGGGGCTATCCGGGAAGGTGCCGGCGAGCACGCGGCGCGTATCGTCGGCCAATTTTGTCTCGTTCAGCTTCGTGTATGACAGCATCATGATGTGCAGCGCATCTTCGATCGCCGGCGCGTTCTTGTATTCCTTGATCGCGAGCTGCGCGCGATTGACGGCCGCCACGTAGGCGCCGCGACGATAGTAGTAATCCGCCGCATGCACTTCATACGACGCCAGCGCGTTGACGATGTAGCGCATGCGCGCGGCAGCATCGGGTGCGTACTTGCTGTTCGGATACTTGTCGACGACGATCTTGAACGCATCGTACGACTCGCGCAGCGACTTCGGATCGCGCTCGCTCATGTCCTGGCCCGAGAAGCGGCCGAACAAACCGAGATCGTCGTTGAAGTGAATCATGCCCTTCAGGTAGTACGCGTACGCGATGTCGGGATGATCCGGGTGCAATTGAATGAACCGGTCGATCGCTTGATCGGCAGCGGCCGTCTCGCTGTCTTTCCAATTGCAATAGGCGACGTTGATCTGGGCTTGCTGCGCGAAATGGCCGAACGGGTCGCGGCCCTCGAGCGCTTCGAAGTACTTCGCACACTTGCCCCAGTCGCCGCCGCTTAGGGCGTCCTGTGCCTCCGAGTATAATTTGTTGTTCGCCCAGCTGGCCGTCTCGTCGGTCTTTTGCGGCAAGCCGTGGCAGCCCGCCACGAGCACTGCGGCCGCGACGAGGGCCAAGCCGGCCGAAGCCGATTGAGTCGCACGCTTAGCCGCGCGGCTCGCCGCGCACGAAACCGTGCGCATCATAATGTTGAGGGCTCGCCGCATTTCTCCATGCTTCCTAGCAATCAGTCTCACTCAGTGACCCTGTTTCAATGACCCGCACACGTTCTTCCGGCAACATGCTCGGCCCTATCGATAGAAGCGACGATTATAGCCGAAGCGCCAGCCGCGCCGATGCGCAAGAAGGCGAGGCCGCCGCGAGCGCACTCGGCCCGCGCGCAGGCGCCGCGGCGTTCGAGTCCGAAGACGCACCGCGCGTAGCGCTCGTACCCGCCGCGATGGCGGGCGAACGGCTCGACAAGGTGCTCGCAAAAGTGTTTCCGGAGTTCTCGCGCAGCCGTCTGCAGAGTTGGACGGAAGCGGGGCGCGTCCTGCTCAACGGCGCGCCCGCCAAGGTGCGCCAGAGCGTGCCGCTCGATGCGCGCATCGAGCTTACGCCCGATGCGCTGCCCGAGCAGCTAGCGTTTACTCCTGAGCCCGTGCCGCTCGATGTTATCTACGAAGACGCCACGCTCGTCGTCATCGCGAAGCGCGCCGGTCTCGTCGTGCATCCCGCCGCGGGCAATTGGAACGGCACGATTCTGAACGGGCTGCTGCATCGCTACCCGGATGCGGCGGGGCTTCCGCGTGCCGGCATCGTGCATCGGCTCGACAAGGAGACGACGGGGCTCATGGTGGTCGCGCGCACGCTAGAAGCGCAGACCGATCTCGTGCGCCAATTGCAGGCGCGCACAGTCAAACGCCGCTACATCGCGCTCGCATGGGGCGCGATGCCCGAAGAGGGTCTTATCGATGCGCCGATCGGGCGCGATCCGCGCGAGCGCACACGTATGGCCGTGGTGGCGGGCGCGGCAGGCAAAAGTGCACGCACGCGCTTTCGCGTTATCGACCGGGCCATATGGCAGCAGCAGAGCGTCAGCGCGATCCATTGCGATCTCGAAACCGGCCGCACGCATCAAATTCGCGTTCACTGTGCGAACGTTGGGCATCCTCTACTCGGCGATCCTGTCTACGGGCAGGCGCGCGGTCGCCGCTCGAGTGCGCCGCTGCCAGGCGGTTTTGCGCGACAGGCGTTGCATGCTTGGCAACTGGGGCTCGTGCATCCGCGTTCGGGACGGTCGATGCGCTGGCGCGCCGATTTGCCGGCCGATATGGCGGACCTCATGCGTGCACTCGGATTCGGACAAGACGCGTCAGCGTTCGAGGCCGAGGACGGCGACGAGGACGAAGCATACGAATTCGAAGCGGGCGAGCGCGGCTACGATGACGAGTCGGACGGCGATGCCGACATCGAGTGATCGGGAGGGGAGCGGTAGCGCATACGAATCGAGGCCGGGTAGGCGTAGCGAACCGTCGACGCGCAACGACGAACCCACGAACCGATGAGGAAGTACGACGTAATCTCGATGAACGAACCTACTTTGACCGAAACCGATTGTCTATTTCCCGACTGGCGCGTCTCGCCGCGGGTGCATGCGCTCATGACGACGCGTGTCGGCGGCGTGAGCCTGCCGCCGTACGGCCGCTGGGCTGACGGTCGCGAGGTGGCGGGTGGTCTGAACCTCGGGCTGCATACGGGCGACGATCCGGCACACGTCGCGCAGAACCGCGCACGTCTGCTCTCGCTCGCGGGTGCGCGTGCGGTATGGCTCGAGCAGGTGCATGGCGACACGGTCGTACGGGCCGACGAAATTGCGCTCGATGGACCGCCGGTGCGTGCCGATGCAAGCGTGACGTCCGAGCCAGGTATCGCGTGCCTCGTGATGGTGGCGGATTGCTTACCCGTGTTGCTTTGCGACTCCAACGGGCGTGCGGTGGGAGCGGCTCATGCGGGGTGGCGCGGACTGGTCAGCGGCGTCGTTGAAAAGACCGCGCAACGCGTGGCCGATCTCGCGCAGTGCGGCGCGCAGAGTCTGCACGCGCACCTAGGACCGGCAATCGGTCCGAATGCGTTCGAAGTGGGCGATGAAGTGCGTGAGGCGTTTGTTGCCGCGGCCGCGCCAGGGGAGCGGGATGCGACTGCACGCGCGTTCGTCGCGCGCGACTTGCCGGGCAAGTCGTCGGGGAAGCCGGGAAAGCATTATGCAGACCTTTATGCGCTCGCGCGCGCGCGGTTAGCGCGGCTCGGCGTCACGCGCGTGACAGGGGGCGGTGCATGCACGGCCACGGATCGCGAGCGTTTTTATTCGTATCGGCGCGATGGGGTGACAGGCCGCATGGCTGCCCTCGTCTGGTTGGCCGACTGAACGCGGGCGGCACGCCCCGCGGCGCACAAGAAAATCCAGTCGCAAAGGCGCGAGCCGCTGCGCCCGTCTTCCGTCCGACGATCTACGACGGAGCGTATGTGCCGATGGGGCCTGGCTTATGTCTTCTCAATCGGCATCGGGAAAACGATAATAAAAAATCTATCGCGGCGCGGCAAAATCGGTCCAAAGCATTGACACATCTCGGGGCGGGGAGCAAGAATGGCCGCTCGCATGGGTGAGCGCAGCGAGGGTCGCAAGGTTTCGCCCGAGTGCGCTCGATGCCCGCCTCTCAATCAGTCTTCCGAGACTCACGGCCAAAGCGGGTATGACTGCATCAAAACATCGATCGACTTCTTCTCACACCGAAACTCCTTCGAGCCACGAGCAGCAAGCGCAGGCCGCTAACGCGGACATGCGACGAATGTTTGAGGCGTGGATGGGCGCCTGGGGCTCGCTCGCCGATCCGAGCAAGTGGCCGTCAATGGCCCAGGCCGGTCCGATGAGCGCAATGGCCGCCCATGCCATGAATGGGCGAGCGAGCGGCTCGCCTTTCCCGTTTCCGTTCCCGCAGATGCCGGCGGGCGGCTTCCCGGGAATGGCGATGCCTTCAATGCCTTCAATGCCGTCGATGCCGTCGATGCCGTCGATGCCTTCGATGGCCGACGCGCAGCAGGCGCTCGCAGGTATGAAGCTGCCCGCCGCTTCAATTCCGCCGGAACGGCTGCAAGCGCTGCAAGCCGATTATTCTCGCGATTGCCTGGCGCTGCTGCAGCAGGCGGGCACGCCCGACAAAACGCTGCCGGAGCTGCCCGACAGACGTTTCAACGCGGATGCCTGGAAGGCGAGCCCGGCGTACGCCTATATGGCGGCATGGTATTTGCTCAACGCGCGCTATCTGCAAGCGCTTGCAGATGCCTTGGACACCGATGCGAAGACGCGCGAGCGGATTCGTTTCTCGGTGCAGCAATGGACGGCGGCTGCTTCGCCGAGCAACTTCCTTGCGCTCAACCCCGAGGCCCAGAAGGCGCTGCTCGATAGCCATGGCGAGAGCCTGCGGCAGGGCGTGATGAACCTCTTGGCCGACATGGGCCGCGGGAAAATCTCGCAGAGCGACGAATCGCGCTTCGTCGTCGGCAAAAACATTGGGGCGAGCGAGGGCGCGGTCATCTTCGAAAACGATCTCATTCAGCTGATCCAATACAAGCCGCGCACGCCAAGCGTGTTCGAGCGGCCCTTGCTGATGGTCCCGCCTTGCATCAACAAGTTCTACATCCTCGATTTGCAGCCCGAGAGTTCGCTCGTCGCGCATGCGCTCGAGTGCGGCCATCAAGTGTTCATGATTTCATGGCGCAACGTGGATGCATCGCTGGCCGGCAAGACGTGGGACGACTACATGAACGAGGGCGTACTCGCCGCGATCGACGTCGTCAAGAGCGTGAGCGGGCGCGAGCAGATCAACACGTTCGGCTTTTGCATCGGTGGCACGATGATCGCGACGGCGTTGGCCGTGCTCGCCGCGCGCGGCGAGCACCCGGCGGCCTCGATGACGCTGCTCACCGCCATGCTGGACTTCTGCGATACGGGCGTGCTCGATATCTTCGTCGACGAAGCGCACGTGCGCATGCGCGAGCAAACGATCGGCGGCCTCAATGGCACGCCGCCGGGGCTCATGCGAGGACTCGAATTCGCGAACGCCTTCTCCTTTCTGCGGCCTAACGACCTAGTATGGAACTATGTCGTCGACAATTACCTCAAAGGACGCACGCCCGCGCCGTTCGACTTGCTCTACTGGAATGGCGATTCGACGAACTTGCCCGGGCCGATGTACGTCTGGTATCTGCGCAATACGTACTTGGAGAACCGCTTGCGGGAGCCGGGCGCCGTGACGGTCTGCGCAGAAGCGCTCGATCTTTCGCGCATCGACGTGCCGACGTTTATCTACGGCTCGCGCGACGATCACATCGTGCCGTGGCGCACGGCCTACGCTTGCGCGCCGCTGCTGACGGGCCCGAAGCGGTTCGTGCTTGGCGCGTCGGGGCATATCGCCGGCGTCATCAACCCGCCGTCGAAGGGCAAGCGCAGCTTCTGGGCTCACGAAGGCGTTGAGAAGGCGCTGCCCGAGAATGCGGACGACTGGATGGAAAGTGCGGTCGAAAAGCCCGGCAGCTGGTGGCCGGAATGGATGGCGTGGCTCGACCAGTACGGCGGCAAAAAAGTGAAGGCTCGCGCGCAGCTCGGATCGGCGGAATACCCGATCATCGAGCCCGCGCCCGGGCGCTATGTGCAAGAGCGCACCTGACCGGCCGATGGGTCGGAACGCTCGAAGGTTCGAAGGTTCTCAACTACGATGCGCGGCCGAAGCGGCCGCCTCATCCGCAAGGAGTCACAAATGACTGACGTAGTGATCGTATCCGCTGCTCGCACCGGGGTCGGCAAGTTCGGCGGCTCGCTCGCGAAGATTCCCGCGCCGGAGCTCGGCGCAGCCGTCGTTCGCGCGGTGCTCGAACGTGCGGGCGTCAAGCCCGAGCAGGTAAGCGAAGTCATCATGGGACAAGTTCTGGCGGCGGGCTCGGGCCAAAATCCCGCGCGCCAGGCGCTCATCAAAGCAGGATTGCCCAGCGCCGTGCCGGGCATGACGATCAACAAGGTCTGCGGCTCGGGCCTGAAGGCGGTCATGCTTGCGGCAAATGCGGTGATCTCGGGCGATGCCGATATCGTCGTCGCCGGCGGCCAGGAGAACATGAGCGCGGCGCCGCACGTGCTGCCGGGCTCGCGCGACGGTTTCCGCATGGGCGATGCCAAGCTCGTCGACACGATGATCATCGACGGTCTCTGGGACGTCTACAACCAGTACCACATGGGCATCACGGCCGAGAACGTGGCCAAGGAATACGGCATTACGCGCGAGGAGCAGGATAAGTTCGCGGCGCTGTCGCAGAACAAGGCCGAGGCGGCGCAAAAATCCGGCCGCTTCGACGACGAAATTATCCCGATCGAGATTCCGCAGCGCAAAGGCGAACCGCTGCGCTTCACCTCCGACGAGTTCGTGCGTCACGGCGTGACGGCGGAGTCGCTCGCGAGCCTGAAGCCGGCCTTCTCGAAGGAAGGCACGGTTACGGCGGCCAATGCGTCGGGCCTGAATGACGGTGCGGCGGCCGTGCTCGTCATGTCGGCGAAAAAGGCGGAAGCCCTCGGCCTGACGCCGCTTGCACGGATCAAGGCATATGCCAACGCCGGCGTCGATCCGAAGGTGATGGGCATCGGCCCCGTGCCGGCGTCGCGCCGCTGTCTCGAACGCGCAGGCTGGTCGGTCGGCGATCTTGACCTGATGGAGATCAACGAGGCCTTTGCGGCCCAGGCGCTGGCCGTCCACAAGCAAATGGGGTGGGATACGTCGAAGATCAACGTGAACGGGGGAGCGATCGCCATCGGCCACCCGATCGGCGCGTCCGGCTGTCGGATTCTCGTCACGCTGCTGCACGAGATGCAAAAGCGCGATGCAAAACGCGGTTTGGCCTCGCTTTGCATCGGGGGAGGGATGGGTGTCGCGTTGGCGGTCGAACGTATCTGACGACGCGCAAGCGCCCGCCGGGAGGAGGGCCGGGGCAGCGTGATAAGCCGTAGCCGGCAAAGACGAGGGACGCCGATTGGCGTCCCCGGAAAACACAGGAATGGAGCGTGATTCATGACTCAGCGTATTGCGTACGTAACGGGCGGGATGGGAGGCATCGGTACTGGGATCTGCCAGCGCCTGCATAAGCAGGGCTTCAAGGTGGTCGCGGGCTGCGGGCCGAACTCGCCGCGGCGCGTCACCTGGCTCGAGCAGCAGAAAGCGCTCGGCTTCGATTTCATCGCATCGGAGGGCAACGTCGGCGACTGGGAGTCGACGAAGCTTGCGTTCGAGAAAGTGAAGGCTGAGGTGGGCGAGGTCGATGTGCTCGTCAACAACGCGGGGATCACGCGCGACGTCGTATTCCGCAAGATGACGCACGAGGATTGGACGGCGGTCATCGATACGAACTTGACCAGCCTCTTCAACGTGACGAAGCAAGTCATCGACGGCATGGTGGAGCGTGGCTTCGGGCGCGTCATCAACATCTCGTCGGTGAACGGCCAGAAGGGTCAATTCGGGCAGACGAACTATTCGACCGCCAAGGCCGGGATTCACGGCTTCACGATGGCGCTCGCGCAGGAAGTGGCGACCAAGGGTGTGACCGTCAATACGGTATCGCCCGGTTATATCGGAACGGACATGGTCAAGTCGATCCGCGCCGATGTGCTGGAGAAGATCATCGCCACGATTCCGGTTCGCCGTCTCGGCTCGCCGGACGAAATTGCATCGATCGTCGCCTGGCTGGCTTCGGACGAATCGGGCTTCTCGACGGGCGCCGATTTCTCGCTGAACGGCGGTTTGCACATGGGCTGATGCGGCCACCCCGGCCGCTGTCAGGATGGCGGCCGGCTCAAAACGCGTTAAAGTGTGTAGGTTTTTGGGGTCCGGCTCGCTGCGCGAGACGCGGGGGCTTAAGGAGCGCCGTCATTGCGCTGCGTTGCGTTTATAAAAGGCATTACATGTCGACTACAAAGAAAACAGCCGAACGGTTTATCAAAAAGTACCCAAACCGTCGGCTCTATGACACGGAGACGAGCACTTACATCACGCTGAGCGACGTGAAGCAACTCGTGCTCGACCAGGAGGAATTCAAGGTCATCGACGCAAAGTCCAACGAGGATCTCACGCGCAGCATCTTGTTACAGATCATTCTCGAGGAAGAAAGCGGCGGCATGCCGATGTTCTCTTCGTCGATGCTGTCGCAGATCATCCGTTTCTACGGTCATGCGATGCAGGGGATGATGGGCGTCTATTTGGAGAAGAATATCCAGGCGTTCATCGAGATTCAAAACAAGCTCGCCGAGCAGTCGAAGAATCTCTATGAAGGCAATGCGCTCAATCCCGAGGTGTGGTCGCAGTTCATGAACATGCAGGCGCCGATGATGCAGGGAATGATGACGAGCTACATCGAGCAGTCGAAAAACATGTTTGTACAGATGCAAGAGCAGATGCAGAACCAGGCGAAGTCGATGTTCGGCTCGTTCACGTTCAAGCCGGGCACCGGGCCTGAGCCTGAAAAGAAGTCATAAGCCGCAGCGGCCGATCGGTGCGGGCCGAGTCGTGCCGCTTGCCCGTCGATGGTGCGTGCCGCGGCGCTCGGTGGACGCGCCCGCCTGATTTCAAGGCGCATCCCACAGCGTGGCTGAACGCCGCGGTACCCCTGTACCGCGGTACAATGCGCGGTTATCTCGGAGGACCGTGCTCGATGAATCGGGCGCGTTAGGTTCTTCCGTAGTCACTGCCATTCGCCGGATCACCTCATGCCGCACACACCCTCCGCCGCCGTTTCGACGCCGCCTGTACCCACGCCCCTCGCTCCCAAGGTCGGTTTCGTCTCCCTCGGCTGCCCCAAGGCCCTTGTCGATTCCGAGCAAATCATCACGCAGCTGCGCGCTGAAGGCTACGAGATCTCGGGCACGTACGACGGCGCCGATTTGGTGGTCGTCAATACCTGCGGCTTTATCGACGAAGCGGTGCAGGAGAGCCTCGACGCCATCGGTGAAGCGCTCACGGAAAACGGGAAGGTGATCGTCACCGGTTGTCTCGGTGCTAAGAAAAGCGCGAGCGGCGAGGGCCTCGTCGAGCAAGTGCACCCGAAGGTGCTGGCCGTTACGGGCCCACACGCCGTCGGCGAAGTGATGCACGCCGTGCACAGCCATTTGCCGAAGCCGCACGATCCGTTCGTCGATCTCGTGCCGCCGGCCGGCATCAAGCTCACGCCGCGCCATTACGCGTACTTGAAGATTTCGGAAGGTTGCAACCATCGCTGCACGTTCTGCATCATTCCGTCGATGCGCGGCGATCTCGTCTCGCGGCCCGTGGCCGAGGTCATGCTCGAGGCCGAAAATCTGTTCAAGTCGGGCGTCAAGGAATTGCTCGTCATCTCGCAAGATACGAGTGCCTACGGCGTCGACGTCAAATTTCGAACGGGCTTCTGGAATGGGCGCCCGCTCAAGACGCGCATGACCGAACTCGTCGCCGCGCTGGGCGAGCTCGCCGCGCAATACGGTGCGTGGGTGCGGCTGCATTACGTCTACCCTTATCCGCACGTCGACGAAATCATTCCGATGATGGCCGAAGGGCCGTTCAAGGGGCACGTGCTGCCGTACCTCGATGTTCCGTTCCAGCATGCCGATCCCGAGGTGCTCAAGCGCATGAAGCGTCCGGCCAATGCGGAGCGCACGCTCGAGCGCGTCGCCGCGTGGCGCCGCATGTGTCCCGACCTGACGATTCGCAGTACGTTCATTGCCGGCTTTCCCGGCGAGACGGAAGCGCAATTCGAAACGCTGCTCGAATTCATTCGGGCAGCGGAGCTCGACCGCGTCGGCTGCTTCGCCTACTCGCCCGTCGAAGGGGCAACGGCGAACGAATTGGATGGCGCGCTGCCCGACGAAGTGCGCGAAGAGCGCCGTGCGCGTTTCATGGAAGTAGCGGAAGAGGTCTCGTCGCAGCGCATGAAACGCAAGATCGGTAAGACGCTCAAGGTGCTCGTCGACGAAGTCAATGCCGATGGTGGTATCGGCCGAACGGCGTCAGACGCGCCCGAGATCGATGGGGTCGTTTATGTCGCCCCCGCGGCCAAGGCATCGAAACGCTACAAGGCCGGCGATTTCGTCTCGGTCAGGATCACGGGTGCCGACGGACACGATCTCTGGGGAGAAGTCTGAGCGATTGTGCTCGGCTATCGTATTTGGTTCGACATGGTTTTGAGCGAGGGCAGGAGCGGATGACGGTGTGGGTAGGTAGACGGATTCCGCGCATGATTGCGGCACTCGTTCGCGGGCGTGTGTTCGCATGGCTGCCCCTCGCGGCGGCGCCGGCACTGATGGCGCTCTTATGCCAACCCGCAACGGCGCAGCAGGCCACACAGGCGGCCGGCGCCATCGCGCAACAAGCAGGTGAGGCTGCCGATCGGATCGCGCAGCAGCGCTCGGATGCGGCCGGCTGGGTCGGACAAAAGGCCTCGGATGCCGCCGATACGATGGCGCAGCAAGCGTCGGGCGCCGCCGGCTCGATCGCCCAGCAATCGGCCGATGCAGCCGCCGCTACCGTGCCGCGCATGCCCGCGCCGCTTTCGCCCAACCCCGAATTTGCCCATTTTCCCCGCTACGGCGGCATGCTCGGCTCCCGCCGGATTGTCCTGCGCCTGGGCGATAAAACCGACGATCCGTCCGGCGTGCACGGCGAGTATCAGTTCGTCGATACGGGAGCGGTCGTACTCGTCGCGGGGGACCGCGAAGGGGACCTTCTCGAAATCGAAGAGTCGAACGATGGAACGGCGATCACCGGCAACTGGGTCGGGCGCTTTGCCGCCGACGGCTCGCTTGCCGGCGAGCGCATGAACGTGGACGATTCCGACCCGCAGCCATTCGACCTCCGCCCGCTCGTGGGCCCTTCACCGACACCGTGACCATGACCGATTCTGCTTCCTCGCGCGCGCGCCAGACGCGCATCGTCCATCCCGAGCTCGATATTGCCCCCGGCTTCGAATCGTTCTCGACGCCGGTCATGCGCGCATCGACAGTTGTATTCCCCGATTTGGCGACGGTGCGAAGCGCCGATTGGCGCAATGACGCGCAGTGGCGCTACGGCCTGCACGCCACGCCCACGTCTTCCGCGCTCACGCAGCGGTTGGCCCTAATCGAAGGCGGCAAGCATGCGCTGCTGCAGCCTTCAGGCCTATCCGCAATTTCGAACGTGTACTTTGCCATCGTGAAAACCGGCGACGACGTTCTGATACCAGACAACGTTTATTCGCCGAATCGCGAGCACGGCAATTGGCTCGCGCACGATTTTGGCGTGTCGGTCCGCTATTACGATCCGATGATCGGCAAGGGCATCGCCGAACTCATTCGTCCGAACACGCGCCTCATATGGATCGAAGCCCCGGGCTCTGTCACGATGGAAGTATCGGACGTGCCGGCGATTGCAGCGGCAGCACGCTCGCGCAACGTCGTGACGGCGATCGACAACACGTATTCAGCAGGGCTGGCATTCCGCCCGCTCGAGCATGGCGTCGACATCAGCGTGCAGGCGCTCACGAAATACCAGTCGGGCGGCAGCGATGTCCTCATGGGTGCCACCATTACCAACGACGACGCGCTCCACAGCGAGCTCAAGCGGGCGCGCATGCGGATGGGGATTGGGGTCTCGGTCGACGATTGCTCGCTCATCCTGCGCAGCCTGCCCAGCATGAAGGCGCGTTTCGAGGCGCACGACCGCAGCGCATTGGCGCTTGCGCATTGGCTCAAAGCACGTCCCGAGATTTCGGCTGTGCTTCACCCGGCGTTGTCGGACTGCCCGGGGCATGCCGAATTCATGCGCGATTTCTCGGGGGCGGGGGGGCTCTTTTCGGTGATATTCGACGAGCGCTATAGCGCGGCGCAGATCGATGCCTTCGTCGAGGCGCTCGAATTCTTCGCCATCGGCTGGAGCTGGGGTGGCGCGCACAGCTTGGCTATGCCGTACGATGTCGCGTCGATGCGGGCAGCATCGCAATGGCCGCACCGCGGCACGCTCGTGCGGTTCTATGTCGGGCTCGAGGAAGAGGCCGATTTGCGCGCGGACATCGAGCGAGCCATGACGGTGGCGCTCGCCTAATCGAAGCGCGACCGAAAAACTCAGAACAAGCGCAGCAGGCCGTCGAGGCCGACGTAGTTGAACGCGACGTCGGCCGCGGCCCGCACCACCGGCTTCGCACGAAACGCCACCGATAGGCCGACTTCGGCCATCATCTCCAAATCGTTGGACCCGTCGCCGAGCGCGATCGCTTGGGATGTTGGAATGCCGAGCTTTGCACACGTCTCGCGGACCGTCCGCGCTTTGACGCTCGCATTGACGATTTCTCCGGTCACCTTACCGGTCAACTTGCCGTCGACTATTTCAAGCGTGTTGGCGCAGGTGAAATTCAGGCCGAGTTGCGCTTTGAGCCGCTCGGTGAAGAACGTGAATCCGCCCGAGACGAGGAGCGTGCGCAGGCCTGCCGCCTTGGCGCCCGCGAGCATGATCTGCGCGCCAGGCGACAGCCGCAGCCGCTGCGTGAAGACGTGTTCGAGCGCCGAGGCGTCGAGCCCCTTGAGCAGTGAGACGCGCGCGGTCAAACTTTCATTGAAATTCTTGATTTCGCCTCGCATCGACGCATCGGTGATGGCCGATACTTCGGCTTTCAGCCCGCAGAAGTCGGCGATTTCGTCAATGCACTCGATCGTGATCAACGTCGAATCCATGTCCATCGCGATGAGGCCGAAGTCTCGCAAAGCCCGACCCGGCGGCACGTATGCGAAATCCAGCCCATGCGCCGCGCAATACGATTCGATGTCAGGGCGCTGCGCCGAATCGGCATCGGCGATGCGCAGCGCATAGGCGTCGATCGAATGCGCCTGCGAGCCGCGGGCAAGCGAGACGAGTGGCTTGACGTGTGCAGCCGCTAGCGGCTCGGGACTTTGTACGACGAGATTCATGAGCGATGCGCTAAGGAGTGCCGGCTGGACGCGGCGGATCGGAAAATCCGGCTATTGTAGCCGGTCAAAGGGCGGCTTTCGGCCTCGGCGAGGGTTGATCGGTTCGCAGTCGTGATGCAAGCGCCGCAAGCGCACAACGACGCGGTGCGCAAGCGGGGCAACCCCCGAGCGGCGGACGCAGTCTTTCGTGCGAGTTGGGATTAGACTGACATTGCGTCGTCGACCATTCGGCCGCGCGCCGCTGAGCCTAAACGAAGCGGCGCCCCGCCCAACCAGGAGGTGAGCATGAGGGTTCGTTTGAAACCTGTAGCCGTTTTGGTTTCCGTCGCCGCATTCGCGGCCGGCGGCTTTGCCGCGCTGGCCCAAGCGGCGCCGCCCATCACCATCACGTCCAAGACGCCCCCCGACGGGCCGATCAAGTACACGGTCAAAGTGGTCTCCAAGACCTACGGAAACGCCCAGGAAACGCGCACGATTCGCTCGGGTCAAACCGACGACTACACGTGGAAGACGGTGCCGCCGGGCGGCGCGGTGACCGCATCGGATCGATGCCCGAACTATGGATCGCTTTCGCTCGATGCCAACGGCGCCGTGCAGCGCCAAATGCGCATTCGGCTCGCGCCGAAGGTAGCCGAAGACGGCACCGCGAACGTGCAGTTGAGCGTGCAGGCCAGCGCACCGCGCGCAAAGGTCGGCGCGAAGGCGGGCGGCAAGACGCTGCAATGCCCCGGCATCTCGACGCTCAGCCAAATCGTGCGCTTCACGATGCCCACCAACGGCAGCGCGAAGACAGTCTCGCTTAGCGACGGCTCTCAGGTGACAGTCTCGGCGCAGCGATAGCGGCCGCGCTTGATTCGTGCGGCGATTCGTGCGGCGAGCACCGGCAGCGGCCGGCGAGCCCTTTCCGCTTCATCGTCGCAGCCCTCCCGATGCGGCGCGCTCGACGAGTCGCGCCGTGATGAAGCGATGATCGGCGCTGAACAGGCGCCGGTACGTTAGCAGCACCGCACCGACCGTTCCCAGCGCCGACGCCGCGGCGATGAGGAACATGATGACGATCTGATACCGCACGGCCTGCAGCGGCGACTGGCCGGCCAGTACCTGGCCCGTCATCATGCCCGGCAGACTGACCACGCCGACGACGGCCATTTGGTTCAGCGTGGGGATCATGCCCGCGCGGGCCGCTTGACGAGCGGGGCCGCGCGCGGCCTCCCAGCGCGTTGCGCCGAGCGCGAGCGCCATTTCGACGCGGTCGCGCCGCGCCGTCAGTTCCTCGGTCATGCGCTCGATCGCAAGCGAGACACCGGTTAGCGTATTGCCGAGGATCATCCCAAGGATCGGGATTGCGTATTGCGGCTGATACCAAGGATGAACGCGCATGACCGCGAACAGCCCGACGGCCGCGACGAGCCAGGTGCTGATCCAGATCGAGACGACGCTGTCCATGCGCTGTCCGGCGTAGGTATGCGCGCCGCGGGCCGCGCCCGCGAATCCGGCGACTGCAGTCATGAGCGCCGTCAATGCCAAAACGACGTACCAGCGATCGACGGAGAACACCCAGCCGAGCACATAGCCGACCGCCAACAACTGCACGACGGTGCGCACGGCCGCCAGCGCCAGCTGACGCCCGAGGCCGAGCGAGAGCGCGACCGAGATCGCGCCGTTGACGATAATGAGCAGCGCCGCAATGGCGACATCGACGAGGCTTAGGTCGTGCAGGACCGGATTCATTCGAACGCCTCTTGGCAGGCCGCAAGGCGGCCGGCACGCATCGCCAAACGGCGTTTCCCGACACGCTCGGCCTGCGCGGGATCGTGCGAGACCCAGATCGACGCGCGGCCTGAAAGATCGGTCTTGAACCAGTCGGTGACTAGCGTTTCGATTGCGAGCACGGCCTGCGGATCGAGCGAGGCGGTGGGTTCGTCCAGCAACAGCACCTCGGGCTCCAACTGCAAGACGCGAATGAGCGCGGTCACCTGGGCTTCGCCGCCCGACAGATCGCTCGCGCGCTTGTCGAGAAAATCCGCGCCTCGGCCCGCGGCCCGAGCGAGCCGCGCGGCGCGGTCGCGGTCGAACCTTGCGTCTCGATAGGCGTGCAGCGAGTACGGGTAGCGCAAGTTGTCTTCGACTGTCCCCTCGACCAGCGCCGGCCGTTGCCGCACGTAGGCGACGCTGCGCCGATAGCGCGGAATGGCTCGCCGCTCGATGCCGCGTCCATGCCAAAGTACTTGCCCGCCGTCGAGCGGATCGAGCAGAGCGAGCGCACGTAGAAACACGCTCTTGCCGGAACCGGATGGGCCGTTGACGACGATGCGCTCGCCGGCGGCGAGCGAGAAGTCGGTTGCAGCGAGCAGCGCCGCTGCCGTGCGCGCATCGCGTCGCACGAGCGCGCGGGCTTCGAGCAGGAGAGGGACGTTCATCGGGTGGTTGTATCGTCAGCTGGTGCGATGCAACGATCAGCGTATCCACTGTGCAGCGGACATCGCACCGGTAGGTTGGGGCGCCGGCGCCAGCGTCGCGTCGCGTTCGCTCGACATGATAGGCGATCATTGCGCGCGCCGCGGCATGGCAATTGCTCGCACCTAGCGCAATGAAGGCACGACGCGCCGCTCGAGGCATGGGCAGCGCGGCTCGATGCCGCTCGAGGAACAATCGACTAGCTGCATTCGCATGGCGCATCCTTCCACCGTCGCTCGCACTACCGGCAAAGTCCTTGCCTGGATCGTCGTCGTCGTGCTCGTCCTCTGTGCGGCGTTAGCCGTGTTCGTGGTGACCTTCGATTGGAACCGGGCGCGGCCATGGGTGGATGACAAGGTTTCGCAGGCCATCGGGCGGCCGTTCGCGATCAACGGGGATTTGCGCCTGGCCTGGCAGCGCCCGGTCAGCGAGCACGGCTGGCGCGCGTGGGTGCCTTGGCCGAGGCTCACGGCGAACGATGTGACGATCGGCAATCCGTCCTGGGCCGCCTCCCCGATATTCGCCAAGCTCGACAAGATCAGCTTCGACGTTGAGGTCTTGCCGCTGTTGGCGCGTGTGATCTCTATACCGTCGATCGATCTCGTCAATCCGTCGATCGACCTGGAACGGCTCAAGGACGGTCGCGAAAACTGGACCTTCCAGTTGCCGAAACCCCGCGAGCCGACACGCTGGACGTTGCGGCTCGCCGATCTCGGTTTTGCCAAAGGGCATATCGCATTGTCGGACGGGCTCAAGCAAGTCGATTTCCGCATCGACCTCGATACGCTCGGCAAGCCGCTGCCGATCGGCGACGTCATGAAGCAGCAGGAAGCGGCCTCGCACGGCTCCGCCGCGAAGGCGGTCGGCCAGCGTGGCGCCCGTCAACTGGCGGCGCAGGCGCAACAAGCATCGGGCACACAGGCGGCGTCCGCCGAGATCGCCGGCGCTAACCCACAGGCCGCATCGGGCACGCAAGCTTCGTCGAGCGCAGCTGCTTCGGCGGTCGCCGCATCGGCGGCACCGTCACAAGCGCAACCTGCATCCTCTGCCTCGTCGGCTTCGGGCACGGCTGCGCGCAGCGGCGCGTCGTTGATCTACTCGCTGGCCTGGAAGGCAAAAGGCAGCTACCGGCGGGCCGACATCTCGGGCGACGGCAAACTGGGCAGTGTTCTGGCGCTGCGCGACGCGAGCCGGCCGTTTCCGCTGCAAGCGGACTTGCAGATCGGCGATACGCGCCTCGCGCTCGTCGGCACCCTGACCGACCCGGCTCATCTGTCCGCGCTCGATCTGCGGCTTTGGCTGCGAGGCGAGAGCTTGTCGCATCTGTACTCGATTCTTGGCATTACACTGCCGCAAACCCCGCCGTATGCAACGGACGGACACCTAGTAGGGCACTTGGAAACGGGCGCGAGCGTATTCACGTACAGCGGCTTTACCGGCCGCGTCGGCGGAAGCGACCTCGAAGGGACGCTGACCTACCGATCGGCCAAACCGCGGCCATCGTTGACGGGTCACGTCTCATCGAAGCTGCTCCAGTTCTCGGATCTCGCACCGATCGTCGGCGCCGATTCCAACGCGAACAAGGCCCGCCGAGGCGAGGCCGTCAAGCAGCCGGCGAATCGTGCGCTGCCCATCGAGCCGTTCCACACCGACCGTTGGAAGGCGATGGATGCCGACGTCACATTCAGGGGCCAGCGCATCGTCAAGAGTCCCGCGTTGCCGATCACGGAGCTCGACACGCACGTCGTGATGAAAGACGGCGTGCTGTCGTTCCATCCGCTACGTTTCGGCGTGGCCGGCGGGACACTCGCGTCGGACTTCTATTTGGACGGCTCGAAGGAACCGCTGCGTGCGCGCATGCAATTGTCGGCGCGGCACTTGAAGCTCAAGCAGCTATTCTCGACGCAAAAACCCATGCAATCGGCGCTTGGCGAAGTCAACGGCGACGCGCAGCTCTCGGCGACGGGCAACTCGCCGGCCGCGCTCGCCAGCACGCTCGATGGCGAGGTCAAGGCGCTCGTCACCCAAGGCAAGGTGAGCTTGCTGCTGATGGAGGCGGCGGGACTCAATGTTGCGAACGTCGTTTATGAAAAGCTGTTCGGCACGCGCAACATCGACATCAACTGCATGGCGGCCGATTTCGCCGCAACCGACGGCGTGCTCGATACACGAACCTTCGCGCTCGACACATCGGACGCCGTCATCGGTATGGACGGGAAGATCGATTTGCGCAACGAGACGATGGATCTGAAGATCCACCCTCATACGAAAGGGTTCCGCGTTTTCACGCTGCGCTCGCCGCTGTACGTCAAGGGCACGTTCAAACATCCGGACGTAGGCGTGAGCAAGACGGCGATCGCGCTGCGGGCCGGGGCGGCGGTGGGTCTCGGGCTCATCAATCCGTTTGCTGCGCTGATTCCCCTGATCGCGCCAAACCGCGCGCAGCCGACGCCGTGCGCCGCGCTGCTGGCCCAAATGCGCCAGGCTCCGCACGCGCCGCCGCCCGGCGCGCATACGACGCACTGACGGCTAATGACCGATGCAGCGAGCCGTTCTGCCGGTGTCGCGTGGACGGCTGTTGTCGGTCGCTAGCCGTGGGGCCGGTGAACTCGGCGAAAGCTTGGTAAAATGCCAGGTTGTTCGCCGATCACCATTCGAAGGGAAGTGCCGTGCTGTCTACCGCCAATATCACCATGCAATTCGGGCCGAAGCCCTTGTTCGAGAACATCTCGGTCAAGTTCGGCGGAGGCAACCGCTACGGTCTCATCGGCGCGAACGGCTGCGGCAAATCTACGTTCATGAAGATTCTCGGCGGCGACTTGGAGCAGAGTTCGGGCACGGTCATGCTCGAGCCGAACGTCCGCCTGGGCAAGCTGCGCCAGGATCAATTCGCCTACGAAGACATGCGCGTGCTCGATGTGGTCATGATGGGCCACGCCGAAATGTGGGCCGCGATGAGCGAACGCGATGCGATCTACGCCAATCCCGAAGCGACCGACGACGACTACATGCACGCGGCCGAACTCGAGGCCAAGTTCGCCGAGTACGGCGGCTACACGGCCGAGGCTCGCGCGGGCGAGCTTCTGCTCGGCATCGGTATCGCGATCGAGGATCACAACGGTCCAATGAGCAATGTTGCGCCGGGCTGGAAGCTGCGTGTGCTGCTTGCGCAGGCGTTGTTCTCGAACCCCGATGTCCTGTTGCTCGACGAGCCGACGAACAACCTCGATATCAATTCGATCCGTTGGCTGGAGGATGTCCTCAACGAGTACAACTCGACGATGATCATCATCTCTCACGACCGACACTTCTTGAACCAGGTCTGCACGCATATGGCGGACATGGACTACGGCACGCTGAAGGTCTACCCGGGCAACTACGACGATTACATGCTCGCGTCCACGCAGGCGCGCGAGCGTCAAGCCTCGGCGAACGCGAAGGCGAAGGAGCGTGTCGCCGATCTGCAGGATTTCGTGCGCCGCTTTTCGGCGAACAAATCGAAGGCCCGTCAAGCCACGAGCCGCCTGAAGCAGATCGACAAGATCAAGATCGAGGAATTCAAGCCGTCGTCGCGTCAAAACCCGTTCATTCGTTTCGAGTACGAGAAGAAGCTGCACAACGTCGCGGTCGTGGCGGAGCGCATTGCCAAGCGTTACGAACGCACGATTTTCGAGAACTTCGATTTGAGTGTGCAGCCGGGCGAGCGCATTGCGATCATCGGCGAGAACGGGGCGGGCAAGACGACGCTGCTGCGGTCGCTGTACGGCAATCTCACGCTCGACGGCGGTTCGATCAAGTGGGCCGAGAATGCGAACATCGGTTATATGCCGCAGGACACTTACGAAGAGTTTCCGAAAGACGTCACGCTGACCGATTGGATCGACACCTATCGCAAGGAAGGCGACGACGACCAAATGGTGCGTGGCACGCTGGGCCGGTTGCTGTTCAACGCCGATGACATCAAGAAGTCCGTGAAAGTGCTTTCGGGTGGCGAGAAGGGCCGCATGATTTGGGGCAAGCTCATGCTCGGTCGCCATAACGTGATGCTGATGGACGAGCCGACGAACCATATGGATATGGAGTCCATCGAATCGCTGCAGATCGCGCTCGAGAAATACGAGGGCACGCTTATTTTTGTGTCGCACGACCGTGAGTTCGTGAGCGGCTTGGCCCATCGCATCATCGAGGTGCGAACCGACGGCACGCTGTACGACTTCGGCGGAAGCTACGAGGAGTTTCTGGCGAGCCAGGGCGTGCAGTAAGGGCTCGCGTAGGGGCGATCCATCGGGTATCGCGCCGGCGCATTGCTTCTCAGCACTGGATTACGACGCACTTAGCTACGCGTTCCCGTGCTTGCTTCAGGGATATTTCCTTCAGACGCGGGAAGTTGCGATGCGCTCGGGCTAAAGATTCGCGTTGTTCGTCATTCTCCACGGAAACGAAAGGTCTGCGCGATTGGTGGATGACCCGGCCATCCAATTTCTCCTCGAACTCGCCCCGAGGTCCTGTATTGGCGCAACTGTATCCAGGGTGCTTTTCCGCCGCTTCGCGTCCGAGGTTGTCCCAGAATTGATGCCACTGCGTGATATGCCCGTACGTTCCACTGTTGCTGCGATAGTACACAGTCGGCCGGTCGTCCCGAATCTCAGTTGCGCCAATGATGTTATGCGTTTGATATAGCTTCGCTGCCCTTGCTTCCATTTCTGCCCTAAGGGCGTTCCAGGCATCCGCCTCATCTATGGCACGTTTGCGCTCACTGCTGAAGCTGTTTGGTAAAAAGCGCGTTTTAAAGCGCGCCCACCTTCCGCGGGGCCGCCCCATCTCGGCATCGACCTCGTCCTTGAACTGTGCGTATCGGTCTCTGTAAGATGGCATCGTTAACTCCCTTAGTATTCGGCGGGTACTCAGTCGAATCGTGGCCACCACCGAACTACGTCGTTATCACCATGGGCTTCCCGATCGGCGTGAGTCGGGGCGGCTTTTGATTCTCCGAGCAAGACGTTTGCCGGTGCCTACAAATGCGCCCCGCTTGCGAATGCGATTGCGTAATAGGGCTTTACGGCAAGGGGCGTTACGGCAACCCTCTGCTTTTCCGGTCAGTGAATGAACTTGATGAGACCCACAATGAGGGCCGTCATGGCGAACATCGTGCCGATATACCACTTGATGAGCTCCGCTTTCGTCTCTGCGAGCTTGGTTGTCAGATTGGCTTCGAGCACCGCCGTGTCCTGCTTCGTCGCGATCTGGTTGTCGATGATTTCGCGCAGCGCGTGCGCCTGCCCCTTGGCCTGCTCGGGCGTGAACCCGGAGGCTTCGAGCTTTTCGGCGTAGGCGAGGGTGTCAAAAACGATGGCTGTCATGCAGTGTTTGGGTAGTTCGTGACGATGATTTATCATATCTCACCACGGATACAAATGACACTCCTATGTTGCATTTGATTGGGCAGCAGAAACCAGGCCGCGATATGCGTCCGCCTCTTTCGGCGGGACCGCCTGGCCGGTCTTTTCGTAACGGCCAATCTGCTGCCGCGTAAGGCCCCAGCGCGCAGCAAGCTGGGTTTGATTCAGGCCGGCCTTCTTGCGCAGCGCCTGTGCGTCCTCGCCATAAAGCACGTCGGTTTCCTTCATGGGTTTCCACTACAAATGGAACATGAATATTCCAAATCATAGCGCACCTTGATGGTCCGGCCGCAAAGCTTTTTGCTTCCGCTATCCTGCAGTTTAACGGGCGGCAAAGCGCGTGCTTGATGCTTCGCACGGCATTCGCATGACGCGCGCCATAGCGCCAAGGCGTACCGGATCACTGTCCACGATGCGCTTCACGGCCGAGAGGCTGCTCAAACCGAGCAATCGACGGATCGTGTCCACATCGACGCAGTTCCGGCGCAGGTGTACCGCAAACGATGCGCGGCGAATTGGGCGCCGCGGGACAAACGACACCGGCCGCGCTCGCATCTTGGGATCGGCTCCGAGCTGCCTCCGACGCCGCCATGCGTTCATTCCAACACTGGAAAGGTTCTCGGCAGTATCGAACGACGTAATCGGCGCCGCTGAGTAAAATGAGCGAGTCGAAACCGAACGCGAGCACCCGCATGAAGATCTACGACCATCTCTACATTGGCGGCAAATGGCTTAAGCCTTCGGGCTCGGGCATGATCGACGTCATCGATTCCGGCACCGAAGCCGTCATGGGCCGGATTCCCGAGGGCTTGGCCTCCGACGCCGAAGCCGCCGTCGAGGCTGCGAAGCTCGCATTCGATGGGTGGGCCGCGACCTCGGCCTCCGTGCGTGCCGACTATCTCCAAAAAATTGCAGCGAACCTGAAGGCCCGCACCGACGAGATTGCCGCTTCGATCAGCGGGGAAGTCGGCATGCCGCTCAAGCTGTCGCGCGCGATTCAAGTCGGTAGCGCCATCTATCACTGGAAAATTTACGCCAAGCTCGCGCGCGAGTTCGCGTTCGAAGCGCGAGTCGGCAACTCGCTCGTCGTGCGCGAGCCTGTCGGCGTGGTGGCCGCCATCACGCCGTGGAACTATCCGCTCAATCAAATCACGCTCAAGGTCGCCGCGGCGCTCGCAGCAGGGTGCACCGTCGTGCTCAAACCGTCCGAAGTCGCTCCGCTCAATGCGTTCATGCTCGCCGAGGCGATCGACGCAGCGGGCTTGCCGGCCGGCGTCTTCAATCTTGTCAGCGGCTATGGGCCTGTCGTCGGCGAAATCATCGCGAGTCACCCGTTTGTCGATATGGTGTCGTTTACGGGTTCGACGCGCGCCGGCAAGCGCGTGGCGGGACTGGCGGCCGCGAGCGTCAAGCGCGTGGCCCTGGAACTGGGCGGCAAATCGGCGTCGATCGTGCTCGACGATGCCGACCTCCCAGCAGCCGTGAAGGGCACGATGGCTGCTTGCTACCTGAACTCGGGACAGACATGCTCGGCCCACACGCGGCTCCTCGTGCCCGAATCGCGCTACGAGTCGGTGCGCGAACTCGCCAAGGCCGCGGCTGAAACATATGTAGTGGGGGATCCCCGCAGCGAGGGTACGCGTCTTGGGCCGCTCGCGTCCGCGGTGCAGCTTCAACGCGTGCGTGACTACATCGAGCGCGGCATAGCCGAGGGCGCCGAACTCGTGACGGGCGGGGCGCAGATGCCGGACGGTCTATCGAAGGGCTTCTTCGTCAAGCCGACAGTCTTCGGCCGCGTGCATCCGAAGGCGACGATTGCGCAGGAAGAGATTTTTGGGCCGGTGCTGTCGATCCTCACCTACAAGGACGAGGAAGAGGCCATCCGCATCGCCAACGATTCCCCCTACGGCCTAGGTGGTGCCGTCTGGGCCGGCAGTGATGAGCGCGCTATGCGGGTCGCGCGGCGCATTCGCACAGGGCAGGTCGACATCAACGGCGGGGCCTGGAACTCGGAAGCGCCATTTGGCGGGTTCAAGCAGTCGGGCTACGGCCGCGAAAACGGCGTCTACGGGCTCGACGAATATCTCGAGTACAAGTCGATGCAGCTCAATGCCGAGAAATCGGGAATCTGAGCGGTTCGCCAAGCCGTAGCCGTAGCGCGGCGTGCCTGTCTGTTCCGTCCGTGCGGTCGCACAGGCCGACTGTGCGCCCCCGGCGCTTCTATGAGCCGGCGACGCTCAAAGCTTGTCGTTCTGAAAGCGCATGGCCGTGCCTTCGCGCTCGATTCGCGCCCAGACGGCGCGCTTCTCGGTGTCGCTCATAAACACCCATTGGGACACTTCCGAGGCGGTTCGGCCGCATCCTTTGCAGACTTCGTCGAACAGCGTCGAGCAGACGCCGATGCAGGGGCTATCGGGGAGCGAGTGAAGGTTGGAAGCCATCGAAGAAAGCGGTCTCGAATGCGGGAACTGCCCGTATGGTAGCCGACGCGGGGCTCGCGTTGCGGAACCCATACCGCGAGCGGGGATGCCGCGCGGCGGGCCTTCGCGCCGCCGCAGGCTGCCCGAAAGGCTCGCCGAATGGCTGGCCGAAAGGCTAACCAAGGTTTTATTCCGGTAGACAGCGGCCTATAACCCGATAAAATTGCGCCCGATTTCCATTAGGCGCGAGGCGTCGCAAGCATGAGCATGCGCGGCGAAGGTGCAGCTGTGCCGTTTGTGCTACACGCGGTCGGATCCTCCGGCATTTTTATGCCGCCTCACAATGATTGATGGTAGCTTTCGGGTTTTTTAGAGGCGCCGCGCGCATTGCGTCGCGGCATGGCGGGTTGAGGCCGGGGAACCGGTCCGCATCGGAGAACGGAATGAACAAACAAGTGATGGGCGCTCTTGCTGCACTCTTTCTGTGCGCGGCGCCATGGGCAGCATCCGCCAAGGATACGCAACTGAACGTCTACAACTGGTCCGACTACATCGCGAAGGACACGATCCCTAACTTCGAAAAACAGGCGGGCGTCAAGGTCAAGTACGACAACTACGACAGCGACGATACGCTGCAAGCCAAACTTCTGACGGGCAATTCGGGCTACGACATCGTCGTGCCGACGAGCAACTACGCCGGCAAGCAGATTGCGGCAGGCATCTTCTCGCCGCTCGATAAATCGAAGCTGCCTAACCTCAAATACCTCGATCCGCAACTGATGGCACTCGTTGCCGGCGCCGATCCGGGCAACAAATACGTCGTGCCTTGGGCATGGGGCACGACAGGCCTCGGCTACAACGTGACCAAGGCCCAGCAACTCCTCGGCAAGGACGTCGCGCTCGACAATTGGGACATCCTCTTCAAGCCCGAGAATATTTCGAAGCTCAAGGCGTGCGGCGTGTCGGTGCTCGACGCACCCGATCAGGTGTTCGCGGCGGCGCTTCACTACATCGGCAAGGATCCGGCGAGCACGAATCCTGCCGATTACCAAGCCGCGCTCGCGATGCTGAAGAAGATTCGCCCGTACATCACGCAGTTCAACTCGTCCGGCTACATCAACGATATGGTAGGCGGCGACATCTGCTTCACGTACGGCTGGTCCGGCGATGTCGTTATCGCGAAGCATCGGACACTCGAAGCGAAGAAGCCGTACAAGATCGAGTACTACATCCCGAAGGGGGGAGCGCCCGTCTGGTTCGACGTGATGGCGATCCCGAAGGATGCCGCGCACAAAGACGCCGCGCACGAGTGGATCAACTACATCGAGACGCCGCAAGTCAACGCCGCGATCACCGATGCGGTCTACTATCCGACGGCCAACGCGGAAGCGAAGAAGTACGTCGATCCGAAGATCGCCAAGGATCCGGCCGTCTATCCGCCGGCTGATGTCGTCAAAACGCTGTTCTTGTTGAAGCCGCTGCCGCCGGAAATTCAGCGCCTGCAAACGCGGCTATGGACCGAGTTCAAGTCGGGTCGATAAACCGTATCGCCGCACGCGGCGCGCAGTTGGAGAAGCCCCCGGGAGCCGTTGCCGGGGGCTTTGTACGTCAAACGATTGGAGTCAAGCAGGACATCATGAGCGATCAGTCGAGCTCGCAACCGCCCGCGGGCGCACGCCATGTAGGTTCAACGTCGGCCGGCGACGCACCGGTCGACGACTTTGTGCAGATCGTAGACGTCGTCAAGAAGTTCGGGGAAACGGTCGCGGTCAAGAACGTCGGTTTGTCGGTGGGGAAGGGCGAGTTGTTCGCACTGCTCGGCAGTTCGGGCTGCGGCAAGTCCACGCTCCTGCGCATGCTCGCCGGCTTGGAATCGGTCACGTCGGGCAAGATCTTGGTCGACGGAGAAGATCTTGCGCTGATGCCGCCGTTCAAGCGTCCCATCAACATGATGTTCCAGTCGTACGCGCTTTTTCCGCACATGACGGTCGAATCGAACGTTGCGTTCGGGCTCAAGCAAGAGGGCGTGCCGAAAGCCGAGCTGAAGGCGCGCGTGCAAGATACGCTCGACCTTGTGCAGATGGGCCGGTTTGCGAAGCGCAAGCCGCACCAGTTGTCGGGCGGGCAGCAACAACGTGTGGCGCTCGCACGCTCGCTCGTGAAGCGGCCGAAGCTGCTGCTGCTCGACGAGCCAATGTCCGCGCTCGACAAGCAGATCCGCCAACGCACGCAGATCGAGCTCGTCAACATTCTCGACCGCGTCGGCGTCACCTGCATCATGGTCACGCACGATCAGGAAGAGGCGATGACTATGGCCGATCGCTTGGCGGTCATGAGCGAAGGGGAGATCGTTCAGCTAGGTACCCCGCATGAAGTCTACGAATATCCGAATTCGCGCTTCTCGGCGGAGTTCATCGGTTCGACGAATCTGTTCGACGGCAACGTTGTGGAAGACGAGCCCGATCACGTCTTCGTCGAGACTGCCGAGTTGCCTTGCCGTCTCTACGTCAATCACGGTATTACCGGCCCGCTCGGGATGCCCGTCACCATTTCGGTTCGGCCCGAGCGGATCGCACTGACGCGCAAGCCGCCGGACGGGGCGTACAACTGGGGGCGAGGCATTGTCTCGAACATCGCCTACATGGGCGGCTACTCGCTGTACCACGTGAAGCTCGATTCGGGTAAGACAGTGGTCGCCAACGTGTCGAGCCTCGCGCTGACGGAAATCGACTCGCCCACGTGGGGCGACGAGATTTACGTGCGCTGGAGCGCATCGGCCGGTGTGGTGCTGACGGCATGAAGGCGCTCCTGCTTTTGATCGCGACAGCGCCCGTTCGGCGGCTGCGGCTGAAGGGCGGCACGGCTGTGATCGCCGGGCCGTTCGTCTGGCTGCTGATGTTCTTCTTCGTGCCGTTCCTGCTCGTCGTCAAGATAAGCTTCGCCGAACTGCAGCTCGGCATTCCGCCGTACACCGAACTGGTGGCGTTCAAAGACGGCATCGTTCAGATTTCGCTCAATGTCGCGCACTACGCGTTTCTGTTCACGGATAGCCTGTACTTTGCCACCTACGTGAACTCGGTGGTCGTTGCCGCCGTGACGACACTGTTTTGTCTGCTGCTCGGCTATCCGATGGCATATTACATTGCGCGCTCGAATCCGAACTCGCGCAATCTCTTGATGATGGCCGTGATGCTGCCGTTCTGGACGTCGTTTTTGATTCGCGTCTACGCGTGGGTCGGCATTCTCAAGAATAACGGCCTGCTCAATAACTTCTTGATCGCGATCGGGCTCATTCATACGCCGATCGAACTCTATCGAACCAATACGGCCGTCTACATCGGGATGGTCTACTCGTATCTGCCGTTTCTCGTGATGCCGCTTTATGCGCATCTCGTGAAAATGGATCTGACGCTGCTCGAAGCGGCCTACGATCTCGGTGCGAAACCGTGGAAGGCCTTCCTGCAGATTACGCTGCCGCTGTCCAAGAACGGCATCATCGCCGGTTGCTTGCTCGTGTTCATTCCGGCGGTGGGCGAGTATGTGATCCCCGAGTTGCTCGGCGGTGCCAACACGCTGATGATCGGCCGGGTCATGTGGAATGAGTTCTTTAACAACGCCGACTGGCCGATGGCATCCGCGGTCACCTGTGCGATGGTGCTGCTGTTGCTCGTGCCGATGGCGTTGTTCCAGCACTTTCAGGCTAAACAACTGGAAGCGCGGCGATGATCAAACCGAACCGTACTTTGCAACTGACCGCGCTCGGCGTCGGCTTCGCGTTTCTCTATATTCCGATCCTAAGCCTCATCGTGTACTCGTTCAACGAGTCGCAGCTCGTCACCGTTTGGACGAAGTTTTCCACGCGTTGGTACGAGGCGCTCGTACGGGACGATGAGCTCATCGCAGCGTTCTGGCTTTCGCTGCGTATCGCGCTTTTGACTGCGTTCGCGTCGGTATTCATCGGAACTTGGGCCGGCTTCGTGCTTGCGCGCATGGGCCGATTCCGCGGCTTCACGCTATTCACGGGGATGATCAACGCGCCCCTAGTGATTCCCGAAGTGATCCAAGGCATTTCGCTACTGCTGCTCTTTATCGAAATGGGTAAGTGGCTTGGGTGGCCCGAGGGGCGCGGGTTCGTGACGATCTGGATCGGCCACGTCATGCTTTGCATGTCATACGTTGCCATCATCGTGCAGTCGCGCGTGCGCGAACTCAATCCGTCGCTGGAAGAGGCCGCGCTCGATCTCGGCGCGACGCCGCTCAAAGTGTTTTTCGCCATTACGCTGCCGCTGATCTCGCAAGCATTGATGGCCGGGTGGTTGCTATCGTTCACACTGTCGATCGACGATCTCGTGCTGTCGGCGTTTTTGTCTGGGCCTGGCTCTACGACGCTGCCGCTTGTCGTCTTTTCACGCGTTCGCTTGGGGCTTAATCCAGAGATGAACGCGTTGGCGACGCTCTTTATCGCCGTCGTGACCGTGGGCGTGATCGCCATCAACTACTTTATGTTGCGGGCGGAGAAGAAGAGGTTGGCGGGGGCAAGTGATTCGATGTTCGTCCATTGATTCTCCTCGTCTGCCAGTAATCGTTCACGGTTGCGTGGCCGGGAAACGGCCCAGTTCGATATCCTGAGCATTCTGTTGCGCACGGAATCGCCGCACCTGTTCTTGGAGCCACCTCGTAAGTCCGAGGTCGTGACGCAACGCTTCCGCGCTCATTCCCAACATCGTGGCGATAAACGGAAATAGGCTCGCGAGCACGCCGTTGATTCTCTGCGTGTCTTCGTCGCTACTCTCATTGGTATCAGCGGTGGTCAACCATATGAATACGAACGCCACGACAATCGCGATCGCACGCAATACCAGCGCCGCACTGCGTGCCGGATTGGCGTCCCGGATGATCCACGCCTCCCTCAAATCGGCCAACTCCGGGACAAGCGAGAACACTCCACCCCAACGATTGAGATAGTTGGCCGCTTGATCTCCCCAATAAGCAGTCGAGAAGGCCGTCCACCCCGCAAAGCCGGTAAAGACGCTCGCGCTGACGCCCAGTCTGCTGGCTCGCGTATCGGGACCGTCACTGGTCCAGTTCCCGAAGAACGATTGAACGGCATTGGCCATCAGCAGTGGCCCGACTGCACGTGCGAACAAGCTTGCCGGCAGACCTCCCCCCGTTACCGTGGATAGGAAGCCGCTGAGCGTCGCGCCAAATTCAGTCGCGAGAACCGTGTGCGAATTCGTCGCGAAGCGCTCCAGGATCTGCAATGCATCGTTCAACATATGCGTCGCGGGTGTTCCTGACGTGGCGGCGGGCGTTAAGGACTGGGCCGCGGGCGTTAAGGAACTGTCAACGAATGGAGTGCTACTCGAATCAGACAAGCCCGATGGCGGGGGGGATTCGGGATTAGTCGACGGTGATGTCGGCAGACCAGCGGGCGCGCTCCACGGATGCCTGATGGGTGAATGCCGGTCGCTCGCCGTGTTCGTTGTCCTTCTTCGCTGGAAAATGCCACCGGGCCATACGTCGGCAACCGCTGCATTTTCTGATGACGGGTATGCCGGGATCACAAGACGGAGCGGATAGTTGCCCGGCATAGGGCGGATGCTAGACGAGGCGAGGGCCGAGGAATCGTCGCGGGCATTGCCGGTTCCGGCGCTAGGGTCCGCTGGGCTTTGCACGTGCGCTGAAGCCGGTGGCGGCTTGTGAGTCGGAGGGGCGATCATAGGCCGCCCGCCCGCTTGCCGGGTATGCATTTGAAGGGCATCAGCGGGCGCATTGAACTCCGATTTATCGGACGGTATGCGACAGTCTAGCGGAGTGGTTGCAGGCGGAAAGCGCGTCGCAAAGCGCCGTGCCTGCGAATTTTCAACATCTAAGACATCACTCGGTCGGTTGGTTCATGGCGTAACGTTCAACCCCTCTTGGCTTCTTTTCGTCGTCGAGATCGAATGCTGCAATGAGCGGCATCGGGTGGAAACCGGGCTTTTTGGCCTGTCGCGCGCGCACGTTTTCCGGGATGGGGGCCATCTGCGGGTACACAGTAAGCGGCACGCCGCGCCGTTGCGCTTCCAAGCTCTCGTCGGTTCCCACATCGCCGCCGCCATACGCGTACACCCCCCGCCCTGCGCTCCACCCAAGACTGCTGCGTTGACGGTATGCGAGCGATCGTTCGCATCCTTGACTGCCCAGTCATACGGAAACTTGCGGCGCACGAAAATTACACGGTCGCAATACGGTGAGACAGGGACGCTGTCATGCAGCGCAGAGTCTGACACGAGGCCGTAGGTATCAAGGCCCATTTGCTTGGCGAGCTGATATAAAGCGCCGACGCCCGGTTCCGTGGCTCCTGCCAAGAAACCGACCTTTTTGACACCGTGCTTCTCGATGATCGGTTTGATGTCGCGTTTAAAGCTTTCATGTAGCGCAGCGACGTTTTGGTAGCCCAAGTCGGAGAAACCCACGCCCACGAACATATAGTCCTTCTCGCGACGGATTTCGGCAAACTGATCTTCGACCGACATGGGGCCGCGCAGCCTTCGCATGCTTTTGCTTCGCCTCATTGCAGGGTGGCGGCGCAAAGGTGCATGAAGGGGCATCTCGAGCTCCTATTTGACGTATCGTCCACGACAGTCTAGTGCAGGGATCGTCAGCCGAAAGCGCATCGCAAAACGCCGCGCCTTCAACTTTTCAATATCTAAGACATTAATCGTGGGCGTGCGATTCGGCGGGTAGTTCTCCCATTGCCTGGAATAACAGCGCGGTATCGGACAGGCGCTGACCCATCGACCGGATAGCCCCGAGCCGCGCATTCCAATACTGAATTTCGCTGGCTCTTATGCTCGATGCGGGCAACGCGCCGAGCCGTCCGCGCGCGGCCGTTTCATCGAAGGCTTGCTGCGCCGACTGCGTCTGCGTTTCCGTGGCGCTTGCCGCTTGCGCATCGTGTTCGAGCGCGGCCAGCGTATCGGCTACATTTTGGAATGCCGAAAGGACCGTTGCCTTGTACTGCTCGACAGATGCTTCGTAAAAATCGATCGCCGCCCGCCGCTGCGCAAGCAGCGCGCCGCCGTGGAACAGCGGCTGCGAGAGCGATCCACCGATACTCCAAAGCGCCCCCGCACCCGAAAGCGCCGCAGGCCAACTGAAGCCGCCTTGGCCCATCGATGCGGACAGCGACAAGCTCGGAAATAACTGCGCCGTTGCCACGCCGACTTCGGCGGCTGAAGCCTTCAGTGCCGCTTCGGCAGCCGCGATGTCCGGCCGCGTGTGCAATAGCGCCGACGGCACGACGACAGGCACATGCTCGGGCAATGCGAGATCGCCGAGTGCAGGAACATCGAGCACGGCGTCGGGCGTACGGCCGATCAACACGGCCAGCGCGTGGCGTGCGGCTTGGCGCTGCTGAACGAGTGGCGGTAGGCTGGCTTCAAGTTGGGATGCGCCCTGCTGCGATGTCAGCACTTGGACGTGCGACGCGGCGCCGAGTGCATACCGTCGCGCATCCTCGCTAGCTGTTTGTTGCGCCAGCGCGATCAGCCGCTGTGTCGCCTTTATCTGTTCGTCGAGCGCAGCGGCACTGATCGCCGTCGTTACGATATTGGCGGCCAGCGCGCGCCGCGCGGCATCCACTTCGAACGCTTGCACGTCTACGCGCGCATTGACTGCTGCGTTCGCGTAGCGGACAGCGCCGAACAGATCGAACGTGTAATGCGCCTGGATCTGCCCGACGAAGACGTTGTAGCGGACCGTCGGGGGTCCGGCCTGGGGAATGCCGAGCGCGCGTTCGTGCGTCGCCTGCGCTCCCGCGTCGATGGTGGGCAACAGCGATGAGTTGATCTGCGCACGCAATTGCTCGTATGCACCTGCCAGCGTCTTTTCCGTCGCTGCTAGCGTCGGGCTATGCTTGAGCCCTTCGTCGACCAGCGCATCGAGCTTTGGCGAACGATAGAGGCGCCACCAATCAGGCACCGGTTGGGCGCCCACATCGAAGCGTTGCGCAACGCCGTCGGCAGTCGCTGTCTGCTCCGGCAACGGGTTTTGCCCGTAATGGGAGGGTGAGGGCATTGCCGGAGGCTCGCCATTCGGGCCGAGCGAGCAGGCTGCGAGCGCAAGCGTCGCGGCGAGCGCTGACGCCAGTACGCGGCATTGATGGCCTGTATCGAAGACTCTCATGATCAGTTCCCCGTATGCGCGTCGGCGTTCGGTGGCGGATCGCGCTCGTCGAGCCGCACTCGGAACCACAGCGCGTAGAGCGCGGGCAAATAGAACAGCGTCAGCACGGTGGCGCTCGTGATGCCGCCCATCAACGCTGTTGCCATCGGCCCGAAGAAGTTCGAACGCAGCAGCGGGATGAGCGCGAGCACCGCGGCCGCTGCCGTCAGCGTAATAGGCCGGAAGCGGCGCACGGTCGCGCCGACGATTGCATCGAAGCGCCGGTGACCTGCCGCGATGTCTTGCTCGATCTGATCGACGAGAATCACCGAGTTGCGCATGATGATGCCGAACATCGCGATGACGCCCAGCGTCGCGACGAAGCCGAACGGCTTGCCGAAGACGAGCAGCGTCGCGACGACGCCGATGAGCCCGAGCGGCGCCGTCAGCACGACCATCAGCACGCGCGCGAAGCTTTGCAACTGGATCATCAAGAGCGTCAGCACGGCGATTGCCATCAACGGCATCTGCGCATTGATCGATGCTTGCCCCTTCGCGCTTTCCTCGACCGAGCCACCCACCTCGATCCGATAGCCAAGCGGCAGCGACGCGCGGATCGGTGCAAGCGCGCGGTCGACGTCGCGCGTCACGTCGATGCCTTGCGCATTGCCCCGCACGTCGGACTGGACGGTGATCGTCGGTTGGCGGTCGCGCTCCCAGATCACGCCGTATTCGAGCGAGTTGCGCATGTGCCCGAGCGAGCCGAGCGGCACGGGGCCGTTCGGCGTCGGCATCGCCAACCCCAGCAAACTGGCCGGGTCGACCCGTTCGCGCTTCGGCGCTCGGAGCTCTACGCCGATGAGCTTATCGCGCTCGCGAAACTGAGTGACGGTGTAGCCGGACAGCGTCATGGCGAGAAAATTCGATACGTCCTCGGAGGCGACGCCGAGTCGACGCGCCTTATTCTGATCGACCTCGAACGTCATCGAGCGCTCAGCCGGTTCGTCCCAGTCGAATTGCACGCCACGCGTACGGGTGTCCGCGCGCAGGGTTGCAGCGACTTTCTCCGAAATGCCGCGCACCGTCGCGATATCGTCGCCGCTCACGCGGAACTGCACGGGATAGCCGACGGGCGGGCCATTTTCGAGGCGCGATAGACGCGTTCTGACAGCGGGGAAGTCGCTTTCCAACCGCGTATCGAGCCAGCGTGCGAGCTTCTCGCGGTCCTCCACCGATTTCGCCGTAATGACGAACTGCGCGAAATTCGGCTGCTGCAACTGTTGATCGAGCGGCAGGTAAAAGCGCGGCGCACCGGTGCCTACGAAGTCGATGAAGTGGTCGATCTCGGGCCGGCCTTCCAGTGTCTTTTCGAGCCGCTGCGCTTGCCTAAGCGTCGCGTCGAACGATGCACCCTCCGGCAGCCGCACGTCGACGAGCAACTCGGACCGGTCCGAACTCGGGAAGAACTGCTGAGGCACGAGCGAGAATGCGGCCAGCGAGAGCACGAACAGCGCGACGGTGACGCCGAGCACGACGAAACGGCGCTCGACGCACCACGAGATCCAGCCGCCCAGCCGTCGATAGAACCGCGTGTCGTAGATGTCGTGCTCGTGATCATGTGCCTGCCCATGCGCGCGCTTGCGCTCGGGCAGCAGGTGATAGCCGAGCAGCGGAATCAGTACGACGGCGGCGAACCACGATGCGATGAGCGCGATCGCCGACACTTGGAAGATCGAGCGCGTGTACTCGCCCGTGCTCGATTTGGCCAGCGCGATCGGCAAGAAGCCCGCCACCGTGACCAGCGTGCCCGTCAGCATCGGAAACGCCGTGCTCGTATAGGCGTAGGCCGCGGCGCGCGTACGCTTCCATCCCTGCTCGAGCTTCACGGCCATCATTTCGACGGCGATGATCGCATCGTCAACGAGCAGGCCCAGCGCAAGCACGAGCGTGCCAAGCGACACCTTGTGCAGGCCGATGTCGAATAGGGACATGACGAGCGCCGTCACGGCCAGCACGATCGGAATCGAGATGACGACGACCATCCCCGTGCGCAGCCCGAGCGAAACGAGGCTCACGATCAAGACGATCCCGATGGCCTCGCCGACGGCTTCGAGAAAATCGTCGACCGAGTGCGATACGGCCAGCGGCATACTCGATACCTGCTCGAGCTTCAGGCCGGCCGGCAGATGTGCGCGTAGTTGTACCCCGGTGGCGTCGAGTGCCTTGCCGAGACGGATTACGTCTCCGCCCGGCTGCATCGTCACGCCAATGCCGAGCACGGCGTGCCCGTGGTTGCGCATCTGAGTCACGCGCGGATCGTCGTAGCCGCGCTTGATCGTGGCGATGTCGCCGAGCCGCACGCTGCGATGGCCAACCGTGATCAGCGTATCGGCCAACGCGCGAGCATCAGTGAACTGGCCGCTCGGGCGCACAAACACACGGTCGTCGGCGGTCGTGACGGTGCCGGAGGACGTAACGGCGTTTTGCGAAGAGATCGCCTGCGCCACCTGCTGCGGCGAGATGCCTAACCGCGCGAGCTGTGCGTTCGTGATTTCGACGTAGATATGTTGATCGGGATCGCCGAAGTAATCGACCTTCGCGACGCCGGGTACGCGCAGCAGCACCGTGCGCAGTTCGTCGGCGTAGTCGTGAAGCTGCGCGGCCGAGAAGCCGTCGCCTTCGAGCGTGTAGACGTTGGTATAGACGTCGCCGAACTCGTCGTTAAAAAACGGGCCGATGATTCCAGGCGGCAGCGTTTGCTGGATATCGCCCACCTTTTTGCGGACTTGATACCAAGTCTGCGGCACGTCTTTGACGGGCGCCGAATCCTTCATCGAAAAGAAGATCATCGATTCGCCGGGCCGCGAATAGCTGCGCTGGAAATCGATATGCGGCGTCTCCTGCAGCTTGCGCTCGATGCGATCGGTGACTTGCTCTTGCACTTGACGCGCGGTTGCGCCGGGCCAGAGCGTGCGGATTACCATCACGCGAAACGTGAACGGCGGGTCCTCGGATTGCGCGAGACGCGTGTAGGCGAGGATGCCCGAGAGCGTGGCTAGCGCGATCAAGAAGACGACGAGCGCTTGGTGCCGCAGCGCCCAGGCCGATAAATTGAAACGGCCCTCGTCATGCAGGCTCGTTTGCGCATCCGTATGTGGGGTGGACGGATCGAGCGCGGCCGATACGCCTGTCGAACCGGAAGACGCCGATCCGCTGTTGGGAAGCTCGGCCGAGTCGCGGCGATCGTCGCCGCTCATGACGCGAAGTCCTCGGGGTGCAGCGGCGGTACTACGCGCACATGCTCGCCGGCACTCACCGTGTGCACGCCCTGGTAGACGACGCGGTCGCCGTTCTGGAGGCCCAGCGTGACCGAGATCGTGCGCTCGTCGTAACGCCCGATGTTCACCCGCCGCAACTCGAGCGTGTCCGAGCCAGTGCGCACCACCCATACTGCCGGCGCGGGGCCGTCGTGGAATAGGGCGGTGACCGGTAGCGTGAAAGGATGCGAGCCATTCGGCGTTTGAGCGGCCGCGGAAGCCGATGCGAAAGCGATTTGAGCCGTCATGCCGAGCCGCACTTGGGCGTCGGGGGCCGCCAGTGTCAGCTTGACGCGATAGGTGCGGCTTTGCGGATCGGCCGCGGGCGAGACCTCGCGCACGCGTGCCGCGAAACGCTTGTCCGGTACCGCCGGGAGGGTAACGACGGCCTCGCTGCCGACCGTCAAAGAGGCTAGAGCGTTTTCTGGGGCATCGCAGACAATATCGGTCTCCCCCGTCCACGCAAGGCCGTATACCGCTTGACCGGCGGTAACGTTCTGGCCGGTATCCGCTTGCTCGGCGGTGATCACGCCGGCATGGTCGGCTACGAGCGCGGCGTAGGCGAGCTGATTGCGGGCGAGGGATAGCTGCGCTTGTGCCGCGTCGCGCTGTGCGGCGGCCGAAGCATAGGCGTCCTGCGTTTGCTCGAGTTGTATGGGCGCAATTAGATTTTCATGGGCCTGCGCGCTGTCGCGGTCGAGCTGCTGCTTCGCATAGACGAGCCGGTGCTGCGCAGCCTCCAACTGGGCCTGCGCGTTGGCGACGCTCTTCTGCAGATCTGAAGGATCGAGACGGGCCACCACTTGGCCGGGCTTGACCTTATCACCGAGACGAACGTCGCGTTCGATGATCTTGCCGGCGATCCGGAACGAAAGCGGGGTGCTGTAGCGCGCTTCGACATCGCCGGGCAACGTGGCCTCGGGCGGCGAGCCGTCGGGATGAACGGCAACGGCTACGACAGGCCGCGGCGCAAGTACGGCGGGCGCGCGCTGATGACAGCCGGCGAGCGCCAGCACACCGAGAACGACAGCGGCAGCACCGTACCAACGGACACCACCGTGGGAAACGGGTTGCGACAAACCGCCGAACTGCACGCGCGCCTTGCTCGGCGCGTCAGGACCGGGACGAATCACGATGACCCCAAGCAGAAGAAGAGAGACAAAAAAAACGGGCAAGCACTCATCGCTTGCGGGGAAGGCTCGCCGGCATAGGAACGCATATGCGCCGCGCCTCATCTCGAACTACATGGGTGAATTCTAATACAGATATGAATCTGAGTGCAGGGTAGAATGCAACCGTACGGCGATGCTAAACTGCGCTTCATGGAACGAAAACGCTTGACCCGCGAAGAAAGTAAGGAGCTGACGCGTGAGCGTCTGCTCGACGCTGCGCAGGCCAGCTTTATGAAGAAGGGCTACGCCGCTACGAGTGTCGAAGACATCGCGGAGGCAGCCGGATATACGCGGGGCGCGTTCTACTCGAACTTCCGCGACAAGGGACAGCTCTTGATGGAGCTCTTGCGGCGCGACCACGCGCGGATGCAGGCGGATTTGCATTCGATCATCGACGACACCGCTACGCGCGAGGAAATGGAAGGGCGTGCGCTTGCGCTCTACAGCCGGTTTTTTCGCGACGACGACTGTTTCCTGCTGTGGGCAGAGGCGAAGCTGCTCGCCACGCGCGATGCGAAGTTTGCCGTGTATTTCAATGAGTTCTCGCATGAAAAACGCGAGTTTCTCACTGGCTACATTTGCATGTTTTCCGAGCGGGTGGGGACGCCACTGCCGCTGCCGGCCGACGTTCTCGCGCTCGGTCTGATCGGCTTATGCGATGGCGTGCAGGCTTTCCGTTTGTGCGACCCGCAGCACGTGACCGACGACCTCACGGAGGCCGTACTCGCCGGCTTCTTCAAGAAGATTATGTTCGGTGGGCAGGGCGGATAGACCGGAGCCTAAGGTTAAGCCTGAGCTTAAGCGCCAGCGAATGGCTCCCATGACAGGGCGCACTCGGCCATGGGGGTCGCCGTTACAGCGCGTACCCTCTCCACGCCTGGCTCGCGCGTGCGGCCGTCAGAGCCCTAGGCCGGGCCCATAGTTGCTGCCGATGAACTGCGTCACAGCATTGACGTCGGCGTAATCCTGCTCCGGCAGGCCGTCAAGAATCGCGAGCAGTTCATTGCTGGCACCCGCATCGCGCGCCGCATCGACGATATGGTCTTTATTGGCCGGATAGCGCACGGCACCCAGCACGTCCGAGATCTGCAGGTCGATCGATTCGCTGGGCACCGACGAAGTATCCGGCGCAGGCTGAACGCCGGCTGTCGACGGCAACGGGCGTGCCGGCGCGCCAGCCGCCGGTTTCGACGCTTGCTTCTCGCGCGCGCTCACGTGCGTGCCTGCCGTTCGTGCGGAGCGAAGTGATTCGCCAACTCGTGCTGCTTGGGCAGCGCGATACGCGCCCAGCGCCCCTTCACCGCCGTGTTGCCCGCTTTAACATCGGGGGCGGGCGGCGCGACGGGAGCCGCGTTCGCGCGGGCAGCCGCCAACGCCGCGCGGGCGGTGACGCTGTCGAGTGCAGTGGTATGCGTCGGTGCTGCGAAGCACGAAGCCGAGAGCAATGCCATGGTTGTCAGTGTCGAGACTTTCATCGCTCGACCTCCTTCTCGATAGGGCATGCCGCCGAAGAGCCGGACGGACGAATCCGCTTCAACGACGACCTTCCGTCGCCGACTCTCGCAGCAGCACGCCCCGTGCCTGGCCGCATCTACGTTCGTGAGCCCTAACGCAGCACTTCAAAGCGCGTCCAGGGCCAGGAAGGCCGGTCGCGCATGTAACCATTGAGCCAATTCCATTGAGGGTGGCGCTTCATGAATGCCTGAGCGTCGAACGGCCGGCCGCATGGATGGCCCCACCGCGCCCAAAATGCCAGGTCGCGCGCCATCTCGCTGTCGACGACTTTGCCGTCGTTTGCTCCCCAAGGATTGAACGGTCCCTGATCCGATGCGCCGAAGCGCGCATCGTCGAGTTCCAAATGCCCGCAAATCGTGCGCGAACAAGGGTTGTCGTTGCGATCGAGGTAGACGTCGTGGTGATCCGCAATCATCTGCTTGGCAAGCTCGAGGTCGATCTCGCCGTGATGCAATTGCGCGAGCTGCATGAACCGCAGCCGGCGTGCTCCGTTTTTGCGCACGTCGGTGTAGTCCTCGCCTTCGCCGATGCATTCCTGGTTACGGATCTTCAAATCCGTCGCGGTGTTATAGCCGCTGTAAAAGCCGTCCTTCGTGCTTTCGAACCCGGAGTAGTGCAGGCCGAGTTCGTACCGTGCGATCTCGCCCGTCTTCGTATCGCCGAGCAGCCAACTGTTCGCGTAACCGCCGTTGTTCGACAGCGCAAACATCTCGCACCAGTCGCCGATGCTGTTGGCGTACTGCGTCGCACGGCGCGACCGGTAGAACTCCGGTGCGCCCGCGGTGTTGTACCCCACGAAATTAGAAATCGTCGTTTCGGTGATCATGAGCCCGGCCGACGTCAGCCAAAAATCGGTCAGGCTGGAAATGCAGCCCGGCAGCCCCTGCATGAGGATGCGATGCCCGGAATCGGGCACGATGTCGAATACGACGTTGAATGCATCGCCCGCCGCGTACCGATCCCACGAGTTGTGGGCCATGACGATGCGCCCGTCGCGCGTTGCGCTGCCCGTTGCGATGAATGCACTGCAGTGATGCCCGCGCCGGCCGCGCCACGGTTTAATGCCAAGCCGCGGCTCGCGCGCCGCAGCTTGCGCCGGCCACCAGCTTTGCAGCAGGTCCATGTAGCCGTTCCAAGCCAAGACCTCGTCGAAAGGCAGTTTCGCGCCGTCGGCGATACCCTGGATTTCGTCCGCGAACTCGGTGTCGAGCTTCGGCGAAAACTGCGAGACGGCCGCCTTTGTGAAAGTTTCGAAATCTTCCCCCGTATCCCAGCGCGCCAGGTACTTCGCCGTCCGGATCGCATTCTGAATCTCGGCGGCCAGCAACTGACCGTGCTGTTCGCCGCGATCGTATGGCTCGCCTTCGACATGCACAAAAATCCAGCCGGCATGGTCACGACGCACGGCATCGAGAGACGGTTCGCTCATCTTCGCTCCGGATCGATTCATCGATCGAAAGGGCTGCGCTCGGCGCACCGTGGTGCGGCGCGCGGCGGGCTCGGCGGCCTGCCTTCCATTGTAGAAAATATGCCGGGCTTTACCATGGGGGCAAGCGCGAGCCGCCTGCTGCATAGGGACGGCTCAGATAGCGGGATTCATCCGGCGGTAGGCGTCGAGCAGCGTCGTCTTGTAGACGGCGCCGACGAGGATCGGGTCCCCGGCGCTCGCAACGACGGGCAGACGCTCGCCCTGAAACGCCAGAAAGCGCTGCAAAGCCACGCCGATCGGCATGTCGGGCGTGAGCACGGCGAACTCGGGCTGAAGGTAGTCGGCCGCCGTGCATGTCGACGTGTCGCGCTTTTCGAGCAGATCGGAGGTGATGTCCTTCAGCGCGACGACACCGCGAAAACGACCGGCGTCGTCGGTGACGTACAGATACTTCACCGGGTATTCGAGAAAGACGCGCGTCATCTCGCGCACCGTGGCGTCGAGGCGCACGATCGTGTCGGCCGGCTTGACCAGTTCGCGCACCTGTGCGGCGCGTAGCCGCGTTCGCTCTTGTTCTTCGGCATGGCGGCGCAGCGTGATCTCGTACATCGACGTCTTGTTGATGGCCCGCGCGACAAAATACGCCACGACGCACGAGAGCATCAGGGGCAGAACCACCTGATAGCTGAGGGTCATCTCGAAAATCATCAGGATCGCCATCAGCGGTGCTTGCGTGGCGCCTGCGAGGAACGCGCCCATGCCCACCATCGCGTAGGCGAATGCGGCCGAGGTGCCGTGCGGCCACCAGCCGTGGACTACCAGGCCGAACAGCGACCCGAGCGTGGCCCCGACGAAGAGCGTCGGTGTGAAGACGCCGCCGACGGCGCCGGAGCCGACCGTGGCGGCTGTTGCGACGATCTTGCACCCGAGGACGAGGACGAGCGCGGTCCATGTCCACTGCGAGTGCAGAATCGCGTTGACGACGCTATAGCCGTTGCCCCAAACCTCGGGCACCCAGACGGAGACGACGCCGACAACGAGACCGCCGAGCGCGAGCCGCACCGGCAGGGGCAGCGGCAAGCGCCGAAACCGGGCCCGCGTTGACTCGATCAGGTGTAGGAACTGGGGCGCCACGGCGCCGCATAGCAACCCCAGCGCGACGAACAGGAGCACTTCGGGGCCGGCGACCGCCGGAAACTCGGGCATTTCATACGGCGGCTTATAACCTGAGAATTCGCGCATGACGATATTGGCCACCACCGAAGAGACGACGACGGGGCCAAAGTTTTCCATCGCGATCGAGCCCAACACGATCTCAGTGACGAAGAACGCACCGGCGATCGGCGCGCTGTAGGCCGAGGTGATACCGGCGGCCGCGCCGCAGGCGACGAGCAGCCGCAGACGCGGCGGATCGAAATGCACCCAGCGGCCGACGAGCGAGCCGGCTAATGCCGCGAGCTGCACCATCGGCCCCTCGCGGCCGATGGATCCGCCGCAGCCGATCGTGAAGAGGGACGAGACGCTGCGCCAGAAGCTCGGCCAAGCGGGCACGACGCCGTCGCCGATCGAGATCGCCTCCATGTAGTCGGAGTTGGCATGCTTGTCTTTGCCTGCGCTGCGGCGCGCGACGAGCAGGAAGCCGCCCGCGAGAAGGCCGCCTGCGGCCGGCAGCCAAAATCGAATCGACCACGGCAGCGCATGCGCCATGGCAACGAAGCTGCCCGTATGACGCGTGAAGACCCACTGGAAGGCGTCGATCGCATGACGGAACGCGACCGTTGCGAACGCGCCGAGCACGCCGACGATGACGGCCCAGACGAGCATCGTATGGGCCTCGGACAAGCGAAAGAGCGACTGCGCGCGCGTGCGCAGTCGAAGCAGGAATGAAAGCACAGGGGAAGGCTTCGGCTCGGGGTTCGAGGGTTTCGGGACGAGCGCAAGCATAGCATCGGCTCCGTCCCTACGAACGAATCGGCCGGCCTTTGGCGGGTCGGTTAAAGCACGCTCCGATCGGCGCGGTTGCGCTTCAATGCGCCGCGGCATCGAGTTCGGGGTAGTGCCGGAAGATGCCGGTCTCGTTGAACGGCAGGCGGCGCTCGGACGCGAGATAGGCGGCAATGTTCGGCCGTGCCGCGACCGCCTTGCGCAACGCTGTGAGCCTCGGGTAACGCGAGGCAAATCGAGCAGTCGCACGCGGAAAGGCGTAACGGAGCCCCTCGATCAGTTGGAACATCGACAAATCGACGTAAGTAAGCGTGTTGCCGACGAGATGGCGGTCGCCGTGCGGATTTTGCGCCAGCACGCGCTCGAAGTAGTGCATGAACTTGGGCAGGCGGTGTGCGAGGAAATCGGCCGCGCGCGCTTTCGCCGGGGCGTGCTGCTCCTCGTAGTACTGACCGCTTGCGATTGGATGGTGCGTGTCGTGCGCTTCAGTCACCATATCGGCGATCGTAAGCTGCAGGGCGTGTGCGACGTAGCGCAAGTCGCCCTCCGGCGCGAGCGCGAGCTTGGGGCCCAAGTAGAGCAAGATGTTGGCCGTCTGCGAGACGATGAACTCGCCGTCCTTCAAGAACGGCGGCGCGAACGGGATGAACGGCTCGGTCTTGCTGTTCATGAGGTCCATCATCGCCGATTGGCCTTGGCCGTCTTCTTCGCTGCCGCGCGCGACATCGATGTAAGGCGCCTGCGCTTCTTCGAGTGCGAGTCGGACGAATTCGCCCCGGCCTTGCAGCCCGTCCCAATAGTAGAGTTCGTAAGGCATCTGCTTCCTCCGGAAAGCCGCGGCGTGCCGCGCCCATGTCCTGCTTTAAGCACGCGGCCTGCCCGCGATCGAACTCACGCAAGCACGCGCTCGACGCCCCACGTGAGGGCGAGGCCGCCGACGATGAGCCAGAGGTAAAGAATAAGGCCCGTCGCGAGCGCACGGAGGCCAGCCTTGCGCACCTGCGCGATCTGCGTTTCGATACCGAGTGCGGTCATCGCCATCGTCAGCGCGAAGGTATCGAGCGCATTGAGTGCATGCGTCGAGGCCGCCGGCAGCACATGCAGCGAATTGACGAGCACGCATGCCAGGAAACCCAGGGCGAACCAGGGCACGGCGAGCTTGCGCGGCGCTTCGTTGCCGCTGTGTTCGACAGCGGCCGCATCAGACCGTGCACGGCGCGCAGGACGCGCGAGCCAAACGCCGAGCACGAGCAGGACCGGTACGAGCAGCATCACGCGCGTCATCTTCACGATCGTTGCCACGTGGGTTGCTTCGGCGCCGACGTTGCTGGCCGCGCCGACCACCTGCGCTACCTCGTGGATCGTACCGCCGAAAAAGAGCCCCACGCCGAGCGTATCGAGATGGAGCCAGCCGGCACGGTACAGCAGAGGGTAGACGAACATCGACAACGTGCCGAACAAGACGACGCTGCCCACGGCGACGGCGCTTTTTTCGGGCTTGGACTGCAGCGTGGACTCGAACGCGAGCACAGCCGCGGCGCCGCAAATCGCGCTGCCGGCCGCCGTGAGGATCGCCGTATCGCGATCGAGCTTCATCAGCTTCATGCCGACCCACGTTCCGAGCAACAACGTACTGGCTACGATGAGCACAGAGACGGCGAGCCCGGGAAGGCCAACCTGCGCGATCTCTTGCAGGCTCACGCGAAGTCCGAAAAAGGCGACCGCGATGCGCAGCAGCTTGCGGGCGGAGAAGTTGATGCCGGCGGCCCATTGCGCGGGCATGCCGGCGCGCAGCGTGTTGCCATAGACGGCGCCGGCGACAATGCCCACGATGAGCGGGCTGACGCCGAGCCCAGCGATGGCGGGAAGGGCTGCGAGCCGCATCACCGCGGCGGCGAACAGCCCGACGAATAGAATCCCGTTGAGTTGCCCGTGCTCCGACGCAGCCTGCGACGGCGCGGACAACGTGTGCGAAGTGGACATTCGGATGGCCTTTCTGGGCGGGGTTTCGATGGCCTAATCCTATCTGGGAGATATGCTTATGAGAAATCGTCATTTGCGAAGTAAGATATCGGCTGATCCGATATTTCTTTCAACATGACGCCCGATCAACTGATAACCTTCGCCGCCGTCTCCGAGCACCTGAACATCAGCCGCGCCGCCGTGGCGCTGCATCTGTCCCAACCCGCGGTGTCCGGGCAGTTGCGCCAGTTGCAGGACGAGTTCGGCGAGCCGCTTTACCGGCGCGAAGGCCGAGGCGTGCGCCTCACGCCGAGCGGCGCGCAACTCGCCGAATACGCGCTGAAGCTGCGCGATACGTACGCCCAAGCGCTGAGCTATCGCGATGCGCTGCGCGGCATGGCGCGAGGCACGCTGCGCATCGGCGCGAGCACGACAGTCGCGAGCTATCTGTTGCCGTACCTCATCGCCGAGTTCCAGCGTCGATTCCCCGAGGTCGAGATCCAAACCGCCGGCGGCAATACCGGCGATATCGTCGCGTCGCTGGCCTCGCTCGACGTAGCTATGATCGAGGGCCCCGTGGGCGCTGACCTGCCCGAGGGAACGGGGGTACGGGTCTGGCGCCAGGACGAGATCGTCGCGATCGTTCCGCGCGGGCACCCGCTTGCCGATCAGGCGAACGAGCGGGGGGCCGACCCGACGCTGGCCGAGGTGGCGCGCTATCCGCTTGTCATGCGCGAGGAGGGCTCGGGCGTGCTGCAGTTCGTCGTACAGTCGTTCGAGGCGGTCGGCGTGGTCCCGCGCGTGGCGCTGGCGGTTGCCGGCGTGGAGGGGGTAAAAGAGGCTGTACGCGCCGGCATGGGTGTCGGCTTCATTTCCGCCATGGCGATGCGCCATGAAGACGGCGCGCTCGTACCGCTCTCGCTGGCCCCACACCCACTGACGCGGCACTTTTCGATCCTCGTGCCGCACGAGAGCGCGCCGTCGCGCGTCGCGGCGGGGTTCCTCGATCTGTGCGCGGCGCAAACGGATGGCCTTGCGCGCTGATACGCGGGGCGTCGGAGCGCGAGGTGTTGAGGGCCCAGCCGCCGACGGATAGGGATTACCATGATGGCGCTACGCAGAGTGCGGAGCGCAAAATTAAGCGCATCGAGCTTCTCGCTCGATTTTTTTCATAATGAATTGGAACCGGTTCCATTTGATATGTCGGATACGAGTCACAAGCAGGCCGTCACGCAAATCGTTATCGTCGCGAGTGCGTTCGGGGCAGGCGCCGTACGCGAGCGCGGTCACGCGGCCTGGCTCGAGGCGGCCGCAACCGCAGGTGCGACGGGTTTTGAAGTGCGGCGCGAGTTGTTCGCGCAGGACTCCGACGCATCGCCGCAAGCCTTGCGGTCGCTCGGTGCCGCGATCGCCGCGTCCGGGCTGTGGGCGGTCTATTCGACGCCGGCCGGCCTGTACGGCCACGATGGCACGCTGAACGCAACGGCGCTCGCCGCTGCGCACACCGAAGCGGACGCGCTCGGCGCGCGTTGGGTGAAGCTGCAATTGGGCGGTTTTGCCGGGCGAGCGGACGGTGTGGCGATCGCGCGCGCGAGCGCGGGCCATCGGGCGCGGCTCCTCGTCGAGAACGGTCAGCGCGCTCAGGACGGCACCATTGCGCGATTTGTGGATCTGTTCGCGGCGCTCGACCGAGAAGGCGCGTCCGATGCGCTAGGTATGACTTTCGATATCGGCAACTGGCAATGGCCTGGTGAAGTGCCGATCGATGCCGCCCATGCGCTGGCCGAACGGGTTGAGTACGTCCATTGCAAGTCGTCCGAAGGGGAGGGTGCCCGGCGGTTCCCCGTCGCACCTTCGCTTGAGGACCCGCTGTTCCCGGCGCTCTTTGGCATTCTGCCGCGCACCGCGCCGCGCGGGATCGAGTTTCCGCTCGACGAGCGCGCGCTGGCTGACGATGCGCGTCGTCGCGTCGCCTGGCTGGCAGCGGTATGAAATGAAGGACGCTCGGCTGTTACGAACGAATCGGCGAATTGCGCCGTTGAACACGAATAAGGAGCTATCGATGTCCCTCCCACTCGACGTCTTGACCTACGGCGAGGCCATGGCGCTTTTCGTCGCGGACGAAACGGGGCCGCTCGAGGCGGTCGGTCATTTCACGAAACGAATTTCAGGTGCGGACTTGAACGTCGCGATCGGCCTGTCTCGGCTCGGTTTTCGCGTGGGCTATGTAAGCCGCGTCGGAGCAGACGCCTTCGGGCGCTATGTGCTCGATACGCTTGCGAGCGAAGGCATCGACGCAAGTCACGTGAGCGTGGACACGCGCTTTCCCACCGGATTTCAACTGAAGGGGAAGCAGACCGACGGCAGCGACCCGATCGTGGAATATTTTCGTAAAGGGTCGGCCGCCAGCCACCTGTCGCTCGACGATTTCGACGCGCAATACGCCCGCAGCGCGCGCCATCTGCATTTGACGGGCGTGGCCCCCGCAATCTCGGCCACATCGCGCGAACTGGCTTTCCAGCTGGCCGAGTCGATGCGCGCCGCGGGCAAAACGATCTCGTTCGATCCTAACCTGCGGCCGACGCTATGGCCAACGCACGAGGCGATGGTCGCCTCGCTCAATGCCCTTGCCGCCCTGTCCGATTGGGTGCTTCCCGGGCTCGGCGAAGGGCTTGCGCTTACCGGCCGCGCTACGCCGGAGGATATCGCGCGGTTTTATCTCGATCTGGGCGCGCGCGGCGTCATCGTCAAGCTGGGCGCGCACGGTGCTTACTTTCGCACGGCAGACCAATCGGGCTATGTCGCGGCGCAGCCGGTTGCGAGCGTCGTCGACACGGTGGGCGCCGGCGACGGATTTGCCGTCGGCGTCGTGAGCGCGCTGCTCGAGGGCCGCGATCTGCCGACGGCCGTTGCGCGCGGCAACCGGATCGGCGCGCTCGCGATCCAGGTGATTGGCGATTCGGATGGGCTCCCTACGCGCCCGGAACTCGACCGGCTCGAAAAGGCGGCCACGGCCGTCTAAACCTAAAGAACGTTCTTCGTTACAACACAGTTCATGGAGGAGACAACCATGCATGCAACGCTTGCGCCTCGCCGCTGGTGGACGATCATGCCGATCGTGTTCATCACCTACAGCCTCGCTTATCTCGATCGCGCGAACTATGGATTTGCGTCGGCAGCCGGTATCAATAAGGACCTCGGTATCAGCGCCGGACTCGCTTCGCTTATCGGCGCACTGTTCTTTCTCGGCTACTTCTTCTTTCAGATTCCCGGCGCCGTCTATGCGGAACGCCGCAGCGTGCGCCGGCTCGTATTCGTAAGCCTTGTGCTCTGGGGCGCCTGCGCGGCGCTCACAGGCGTGGTCAGCAACGTCGCGTCGCTGATCGCGATCCGCTTCCTGCTCGGCGTCGTGGAGGCGGCGGTCATGCCGGCCATGTTGATCTTCATCAGCAACTGGTTCACGAAGAACGAACGCTCGCGCGCCAATACATTCCTGATCCTGGGCAATCCCGTCACGGTGCTTTGGATGTCGGTCTTATCGGGCTATCTCGTGCATTCGTTCGGGTGGCGGCACATGTTTATCGCGGAGGGTGTGCCGGCGATCGTCTGGGCCGTCTGCTGGTGGTTCGCCGCGCGCGATAAGCCGACCGACGTCAAATGGCTCTCCGACGAAGAAAAACGTTCCCTCGCCGCCGCGCTCGCTGCGGAGCAAGCCGCCATCAAGCCCGTGCGCAACTATGCGGAGGCGTTCCGCTCGCCGGCCGTCGTCAAGCTTTGCGCGCAGTATTTTTGCTGGAGCATCGGCGTGTACGGCTTCGTGCTGTGGCTTCCGTCGATTCTAAAGAACAGTTCGACGATCGGAATGGTCGAGACGGGGTGGTTGTCGGCGCTGCCGTATCTGATGGCGACCATCGCCATGCTCGCGGCCTCGTGGGCGTCCGACAAGCTCGACGCGCGTAAGGCGTTCGTTTGGCCATTTCTGCTCGTTGGCGCGTTCGCGTTTGCAGGTTCTTTTGCGCTGGGTTCGACGCATTTTTGGCTTTCCTACGCTTTGCTCGTCATCGCCGGCGCTGCGATGTACGCTCCCTACGGACCGTTTTTTGCGATCGTGCCGGAATTGCTGCCGAAGAACGTCGCCGGCGGTGCCATGGCGCTCATCAACAGTATGGGGGCGCTTGGCTCCTTCGTCGGCTCGTACTTCGTCGGCTATCTGAACGGCACGACGGGTTCGCCGGCCGCTTCCTACGCGTTCATGAGTGCTGCGCTCTTGGCCGCCGTCGTGCTGACGCTGTCGGTCAAAGCGAAACCCGAGGGGATCGCGCTGACGAGCGGCGGCCGCGCGCAAGCCCACGCACACGCACACGCACACGGAAAGTAAATTCAATGACACCGAAGATTGTCGTCTACAAGGCGATGCCGGAAGATGTCCTCGACTATCTGCGCCAGCGCGCGCAGGTGGTCGTCTTGGAGCGCGCGTCCGGCGGTTCGCACGAAGCACAGGCTCACGCGCTCGGCGAGGCCCTGGTGGATGCCGACGGCGCCGTCGGGGCGAGCGTTAAAGTGACGCCGGCCATGACGGCAGGCGCTACGCGGCTCAAGGCGATCTCGACGATTTCGGTCGGTGTCGACAACTTCGATCTGGGCGATCTGACACGGCGCGGCATCGTGCTGGCGCATACACCCGACGTACTCACGGAATCGACGGCGGATACGGTGTTCGCACTCATGCTGTCGACGGCGCGGCGCGTGGTGGATCTAGCCGAATGGGTCAAGGCGGGAAAGTGGCGCGCAAGCATCGGCCCTGAGCAGTATGGCGTGGACGTGCACGGCAAGACGCTTGGCATTGTCGGGCTTGGCCGCATCGGTGGCGCGCTGGCGCGCCGCGCCGCGCTGGGTTTCGACATGCGCGTGCTCTATACGAACCGGCATCCGAACGAAGCGGCGGAACGCGCATACGGCGCTCGGCGCGTCGAACTGCCCGAACTGCTCGCGCAATCGGATTTCGTTTGCCTGCAAGTGCCGCTCGCTCCGGAGACTCGGCATCTGATCGGCGCCTCGCAATTGCAGGCCATGAAACGCAGTGCCATTCTCATCAATGCCTCCCGCGGCGCGATTGTCGACGAACCCGCACTCATCGAGGCGCTCGCCGACGGCACGATCGCCGGCGCGGGCCTCGACGTGTTCGAGCACGAGCCGCTAGCGAGCGACTCGCCCCTGCTGGCGATGCGCAACGTTGTCGCGCTGCCTCACATCGGCTCTGCCACGCACGAGACACGGCATGCGATGGCGCGCTGCGCGGCTGAGAATCTGGTAGCCGCGTTGGCGGGAAACCTCACGCGCAACGTGGCGAACCCCGAGGTGCTCGTGCGCTAGATTCTTCGGTGGCTACTTTGAATTTGTCGGGGCCGCGGCCTGCGCCGCACTTGCACGAGTGGTGTGACGTGCCACCGTGCGCTATGATGCCGCCACTGAAAGATACGCAAAGCGCGCCACGGCGCGCTTTTGTCTATCCGGAAAACAAGCGGCTGCGCTGCACCGCGCGGCGTTCGCCTTCGACGAGGAGATTTCCTTTGGTTTCAGCTTCTTACGACGCGCGCTCGGTGCGCGCCGCCGCGCGATGGGCGTAGGGCTCCCGGGCACGATACGCCGCCCGACCATCAGCGACGTTGCGCGCGAGGCCGGTACCGGCAAGACCAGCGTTTCGCGCTACCTGAACGGTGAGACGAGCGTCCTGTCGGCCGATTTGCGCTCGCGCATCGAAGCGGCGATCAAACGGCTCGACTACCGGCCTAATCAAATGGCCCGCGGCTTGAAACGCGGGCGCAACCGGCTCGTCGGATTGCTCGTTGCCGATCTGACGAACCCATATACCGTGGGCGTGGCGCGCGGCGTCGAGGCCGCCTGCCACGCGCTCGGGCTGATGCCGCTCGTGTGCAACGCGGCCAATGAAGTCGAGATGGAGCGGCGCTACCTGCAGCTCATGACGACTTATCGCGTCGAAGGCGTGATCGTCAATGGGCTCGGCGTCAGGGAAGAGATGCTGCGACCCCTCGACGAGGGCGGCACGCCGGCCGTACTCGTCGATCGTGCGATCGACGGACTCACGGCGGATATGGTCGGGCTCGACAACGGCGAGGCGGTCAGACTCGGCATGCGCCATTTATTCGAGCAAGGTTTCGACGACATTCGCTTCGTCGTGCAGCCGTACGAGCAAGTCAGCTCGCGTCGCCTGCGGGAGGCTGCGTTTCGCGCCGCGCTCGAGCAAGCGCGCGCTGCCGGCTCAACGCCGCATGGGGAGACGATTGTGCTCGACCTAAGCGACGCCGATGGGCTTACGAGCACGCATGAGGCGCTCGACCGGCATTTGGAAACCGCTTCGAAGGCGGGCGGCAAGCGCGTGGCGTACTTCGCCGCCAACGCCCCCGTTGCGCTCTCGCTTGCGCTGCATCTCAATGCTCGATACGGTTCGCGTTGGCAAGAGCGCGTCGCGCTGATGGCGATCGACGACTCGGAATGGGCGGAATTAATCGGTGTGACGGCGATTCGGCAGCCTACCTATGAGATCGGCTATCGCGCCGTGGAGTTCTTGCACGACCGCATCGAAGGCGGGGTGGAACCGGCCCGCGAATCGATGCTGCCCGGCGAACTCGTCGTGCGCCGATCGACACGCTCGACCATTTGGCGCGACGACGACTGACGCCGGCGCTGCGCGGCGTTTCTCGCCCGTAGTCCGTAGCGCCGCTTGCCCCCCACGATACGTGCTGCATAAAGTCCCACGATGGAACCTTATCGATTCGAATGCCAGAGCGCCGACATCGAGACGCTTGCCCGCGTCGTCAGCGATCTTTTTCCTGACCAGACCGTTTTTGCCGAGCGGACGGGCGAGAGCGGCACGCCTCGCCTTTCGGTGCAGTGGGTGGCGATGCGATTCGGCGCGACTGCGCGCCGCATGACGTTGACGGTCGATTTCGCGGCGGGCGCGTTCGCGCGGTACGGTGCGCTGCCGCCGCCCGCGCGGGCGCGCAGCTATGCCGTCCTGCGCGCCTATGTGGAAGCGGCGCTCGGGTCGCTCGAGGAGCAATATGCGGCGGGTGAAGCGGTTCCGCGCGAAGTGACGATCGAACTCGGCGACGAGTTCTCGTAAGCCCGGTTCGGCACGCGGGGCTACTGTCGATCCGTGGCCCGATAGACCTCAGCGAATCGATCGGCGCGCACGACGCCGTAGTCGCCTGGGGAATACTGCATGACCCAATCGCCGGCTGCGCCGCTCAGTATGTCGCCGGCCGCGCGCCGCGCGATCGTGAACGGCGCGCCCATGCGTTTGGCGAGTACGACAGCGGGCCGATTGCGGTAGCGGCCGGGCTGGCCATGGGGGAGTGCAGCGTCGGCAGGAACATATTTGCCGTCGAAACGCGCGCGATCGACGACCCAACGTGCACCGCCCGTACCGGTGATCAGGGCGTCGCCGGGCGCGTAGCGGTTAGCGCCTTCGAGGCTCATCAATTCGCCGCTCGCACGGGCGAACTCGACGACGACAACCTCGTCCTTCACGTATCGCGCCGCGGCGGGATCCTCGCGCAGGTCGATGTCTTTCAATTCGATCATGGGAAACAAGCCAAACGTAAACGTCGAGAAGGCGTGAGCGTAGCGGGAATCCGCGCCACGCGCACGCCTTTCGTTCGGCCGACGGCCCGTTCGCCCTAGGGCCTGCTCACGCTAATGACAGGTTCGCGACGGCCGCCGGAAGGGCCGAGGGCCGCCGAAGGACCTTCGATTACGGCTTGGCCGCAGCGCCGGACTTGGCCTTGTGCTCGCGGTGCTCGTGCTCGTGCTCGTGCTCGCGTTGGCGGAACGTCGTATCGGCGATCTTCTTTTGCTCTGGCGACATGCTGTCGTAGAGCGGCTCGAATGCGTCGACGAGCTGTTTCATGTCGTCGGCATGCGCTTGCGCGAGCTCGGCGTACTGCTTCATGTTGTCGAGCGCCGATTGAGTTTGCTCGGCCTGCATGCGTTGGCGATAGAGCCGGCCCATGTTTTGACCGTTCGCACGCATGACCTCGGCGAACTTGTTCCACTGAGGCGCTTGAGCCGGCGTGATTTTCAACTGCGAATGCAGAGACGTGATCCGCTCTTCGACGCGCGCTTCGCGCTTAGCGGCGCGAGCGTCGGCCGGTGCACTGGCCGAGGCCTGGGGCGCCGAGGCGGCCGGCGCCGAAGCTTGTGCAAATGCTCCGCTCATGCCGAGCATACCGCTCGTTGCGAGGGCGGACGCGAGAATAACGATTGTTCGTTTCATCGAACCTCCTGCAGTCGTGTGGACGAAACCCGAGCCGGCGAAGGGCGCCGGCTCGTTGGACCGCGCATGCTTGCCGCATGTTCGTCGGTCCGGCGCTAGTTTTACCACCGCGCGGGCCGCTTGAACGGATAATGAGACATACGCTTACATTTGAAACGGATGTGAAGCGTAGCACGATGGGGCAGGAGAATGCAGTGCCCTCGAGCCCGGCGCGGTTTCGCCAATTGCATTACAGTGGCGCTCCTGCATGCGTAGCGGTGATGATTCCTGAAGGAGTGATGATGCGTATTCTGGTCGTAGGCGCCGGCGCGGTCGGCGGGTACTTCGGCGGGCGGATGGCGTTGGCCGGACAGGACGTGACGTTTCTCGTGCGCGAAGCGCGAGCAAAGGAATTGGCGGAGAACGGCCTCGTCATCAAGAGCCCGCGCGGCGAGGCAAAACTCTCCGACGTCAAGACCGTCCTGACATCGCAAATCAACGACCCGTATGATCTCGTCCTGCTCAGTTGCAAGGCTTACGACCTCGAAGATGCGATGAACGCATTCGCGCCCGCTGTCGGCCCGTCGACGACGATCCTCCCTCTGCTCAATGGCATGCGGCATATCGAGGTACTTGGCGCGCGCTTCGGCCATGCGAGCGTGCTGGGCGGTGTTTGTTTGATTGCAGCGACGCTCGATGCATCGCGCGCGATCGTTCAAATGACGGATATGCACGCCATCGTTTTCGGCGAACTCGACGGGGCGATGAGCGCGCGCGTCGACGCCGTCGGGGCGGCCTTGCGCACGGGCGGCTTCGATGTCGATGCGACCGATGCGATCGTGCAGCAAATGTGGGAAAAGTGGGTGTTTCTTGCGACGCTGGCGGGTTGCACGTGCTTGTTTCGTGCGAGCGTCGGCGACATCGTAGGCGCCCCAGGAGGACAAGCGGCTATCCACGCGCTGTTCGACGAGTGCGGTGCAGTGGCCGCCTCGCACGGCCATGCCATGCGGGCGCCGTTTGCGGAACGCTCGCGTGGCATGCTGTTCGCGCAGGGTTCCTCGCTCACCGCATCGATGCTGCGCGACATCGAAAACGGCTTGCGCACCGAAGGCGACCACGTGCTCGGCGATCTGCTGGCGAGGCGCGAAGCGGGGGCGGGGACAGGCGGCGTGCCCTCGATGCTCGAATTGGCCTATACGCACGTCAAGGCTTACGAAGCGCGGCGTGGGCGATAATTCGAGCCTTCTTCTTGTCCTGCTACTCGCTTCTATCCGATGAGACCTCCGCGCCTGGACCAGCTCGACGAGCTTGACCGTAATCTAGTAACGTTGCTGCAGGAAAATGCGCGCGAGAGCGTCGCCCAACTGGCTCGCCAGCTCGGCGTCGCGCGCACGACGGTGCTCGCGCGCATCGAGCGGCTCGAGCGGATGCAGGTCATCGCCGGCTATGGCGTGCGGCTCGGGCAGGATGTCCTTGACGCCAGCATCAATGCCTACGTCGGCATTATTCTCGCGCCGAAGTTCGGCCCGAGCACGCTCAAGCGGTTGGAGAAGATGCCCGAAGTGCAGCTCTTGTGCGCGGTCAGCGGCGAATACGATTACGTAGCCTGGTTGCGCGCTGGGTCCCCGGATCGGCTCAACGAACTGCTCGATCAGATCGGCGCACTGGAAGGCGTCGAGCGCACGACGACGTCCATCATCCTCGCACGCAAGATCGATCGCGGGTCCTTCGGCGGCTGATTTCGTTCGGCTTACATGTGGCGTACCCGTACCGTTACGCCCGATATTTCGCTCTCGCTCCCGATTTCAGCACGCTTCGACGAAATGTATCGATTATTCGACATTAAGTCGAAAACAAACGTCGAAACGCAGCACTTTGCGCCTGTTTTCCGTTTCCGCGCTTCCCTACACTGTTTCGAACACAACACGAAACGAAGGAGAAGCGCATGAAAGTCGCTATCGTCGGTGCCGGGCTGATCGGCCACACCATCGCCCATATGCTGCGTGAAACCGGCGACTACGAAGTCGTGGCATTCGATCGGGATAGTCATGCGCTGGAAAAACTCTCGCGCGAGGGCATCGCAACCGAACGCGTCGACTCTGCCGATTCGAATGCGATTCGAGCCGCAGTCCAGGGTTTCGACGCGCTCGTCAATGCGCTGCCGTACTACTTGGCCATCAATGTCGCGGCCGCGGCGAAAGCGGCGGGGGTTCATTATTTCGATCTGACCGAAGACGTACGCGCCACGCATGCGATTCGCGCGCTCGCAGAGGGGGCGCCCCAAGCCTTCATGCCTCAATGTGGCCTGGCACCCGGTTTTATCGGTATCGCCGCACACGAGTTGGCCAATCGCTTTTCCGAAATACGCGAAGTGAAGATGCGCGTCGGCGCATTGCCCGAGTTTCCGACGAATGCGCTCAAGTACAACCTGACCTGGAGTGTCGACGGCCTCATCAACGAATACTGCCAGCCGTGCGAAGCGATTCGCGACGCGCGCACGCAATGGGTACAGCCGCTCGAAGGGCTCGAGCATTTCTCGCTCGACGGCACCGAGTACGAAGCGTTCAACACGTCGGGCGGGCTTGGCACACTATGCGAAACACTGGCGGGCCGAGTCGAATCGCTCGACTACAAGTCGGTCCGGTATCCGGGCCACCGCGATCTAGTTAAGTTCCTGCTGGAAGATCTGCGGCTCTCGAGCGACCGCGATACGTTAAAGACGATCATGCGCCGCGCTGTGCCGTCGACGTCACAGGACGTCGTGCTGATTTTCGTGACGGTGACGGGCATGCGCGACGGCCAACTCGTGCAGGATGTGTTCACGCGAAAAATTTTCGCAAAGACAGTCTGCGGCGTGCCGATGAGCGCGATCCAGATCACGACGGCCGGCGCGATGTGCGCGGTACTCGATCTGTTTCGCGACGGGAAGCTGCCGCAAAGCGGGTTCGTGCGGCAAGAACAGGTTTCGTTGCACGATTTCCTCGCGAACCGCTTTGGTCGACTGTACGAAGGCGCAACGCTCGACGCGATGGTCACCGCCTGACCGCTGCCGCAGCGGATTGCTGCAACGGGGGAACCGTCCGCAGGGGCGAACCCCTTAGCGCTTTTTTAATTCCCCGATTCCTTCACGATCTCGCGCAGTAGGGCGTCGAACTCGGTTGCCGTCGGCGCCGTGTTATCGAACATGACGAGCCCTTCGAGCGCGGCGCCGCTCGGTACGAAGCGCCGCTGCCGATATTCGTCCCAGTGCGCGAGCTTATAAGCGTCGTTGGGATTATGGCGCGCGATGACACGCGCATGCGCGGTTTCTTCCGATGTGTGGACCCAGACGATACGGATATGCACGGCTTCGCCGATGCCGAGCCAGCCGCGATCGAATAGCTTGCGCTCGCGTATCTCCCTCGACAGGGGGCCGACGACAAGAACGCTTACACCCAATTCCAAGTTTTCTCGTGCCGTATCGAGCAAGCCTTGATATTCCGGCTCGCGTAAGTGCTGGAGATAGAGGGGACTGTCGCGATCGTTCGGGTCGCCCGTTAGCGCGCCCATCGCCGCTGCGCTGTAGTGGCCGTAGAGCGTGTCCTTATCGAGCAGGCAAAAGGCTTCGCCGGTTTCCCGCATGAGCGGGCCGACGAGCCGCTTGGCGATCGTCGTCTTGCCCGTGCCGGCATGACCGCAGAAGAAAACGAGGTGAGTCACGAACCGAGTCCTTGCAAAGTGAATGCGGGGAAGCGCGAGGGCGTCGCGGTTTGACCGATCGGCCACCGATGAAAGCCGCGGCGAGATCGGAAAGCGTCTAGGTGGAGGCATCTTAGCAGTCCTTGCGCGGCGGCAATGCAGCGGAGACCCCGTGCGGGTGCGATTGACCGGGGCTGTGACGCGCATGCGGCCCGCCGGAATACGGTCCGAGCGCGTCGGAGGGCTGCGAACCGCACGCTGCGCTGCGTGCTGCGTGGCATGCAGGATGCTGGAGCGATGGCGCCGCGCCACCGCGATTTGATCGCGACGGCGAATTCGTCAGATTGCAAGGCCGCCAATGCGAATCGCCCAAGTCGCACCGTTGTACGAATCTGTTCCTCCATCCGGCTACGGCGCGACGGAGCGGATCGTTCACTATTTGACCGAAGCGCTCGTCGACCTTGGCCACCGTGTCACGTTGTTCGCGACGGGCGATTCGACGACGTCGGCCGAACTCGTGCCGATTTGCGAGCGCGGTTTATGGCATGACGACCGCGTGTGGGACACGCTGACCCACCACGTGCGCGAAGTCGAAGCCGTCATACAACGCGCGGGCCGCTTCGATGTCATTCACTTTCACATCGATCCGCTCTATTTTCCCGCCGCGCGCCGCTTGCCGTGCGCGCATGTCACGACGGTTCATGGGCGGCTGTTGCCGGCCGATCACGGGCCGCTGCTTCGAACGTTTTCGGAGGTGCCGCTCGTGTCGATCTCCGATAGTCAAAGACAACCGATTCCGTGGGCGAACTGGCAAGCCACCATTCATCACGGTCTGCCGATCGACGCGTTTTCACTCAACGAAAATAGCGATGACTACTTGCTGTTCATCGGCAGGATGATGCCGGAGAAGCGGCCGGATCTGGCCATCGAAATCGCGCGGCGGGCCGGTCTACGGTTGAAGCTGGCGGCGAAAGTGCACCCGGGAGAACAACGCTACTTCAGCGAGGAGATCGAGCCCGATATCGCGGCCAATCGCGACGTCGTCGAATATTTGGGCGAGGTGGGAGGCGCTGCGCGCATCGAGCTGCTGTCGCGAGCCCGCGCGCTCCTCTTTCCCATCCAATGGCCGGAGCCGTTTGGTTTGGTCATGATCGAGGCGATGGCTTGCGGCACGCCGACGATCGCATTTGGGCTCGGCGCGGTGCCCGAAGTGCTCGAGGATGGCGTATCGGGGTATATCGTCGATGACGTCGGTGCGGCTGTCGATGCGGTTTCGCGGCTCGATGCGATCGACCGGCGCGGTTGCCGACGCGTGTTCGAGGCACGCTTTACGAGCGCCCGAATGGCGCGCGAATACCTGAATGTCTACGATGCATTGTTGAACGGCCGCGTGGCGAGCAACGGCTGCGTTCGCCCGCTTGCGCGACGAGGATAAGCGCCTCGGGCTATCGGTATCGGCCCGCAACGCTTCGATACGCGTCGAAACAAGCTGCGCTCGCTCGCGGCTATAGTCTGCGTTCCCGCCGTGCGCCCCTAAATGCGGGCCGACGACGCCTCGGAGATCTTCGATGAATCACACTGCCGACGCCAAGCTGATGCTTCACATTTTCGAGACTTGGCACGATACGGTCCGCAAACGCGATTTGAAGTCTACCGCCGCGCTCTACGCTGAGGACGCGATTCTTGAAACGCCGTTGGCGCTCGCGGTCTACCCCGAGCGGCAGTCCGGCCTGGTCGTCGGCCGTTCGACGATCCTCACGTTCTTCGAAGACGGCATCCGCAAGTTCCCGAGCGATCTATCCCAGTGGTACCGAACCGGTGTCTTTTTCGTCAACGGCAGACAACTGACCTGGGAGTATCCGCGCGTTGCACCCGCCGGCGATCAGGTCGATCTCATGGAGATGATGGACATCGGCGAGCATGGCCTCATCGCTCAACATCGCGTGTACTGGGGATGGAATGGCGTCAAGCTGCTGGCTCGCGCGCTGGGCCATGCCGGTGCGGCCGCGTCGAGCTAACCGCGAAGCCGGCGCGAAGATGCTATCGCGCGCTGCTGGGGCGCATGGGCTTCCCTAAGGTGACGGTGACTTTCCGTTCGACTTCGATTCGTCAGGAGCGTTATGACTGCAGGGGCAGGTGAGCGTCGACTGGTGATCGTGGGCGGTGGCGCGAGCAGCGTCGCCGCGTTCGTCGCAGCGGTGCGATACGGTGTCGCGCGTTCGATCGTTCTCGTCGATCCAAGAGGCGTCGGGCGCGGCACCGCCTTCGCGGCAAAGCATTCGGCGCTGCTTTGCAACACCTCGGTAGAGACGATGTCGATCATCGACGGCGATCACGATGACTTCCTCGCCTACCTGCATTCGATCGACGTATCGGCGACGCGCAATGGGTTTGTTCCGCGCGCGTATGTGTCGAGGTATCTCGCGTCGCGATATGACCAATATGCTGCGCTTGCGCGTGCTTCCGGCATCGACCATCGGCTCGTGACCGCAGCGGCGCTTCGCATCGAGCGCATGCCGGCCGGCGATTACGTTATCGTGCTCGAGGGTGGCGCGACGCTGCGGGCAACCGATGTCCTCATATGCACGGGGCATGGCGCGCCGTATGTTCCTGACGCCGTCAAGCCGCACCTCGGCGCGCCGCTGTTATTCGAGAGTCTTTACCCGGAAGAGCGCGTCCTGGCCGCGCTCGAACCGGCCTCGCGCGTGCTGGTGCTCGGCAGTCGGTTGTCGGCGCTCGATTCGGCATTGCTGCTCTGCGGGGCGGGGCATTCGGTGGCCATCGTGTCGCCGTCCGGGCGATTGCCCGCGGTGCGCACCGCGACGCCGCGTGCCTGTCCCGTGCTGGTCGATGCACAGGCGCTCGCGCGCATGGACCTGCACTCGCCGGCGCTGTCGTGGCGGCTGTTGCGAATTCTCGCACGTGCGGCGCGCGCGGTAGGCGAACGCCCGTTGCGCACCCAGGTGGAGCGTGCCCGCGAGCCCATCGAGCGCATGCGGCGCGAGGCCGACCTCGCGCGGCGCGGCGAAACCGACTGGCAAGAGATTCTCGTTGCGCATATGGACGCGGCGCAGATGCGCTTGAGCGACGTGCCCGCCGAACGACAACGTCATGCGCTGGCCGAATGTTCGCGCGTCGTGGGGCGCTACTTATTCGCCTGTCCGCTGCAAAGCGCTGAAAAGCTGCTCGAGTATGCGCGGGCGCAGCGCTTGACGGTACGGGGGGCGACGCTGACGGAACTCCATCGCGGCGCTCAATGGGGCGTGCGCTGGGACGACGGCGCGCATGACATCTATGATGCGATCGTTTGCGCGACGGGGTTTTGTAAAGCACCGCTACGTGCGAGCGCGAACGCGATTGTGCTAGATGAGTGCGCGGCCGTTCCCGGCGCCACATTGCGGGTGGGGTCCGACTTGCGCGTGTTGTTGCCCGGTGCCGCATGCCCGGAGCGCATTTGGACACTCGGGCTTGCATCGCAGTTGGGCGCACCGATCGTCAATGCGGTCTATCAAGCTGTGCGTCAGGCGGGCGAGCTTTGCAGATCGTGGCAAACGGCTGACGCCGAAGGCCGATTGCCGCGATTCGTCGCCGAGGAGGCACGATGAAACTTTACGGAGATCGCGGTTCGAGCAATACGCGCCGCGTGCTGACGGTGATCTCGCACCTGAATCTGAGCGTCGAATTCGAATTCGTGAATCTGTTTGTCGGAGAAAATCGTAAGCCCGACTATCTCGCGCTCAATCCGAACGGTACGATTCCGACCTTCGTAGACGGCGATCTCGCCTTATTCGAAGCGTCGGCAATCGCGATTTACCTAGCGGAGCAGGCAGGCTCGACACTCTGGCCGAGCGGCGCGAGGCGGTTCGAGGTGCTCAAGTGGATGTTCTGGGCCGCGGAACATTTTCGGCGCGGCCCATCGGTGCTCATCGACGAGCGTTTCATCCATCGGCTCAAGGGGCAAACCGAGAATCCGTCGTTGGTTGCCGATGCGTTGAAATCGATTCATCGCTATGCGGCCGTGCTCGACGGACATCTGCGCGATCGCGCGTTCGTGGCAGGCGAGACGCCGACACTGGCCGATATCGATCTGGCGTCACCGTTTAGCCATGTGCCGCGCACGCGAGCGCCGTTCGACGCCTATCCCGACTTGTGTGCGTGGCATGCAAGGCTGTCCGATGCGATACCGGCCTGGCGCGCGACCGGGGAGGATTTGGAGCGACGGATCGCCGAGATCGAAGCGTCGTTCGAATGCGGCGACGCCTCGCGCCACGGCTTGCCTTCCGAGACCGTCGCAGTCGGTTGATCGCGAAGCGAGTGAGCGTTAAGCGTTAAGCGCTTTCCCGATACTGGTTAAAGCCCGCTCCCGCGTTTCTCAACGCATCGAGTTCGATGCCGAAATGTTCGCGCAGCGCATCGGAGCCGGCGGGCGTGACGGTGACCGCCCGCGTTTCCTGCCCGCGCCGCAGCCAGGCCCATGCGCAGAACGCGTTCATCAGATGCGCGCCGAGGGGCCCCGAGAGATGATATTGCCGCTCGGTCCAATCGAGGCAGCGGTGCGCGTGACCCGTTTGGTTCGGGAACGGGCCGCCGACGTCGAGGCCCAGTCGCTGCAGCAGCGTGTGCCCGACTGGCGTGAGTTCGTACTCGTAGTCGCTGCGCTCGACGAGATACCCGCGGCCGAGCATTGCCTGCGTGACGGCCACGCCGACCTGTCCCGCCAAATGGTCGTAGCAGCATCGGGCAAAGCGCAGCTCGCGCGCGCAGCGATTGGGTGTCGAACGCCATTCGGGCGTGACTGGACCGACCGAGGCCAAACTTTCGAGCACGCGCGGCACATGAGGTCCCGCCAGGCTGTAGTAGCGGTGTCGCCCCTTGCTCTCGACGCGCAGTAAACCGCCGTCGAGCAGCTTCGATAAGTGCGAACTCGCCGTTTGGGGAGTGACGCCGGCCGCATCGGCGAGCGCACCCGCAGATCGGGCGCAGCCGTCCACCAGCGTAATGAGGATGATCGCGCGCACCGGCTCTGCGATCAAATGCGCGACGGTGGAAATATTGTGCTGACTCACTGTTTGTTGCCCTCAGGTTCAAACAATCTATTTATCGTTTTTTCGTAGATTTTTAATACATAGCACATAGCGAAATGCTTCGATACGCTTCGAAGCATTCTCGATGAGTACGCGATTATAGTCAACAGACCATTCAGAACCGAGCTCATTGACGTGAATGAAACGAACGAATATAAGAAAAGCGTATTACTGGCGACGAGTTTGAGCTACGTCGTAGTTATTCTCGATACGACAATTGTCAATATCGCGCTCGCCAAAATTGCCGCCTCGCTGGGCGCCGACGTGGCCGGGCTGCAGTGGGTCGTCAACGCCTACACGCTGACTTTCGCGAGCTTGCTGCTAACAGGCGGGCTGCTCGGCGACCGGCTTGGCGCTCGCAATGTCTACTTGACCGGGTTGCTGGTATTCGCGGCGGCGTCCGCGCTATGCGGTTTTGCGCCGAATCTGACGACGCTCGTCATCGCGCGTGTCATGCAGGGCGTCGGCGCCGCACTGCTCGTGCCGTGTTCGCTGACGCTGATCAGCACGGCCTACACCGACGCGCAGCAGCGCGCCGGGGCCATCAGCGTCTGGGCTGGGTGCGGCGGCATCGCAATGGCAGCGGGCCCGCTGGTCGGCGGCCTACTCGTTCACTGGTTCGGGTGGCGCAGCATTTTCGTCGTCAACGTGCCGATCGCCGCCTGCGGGGCTTTGCTCACGCTGCGCATTCCGGGTATGCGGCGCGCGCGCATCGAACACATGGACTTTGCCGGTCAAGCAGCGGCCATCGTCGCGCTTGCGTGCTCGGTCGCCGTGTTGATCGAGGGCGCGAAGCTAGGGTGGCGGTCCGCACCGATCGTGGTCGGCATCGGCGCCGCCGTCGCGGGCTGGATCGGATTTGTTTTGATCGAACGCCGACGCGCTCAACCGATGCTGCCTCTCGCACTTTTTCGCCATCCGGTCTTCTCGGCCTCCGTATTCGTCTCGCTGATTTCCGCGCTCGTGTTTTATGGCCTGCTGTTTTTGCTGAGTTTGTATTTCCAGGAAGGACGCGGTTGGCAATCGCTGCAGACCGGTCTCGCGTTCCTGCCGCTGACGGTCATGGTGACGGCGGGCAGCTTCTCGGCGGGCCGGCTTGGCGCGGCTTACGGCACTAGTCGCGTCGTGATCGGCGGATTCTTGCTCTATGCAATCGGTTTCGCGGGGTTGCTCGCGCTGGCACACGATGTGCCGTACTGGCGCATCGCATTGTGCTTCCCGGCCGTCGGCTTTGGCTCGGGGGTCATTACGCCGGCCGCCACGGCGACGCTGCTCAGCGCCGTCGACAAGACGCGCGCCGGCGTTGCCGCCGGTGTGCTCAACGCGAGCCGGCAGACCGGCTCGGCGTTCGGCGTCGCGATCTTCGGCTTGCTGCTCGGCGCGGCTCAACCGGGCGGCGTTGGCGTGCGCACCGCCGTCAGCCTTGCGATCGGCCTGTCGCTGCTCGCCGCGTTCTCTTGGCGCATCACGCTGTCGCTTGCCGCGCGGGCGCCGGGAGCGGTCGCCTGATTCTCGAGGTGCTTCGTTGTGTCCGGGTGCGGTTCTCGCGCTCGGACATTCGCGTGCCCGCTGTTTCACTGTCGCTTTGCCCATACAAGGACTTGAAATGCGCTATTCATCAACCGACGGCCCAATCGATCTCGTGGGAATCGGGATCGGGCCGGCAAACTTGAGCCTTGCCGCGCTGCTCAAACGCCATCCGCGCGTGCTCGCCCGCTTCTTCGAACGCCGGGCCGAATTTCAATGGCACGCGGGCTTGATGCTGCCCAACGCATCGTTGCAAGTGCCGTTTCTAAAGGACTTGGTCAGCCTCGTCGATCCGACGAGCGAACTGTCGTTTCTGCAATTCTTGGCGACACATAAGCGCCTGCTGTGCTTCATCAATGCAAATTTCCCGCAAGTGCTCAGGCGCGAGTTCAACCAATACTATCGATGGGCGTGCGAGCAATTGGACATGCTCGAGTTCGGTCGCCAAGTGGACGCGGTCGAACTCGACGGCGAGTCGCTCATCGTGCGAGGCAACGGCTGGACCCAGCCGACCCGTAGCATCGTGCTTGGCACCGGGCTGCAAGCGACCGTGCCCGATTGCGCGAAGCCGTGGCTCGGCACGACCCTGCTGCATGCGTCGCAGTACTTGATCAACAACAACCCGGTGGAAGGCAAACGCGTCGTCGTGATCGGCGGTGGGCAAACGGGCGCGGAAGTCTTCCATCATCTGCTGTCTGACTCGAGCGCGATGCCGGCCAGCGTGACTTGGGCGTCGCGTCGATGGAATTTCGCACCGCTCGACGAATCGTCGTTTACGAACGAGCTTTATACCCCTGGCTACAGCAATTATTTCTACGACCTGCCCGAGACCTTGCGCGCGACGCTGTTGGCCGAGCAAAAGCTTGCGAGCGACGGCGTGTCTTCCGCGCTGCTCGAGGCGATTTATCGCCGCGTCTACGAACTGCGTTACGTCACCGGCATGTCATGCAATCTCCAGTTGCGACCGGCGCGCGAGTTGATTGCCGTCGCGCGTCGAGGCGACGGCTGGTCGCTGACGTTCAGACACCTGCAGCGCCAAACCCACGAGACGATCGACGCCGACATCGTCGTGCTTTGCACAGGCTACGCGTACGGAATGCCGGCATGCCTGGACGCCATTGCCGATCGGATTGAGCGCAGCGGCGACGGCTACGTCGTTAACCCCGACTACTCGATTCGCTGGGATGGTCCCGCGCTCTGCCGGATTTACGTGCAGAACGCAGCGAAGCATCAACGCGGCATCGCCGACCCGAACCTTGGGCTGATCCCATGGCGGTGTGCGCAGATCATCAACAGCATTGCCGGGTGTCAACTGTATGACGTCGGCGAAGCGGCGCCATTCGTTAGTTGGGAGGCGCAGTCGATGGCCGTGCAAAGCGGAACCCCGGACCTGGAGATGATGTCGTGACCGCCGCCTCGAATCGCGTAACAGCCGGGGCAAGCGAACTGCGATTGCCCTCGGGGGGGGGCGAGGGGGTGCCGTTATCAGTCAGCGTCGTGCTCAGTGCGCCTGCTATCGGGGAAGTCGAGGACGTCGTCGACCTGCCGGGCGTGCGCTTGTTCATGCACGCATTCGGCGATCGGTTGAGCAACGCGCCGCTGCGCAGTTCGCGCTTCACGATCGAGCCGGGCTGCGGCACTCAGGAAGACCGCCACGCCGTGCATGAGATCTGGTTCGTATCGAAAGGGGAGCTCGAGCTCTGTTACGACGGCGAGTGGCATCGAATCGAAGCGGGGCAGGCCGTGTTCTTCGAACCGTGGCGTCCGCATTTCACGCGCAACGTCGGTGACGAAAGCGCGCAGATCTTTTCGGTATGGTGGGCGTGACATGAGGCGTGACTACGATCTCGTGATCGTCGGCGGCGGCATCGTCGGCGCGTGGACGTTGTGGCTTGCGCAGCGACGCTTTCCGCAATGGCGGATCTTGCTCGTCGAGCGCTTTCGCAACAGCGAAGGGGCGACTGCCCACTCCGCGGGCGTGTTGCTCGCAACCGGACGCACGCCGCGCGAACGACGCCTCGCGGCGCTCGGTGCCGAACTGTACCGCGAGATCCGAGTCCCGATGGGCCTGCGCACCACCGCGGCCGACGTGTTTTGGGTCACGCCGGCCGCGAACGCGCCGGCGCTGCGGCAAGCGGCGGTCGATTTCTCCATCGACGACACCCCGCTCTCGCCGCGGGCGTTACAGGACCGTTTGTTGGCGCCCCTCGAACTGGGTGCGAACGAACTGTTGCTTCACGGAGGCGAGGCCGTGAGTCACGACCCGGCGTCGATCGCTCGCGCGCTGATCGAGGCCAGCTTGCGTTCGACTCATGCGTTCTGCGTCGAGGGCGCCGGCGTATGTGCGCTGGCGCGTCATAAAGTGGGCGTCGAATTGCGGCTCGATGACGGCTCCGCGGTCTATGCGGCGCGAGCGGTGGTGGCCGTTGGGCCGTGGCTCGTCGGCGAGCCGTTCGCCCAATCGTTCGGCTCGCTGTCGTGCGTGCGCGCGGTGCGGATCAAAAAGGTCGTCGCACTCCACGTCGACCGCGTGCCGCCGCCCGAGGCCGCTGCGCTATTCCTTCCCCAGGCCGACGCCTATTTGATGCCGTTGCCGCTTCGCAAACAGTGGTTGTTCAGTTTTCGGGCCGACGAATGGGACTGCCGGCCGTTGAAACACGCGCTGGAGATTTCCGCACAGGACCGCGAGACCGCGCTGCGTATCGTCGAACGTTACGGGCTCGGCCCGCGCGACGCCTATCGCGGGGGGCGCGTGTTCTGCGACGCCTATACGCCTACGGGCGAGCCACTCGTCGAGCGTGTGCCGGAGACCCCCATCGTAATCGCGGGCGCGGGCAGTGGCGCGGGCTTCCGGCTGTCGCCGGGGCTCGCCCATGAAGCGTTGCGTCTTCTTACCGACTGACGGTGACGGTGTCACGCGTGCGTGTCGTCGTTGCCGCTAGCCCTCTATTCAATCTTCGAGATCGCTATGAATGCCCCAGCCCGCAAGTTTTTTTTGATGCCGATTCCGCCAACGCCGAACGGTCGCTTGCATCTTGGCCATATCGCCGGCCCCTATCTGCGCATGGATATGCTTGGCCGTCACCTGCGCACCCTAGGCCACCGCGTCGATGTCGTCTCGGCCGTCGATGGCTTCGACTCGTACGTGTTGTGGAAGGCCCTGCAGGAGCACCGCTCGCCGCAGGAGGTATGCCGCGACTATCACGAACGAATCGCGCACGATCTCGCCGCGCTCGACATCATCGTCGACGATTTTCTCGACCTGGTACAAGGCCCGTATGCGAGCCGACATGCCGAGAATGCGCGCCGTGCGGTGACGAGTCTGATCGAGCAGGGATTGACCGAGACGATCGTCGAAAAGGTGCTCTACAGCCGCGCAACAGGCCGTTATCTTGCGGGCGCGTGGCTCGTCGGACGCTGTCCGCAGTGTGATTCGGGCGCGGCCGGTTATTTCTGCGAAGCGTGCGGTGCGCATTTTCGGCCGGAGGCGATGGTCGAGCCGCGCGCGCGTGTCGGCGACGAAGCGCTCGAATGGCGCGAAGTCGAGAGCCTCTTCTTGCGTATCGACGACGAAGCGGCGCTGCTGCGCACGATCGCAGCGCGCGGCGCGCCGCCCCGGTTCGTCGAAGTCGTTCGCCGGTTTCTCGAGCAAGAAGCGGGGCGCGTGCGGCTGACTGCACCGGGCGAATGGGGCGTTGCATGGAATACGGATCGGTTCGGCAATCCGCGCGTGCTGTTCGAAGCCGGCTGGGAGTACGCGTTGACCTGCGGCGATCGGTGTTCGGACAGCGTGGAAAGCGCGCACCCGATGGGGCGCGACAGCGAGACGACCGCGCTAGTCAGCTTCGGCATCGACAACGCGGTGCTGCTGCTGGCCGGCAGCGCAGCGGTGATGGGGGCGTTGCCCGACTGCAAGCCATTCGACCATGCCTTGACCAATTACTTCTACAACCTTCAAGGCGAAAAGTTTTCGACGAGTCGGTTGCACGTCGTGTGGGCGGCCGATATCGTCGAAGCCACGCCTGCGACCAGCGATGCTGTCCGATATTTTCTCGCGCGAGAAAGCCCGGAAGAGGGACCGACGAATTTCGACGTCGATGCCTTTATCGCCTTTGTGAACGACGAGCTCGTGGACACGTTGCAGGCTCGCATCCACGCGGCCGGCGCGGCGCTCGATCGCGTGATCGGGCAATCGATGAGCGTGGGCGATTCTTTCCAAGCGCAGATCGCCGCCATGCTGGAAACGCTCGACGTATCGTTCCGGCTTGATGCTGTCACGGTTCGCGGCGCATGTTCGGTGCTACGGGAGTGGATCGTGCGGCCGGGGCTTGATTTGAGCGATGCGGCGCAAGCGTATGGTTGGCTCAATGGCCTTGCATGCGTCGTCGCCCCCGTGATGCCGCGCCTCGCTTACGACCTATGGCACGCCGTTGGCCGCGAGGGCGCACCGCTGCGGGCGGAACTGACGAGCGCGACACGGCCGCGCGGTGGACTTGCCGGGCGCGTTTGGTTCGCGCCGCTCGAACGCGATTCGCTCGATGCATGCCTGCCGCCCGCACTGGTTGCAGAGAGGAGCGCGGCGCATGCGTGAGTCGGCCGACGTCGTAGTGATCGGCGCAGGGACGACCGGCTGCGCAATCGCATGGCACCTTGCGCGCGGTGGAGTCAACGTACGGCTCGTGGAGCGCGCGGATATCGGGGCAGGATCGTCGGGGGCATCCCCCGGTATCGTTCGGCAGTATTACGCAGACCCGGCGCTCGCAACGCTCGCTCGCGAAGGGCTCGATACGTACCGGCATTGGCCTGAGGTCGTCGGCGGAAATTGCGGTTATCGACGCACCGGGTTTTTGACCGCCGTATCTAGTGCAGACGAACGCGCCACGCGTGAGCGCGTGGCATTGCTGCACGCTGCGGGAGTCACGGTCGAATGGATGCCGGCCGACGCGCTGCAATGCCGACTCTCCGATCTGACGGTCGACGATCTGGCCGGCGCCGTCTACGAGGCCGACGCCGGCTATTGCGACGCGCGCGCAACTGCGGTGGCATTCGCGAACGGCGCGCGTGCGTACGGCGCGGTCATCGACGTTGGGCGGGCGGCGTTGCGCATTATCGTCGAGGGCAGCCGCGTTAAAGGCGTCGACACCGATCGCGGCCCGATCGATTGCGGCATCGTCGTCAATGCGGCCGGCCCTTGGGCGGCTGCGCTTGCCGCCGAATGCGGGGCGAGCCTGCCGATTACCGCGTCGCGCCAGTGCGTGGCGATCATGCGTACGGAGGACGAGGAGGGCGGTGCATTGCCCGGCGTGTCGGATCGGCGAGCGGGTTTTTATCTGCGTCCGGATATGCCCGGGTACTACTTCGTCGGCTCGTTGCGGGCCGAAGATTCCGGGCCGATCGACCCCGACGGTTTGGCCTCGTCGATGAGCGAGGCCGAGATTGTGCGTTACCGAGACCGTGCGGCGCGCCGCTTCGCGCGTCTGATCGATGCCGTCTCCGCAGGCAGTCGCGTATCGTTTTTCGACGATACGCCCGACGGCAATCCGCTGTTTGGCCCCGATCCGCGCGTGCATGGGCTGTTCGTTGCGGCCGGGCTTTCGGGGCACGGCTTCAAGTTCGCACCCGTATTCGGTGCAGCGGTAGTCGAATGGGTCGCAACCGGCAGCACTCGCTCGGAAATGTGCCTGTTCGATGTAGGTCGCGTAGTCATAAATTCACAATTAATCGATCCGCATTAACTTCCGGCTAAGTTGAAACGTCCGGTTTTTGGGGTTGGTTTTGCTGCCTGTTTGCCCAGGGTTGAATCGTTACGCAGTGTCGAAGGAGTCAATCGGGCTATGGGTTGACCATCATCGCCGCGATCGCTGACGAACCGCCGCCGGACGTTTTGGCGGCCGGTAATGACCACTGCATCGTCTTTAACCCAGCCGTTCCGGAAGCGAAAAGCGCTGCATGGTCCGCTCGAAGCTGTCGAGAAACGCCTGTTCAGCTGTGTTCATCTTGCGCGCGCGGTGCCACAGCAGATCATTACTAAAAAGCGCCTACAGATGGTGTCGAGGCCAGATTTAAATGTCGTAGCGCCAGCTAAATAGAAATGTCGTATCTG